>NZ_NJFZ01000171.1 GCF_002270355.1 Flectobacillus sp. BAB-3569 | reverse complement strand
TATCTTTTGCTTCAATCACGACAAAATTCAACGCTTGTATCCCTTAGCATCAAATGCTTGTTTTAATTCTTCAAAGAAAGTTCCAGTGGTATATGCTCCTGCTTTTTTCTGAGTTTATCCCTTTGATTCTTTCCTAGTTCTCCTGTAAATCCGAATACTCTTTATCTATTGCCAAATCAATGTCTTCAGAAAATCTGTTGATAAGCTTCCAAGCTTTACTAAGAGAGGTTCCACCTTTGAACACTAGGTGTTTTGCAATATCCATCTGAAATATGATTTCAAGTGTACGACTTACCCACCAATCCTTCTCTACTGCAAAGGGTGTCATTCCCATTGTTGAAGCAATGGCCTCAAAAACAGCAACCTTTTCTGTTTTCTTTGTGGGGAGCCTATCCAGTCCATATATGCGACGATAGCCCGCATTTCTTACTGGTCGAATCTAAGGTTTCCATTCAA
>NZ_NJFZ01000169.1 GCF_002270355.1 Flectobacillus sp. BAB-3569 | reverse complement strand
TGATCTTTTCATTCTAAGAAATTCTACTTCACTTATTGAGAAATAAACATATACTGTTTTTATGTCTGATAGTGTTGTCAGTGGTATTGCATCTGTTGGTCCCACCAAGCTACCAAGCCTGCTTGGAATACGTCCAATGTACCCACTTACCGGTGCTTTAATACTAGTGAAGTTATAGTTTATTCTCGATGAACTCAGAGCAGCCTTTGCTTGCTCGACCTGTGCCGTTGCTGATTCATACGCAACTTGGGCAGACTTTAATTGGATTTCAGATACAACTTTACCTGCTACTAGTGGAGCAATTTTATCGATTTCTAATCTAGCTACTGCCTGATTTGCTAAAGCGACTTTTAATGCTGCATTGCTTCCATTGACTTGTTCAGAATATATCTCTGGTTTGATTGTAAAAAGAAGCTGCCCYTTKTGTACATAGTCTCCTTCTTTTACAAATACTTTT
>NZ_NJFZ01000168.1 GCF_002270355.1 Flectobacillus sp. BAB-3569 | reverse complement strand
CCCAATCAATACCACATTAAATCAGATTGATTGTTGAGTATTTGTAGCTTAAAGGGTGATTTCTAGGAGCTCTACTTTGGAATTAGAGCAAGAAAAATAACTATTTGGTTTTGTTTTGCACTCTTTTGTTAGAGATATGACTAAAGAAATAAAAAAGATGGAAAAGAACATACAGAATATGTTCCAACTCAAGTCGTTACCGAATTCCTTAGGTATCCTTTTAACACCAAAAGAAAAATAAACTATCAGGAATCATCTATCCTTCTTCTCAAAATAGAAATCACAAGTCGGCAGTATTTTTTGGGACAATGAAACAAGTAAAATAAAGTTTCCTTGTTGAAAATTAATACTGAGAAAATCAAATAAAACTACGGCTAACACGGGTAGCTGTTGCACAACTCTTTTTCTATAAAAAACCTCTTACTGAATACACATTCAAACCTCTTTTAAAGCGATTTAAGAGAGGTTTGTTTTTTATTRTTGCAAAGTGTAAGCTTCCCTAAAAATAGAACCTCACCCCAACTTCGCACTAAACACCCTCTCCAGTATCACTATCTCCTCTCCATAAAAAGTGTTTCTTTCATAAAAAAATGA
>NZ_NJFZ01000150.1 GCF_002270355.1 Flectobacillus sp. BAB-3569 | reverse complement strand
CCCTACGACAACCGACACCCTTTACAATGGGTTTAGTGCCACGACTTTTCAACATAAATCAGGGATAAAAGGATTTTATAGAGGGTTTAACTATCGACTCCATTTTCGACAAAGAATCTTAAATTATACCAATTATTGAATAACGAAAAATTGAGCCGCAGTGAAAACTTCTTGGGTACGAACTATGATTACACGTTGGTAGTAACAAACTCAGGAACGGCCTCAACAGCGGGAGTAGTTACGGTGACAGACAACTTACCAACAGGCTTACAGTTTGTGAGTGGTGGTGGCAATGGCTGGAGCTGTAGTGCAACAGGACAATTGGTGACTTGTACGAATAGTGGAGTGATAGCAGTGAGTGGTAGTAGCTCGATGAGTTTGACGGTGAAACCAACGCAAGCAGGCACTTACACCAACGTAGGTAGCGTAGTAGGCGGTGGAGACACAAGCGCAGAAACGTCTAACAGCGTAACCACAGTAATTACAAACCCACCAACACCGAATTTGGTAGTAGTAAAACTGGACCAAGTGTAGCAACAGTAGGAACGAATTTCAACTATACCTTGACGGTAAACAACACAGGATTAGCTGCGAGCACAGGAACGATTACCGTAACGGATAACTTACCAAGTGAGTTGAGTTATGTGACATTCAGTGGTTCAGGTTGGACTTGTAGTGCAGTGGGTCAAGCAGTGACTTGTACAACAACAGCTTCGATAGCAGCTAATGGTAGTAGCACGATAGTATTGACAGTGAATCCAACGGCGGCACCAGCATCGGGCTTACCAGTGAAGAACACGGCTTATGTAACAGGTGGTGGAGAT
>NZ_NJFZ01000148.1 GCF_002270355.1 Flectobacillus sp. BAB-3569 | reverse complement strand
TCTTCTTTTAATAATTCTAAAATCTTTTCTCTACGTTGATTTGGGAGCATAATGTCTAGGTAATTTAAAGCTTCCTTTGCTCTTTTGTTCATCTTGAAACAAAAATAGAAAACAAAAACAAATAAAAGAAACAAAACGAAAATATTTTTTGTACTAATTTGCGAGCAAATATAGAAAAACCTGCAATATCATTCTATACTTTCAGATTCGAAATAAAACAAAAGCAAAAGTAAATAAAGCGAAGATTTTTCGAATTAAATTTACATAAAAAGAAAGGAATACAAAATGGATTTCTTATTACTAGTTCAAGACTTGGTCTTGGACTTATTTTTGAACAGTTTTGAAACTGAATCAAAAAGCGGTCGAAAATTGTTTTCGACCGCTTTTTTGATGATTTCACTCAGCTTAAGACGCAATCATTGCGTCTCTAGCGTTGAAATTCAACTTAATAAATCATTATCCCAAGGTCACAGTCTCCACAATTTCGAGACCGTAACCGAATAATGCTGCACGTTTTTTAGGGTTATTTGTCAGCAATTTGATTTTTGAAATACCTAAATCTCTCAAAATTTGTGCGCCAATTCCATAGTCTCTCTCATCGTTTGGTGTAATTTCCGTACTTTGATTGACACCCATTTCCTGTAGTTTGTATTTTTTAAATCGCTCATTAAGTTGGCACTCTTACCATCTTGGAACATATACAAAATCACGCCTTTTCCTTCATTTTCAACGGATTGCATGGCATTTTTCAATTGCTGACCGCTATCACAAAGCGTTGCTAAAAAGAGCAATTAATTCAAAGTTCAATTCAAAGTATCCAAGTAATTATATTGAAAGAGTCAACAACGCATTTTCAGATGTTAGAAACAAAATTGATGATGAAATTTATCTATCAAGAAAAAATAACAAACTGACATCTGA
>NZ_NJFZ01000147.1 GCF_002270355.1 Flectobacillus sp. BAB-3569 | reverse complement strand
CGAGACGATTGTATAAAATCTATGATAATTTCCTGAAAAATATGATACAAAAAAGACCGTTCTACACCCGAACGGTCTTTTTTTTGTAAGTTAGTGGGCAAAATAGAATTTGATTTTTGTGCCCAAGGCATTCAGGTACCAGCTTTCGGCGGTGGGCTTTGTAAAAAAGCATGGTGGTTAATAAAAACATTTTAACACTCTTTGCCTTGTGCCTGTTGCCTTATCCCTAAACACATAACTTAAATCTTATTCTGCACGATTACTTAAGTACTAAGGCAAAATTAAAATAATTTCACTGCTTTAAGCTCTAGGCTTTATGCAGTAGGCTAAAAGTTAAAAATACTTCTTATGAAATAATACGAGCTTTTGCCTAATGCCTACGGCTTACAGCTTAATAATGCAATTTAATTTT
>NZ_NJFZ01000146.1 GCF_002270355.1 Flectobacillus sp. BAB-3569 | reverse complement strand
TTTGACCGCGACCCTGATGTATTAACAGAAAGCTAACTCAATTTTAGAAGAGCATGACGTCATTTGCTAAGCGGTGGTGTTTCAGCAGGAAGAAAGATTATGCCCAAACGCCAGAGCATATTTATATTTCTATGATGAATCGTTGAGCAATATTATTGACAGTAATAGAGAAGCATTTATGGAATATTATGATGCATTGAAGGAACTATTAATTTATAAAGCTCAACATGGAGAACTCTATAGTGATATTGTAATCACATTGCATCCTAATGGTAATTATGAGTTCAGGTATTGGTTTAATGAAGAAAGAATCATTAAGGAAGAATACGAAAGTGCAATGCTTCGATCAACCGATTTTCCACATGCAATGGCAAAGGCATTAGTTTTCTACGACCTTGCGGAGGTTAACTTTAAAAGAAGTACGAAAGTATAATCATGACATTTGAAATAAAAGAGGGCGAACCCTTTGTGGATTATTACCTAGTAAATGAAAAAGGACAGCATAAGCCTGTTTATGATTCGAATAAAGTTGCCAAGTATGGCGATATCATTTCAAAAAATATTTCAATGGTTAAAGCATGGTTAAAAGAGCACTATGAAAGGACTAACCATGGAATATTAAAAGATGTCTGGAAACCATGGAATAAAATCGTGGTGAGCGTACCACCAAGTGGGTATTTGAATGAACTTGAGGATATTCATTATTATTTGGATGAGTTAGAACTAGGAAAAGATTTTTTTCTGGAGAGGTATTAATCTAGTTATGCCTCATGCCCTCGCTGGAGTTTTCTCCAATGAGCCTAGCGACAACAAAAGTCTGTTATTATGCTACTTGTTGCTTACGTCAGTTTGTTGGAGAGAATTTCAACAAGGGCGAAAATCTACTCAAAAATTTTAAATCCTCTACAGTTTATGAATATTAACATTAAAGAACAAGAG
>NZ_NJFZ01000145.1 GCF_002270355.1 Flectobacillus sp. BAB-3569 | reverse complement strand
CTAAACAATCTGAGAGACAAAAAAGTKAAAGAATTGGAATATTTAAGGCAAGTTATTGGTAATAAGTTAGTAGGCAAAATAGAATTTAATTTTTGAGCCTTTGGCTTTCAGCTTTGGGCATTCGGCAAAAACGTATCTATCGTTACTAAAAAACATATTTAAACTCTTTGCCTAGTGCCTGTTGCCTTGTCCCTAAATAAAAAATTAAATATTTTATTTGCACTAATACTTAAGTAGTGTGAAAGATTAAATTAATAGTATAACTGAGGCAAAATTTGACTATAACCTTTTGATTATGAATATCTTCAAATAACCAGCATACTGTTAACTAATAACCTTTTCCTATTTATTCGCTCTTTCTTGAAATAAAAAGGCGAAGCCAGAAAAATCTAACTTCGCCCTTGTATAAAAACAATTGAAATCGAATAATTGCGAAACGGAAAATCATAAAATACTTTCCTAGTTTCTATTATGCGTGTTTCAAAAGAGTTTGTTCCAATACAGATTTAGG
>NZ_NJFZ01000144.1 GCF_002270355.1 Flectobacillus sp. BAB-3569 | reverse complement strand
ATAATTTTGGCTTCAATTTCACTGATATTTCCATAGCAGCATTCCAAACACCACAGTAAACCTCCATACGACGTGCATCAATCATCGGGCAAAGTAGCGTGTCGGCACTGTACATATCTTTGAGTTGTGCTGCCATGGCTTCGAGGGTATTTACGGATAATAAAGGCTTGTCCAAAGCAAWTAGRAAGSCCTTTTGTATRGTTCCACAATCCGACAATAGTTATGTCACAGGGGTATGTTTGGGTGTAAAGCCATACGAAGATGGTCAAATACAATTAAACACCTTTGAGATTGACATAGCCGTCTCCAATGGCGTCAAAAGCAAACCTTTGGCATCACAGGCAATGATTTTGGCAAGCTCTCAGGAATTATGAGCCAATCGAAGTTTTTGTCCAATGATAATGTGTTGGAACAATGGCAAAGAGCAATTACCTCACAATCCAAAGACCGTGTTTCAGCTTTGATTGTTACAGGAAATATCCTTCAAGCCTATACCAACGATAAGTTTGCCAAAGGTCGTTTGATTGATTTTACCATGCAAGATGGCAGCGTAAAGAAAGGCTTATTGCTCCCTAGTTCATATCTGAGGGAATCTAATTGGAAAAGCAATACTGCTAATGTCATTGCACCACTAACGGTAGCAGTACCCATCATTCGAAGTAAAGGTCAGGTATCGACTAGCATTGGAACAACTTTCTTTAGG
>NZ_NJFZ01000138.1 GCF_002270355.1 Flectobacillus sp. BAB-3569 | reverse complement strand
CTGTTGATATGCTAGAATGTGTCTGTATTTCAACTTGGCGGTGGTTCTTTCTGTGAAAAAGCTTACAATACGCCAGCAACGGAGAGTATTGCTACAATCAAGGTGTTTTGAGATTGAAATTTCATTTTGCTATCAATTTAGAGTGGACTTTTGCCTGAGCGGTATTTGATCGGTATGAGCTGCCTTGAATTTTGCTATCAAAATTTGCTTAAAAGAGAGCTGCAGCAATTCCCTGGTCTTTCAATTTGCTATCAATTTTGCGAGTCGCACATTAAGAACTTTTCAAAGTCTTGTCGTACTGGGCAATCATTTTGCCATTGTAACCTACTTCGTAGATATAAGCATTGTCTATTGGGTCTTTAAAACCGCTCACAAGCTTACAAGCTGCTTTGAGGCGTTCGGAACTATTTCTACCAAAGATGATTAAATCGGATGCTCCTTTGATTGGAAGCCAAACACCGTTGGGTAATATGTACTTTAATTTCCATTTAACTACTGGTGCTGATGTTGTTGGTTGCATGGTCTTAGAAAGTTAGTTGTTGTTAGAAAGTTGTTGAATTTTTGTACATAGTCACTATTGGTTTTTACGCTCAACTTGCGATTAAAATATTGGGCTAATTGGGTAATATCCTTGATTTTATTCCCTTGACCACGTGGTACAACACCTGTCATTGGGTATTGAATCATAGTCAATTTGGCACGCTCAAGCTCTTTTTCGAATTCTATCTCTCTGAGTGATTTTTCGGCTTTTTTAGCCCATTGGAGCACTACTAAGAATCCTTGTTTTTGGTGTGTTCCGTAGTCTTTCGAGAAGTATTTTGTTGGGTGATATGCCTCTCTATCCTTACGAGCGTCAAAAGCTTGCTTTTTATCTGCCCAATACTGGAGAGTCATGCTATAAATCTGCCAGAATTCGAAGGTATTTTCCTTTGGATTCTCATTTTTAAAACCATTAAACACGTCTCTGTGGATCACTTTCTTGATTTCGGACTCAATTGGGGTATAGTTGCGTTGTGGGTAGAACACATCTTTCACATATTTCCAGAAGTTGTTTACAATCGTAGCCTTTTCAAGGTCAGTTAGACCCTTTGGCTCTGGTTTGGGTGCATTTTGGTAGCGAATCTTGTTTAGAGTTCCTTTACGGTAAGCTTCAAAACGTTCGTCTGAACTAATTAGTAAGTATTGGCGAGTTATGAGGTACGTCAGGACATGGTTGCTCTAGTATCTGCTGGTCATAAACATAAATGGGCTTTATCATAAAGTAGGTTTTGAGTAAAGTTGGGGTATTATCATATTTTTGCAAGATAACATTGTATTGATTACTACCTCATAATCAAAAACTTTTCACAGCTCCAATAAAAAAAGCCGAATCGGAATAATAATTTCCAATTCGGCTTTTGATGCA
>NZ_NJFZ01000137.1 GCF_002270355.1 Flectobacillus sp. BAB-3569 | reverse complement strand
ACGCTTGGTAACCGTGCGTAGAGTGCAATAGCAAAAGGGTGCTTGACTGTGAGACAAACAAGTCGATCAGGTACGAAAGTAGGATATAGTGATCCGGTGGTATAGTATGGAATAGCCATCGCTCAAAGGATAAAAGGTACTCTGGGGATAACAGGCTGATCTCCCCCAAGAGCTCACATCGACGGGAGGTTTGGCACCTCGATGTCGGCTCGTCACATCCTGGGGCTGGAGAAGGTCCCAAGGGTTCGGCTGTTCGCCGATTAAAGTGGCACGCGAGCTGGGTTCACGTCGTGAGACAGTTCGGTCCCTATCTGTTGTGGGCGTAGGAATATTGACAGGTTCTGACTTTAGTACGAGAGGACCGAGTTGGACTGACCTCTGGTGTATCAGTTGTCCTGCCAAGGGCATAGCTGAGTAGCTACGTCGGGACCAGATAAGCGCTGAAAGCATCTAAGTGCGAAACTGACCTGAAGATGAGTATTCCAAATAAGGGCCGTTGTAGATGACAACGTTGATAGGTTGCAGATGTATAGGTAGAGATACCAGAGTCGAGCAATACTAATTACCCAATAGCTTATGATATCTCTGTACTAAGAATTTAATTCTTACTCAATAAAACCGAGACGCAAAAGCAGTTTCCTTTAATGAAAAGAAATTCTTGCTAGCTAAGGATTTTGCCAAAGCCGAAGTCAAAGATTTGGTGGGAAGTACAGAATTGGAAGCTGCCAAAATCCTAGAAGCCAAACTATTTTCAAATGCCGTTTTATCAATGATGG
>NZ_NJFZ01000136.1 GCF_002270355.1 Flectobacillus sp. BAB-3569 | reverse complement strand
CACATTGGTTACTTACTTTGGTCACTGTAAAGCTTTTCGTTCCTGTTACAGTTACAGGAATCGCTCCAGGTGATATAGCTGAGTATTGAACTGTTCCTTTCGTGCCATCATTCAATTCGTAGCTAACCGTTTGCAAATAAGCATCGTTGATAGAAGCTACTTGTGGCTTGATGTACAGGTGCATAATAGCTCTTTTTATCCTGCAATAACTCTTCTGCCGTGGCAGTAGAGCCATCTATGAGCGTAATCTTATGACTGGCAGGGACACGTACACAAAAGTTTATGCCTTGTTTTTGTAGCCATGCCCACCATTTATTACCAACAAACTCTCTGTCCATAACCAGTAGTGCAATCCTATCCGTACCTATGATAGCAATGATAGACTTCAATAACGCTATTCTATCATTTGTATGACTATTCCCACTATTATTGTCCAACATCTCAAAGTATATAGGTATAGCCATTTTGCCGATGCTCACGACTGCACACAAAATATTGATTTGAGTGCCTCCAAAATCCCATTCTGTACGGTCTATGCTGACTACTACTCGTTGGTGTGGCACAAAACCCATGAAGAATACTCCCAACTGTAAATAATCAAAGGATACCTTTTGAAAAAAATCTTGTATCCTTCGCTCTATAGAGGCGACTTTGGCTTTGCCTTTTATCTTGGCTGCTATCTGTGAAAAATGTACCGAACGACTCTCTATGAGACCTTCTACTATATCACAAATAAACTCCTGTCGCTTTTTATGCTTGACAATGCCTAAGCTTCTAAGTATTTCATATATATTTGTAGATGGACTCTGTGCCACAGAAAAAGCTGTTTTTTTGTTTGTGTCGTAACTACAAAAATCAGTCTTTTCGCTTTTTTATCCAATCACAAGAAAACACTCGGGTCGAGTAAAATTTAAGTTGGCAATAAAACCTTTTTAATCGATGAAAAAATCCCTTTTATTATTTTGCTACTCTGCGCTGTTTTTACCAAATATAGTTTGGGCGCAATCCTCAGAAATCAAACCTCGTATGCGT
>NZ_NJFZ01000135.1 GCF_002270355.1 Flectobacillus sp. BAB-3569 | reverse complement strand
TTTAAATTTTTGAATGTTGTGTTGTTATTGATAAAAAGGGCTATTCTTAGAAGTTCGAGATAATTGAAGCGGTATCATTGAAATTCGAAATGATCGAGGCGGTGTACTGAGCGCCAACGTTTGAGATAATCGAAGCCGTTTTGTGGTTAAGGCTATCTTGATTGTTGAATTTTGCTACAGTAGACTTAGAAACAGAAAGCTTGTTGTTAGTTGTGATAGATTTCATGGCAATAAGAGTTTTAAATTTTTGAATGTTGTGTTGTTATTGGTAAAAAAGGGCTGTTCTTAGAAGTTCGAGATAATTGAAGCGGTATCATTGAAATTCGAAATGATCGAGGCAGTGTACTGAGCGCCAACGTTTGAGATAATCGAAGCCGTTTTGTGGTTAAGGGTATCTTGGTTGTTGAATTTTGCTACAGTAGATTTAGAAACAGAAAGCTTGTTGTTAGTTGTGATAGATTTCATGGCAATAAGAGTTTTAAATTTTTGAATGTTGTGTTGTTATTGATAAAAAGGGCTATTCTTAGAAGTTCGAGATAATTGAAGCGGTATCATTGAAATTCGAAATGATCGAGGCGGTGTACTGAGCGCCAACGTTTGAGATAATCGAAGCCGTTTTGTGGTTAAGGCTATCTTGATTGTTGAATTTTGCTACAGTAGAC
>NZ_NJFZ01000134.1 GCF_002270355.1 Flectobacillus sp. BAB-3569 | reverse complement strand
TGAAGATATTGTAGGAGCTAATAGCGCTACTTATAATATCGCAAGTATTTGTGATGTATGTGATGTATGTGATGAAGGTTCCTACAAAGTTGAGGTGTCGGGTACTGGTGCTTGTGCTAGTCAAAGCGTAACAAGTAATGCTGCCGACTTAGTGGTAAAATCCAGTAGACATTACAGATGATCCCGAAACTCAAACAGTATGCGAAGGTACTGCTGTAACTTTTAGCGTAACTGCTACAGGCGACATTACGGGGTATCAATGGTATAAAATGGGCAAATCCTTACTGGCGCAACTGCATCGACGTATGGCATCACTGCCCAAACCTCGATGAATGGTGATAAATATTCAGTCGTAGTAAAAGGAACTTGTGGAGATCAAACCAGTACTGAAGCTACTTTAAATGTTAATGCTAAACCAAGCATTTCTATCAATCCTGTTGGCGCTACCAAATGTGTAGGCGAAACTTATACCTTTAGTGTTACTGCTAGTAATGTAGGTGGGTATCAGTGGATATTGAACAATGAAGATATTGTAGGAGCTAATAGCGCTACTTATAATATCGCAAGTATTTGTGATGTATGTGATGAAGGTTCCTACAAAGTTGAGGTGTCGGGTACTGGTGCTTGTGCTAGTCAAAGCGTAACAAGTAATGCTGCCGACTTAGTGGTAAAAATTCCAGTAGACATTACAGATGATCCCGAAACTCAAACAGTATGCGAAGGTACTGCTGTAACTTTTAGCGTAACTGCTACAGGCGACATTACGGGGTATCAATGGTACAAAAATGGGCAAATCCTTACTGGCGCAACTGCATCGACGTATGGCATCACTGCCCAAACCTCGATGAATGGTGATAAATATTCAGTCGTAGTAAAAGGAACTTGTGGAGATCAAACCAGTACTGAAGCTACTTTAAATGTTAATGCTAAACCAAGCATTTCTGTTAACCCAGTTGGCGCTACCAAATGCGTAGGCGAAACTTACACCTTTAGTGTTACTGCTAGTAATGTAGGTGGGTATCAGTGGATATTGAACAATGAAGATATTGTAGGAGCTAATAGCGCTACTTATAATATCGCAAGTATTTGTGATGTATGTGATGAAGGTTCCTACAAAGTTGAGGTGTCGGGTACTGGTGCTTGTGCTAGTCAAAGCGTAACAAGTAATGCTGCCGACTTAGTGGTAAAAATTCCAGTAGACATTACAGATGATCCCGAAACTCAAACAGTATGCGAAGGTACTGCTGTAACTTTTAGCGTAACTGCTACAGGCGACATTACGGG
>NZ_NJFZ01000133.1 GCF_002270355.1 Flectobacillus sp. BAB-3569 | reverse complement strand
ATGGCATATAGCCTAATGCCTATCGCGGGTAACCTAATATCTTCTTCGTACAGCCCAAATCTGCTCTACATGAAGCATTATGAGCTAGGCTAAACAGCTTAGCAACATTATGCCGAGTGCCCATAGCCAAGTGCCGAATGCCCATACATAGCCCAAACCTTCCACTTTGTCTCTTTGTAATCTGTTCTCTTTATCCCTTAATTTAAACATTTTATCACTTCAGCAATGGAATTAACGAATCAACATCTGCCTTTGAGCTAACGAAAGAGTACCTACCTCCTTGTACATTTGATGAACTTGGTGCTGGTAAGTTTGGATTTACTGTACCTGTTACTCCTTGACGTGTTCCTGTTGTCGTTTCACAAGTCGTTGTGTTGTCTTTACAGCCTACATAATAAGTAGTCGTTGCTGTCAAACTTGGGGCATAACTTGTACCTGTTGTCAATACACTTGTTGAGCTCTGACTTGCATACCATTGTACTGTTTGACCAGTTGAACATGTTGCTGTCAAGGTTACTACACCTGCTTCACATCTTGATGCCCCTACTACATTACTTGCACTTGGTGCACTTGGGATTGGGTTAACCGTTCCAATTACGCCTTGACGTGAGCCTGTTGCTGTTTCACATGTTGTTGTGTTATCCTTACATCCAACAAAGTATGTTGTCGTGGCTGTGATGCTTGGTGCATAACTTGTACCTGTTGTCAATACACTTGTTGAACTCTGACTTGCATACCATTGTACTGTTTGACCTGTCGTACAAGTTGCTGTCAAATTCACTACCCCACTTCCGCAAACTGCACCATTCGTTACATTACTTGAACTTGGTGCGCTTGGAATTGGGTTAACTGTTCCTACAACTGTTTGACGTGAGTTGGTCGCCGTCTCACAAGTCGTAGTATTATCTTTACAACCTACATAATAAGTCGTAGTCGCTGCAATACTTGGTGCATAGCTGGTGCCTGTCGACAACACTGTTGTCGAGGTCTGACTTGCATACCATTGTACTGTTTGGCCTGTTGAGCATGTTGCACTTAAGTTTACAATTCCACTACCACATCTTGAGTTATTAGTTACATTCCCTGCACTTGGTGCGCTTGGGATTGGATTCACTGTTCCTACTACTGCTTGAC
>NZ_NJFZ01000132.1 GCF_002270355.1 Flectobacillus sp. BAB-3569 | reverse complement strand
CTGAAAGCTGATACCTGTAAGCCGAAAGCCCCCTACGATGAGTGATCTGCAATGATGACCCATTCTCCTTTAATTTTTGCCATGTTAGGGTAAAATGCCCACCAATATCACCCTTTTCTGGACGAGTCAAGGCTGTTCTGGATAAGCGTTTAGTTCGTACTTTTTACGATTTAATAGTTGCCATTTTATTGCATCGACACAACTCTATGGGCTTATTGCTTAGTGAGTTAGGTGGCTATATTTGCGGTTTTTCACATGCTCCCGCTGGGACAAAGCGCATCAGTAATCTGTTACGTTCCAAAAAATGGACATCTACTATCATTGATAATTTTCTCTTTAGTCAAACTCGAAAAAGGCTTGAATCGTTAGTAAAACAGGGAAAACGTCCGCTAATGCTTTGGGATGATAGTCGGCTAGAAAAGGCTGAATCTTGGTTTTTGGAAGGGCTTTGTAGTGTAGAAAGCTCAAAGGCAAAACGACTAACACGGATAAAAAAAGGATACTATTCTCCTCCTAATAAACGTATTTGTGTTCCTGGTTATCATTGGACAAGTACGTTGCTCTCAGCTTTGGGTGAGTCTGTAAGTGTATGTCAGATGAGTTGGTGGACTACCAGAGGTAAATACAAGGAATATGGTCGAAACATTATGTTTCGGATGCTAGAAAAACTACAAGCACAAGTAGGAAAAGGCATCCTACATGTGCTTGACCGTGGTTACGCTAATGAGTGGACCATCGAGTGGTTTACGAACTTCGAACAAGATTTCCTAGTCCGATGGAAGAAGAATCATTTACTTATACACTCAACTAAAGGTAAAAAGCAAACCCATCTTCTAGCTCGCTCTTTTAAAGCTAGAAGTAAAAAGATTGTGCTCGATTCTCAGAGAAAGATTCTCAAGAGCATTTCTATTGCTTGGACTCAAGTACAACACCCTAGTTTTGAAGATATTAACTTGTCGTTAGTAATAGTGAGAGATACCAAAAACTATCAGTCACCACTCTATTTATTAACCTCATTGCCTGTAGAATCAGCTAAGGATGCTTGGGAAATATGTCATAGCTACATGCACCGATGGAATATTGAACAGGCGTTTAGATTCGCCAAAACTGAGCTAGCTATTGAATCTCCAAGGTTATGGTTTTTCGAGAATACCCTCAAATTATTAGCCATTGTCACGCTCATTTACGACTTCTTGATGAAACTCATCAGGAATTGGCCATCTAT
>NZ_NJFZ01000131.1 GCF_002270355.1 Flectobacillus sp. BAB-3569 | reverse complement strand
TTCTCATAGCGGGCGACTTAAGTCGCCCGCTATGAGAAACATGAGTCATCCCGAATTTTTCGTGAAGACTTTTAAAAACGAAACCTCCTTGTTTACTTTGTGAATTACGACAAACACAAACAAACAGGAGGTTTCTATGCATAAAGCATTTCTACAAAATAATGACATAAAATCGAGTAAGTCAAGACTCTCTCATTTACTTCTTCATAAACTTGACCTTTATCTTGCTGACGTCCAGTTATCGTTAGATTCTGTTCTGGATAAGCGTTTAGTTCGTACTTTTTACGATTTAATAGTTGCCATTTTATTGCATCGACACAACTCTATGGGCTTATTGCTTAGTGAGTTAGGTGGCTATATTTGCGGTTTTTCACATGCTCCCGCTGGGACAAAGCGCATCAGTAATCTGTTACGTTCCAAAAAATGGACATCTACTATCATTGATAATTTTCTCTTTAGTCAAACTCGAAAAAGGCTTGAATCGTTAGTAAAACAGGGAAAACGTCCGCTAATGCTTTGGGATGATAGTCGGCTAGAAAAGGCTGAATCTTGGTTTTTGGAAGGGCTTTGTAGTGTAGAAAGCTCAAAAGCAAAACGACTAACACGGATAAAAAAAGGATACTATTCTCCTCCTAATAAACGTATTTGTGTTCCTGGTTATCATTGGACAAGTACGTTGCTCTCAGCTTTGGGTGAGTCTGTAAGTGTATGTCAGATGAGTTGGTGGACTACCAGAGGTAAATACAAGGAATATGGTCGAAACATTATGTTTCGGATGCTAGAAAAACTACAAGCACAAGTAGGAAAAGGCAATCCTACATGTGCTTGACCGTGGTTACGCTAATGAGTGGACCATCGAGTGGTTCTTTGAAAAGCATGAACGGAGTACCTGTCTCAGTTTGTGCTTCCAAAATTTCGAACCATAAATCTTGTGCTTTTACCACACGACGAGCCTTACCTGCTTTTCGTAGCTAGTGTAAAGTTCTTCAAATTTTTCACCGTAAGATTCATCCATGCCTGGCATTCGTGAGGGCAGAACAACGACCAAACGTCATTGTCTTTCACA
>NZ_NJFZ01000130.1 GCF_002270355.1 Flectobacillus sp. BAB-3569 | reverse complement strand
ACAAAGAATTCCGTCAACATCTACCCATCAAGTTTGAAATGAAAGATGGTAGAATGGTATTAGATACGGCATACAAAGCTCCTGTTAGCACAGTGGCTGCTCCTAATGTCATCGCAAGTAATCAGTCGGCCAATGCTATTCACAAATACATTAGAGTTGTKCTAGAAATTAAGTTACCTACTTACCTATTTACAAGTAATATTCTCATAACCAGCAAATTAACATATTTAGGTAACTTTACAAGATAGCTACAATCCGTTCTTACCTACCTATACACAAATCTCATAAAGTGCTAATTATTAATAAGATAAGACACTTTAGGTAAGTAGGTAACTTTAAAACTACAACTTTTAAAACTATGATTTTAGATATTCATTAGATTAAACAGCTCTGACTAGGTTGTACAAGTGTTCAAGCTGCGGCAAACGAACTTTAAAAGATATTGGGACAATGAGAATGGTAATTACATGCCAGATGAGGTTGGTAGGTGCAACAGAGAAGTAAATTGTGCATATCATCTAACTCCGAAGTTTTTTTTAGAAAAAAWWRRAAAAAAAAAAAATTGG
>NZ_NJFZ01000129.1 GCF_002270355.1 Flectobacillus sp. BAB-3569 | reverse complement strand
TCTTAAAACCTCAGAGATTTCCAATTTGCCAACAAGGAGTTCATACTACCACTTTTGCCACGATGTTCGAATTGGCAGATAACTCTTTTATTATTGATACGCCAGGTATCAAGAATGGGCTTAATCGATATTGAAAAGAAGAACTTTCTCATTTCTTCCCAGAAATGAGAGCGCTTATGGGAGAATGTAAATTCAATAATTGCCAGCATATCAATGAACCCAAATGTGCTACAAGCCAAGTCTTATCGAGTACGACAACGGCATGGCGTACTGCAGACTGTGATGGAGATGGTGTAACAAACTATGACGAAGCCACAGGTACGATGGTAATCCATTGACGACATCTGACAATACGAATCCACTAAGTGCTTGTAGCTTAAACTTGGGACAAGTGACCTTAGTAGCGACAAGTACTGGCGACTGTGATGGCGATGGCGTAACGAACAAGGATGAGATTAATGGTATCGATGACAATCCATTAACATTGGGTGACAACACGAATCCCAATGATGGATGTAGTTACAACAAGGTAGACCAAGTGATAGGCAATGTAAGTGCAAGCTGGAAAACCTTAGATTGTGATAAAGATGGTAATCCAAACGAAACAGACTTGAATCCACAAGTTGCTACGGCAGTTAATGATGTGTTGACAGCTCCATTTGGGTTGACGAGTACAGTAAGTGTATTATCGAATGATGACTTCTTACCAGTAGCGAGCACTGTTGTTACAAGAACAGGTGGTACAGCAAGTGGAGTAGCAGTATTTGCACCAACGACAGGTGTGTTAAGCTATACACCAACTGTGAGCGAGCCAGGTACAACCGTAACAGTTGTTTACCAAGTATGTAACACCTTGGTTACACCACAGGTATGTGCTAATGCAACAGTAACGATAACAGTACCAGCAGCACCACGTTTAAGTATCGCAAAAGCAGCTCCAAGTGGCTCAATAAATGCCTTTGACAACTTTACTTACACTATTACCGTAAGTAATCTTGGAAGTGCAGCTACAACTGGCACGATTACTGTTAAAGATACATTACAAAGTGGCCTAAGCTTTGTATCATCAAGTACAGCCACAGGTTGGAGCTGTAGTTCGTCAGGCCAAGTAGTAACATGTACACGAACTAGCAGTATTCCATCAGGAAGCAATAGTAGTTTTAGCTTGACAGTAACAGCTTTGAGTAACGGTATCTACCAAAACAAAGCTGGCGTGTATGGCGGTGGAGACCCAGTTGCGATTGACGGAACAACGGCTGCTCAATCTAACATTACGAGCGTATCAGTAGGTCAGTCAGTAGTGAAATTGACTGCGAAAGTATTCTTGCGAGGCGCATACGATACCAATGTAGGA
>NZ_NJFZ01000128.1 GCF_002270355.1 Flectobacillus sp. BAB-3569 | reverse complement strand
CCCAAGCGCACCAAGTGCAGGGAATGTAACTAATAACTCAAGATGTGGTAGTGGAATTGTAAACTTAAGTGCGACCTGTTCAACAGGTCAAACCGTACAATGGTATGCAAGTCAGACCTCGACAACAGTGTTGTCGACAGGCACCAGCTATGCACCAAGTATTGCAGCGACTACGACTTATTATGTAGGTTGTAAAGATAATACTACGACTTGTGAGACGGCGACCAACTCACGTCAAACAGTTGTAGGAACAGTTAACCCAATTCCAAGCGCACCAAGTTCAAGTAATGTAACGAATGGTGCAGTTTGCGGAAGTGGTGTAGTGAACTTGACAGCAACTTGTACGACAGGTCAAACAGTACAATGGTATGCAAGTCAGACTTCGACAAGTGTATTGACAACAGGTACAAGTTATGCACCAAGCATCACAGCCACGACAACATACTTTGTGGGATGTAAGGATAACACAACAACATGTGAAACAGCAACAGGCTCACGTCAAGGCGTAATTGGAACGGTTAACCCAATCCCAAGTGCACCAAGTGCCAATAACGTAGTAGGCGCCTCAAGATGTGAATCAGGTGTAGTGACTTTGACAGCGACTTGTTCAACAGGTCAAACAGTACAATGGTATGCAAGTCAGAGCTCAACAAGTGTGTTGACAACAGGCACAAGCTATGCTCCAAGTTTGACAGCAACGACGACTTATTATGTAGGCTGTAAAGACAACACAACGACTTGTGAAACAACAACAGGAACACGTCAAGGAGTAACAGGTACCGTAAATCCAAACTTACCAGCACCAAGTTCATCAAATGTACAAGGTGGTGCAGTTTGCGGCAGTGGAGTAGTAAACCTAAGTGCAGTATGTTCATCAGGACAAACAGTACAATGGTATGCTAGTCAAACATCGACAAGTGTCTTGACAACAGGCACAAGTTATGCACCAAGTATTACGGCCACGACAACTTATTATGTAGGCTGTAAAGACAATACAACAACTTGTGAAACCGCGGCGAACTCACGTCAAGCAGTAGTAGGAACAGTGAATCCAATCCCAAGCGCACCAAGTGCAGGGAATGTAACTAATAACTCAAGATGTGGTAGTGGAATTGTAAACTTAAGTGCGACCTGTTCAACAGGTCAAACCGTACAATGGTATGCAAGTCAGACCTCGACAACAGTGTTGTCGACAGGCACCAGCTATGCACCAAGTATTGCAGCGACTACGACTTATTATGTAGGTTGTAAAGATAATACTACGACTTGTGAGACGGCGACCAACTCACGTCAAACAGTTGTAGGAACAGTTAACCCAATTCCAAGCGCACCAAGTTCAAGTAATGTAACGAATGGTGCAGTTTGCGGAAGTGGTGTAGTGAATTTAACCGCAACTTGTACGACAGGTCAAACAGTACAATGGTATGCAAGTCAGAGTTCGACGA
>NZ_NJFZ01000127.1 GCF_002270355.1 Flectobacillus sp. BAB-3569 | reverse complement strand
TCAACCCATTCTGTCAGATGAAATTTACACCTTATTCTTTATTTGCCATTACTTCAACGCTTTTATTGGGTCTTGGTACTATATTTGCCTCGCGAACATTTGATATTATCTTACACGATTCCTTTTACGTAATCAGGATATCTTCCATCTCCATCTCATTTAGCCTCATTTCAGGATTGATGGCGCTAATCTAATTTGTACTAAAAAAAACAGGAAAACAGGAAAACGTGTAAATCAAAAGATAGGATTTTGGCATTGGAGTCTTTTTAATTTTGGATGGGTTCTTTTAGCCATTTCCTTCAATTTGGAACAACTAATCAAAATTATAATGTAGTCGAATATGCAATTATTGTGTTATTGTTAGGTGGTTTGACTACGTTTTTGATCAGTTTTCTGACCTTCGCTTTTGGCGTTTTCAAAGCTTTTAGAAATAAAGATATTTAAACTTTTTCGCTTCGGTTGAATAAACTCATCGCTAGTGCTGGATTCCTATCCAGCACTCATTTTTCTAAGGCTTCAAGCCAAACAAAAATTTGAATGCGTTCTATAGCACTTTCGGGTCGGAATCCCTTCTAATCCAAATTGTAGATTAATTATTAGTTTCTCGCAAGATAAACTGATTAACAGTATCTTTACAATTCTCATGAATAGTAACGGGTGTCGGGAGTTTCAAAACGGAATACCTAAAATCTACCATTCTCTAAATCCTTCATGATCTTGCAAACTCATCGGAATTCACGAATCCAACTAAATGCAGTGCAGGCAATTTGACACACATTTGGTTGATTCAATTACATAACAATATAACAAAAGAATATCCTAAAAAGTTGCATTCGAAATCACTTATCCGTTTTCAAGATTGTTGATCCATTGAAGCATCTTAACAATGCTAAATATTTCGATTATTTCTTCAACGCTCGCGAAGACCACGTAGCCGAGTTTATAACTT
>NZ_NJFZ01000125.1 GCF_002270355.1 Flectobacillus sp. BAB-3569 | reverse complement strand
GGTGTATAAAGCTGCCCATAATGAAATATACAGTGATGTGTTAATCACGATATATCCTGATGGGAGTTACGAATTCAGGTATTGGTTCGATGAAGAAAGAATCATTAAGGAAGAATATGATGATGCAATGCTTAGTTCAAAAGATTTTCCACACGCAATGGCAAAGGCATTAGTTTCTACGACCTTGCGGAGGTTAACTTTAAAAGAAGTACGAAAGTATAATCATGACATTTGAAATAAAAGAGGGCGAACCCTTTGTGGATTATTACCTAGTAAATGAAAAAGGACAGCATAAGCCTGTTTATGATTCGAATAAAGTTGCCAAGTATGGCGATATCATTTCAAAAAATATTTCAATGGTTAAAGCATGGTTAAAAGAGCACTATGAAAGGACTAACCATGGAATATTAAAAGATGTCTGGAAACCATGGAATAAAATCGTGGTGAGCGTACCACCAAGTGGGTATTTGAATGAACTTGAGGATATTCATTATTATTTGGATGAGATTAGAACTGGAAAAAGATTTTTTTCTGGAGAGGTATTAATCTAGTTTATGCCTCATGCCCTCGCTGGAGTTTTCTCCAATGAGCCTAGCGACAGCAAAAAGTCTGTTATTTATGCTACTTTGTTGCTTACGTCAGTTTGTTGGAGAGAATTTCAACAAGGGCGAAAATCTACTCAAAAATTTTAAATCCTCTACAGTTTATGAATATTAACATTAAAGAATCAAGAGCTAGCTTCTTCTATTTCGAGCTGATATACCTGTCGAAAATACAAACGTAACGTAGTGTGGTATTTACGGATAGAGATGTGAGAGCCCTTAATGCAGGTGAAAGTTTTTACTTTTACAA
>NZ_NJFZ01000124.1 GCF_002270355.1 Flectobacillus sp. BAB-3569 | reverse complement strand
ACAAAATCGTCATTGTCACATAAGTCCTAAATTAGGAGGACAGTCAATAAGTATAAAGTCATACTTATTGACAACAGTTGCCAGCCTAATTTTTAACATATCATCACGTCTTGGTTTATTTGAAAGTTTTTCTTCCCACTCCATTAAATTTAGACCCCGGCTCGTAGATGGTATAAATGTCTATTCCATTTTTAGATATGACACATTCTTCGAAAGTAGCTTCTTTTAGAATAAACTTACCAACGTGATTTTGAG
>NZ_NJFZ01000123.1 GCF_002270355.1 Flectobacillus sp. BAB-3569 | reverse complement strand
TGATTTCGAAAGGATGAGACTCTCCCAACTTATCCACAGAGAGCAGATATTTTCCTTTTTTTCGAAACTAGAAAATCTATTTCTTGAGTGTATTTTTCAGAAAATGGACTTTTAATCGCCTCTTTTATTTTTCCTTTAAATACAACTTTTTTTGTTTTCTGGTCGATAAGTTTAAAGTTCTCGATAAAATCATTCTTTTTGGGCTGCTGTAAAAGTAAGCTCTGATTCATATAAAAAGGCATAAATACCTAGATTTTCAATGAGTGGTTGGTATTGCTGGTAGAACTCCTTTGCTTTGGATATAGATAAATCACTTAAATCCTGCTCAGCACAGGTTGAGCAGGATTGTGCCTCTGTAAATCCACGACGATAGAAGCTTGCAAACAAATTGATGAACGCCTGTTGAGTGTCCATTATAGCCCAAAGGATTTTTGACCTCAGATTCAATATACTCAGCGCCTTGGTTGATGGCGTCCTTGATATCGTCAGGGCTCGGATTAGGTCCGTTGAAGAGTACCTGTGTCACTCTGGCATCTTGAATGACTAAGGATACCTTTTGGTTTCTTGAATGAAAGAAGTAAGTCTGGCTTTTGAGCTTATTATAAATCTCAATTAG
>NZ_NJFZ01000122.1 GCF_002270355.1 Flectobacillus sp. BAB-3569 | reverse complement strand
CCAAATTCTAATGCATGTCCAAAGAAAAACACACCCTTGACCACTGGAGCTTTTTTAAGAAACATAGACTGTTAGTMATTTACTATCACTAGAAAAACTAGCATCGCGAATATTTTTTCATCTTTTAAAAAGTCTGGATATTTTCCTGTTTCTACTGACCAGACTTTGGAATTAAAATTATCATCTATAGTGATGAGCCATTTATTATCACTAGAAAAACTAGCGTCGCGAATATTTTTTTCATCTTTTAAAAAGTCATAATATTTTCCTGTTGCTAGTGACCAGAATTTGTAATTTTCTTTATCATCTGTAGTGATGAGCCATTTACTATCACCAGAAAAACTAGCGTCGCGAATATTTTTTTCATCTTTTAAAAAGTCATAATATTTTCCTGTTGCTACTGACCAGAATTTGGAATTATAATTATCATCTCTTGTGATGAGCCATTTATTATCACCAGAAAAAGTAGCGTCGCTAATATTTTTTTCATTTTTTAAAAAGTCATAATATTTTCCTGTTTCTACTGACCAGACTTTGGAATTTTCTTTATCATCTGTAGTGATGAGCCATTTACTATCACCGGAAAAAGTAGCGTAGCGAATATTTTTTTCATCTTTTAAGAAGTACTGGATATTTTCCTGTTTCTACCGACCA
>NZ_NJFZ01000121.1 GCF_002270355.1 Flectobacillus sp. BAB-3569 | reverse complement strand
TGTAAAGGGAGTGTTCACTAAACTGTGTCAGGGATTTTAGTTAGCTAAAATCTTCTTGATAAATTCTATCTTCAAAAGTAATTAAGTACTCAGACAAATTAAATGTTGAATTTACTTCCGACGTTCTTATGTAAGCTTCCCCAAAAATAGTACGGATTAAAAGTTTAAAAAGTGTGATATTTTTTAACTTTAGGTAAGTATTATGAAAAGGAGCAAATTTAGTCCGACCGAAATTGCCAAGATTCTTAAGGAATTTGAATCTGGCAAGTCCTTAGACACCATTGTTCGGGAATATGGGGTCAGTAAGGTAACATTTTATAAATGGCGTCAGCGTTATGGCGGCATGGAAGCGAGCGAACTCAAGAAGGTCAAACAACTTGAAGAAGAGAACGCCAAACTCAAGCGCATGTATGCAGAACTAGCCTTGGAGTTGGATATGGCAAAATATGTCATAGAAAAAAAGCTCTAAAGCCTTGTGTCAAGCGAGCACTTGTGCGAGAGTTGAAAGAACTCTATCCAAGAGGCATTAGCAAGGCATGCCGTATCTTCAAAACGAGCCGAAGCAGTTTAAGGTATCAATCCGTTAAGAACGATCAAGTGTTAATGGATGAATTATCACAATTGAGTAAGGATCATCCTCGTGAAGGCTTTTGGAAGTTTTACCACCGTATGCGCAATGCGGGTCATAGTTTCAATCATAAGCGAGTGCATCGGGTGTATGTTCATATGGGTCTTTCTATTCGTAGAAAGGCTAAAAAACGTCTTGTGGCTAGAGTAAAAGAGCCCTTAGAAGTACCCCAAAGCTTTACTCAAACTTGGAGCATAGACTTCATGAGTGATGTTTTGAGCAATGGGCGTTCATTCCGAAGCTTTAACGTGATAGATGATTACAATCGAGAAGTACTTTTCATAGAGACAGACTACTCGCTCAAGAGTAGTAGGGTGATTTATATTCTTCGCCATTTGGTGAACAAATATGGTAAGCCCACTAAGATTCGAATGGATAATGGGCCAGAATTTGTAGCAAAGCTAGCGCAAGAATGGAGTCAGATGAATGACATCGTTTTTCACTATATT
>NZ_NJFZ01000120.1 GCF_002270355.1 Flectobacillus sp. BAB-3569 | reverse complement strand
TTGTCGCTAAAACATCCGTTACTGTTATCGTTCCACTCGTCGCTGCATTTCCTGTGTTGTTTACAGTCAAGGTATAGTTGAAATTCGTGCCTACTGTCGCTGTTACTGGACCTGATTTCACAATCGAAATACTTGGTTTTGGAGTCGGGTTAATCGTAGTCGTTACTGGATTCGACGGTTTTGGCGTCGTACTTGGGTCGCCACCACCACTCACATAAGCTGTGTTTATTGCTGGTGAGTTGGCAGCACTAACCGCTTGTACTGTCAAGATAATGTTTGAGTTGGCATTCACAATAATGGATGCATTACTCGTACATGTCACCAATTGTCCACTCGCACTACAACTCCATACACTACCTGTACTACTTGAACCTACGAAGGCAATACCTGTCGGTAGGTTATCGGTCACGGTGATTGTTCCACTTGTCCCCGCTGTACCATTGTTACTAACCGTTAGGGTATAATCAAAGTTGCTTCCTACTGTAACCGACGATGGACCTGCCTTCGCTATCACTAAGTTTGGTTTCGCTGGTTCATTAATCACGGTCGTCACTGGGTTCGATGGACGTTTAGCTACGATGTCTCCACCACCACTTACCCATGCTTTGTTCACCACAGTACCTGTCACTGAGCTTACTACTGTCAAGTTCAATGAGCTACTACCTCCTGCGGCAATGCCAGTCGTTGTGGTACAACTTACCAACACACGGCCACCCGCTATTGTACTACTGCTACAACTCCATCCTGTTCCTGAGCCTGATACAAAACTCAAGCCTGCTGCCAAGGTATCGCTTACTACGGTTGTTCCAAATGTACTTGTAGTTCCGCTATTACTTACCGTTAAGGTGTAGTTATAGTTAGCTCCCTTTTCTGCTACACTTGGTCCTGATTTAACAATTGCTAACTCTGGTACACAAACTACATAACCTACTGCATTGGTAATATCTACACACGTTCCACTCACACCATTGATTGTTCCACCTACGGTCAATCCTGAAACTGTACCTGTGTAACTTACACCATACACATTGTAAACACCATTGCCATTGTTGCTAAAACTTGGACTATTCGAGATAGATAAGATTCTACCTTTTCCATCTGTTAAAACATAAACATCTGTCTGACCCGGTAAAGCGGTCTTCCCTGTTTGACCTACTGTGAACACGCCTGTCGCATTGTTACAGTCACATATCGAAATAGGTACTGCAACTGTTTTGCTACATGAACTCACGAGGTTGATATCGCCACCTACAGTCAAATTCGGCGAAACGCTATTGTTATACGTCACCGCTACCGCTTGGTAAGTATTCGCAACCACATTGGCGATGCTCATCACGTTAACGGGCGACACATATTGGATTATTCCTGAGGAATTCGTCAATACTAACTGGGAACTCACATTTGAGCCTGTGGTTTGACCACTCAAACTCATCGTTACGGTTCCTGATTTGTAGTTACAAGCCTGTCCATAAGAACTTTCCCATAACATAAGCATAAGGAAGGCTACCCCTAAGCTTTTCCATACCTTTGAAAAAACCTAGAACTTTTTCTTGAATTATATAAGTCATCATATCTTTCTTGCTTGCTTGCTTGGTTAGGGTTAAAGCTTACTTAGGACACCTGCACTAATACCACAGCCTACCGTCGTCGTATTGCTCGTTGCACTGTTGTTGCTCGTGTTGGTTTCTCCACCACCTGAAACGATACCGCTAATTGCAATACCTCCTGTGGTTGTTGGGGTAACATTTAATGGAAAACTCACACTGCCACTCGCTGGAATATTCGGTGAACTATTCGTACATACAATAGTTGTAGCGCCAGCTACGGGTCCTGTTGGACTACAGCTCCAACCGCTACCACCACCACTATTGAAAGTTAATCCTGTAGGAATGCTAAAGCTCTCACTCACTCACGCTACCTGTACTAGCTCCTGAACCTACGTTGTTTACCGTTACAGTATACACAAAAGGAGTACTTGGCGTACCTGTACTTGGTCCACTGATACTAGTCGTTAGGTCTGATACCGGAGGCGTTGGACATACCGTTGCTGTACCATAATTGTCTT
>NZ_NJFZ01000119.1 GCF_002270355.1 Flectobacillus sp. BAB-3569 | reverse complement strand
GCGCCTACAAACTCAAGCAACTCACACCATCTACATCTACGATATCGCCATCACGTTGTACTAAACCTGAACGACTGTACAAAATCACACTTGGATTATTCTTATCGCGTAACTCTACTGATACCCAGTCAACAATCGCATTACTGCCAGTTACTGACAATACCGATGTAGTTGTGGCTTCTTCAGCGCCAATGTGAGGAATATCAGTATAAGAGCCTTTACCATAAGGTTGTACTAATGGAATCAGACCTTGGCTACGTAAGCCATCTAACATCAATCCTACATTGGTATCGTATGCGCCTCGCAAGAATACTTTCGCAGTCAATTTCACTACTGACTGACCTACTGATACGCTCGTAATGTTAGATTGAGCAGCCGTTGTTCCGTCAATCGCAACTGGGTCTCCACCGCCATACACGCCAGCTTTGTTTTGGTAGATACCGTTACTCAAAGCTGTTACTGTCAAGCTAAAACTACTATTGCTTCCTGATGGAATACTGCTAGTTCGTGTACATGTTACTACTTGGCCTGACGAACTACAGCTCCAACCTGTGGCTGTACTTGATGATACAAAGCTTAGGCCACTTTGTAATGTATCTTTAACAGTAATCGTGCCAGTTGTAGCTGCACTTCCAAGATTACTTACGGTAATAGTGTAAGTAAAGTTGTCAAAGGCATTTATTGAGCCACTTGGAGCTGCTTTTGCGATACTTAAACGTGGTGCTGCTGGTACTGTTATCGTTACTGTTGCATTAGCACATACTTGTGGTGTAACCAAGGTGTTACATACTTGGTATACAACTGTTACGGTTGTACCTGGCTCGCTCACAGTTGGTGTATAGCTTAACACACCTGTCGTTGGTGCAAATACTGCTACTCCACTTGCTGTACCACCTGTTCTTGTAACAACAGTGCTCGCTACTGGTAAGAAATCATCATTCGATAATACACTTACTGTACTCGTCAATCCAAATGGAGCTGTCAACACATCATTAACTGCCGTAGCAACTTGTGGATTCAAGTCTGTTTCGTTTGGATTACCATCTTTATCACAATCTAAGGTTTTCCAGCTTGCACTTACATTGCCTATCACTTGGTCTACCTTGTTGTAACTACATCCATCATTGGGATTCGTGTTGTCACCCAATGTTAATGGATTATCATCGATACCATTAATCTCATCCTTGTTCGTTACGCCATCACCATCACAGTCGCCTGTACTGGTCGCTACTAATGTCACTTGTCCCAAGTTTAAGCTACAGGCACTTAGTGGATTCGTATTGTCAGATGTCGTCAATGGATTACCATCCGTACCTGTGGCTTCGTCATAGTTTGTTACACCATCTCCATCACAGTCTGCAGTACGCCATGCCGTTGTCGTACTCGATAAGACTTGGCTTGTACTCCATACACATGGATTCGTTGGTTGTGGATCTGTGTTGTCTGGGTCGCCATCACCATCTTGGTCTCCTGCTGCTGGTACGCTTATCGTTACTGTGGCACTTGCACACACATTTGGTGTTACTAAAGTGTTACATACTTGATAAACAACCGTTACGTTAGGCTCTCCTGGTTCTGTCGCTGATGGCGTGTAGCTCATTACTCCTGTTGTTGGGGCAAAGGCTACTGTACCACTTGCATTTCCGCCTATTCTCGTAATTTCATTACTCGCTACTGGTAAGAAATCATCATTCGATAATACACTTACTGTACTCGTCAATCCAAATGGAGCTGTCAACACATCGTTAACTGCCGTAGCAACTTGTGGATTCAAGTCTGTTTCGTTTGGATTACCATCTTTATCACAATCTAAGGTTTTCCAGCTTGCACTTACATTGCCTATCACTTGGTCTACCTTGTTGTAACTACATCCATCATTGGGATTCGTGTTGTCACCCAATGTTAATGGATTATCATCGATACCATTAATCTCATCCTTGTTCGTTACGCCATCGCCATCACAGTCGCCTGTACTGGTCGCTACTAAGGTCACTTGACCTAAGTTTAAGCTACAAGCACTTAGTGGATTCGTATTGTCAGATGTCGTCAATGGATTACCATCCGTACCTGTGGCTTCGTCATAGTTTGTTACACCATCTCCATCACAGTCTGCAGTACGCCATGCCGTTGTCGTACTCGATAAGACTTGGCTTGTACTCCATACACATGGATTCGTTGGTTGTGGATCTGTGTTGTCTGGGTCGCCATCACCATCTTGGTCTCCTGCTGCTGGTACGCTTATCGTTACTGTGGCACTTGCACACACATTTGGTGTTACTAAAGTGTTACATACTTGATAAACAACCGTTACGTTAGGCTCTCCTGGTTCTGTCGCTGATGGCGTGTAGCTCATTACTCCTGTTGTTGGGGCAAAGGCTACTGT
>NZ_NJFZ01000118.1 GCF_002270355.1 Flectobacillus sp. BAB-3569 | reverse complement strand
TTATAGTCCAGCCTCGACAGGAGTAGTTGTTACGGTAAATGCCTGTGATACCGATGGAGATGGAGATTTTGATATCGACCGACCCAGCACCAAACAATCCATGTGTATGGAGTAATAATCAAGTTTTGGCAAATACTACAACTACTTGGCGCACTGCAGATTGTGATGGAGATGGTATTAGTAATTATGCAGAGAAGTTAGCAGGTACAGATCCATTAAATGCTTGTGACCCAGCGTTGGTTGTTCCAACAGTTAGTGTAAGTAGTATCAATAACATTTGTCCTGCTACGACAGCTAATTTATCTACTGCGATAAGTGGAACAGCGCCATCGGGAAGTAGTTTGGTTTGGTTTACGAATAATACACATACAGGCACGGCTTACTCAACACCGACGGCAGCAACGGACGGGACTTATTACGCCTTTTACTATAATGCTACCACAGGTTGTTATAGTGCTGCAAGTTCAGAGGTAGATGTATTTATTACTTCTTGTACAGGCTTAGATCCAAGTGGCGTGAGTTGCAATACGAAAGTACCTCTGACGAATGGATTGTTTACAAACCTAGCGGCAACAAAGACGAATAGTTTGTTAGGTTGTGTGAATTTGACGACCGCCTCGACGAATAATTTGGTTGATTCAGACTTAAATAATTATGCGGGCTTTAATGTAACAGGTTTAGGTTGTAATGTAACCTATAGTGTCAAAGACAATGATGCTACAGATACGTATCCTGCGGGATATTATGCAGGTTTTAAGATAGCCTCAGCAAGCCTATTGAGCGGAAGCATTGGTTCAACGGTACGTATCGAAACATATAACAATGGAGTATTTGTAGAAGGAAAAGATGTAGTAACGAGTTTGCTAGGAATAGAATCAAGTTTGTTAGATGGCAGTGGATTGGCGACGGTAGGTTTTATCACGACCCAAGGCTTTGACGAAGTACGTATTATTTACACTACTTTGGTGGGTGTTGGTTTTACAGGTCAGGTGTATTATCCAGTAATAGAAAAATTCTGTGCGGGCTCAGCGTTGGTATGTAATACACAGACGAATGTTTCGAACCCTTCTTATCCCGTAGTAATAGATGATAGTCAGACAGGTATCACAGGCGTTGCTTGTGTAGGTTGTTCGATTAGCAATACAGAAAATGTAATCAGCTCAAGTACGAGTGATTATGCGACTATTACGATGTCGGCTTCTTTGGGTAGCAATGCCTCTATTTCCGTAAAAGATGTTTTGACGACCTATCCCATCGGAACTTTTGCCGGGTTTAATATTTCGAATCCTAATCTGATCAATGCGAATCTTTTGTCTGGTATTACCATCCGCACCTATAAGGCAGGTGTATTGCAGGAGAGTTCAGGAGTAGGGACGTTATTGTCGGTTAATTCTTCACTTTTGACAGGTGCAGGCGAGCAGTTAGTGGGCTTTATTAGTACGAAAGAATTTGATGAGGTAAAACTAGAAATAACGAATGTATTAGGGATTTTGAGTACGACAAGAGTTTACAACGTAGTACTAGAAAGTTTCTGCGCAGGCCCAGCGTTGAGTTGTACCGATACGTATTTGGTATCTCCAAGTTTTCCAGCGGTATTGAATGGTAGTTTGACCGGTATTGGAGGAGTAGCTTGCGTGGGCTGTTCTATTAATAATAGTCAAAATGTAGTAGATGCGAGTACTTCAAATTATGCAGATATTGTATTAACCGCAGGCTTATTGAGTAGTGGATCAATATCGATAAAAGATGCAGTGACTACTTATCCAATCGGAACATTTGCAGGATTTGATATAGAAAATACAAGTATTCTTGGAGCGAGTCTTTTGAGTAATGCTACCGTCAGTACTTATCTGAATGGAGTATTACAGGAAAGTAATGCAGGCGGATTGATCAGCTTGTCTATTCTAAGTTCAACTCGTCAGGTAGTTGGCTTCGCAGCGACGAAGCCATTCAACGAAGTTCGCTTTACGATTGCGAATTTGGTAGGAGTAGATGTTGGTACGACAAGGGTGTATGGTGCCGTATTACGCTTAGCGAATGCAGCGGGTTTTGTAGCACCAAGTTTGTTGAGTAGCAGTGTGAGCAATGTATGTCCAGCGACGACAGGTGATTTATCAAGTGCGATAGGTAGCGCGCCATCAGGTGCGGTGATACAGTGGTTTACGAACAATACACATACAGGTACTGCCTACAGCACACCGAGTACTGCCGCAGCTGGTACGTATTATGCTTTTTATTATGATTCAGTTTTGGGTTGTTACAGTCCAGCCTCGACAGGAGTAGTTGTTACAGTAAATGCCTGTGATACAGACGGTGATGGTGATTTGGATTTAACCGACCCAGCACCAAACAATCCATGTGTATGGAGTAATAATCAAGTTTTGGCAAATACTACAACTACTTGGCGCACTGCAGATTGTGATGGGGATGGTATTAGTAATTATGCAGAGAAGTTGGCTGAGCCATTTTCGGCCATTGTGACTTTTCCTGTTATTTTGCTTTGAGCAAAGATTATGCTCGCAGAAAACACTAACAGCATGGTAAGTAGAAGTCTCTTTTTCATGCAATAAAAGGGTTTTACTTGTTGACGTTTTACCTGACAATTGTTGATTTATATTTATTAAAACTAAATCCAAAAGTAAATAGAGGCGAATACTCCTACCACGTTGAAACCAACGAGTAATGAGTGCTACAACAAATGGCGAATGAAGTAGCGTTGCCGATTTTA
>NZ_NJFZ01000117.1 GCF_002270355.1 Flectobacillus sp. BAB-3569 | reverse complement strand
GTTTTACAGGTCAGGTGTATTATCCAGTAATCGAGAAATTCTGTACTGGTTCAGCGTTGGTATGTAATACACAGACGAATGTTTCGAACCCTTCTTATCCCGTAGTAATAGATGATAGTCAGACAGGTATCACAGGCGTTGCTTGTGTAGGTTGTTCGATTAGCAATACAGAAAATGTAATCAGCTCAAGTACGAGTGATTATGCGACTATTACGATGTCGGCTTCTTTGGGTAGCAATGCCTCTATTTCCGTAAAAGATGTTTTGACGACCTATCCCATCGGAACTTTTGCCGGGTTTAATATTTCGAATCCTAATCTGATCAATGCGAATCTTTTGTCTGGTATTACCATCCGCACCTATAAGGCAGGAGTATTGCAGGAGAGTTCAGGAGTAGGGACGTTATTGTCTGTGAATTCATCACTTTTGACAGGTGCAGGCGAGCAGTTAGTGGGCTTTATTAGTACGAAAGAATTTGATGAGGTAAAACTAGAAATAACGAATGTATTAGGCATTCTGAGTACGACAAGAGTTTACAACGTAGTACTAGAAAGTTTCTGCGCAGGCCCAGCGTTGAGCTGTACGGATACGTATTTGGTATCGCCAAGTTTTCCAGCGGTCTTGAATGGTAGTTTGACCGGTATTGGGGGAGTAGCTTGTGTAGGCTGTTCTATTAATAATAGTCAAAATGTGGTAGATGCGAGTACTTCAAATTATGCAGACATAGTTTTGACAGCAGGTTTATTGAGTAGTGGTTCGATATCGGTAAAAGACGCTGTGACTACTTATCCAATCGGAACCTTTGCAGGTTTTGATATAGAAAATACGACCATATTAGGAGCGAGTCTTCTGAGTAATGCTACCGTCAGTACTTATCTGAATGGGGTTTTACAGGAAAGTAATGCAGGCGGATTAATCAGCTTGTCTATTCTAAGTTCAACTCGTCAGGTAGTTGGTTTTGCTGCAACGAAGCCATTCAACGAAGTACGTTTCACGATTGCGAATTTGGTAGGAGTAGATGTTGGTACGACGAGGGTATATGGTGCCGTATTACGCTTAGCGAATGCAGCAGGTTTTGTAGCACCGAGTTTGTTGAGTAGTAGTGTGAGCAATGTATGTCCCGCGACGACAGGTAATTTATCGAGTGCGATAGGTAGCGCGCCGTCAGGTGCAGTGATACAGTGGTTTACGAATAATACACATACAGGAACAGCCTACAGCACACCGAGTACCGCTGCTGCGGGTACGTATTATGCTTTTTATTATGATTCCGTTTTGGGTTGTTATAGTCCAGCCTCGACAGGAGTAGTTGTTACGGTAAATGCCTGTGATACCGATGGAGATGGAGATTTTGATACGACCGACCCAGCACCAAACAATCCATGTGTATGGAGTAATAATCAAGTTTTGGCAAATACTACAACTACTTGGCGCACTGCAGATTGTGATGGAGATGGTATTAGTAATTATGCAGAGAAGTTAGCAGGTACAGATCCATTAAATGCTTGTGACCCAGCGTTGGTTGTTCCAACAGTTAGTGTAAGTAGTATCAATAACATTTGTCCTGCTACGACAGCTAATTTATCTACTGCGATAAGTGGAACAGCGCCATCGGGAAGTAGTTTGGTTTGGTTTACGAATAATACACATACAGGCACGGCTTACTCAACACCGACGGCAGCAACGGACGGGACTTATTACGCCTTTTACTATAATGCTACCACAGGTTGTTATAGTGCTGCAAGTTCAGAGGTAGATGTATTTATTACTTCTTGTACAGGCTTAGATCCAAGTGGCGTGAGTTGCAATACGAAAGTACCTCTGACGAATGGATTGTTTACAAACCTAGCGGCAACAAAGACGAATAGTTTGTTAGGTTGTGTGAATTTGACGACCGCCTCGACGAATAATTTGGTTGATTCAGACTTAAATAATTATGCGGGCTTTAATGTAACAGGTTTAGGTTGTAATGTAACCTATAGTGTCAAAGACAATGATGCTACAGATACGTATCCTGCGGGATATTATGCAGGTTTTAAGATAGCCTCAGCAAGCCTATTGAGCGGAAGCATTGGTTCAACGGTACGTATCGAAACATATAACAATGGAGTATTTGTAGAAGGAAAAGATGTAGTAACGAGTTTGCTAGGAATAGAATCAAGTTTGTTAGATGGCAGTGGATTGGCGACGGTAGGTTTTATCACGACCCAAGGCTTTGACGAAGTACGTATTATTTACACTACTTTGGTGGGTGTTGGTTTTACAGGTCAGGTGTATTATCCAGTAATAGAAAAATTCTGTGCGGGCTCAGCGTTGGTATGTAATACACAGACGAATGTTTCGAACCCTTCTTATCCCGTAGTAATAGATGATAGTCAGACAGGTATCACAGGCGTTGCTTGTGTAGGTTGTTCGATTAGCAATACAGAAAATGTAATCAGCTCAAGTACGAGTGATTATGCGACTATTACGATGTCGGCTTCTTTGGGTAGCAATGCCTCTATTTCCGTAAAAGATGTTTTGACGACCTATCCCATCGGAACTTTTGCCGGGTTTAATATTTCGAATCCTAATCTGATCAATGCGAATCTTTTGTCTGGTATTACCATCCGCACCTATAAGGCAGGTGTATTGCAGGAGAGTTCAGGAGTAGGGACGTTATTGTCGGTTAATTCTTCACTTTTGACAGGTGCAGGCGAGCAGTTAGTGGGCTTTATTAGTACGAAAGAATTTGATGAGGTAAAACTAGAAATAACGAATGTATTAGGGATTTTGAGTACGACAAGAGTTTACAAGGTAGTACTAGAAAGTTTCTGTGCGGGACCAGCGTTGAGTTGTACCGATACGTATTTGGTATCGCCAAGTTTTCCAGCGGTCTTGAATGGTAGTTTGACCGGTATTGGGGGAGTAGCTTGTGTAGGCTGTTCTATTAATAATAGTCAAAATGTGATAGATGCGAGTACTTCAAATTATGCAGATATTGTATTAACCGCAGGCTTATTGAGTAGTGGTTCAATATCTGTAAAAGACGCTGTGACTACTTATCCAATCGGAACCTTTGCAGGTTTTGATATAGAAAATACGACCATATTAGGAGCGAGTCTTCTGAGTAATGCTACCGTCAGTACTTATCTGAATGGGGTTTTACAGGAAAGTAATGCAGGCGGATTAATCAGCTTGTCTATTCTAAGTTCAACTCGTCAGGTAGTTGGTTTTGCTGCAACGAAGCCATTCAACGAAGTACGTTTCACGATTGCGAATTTGGTAGGAGTAGATGTTGGTACGACGAGGGTATATGGTGCCGTATTACGCTTAGCGAATGCAGCAGGTTTTGTAGCACCAAGTTTGTTGAGTAGTAGTGTGAGCAATGTATGTCCCGCGACGACAGGTAATTTATCAAGTGCGATAGGTAGTGCACCATCAGGTGCGGTGATACAGTGGTTTACGAACAATACACATACAGGTACTGCCTACAGCACACCGAGTACTGCCGCAGCTGGTACGTATTATGCTTTTTATTATGATTCAGTTTTGGGTTGTTACAGTCCAGCCTCGACAGGAGTAGTTGTTACAGTAAATGCCTGTGATACAGACGGTGATGGTGATTTGGATTTAACCGACCCAGCACCAAACAATCCATGTGTATGGAGTAATAATCAAGTTTTGGCAAATACTACAACTACTTGGCGCACTGCAGATTGTGATGGGGATGGTATTAGTAATTATGCAGAGAAGTTGGCAGGTACAGATCCATTAAATGCTTGTGACCCAGCCTTGGTTGTTCCAACAGTTAGTGTAAGTAGTATCAATAACATTTGTCCTGCTACGACAGCTAATTTATCTACTGCGATAAGTGGAACAGCGCCATCGGGAAGTAGTTTGGTTTGGTTTACGAATAATACACATACAGGCACGGCTTACTCAACACCGACGGCAGCAACGGACGGGACTTATTACGCCTTTTACTATAATGCTAGCACAGGTTGTTATAGTGCTGCAAGTGCAGAGGTAGATGTATTTATTACTTCTTGTACAGGCTTAGATCCAAGTGGCGTGAGTTGCAATACGAAAGTACCTCTGACGAATGGATTGTTTACAAACCTAGCGGCAACAAAGACGAATAGTTTGTTAGGTTGTGTGAATTTGACGACCGCCTCGACGAATAATTTGGTTGATTCAGACTTAAATAATTATGCGGGCTTTAATGTAACAGGTTTAGGTTGTAATGTAACCTATAGTGTCAAAGACAATGATGCTACAGATACGTATCCTGCGGGATATTATGCAGGTTTTAAGATAGCCTCAGCAAGCCTATTGAGCGGAAGCATTGGTTCAACGGTACGTATCGAAACATATAACAATGGAGTATTTGTAGAAGGAAAAGATGTAGTAACGAGTTTGCTAGGAATAGAATCAAGTTTGTTAGATGGCAGTGGATTGGCGACGGTAGGTTTTATCACGACCCAAGGTTTTGACGAGGTACGTATTATCTATACGACTTTGGTGGGTGTTGGTTTTACAGGTCAGGTGTATTATCCAGTAATCGAGAAATTCTGTACTGGTTCAGCGTTGGTATGTAATACACAGACGAATGTTTCGAACCCTTCTTATCCCGTAGTAATAGATGATAGTCAGACAGGTATCACAGGCGTTGCTTGTGTAGGTTGTTCGATTAGCAATACAGAAAATGTAATCAGCTCAAGTACGAGTGATTATGCGACTATTACGATGTCGGCTTCTTTGGGTAGCAATGCCTCTATTTCCGTAAAAGATGTTTTGACGACCTATCCCATCGGAACTTTTGCCGGGTTTAATATTTCGAATCCTAATCTGATCAATGCGAATCTTTTGTCTGGTATTACCATCGCACCTATAAGGCAGGAGTATTGCAGGAGAGTTCAGGAGTAGGGACGTATCTGTGAATTCATCACTTTTGACAGGTGCAGGCGAGCAGTTAGTGGCTTTATTAG
>NZ_NJFZ01000116.1 GCF_002270355.1 Flectobacillus sp. BAB-3569 | reverse complement strand
CTGCTGCTGCAATATCTGGCCTGCGGCTAATCAGCTGTGCCGGAACCCCAACAGAGAATGTGTCTACCAGAGCTGCACCTTCTATATCTTTAGCTCTTTTGATACTATCAGGGTATTCTCCACAAAGAATACTTAATTCACTTTCCTGAATAACAATATTCTGAAGGGCGAGGGGTATAATCAACTCGGCTGTATTCTTCTGAGCAACAGCCTGTTCTACAGCAACCGAAGTGGACATTCCTGAATTATATTGATGCTTAATTATCTCAATAGTACTATCCAATAGGGCTATGTTCTGATGTGCTATTCTTAATTGTGCATCTAAACTTACCAGATTAAAGTATGCTTGAGTAACTTGTGATATAATCCGTGTTTTTAGGGCTAGCAAGTTATACTTTTGAGCGAAATAATTAGCTCTTGCTTGTTCTTGTTGCATTTTTGCTTTTCCCCATATATCTGCTTCCCAAGATATAGTTAGGCTAGTGCTAAAATCATCTATATATTTGGTACCTGAGAACTGCTCGGTTAAAGATCCATTTAAACTATTCAATGAGGTATAATTACGATATATACCAGTTGTACCTCCTACTGTGGGTAACAACGCTAGCCTAGCTTGCCTACGTGAAAGTTCAAGTTGATCTATGGTCTTCAAGGCTACGACTACTTCGTTGTTTTTTGTGAGCGCTTTGTCTATCAACGATACTAGAATTGGATCCTTGAAAAATGTTTTCCAAGGAAGAACAATTGTATCAGCTGTAATCGAAACTTCGCTACGATAATTAGTAGGGGCATTTACATCAATTCGTGTATATTTCTCTCCCACCACACACGATGTCAGCCATGATGCAAGACCAATTAACATCGCTAGGGTAACAATTTTATTTGTTTTCATTTCTATAAGTATTGGGATGCTTAGACGACTTGTTTCTTCCCTGACAATTTATCTTGTAGGAATTGGAACACAATGTATAGCAATGGTATGACAAAAATTCCTAATATTACTCCCGTCAACATCCCTGTTGCTGTGCTAACACTAATGGATTTATTACCTACAGCAGTACTACCCGCAGAAAGTACCAAAGGAATCATTCCTGCGATGAAGGCAAGTGATGTCATTATAATCGGTCGTAAACGCGATTGGGCACCATCAATAGCCGATTTGACGATTGAAAACCCTGCGCGTCTCCGTTGCACAGCAAACTCTACAATAAGAATGGCATTCTTCGCCAACAGACCAATTAGCATGATTATACCTACCTGAACATATATGTTATTGTCAAGACCAACTGCCATTATACCAAGAAATGCTCCTATAACCCCAGTCGGAATTGAAAGTAGTACTGCAAGTGGTAGTAAGTAACTTTCGTATTGGGCAGACAATAGTAAGTAAACAAATAGTAAACAAAGCCCAAGTATTAATATTGCTTGATTACCAGTTGATTTCTCTTCAAGGCTAAGCCCAGTCCATTCATACTTGAAGTCTGATGGCAAGCGATTATCCAAAATATATTCTACACTCTGCATTAACTGGCCATTACTTACACCTGGTTTTGGAGTAATATTGATAGTTAATGCATTGAACATATTGTATCTACTTACTGCCTCTGGACCGTATACTTTGTGTAATGATACTAAAGTGTTTGCTGCAACCATCTGCCCATGAATATTTTTTACAAAAATATCCTTAAAGGCTTGTTCATCCATTCTAAAAATACCATCTGCTTTAATATTAACACGGTAGAATTTTCCAAAGCGAATAAAGTCTTGTGATTGATCGCCGGAGAAATAGGTTTGGATTGTTCTCAGTAGTCCTGATATACTTACTCCGAGCTGTTTGGCTTTATCCTCGTTGACTTCTAGTTCCAACTGCGGATAATCTGCACGGAAGGTAGTATACGCCATCTGCACATCTGGTATCCCCATGAGAGCATAGATCAGTGAATCTGCTTGAGCTACTAGTTTCTGAGGACTTTGTGAACGTAGATCTTGTAATACAATTTCAGCTCCATTACTAGACCCATAACCATCGACTGGTGGTTGGCGGAATGTATAAACACTTCCTTCTTTAATTTCACTTAATTTACTGTCAACTACCTGCATGATTTGATCAATATCTTTGATCTCTCCACGTTTATCCTTAGACTTAAGCTTAATGAAGCCTGTTCCATAAGCTGAGCTAGCACTATTGTTAAGCATATTGAAGCCAGTAATGGAAGTATTTTCTTCAATTGCTTCAATTTCTTTTAACACGTTGTTAATCTTCTGGGCTACTTCAGTTGTTGTTGAAAGTCCTGTTCCAGGTGGCATTGACAGTGAGTATACAAAAAAACCATCATCCTCTAAGGGAACAAAACTTTTTGGTGTTCTATACATTGCTACAGCAGCAACTACGATAGTAATTATAACTAAACTTGTAGCTAACCACTTACGGTTGATTAAAAATACAATTCCCTTAATATATCTATTAGTCATACTGTTAAACCCTACATTGAAAGCGGTAGTAAACCTTTTTCCAAATCCAACGTTACCATTTGCTCCTGAATGATGGCCCTCTGCATGCGTATTTTTAAGGAATAATGCACAAAGTGCAGGTGTCAGTGTCAGTGCATTTACAGCAGATATGATAATGGCAATTGCTAACGTATATGCAAATTGTTTATAGAATATACCTGCTGCTCCAGACATAAATCCGATAGGAATAAAAACAGCAGACATTACAAGGGTAATTGAGATAACTGCGCCAGTGATTTCACTCATCGCACTATGAGTAGCCTCTCTCCCTGTTAGGTTAGTGCCCTCCATTTTACTATGCACAGCCTCTACAACTACAATAGCATCATCGACAACAATCCCAATGGCAAGTACCAATGCGAAAAGCGTAAGGATATTAATCGTAAAGCCTAACACCATCAAAAAGAAAAATGTTCCTATAATTGCTACTGGAACCGCAATAGCTGGAATAATCGTAGAACGAAAATCTTGTAGAAAAAGTAGAACAACGATGAAAACGAGGATAAATGCTTCTATTAAGGTATGCTTTACCTGTCCTGTTGCTTCATCCAAGCGATCCTTTGTACTCATTAGCTTATAGTACCCAATGCCAGGCGGAAAGCTCTTTGAAAGTGTTTCAATCTGTTCATTTACAC
>NZ_NJFZ01000191.1 GCF_002270355.1 Flectobacillus sp. BAB-3569 | reverse complement strand
TATTGATGATTATCTTGATAATAGATGGCCAATTCCTGATGAGTTTCATCAAGAAGTCGTAAATAAGTGAGACGATGGCTAATAGTTTGAGGGTATTTTCGAATGAACCATAACCTAGGAGATTCAATAGCTAGCTCAGTTTGGCGAATCTAAACGCCTGTTCGATATTCCATCGGTGCATGTAGCTATGACATATTTCCCAAGCATCCTTAGCTGATTCTACAGGCAATGAGGTTAATAAATAGAGTGGTGACTGATAGTTTTTGGTATCTCTCACTATTACTAACGACAAGTTAATGTCTTCAAAACTAGGGTGTTGTACTTGAGTCCAAGCAATAGAAATGCTCTTGAGAATCTTTCTCTGAGAATCGAGCACAATCTTTTTACTTCTAGCTTTAAAAGAGCGAGCTAGAAGATGGGTGTTGGTTATAAAGATACCGCTTACTTCTGTCGTCGTTTCAAGATGATGTTTGGTATCCCAGCAGGAAAGATGCGTCGTCGCGAATCATTAATGAACTTGTAATTTCAAGTTTTGTCGGCTTATACGGTACAAGATTTCACTTTCAAAATTATATAAGAGCCTCTGATTTTATCAGGGGCTTTTTCTTGGTGGTAGATATAC
>NZ_NJFZ01000190.1 GCF_002270355.1 Flectobacillus sp. BAB-3569 | reverse complement strand
TTATCTTCCAGAGTAACTTCCAATAGAATAAGGATTGAAACGGCTAACGCCATTCAATTCGAAATTTGGGGTAGAAATCTTCCAGAGTAACTTCCAATAGAATAAGGATTGAAACGTCAGAACTTACATTCTAACTAAGAAAAAGGAAATTCTTCCAGAGTAACTTCCAATAGAATAAGGATTGAAACGTTTTTCGCATTTCGCTAATCCTCAAACATGCCAGGCTTCCAGAGTAACTTCCAATAGAATAAGGATTGAAACGTCCGCTAAGGGCTAGGCAAGCTGTTTTTAGTTGGTCTTCCAGAGTAACTTCCAATAGAATAAGGATTGAAACTTGAAAAGAAAGTGCTGGGATTATTTCGAGAAATTAGCTTCCAGAGTAACTTCCAATAGAATAAGGATTGAA
>NZ_NJFZ01000189.1 GCF_002270355.1 Flectobacillus sp. BAB-3569 | reverse complement strand
CGATATCAGTTACTGGATTGTAGCTCGTTGTTCCTGTTATGCCGTTTCCCATTTGCAGTTGATAACAGAAGATGTCTTGTTGAATGTTACAATTGCCTTCGTAAGTTTATTATCGTAGTAGGTAAAGAAACAAAGCTGAGAGCAACGTACTTGTCCAATGGTAACCAGGAACACAAATACGTTTATTAGGGGGAGAATAGTATCCTTTTTTTATCCGTGTTAGTCGTTTTGCCTTTGAGCTTTCTACACTACAAAGCCCTTCCAAAACCAAGATTCAGCCTTTTCTAGCCGACTATCATCCCAAAGCATTAGCGGACGTTTTCCCTGTTTTACTAACGATTCAAGCCTTTTTCGAGTTTGACTAAAGAGAAAATTATCAATGATAGTAGATGTCCATTTTTKGCGTAACAGATTACTGATGCGCTTTGTCCCAGCGGGAGCATGTGAAAAACCGCAAATATAGCCACCTAACTCACTAAGCAATAAGCCCATAGAGTTGTGTCGATGCAATAAAATGGCAACTATTAAATCGTAAAAAGTACGAACTAAACG
>NZ_NJFZ01000188.1 GCF_002270355.1 Flectobacillus sp. BAB-3569 | reverse complement strand
AAAACATCAGGTAGGAAAAGTTACAATTGTTTGTAACGAGCCTTCTAGTGATGAAAACGAAGAAAATAAAAAGTACCAAATAAGAAATTTTGGTTACTCGAAAATAAAAGAGTTACTTTTGCAAAAGCTAAAAAAGAACTCTATCTATATAGAGTAAAGATATGTTGGGCGGTTCTACGTCCATAAGCTGAGGCGAAGGCACTCGGTAAGGTACGGTAGTAGAATGCAAGTTGTGACTTATGTAGCATTAGAACACTVHCCCCTATTTGTTGGTTACTATTATG
>NZ_NJFZ01000187.1 GCF_002270355.1 Flectobacillus sp. BAB-3569 | reverse complement strand
CAAAAATTAAGCTATACTTCTGAAATCTAACAGCAGATATCCCCATACTGATGCATCATCTTGAATTTTAGGATAAAACATGAGTCATCCCGAATTTTGTTGTGCGAAGTAGCACCATAGCATGTTTTGGATGGCCGTTCTCAATCGATAAATCGGTGTCAAAGCATTTTGGCACCGATTTCCTGTTCTATGAGCAAATTGATTGATGATTATCTTGATAATAGATGGCCAATTCCTGATGAGTTTCATCAAGAAGTCGTAAATGAGCGTGACGATGGCTAATAGTTTGAGGGTATTTTCGAAGAACCATAACCTAGGAGATTCAATAGCTAGCTCAGTTTGGCGAATCTAAACGCCTGTTCGATATTCCATCGGTGCATGTAGCTATGACATATTTCCCAAGCATCCTTAGCTGATTCTACAGGCAATGAGGTTAATAAATAGAGTGGTGACTGATAGTTTTTGGTATCTCTCACTATTACTAACGACAAGTTAATGTCTTCAAAACTAGGGTGTTGTACTTGAGTCCAAGCAATAGAAATGCTCTTGAGAATCTTTCTCTGAGAATCGAGCACAATCTTTTTACTTCTAGCTTTAAAAGAGCGAGCTAGAAGATGGGTTTGCTTTTTACCTTTAGTTGAGTGTATAAGTAAATGATTCTTCTTCCATCGGACTAGGAAAT
>NZ_NJFZ01000186.1 GCF_002270355.1 Flectobacillus sp. BAB-3569 | reverse complement strand
AGACAAACGAGATAGTCAATGTTTAGCCCAAATTACTGGAACTAACAGAAGGGAATTTATCAGAACAATGATATTGAATTGGGAGAGATATTAGCTGATGGAGGTTATAGCAGTGGCGAAGCTTTAGCATATTTGGATGCTAAAGGCATCAACGCATGGATACCCAACTTTGGGCAGTACAAACCTCAACGAACAGGCTTTACCTACCATAAAGAGGCAAACTATTACCAATGTACGCAAGAGGGTGGCAAACAAGCAATACTAACCTACAAAGGTGAAAAGACAGACAGCAAAGGCTATACCAAACGTACTTATCGAAGTAGTGAATCAGATTGCAAGGATTGTCCACTTAGAGAACAATGTTGTGGTAAAGCTACAAAATTTAACCGGGCTGGCGAACCAGAAGGTGGATAATAGTATTCACAAAGAGCATTACGACCGAATGCATGAAAAGCTTACCCAAAACAAGTCTTAT
>NZ_NJFZ01000183.1 GCF_002270355.1 Flectobacillus sp. BAB-3569 | reverse complement strand
GTCGTTGCTGTCAAACTTGGGGCATAACTCGTACCTGTCGTCAACACGCTCGTTGAACTCTGACTTGCATACCATTGTACTGTTTGACCTGTCGTACAAGTTGCTGTCAAATTCACTACACCACTTCCACAAACTGCACCATTCGTTACATTACTTGAACTTGGTGCGCTTGGAATTGGGTTAACTGTACCTATTACTGCTTGACGTGAATTTGTTGCTGTTTCGCAAGTTGTTGTATTGTCTTTACAACCTACAAAATAA
>NZ_NJFZ01000182.1 GCF_002270355.1 Flectobacillus sp. BAB-3569 | reverse complement strand
TAATACTACGACTTGTGAGACGGCGACCAACTCACGTCAAGCAGTTGTAGGAACAGTTAACCCAATTCCAAGCGCACCAAGTTCAAGTAATGTAACAAATGGCGCAGTTTGTGGAAGTGGTGTAGTGAACTTGACAGCAACTTGTACGACAGGYCAAACGGTACAATGGTATGCAAGTCAGAGTTCGACAAGTGTATTGACAACAGGTACAAGTTATGCCCCAAGCATCACTGCAACGACAACATACTTTGYAGGTTGTAAGGATAACACAACAACTTGTGAAACAGCGACAGGCTCACGTCAAGGCGTAATTGGAACGGTTAACCCAATCCCAAGTGCACCAAGTGCGAATAATGTAGTAGGGGCATCAAGATGTGAATCAGGTGTAGTGACTTTGACAGCGACTTGTTCAACAGGTCAAACAGTACAATGGTATGCAAGTCAGAGTTCAACGAGCGTGTTGACGACAGGTACGAGTTATGCCCCAAGTTTGACAGCAACGACGACTTATTATGTAGGTTGTAAAGACAACACAACGACTTGTGAAACGACAACAGGAACACGTCAAGGAGTAACAGGTACAGTAAACTCAAACTTACCAGCACCAAGTTCAAGTAATGTACAAGGAGGTGCAGTTTGCGGCAGTGGAGTAGTAAACCTAAGTGCAGTATGTTCATCAGGTCAAACGGTACAATGGTATGCTAGTCAGACTTCAACAAGTGTATTGACGACAGGTACAAGTTATG
>NZ_NJFZ01000181.1 GCF_002270355.1 Flectobacillus sp. BAB-3569 | reverse complement strand
GTAATTTGATAGCCTCGTGGACTGTAGCCTAAACTGATTGCATAAGTAGCTACGAGCAAACGATCGTTAGTACAGTCACCCAAAAACTTTCTTGTTGAAGCATTGGAAAAAGAAAAATTGCCATAAAAGCAAATAATAGCGTAACACTTATCGAAGTAATTTTTGCGAGTTTGTCTAATGAGGCTTTGTAGATCATGGCAGTTAGAATTAAAAGAWHTAAGGGTGTATGGGGGATGCCTAGGCTCTTGAAGGCGATGAAGGACGTGTTAAGCTGCGATAAGCTACGGGGATTTGCACAAAAGAATTGATCCGTAGATTTCCGAATGGGGCAACCCAATGGTTTGAAGAACCATTACCACGAAGTGGGGCAAACCCGGAGAACTGAAACATCTAAGTACCCGGAGGAAGAGAAAACAAAAGTGATTCCGTAAGTAGTGGCGAGCGAACGCGGACTAGCCCAAACCGTTGTTGTTACGGCAATGACGGGGTTGTAGGACGTTTTTTTAGAAAGGATTTTAATTTGAATGAGTTGGGAAGCTCAGCCGTAGAAGGTGATAGCCCTGTAAAAGTAAGGAATCTGGACGTAAGCGTATCCTGAGTAGGGGGGAGCTGGTGAAACTCCCTTTGAATCAGCCGGCACCATCCGGTAAGGCTAAATACTAACAAGAGACCGATAGTGAACGAGTACTGTGAAGGAAAGGTGAAAAGTACCCCGAATAGGGGGGTGAAAAGACCCTGAAACCATACACTTACAAGCGGTCGGAGCAGCGCGATGCTGTGACGGCGTGCCTTTTGCATAATGACCCTACGAGTTACTCTTCCTGGCAAGATTAAGGATTGCAGATCTGGAGTCGGAGCGAAAGCGAGTCTGAAAAGGGCGTTTAGTCAGGGGGAGTAGACGCGAAACCTTGTGATCTACCCATGGCCAG
>NZ_NJFZ01000180.1 GCF_002270355.1 Flectobacillus sp. BAB-3569 | reverse complement strand
ATGGAAGCTTGACAGGTATCAGTGGTGCAGCATGTGTGGCTTGTGCTGTTAATAATACAGCAAATGTACTGGATGCAAGTACTTCAAACTATGCTGACATTATTTTGACGGCTGGGTGTACTCAGTAGTGGGTCTATTTCAGTAAAAGATGCAGTGACAACTTACCCTGCTGGAACTTTTGCTGGTTATGATGTTGAAAACAGCAGTCTATTAGGAGCTAGCTTGTTTAGTAACGCTACCATAACAACTTATTTGACCCGAATTTTAAGATTGGGGTTATTCTCTAAGTTTTCATCAAACATGAGTCATCCCGAATTTTGTTGTGCGAAGTAGCACCATAGCATGTTTTGGATGGCCGTTCTCAATCGATAAATCGGTGTCAAAGCATTTTGGCACCGATTTCCTGTTCTATGAGCAAATTGATTGATGATTATCTTGATAATAGATGGCCAATTCCTGATGAGTTTCATCAAGAAGTCGTAAATGAGCGTGACAATGGCTAATAATTTGAGGGTATTCTCGAAAAACCATAACCTTGGAGATTCAATAGCTAGCTCAGTTTTGGCGAATCTAAACGCCTGTTCGATATTCCATCGATGCATGTAGCTATGACATATTTCCCAAGCTTCCTTAGCTGATTCTACAGGCAATGAGGTTAATAAATAGAGTGGTGACTGATAGTTTTTGGTATCTCTCACTATTACTAACGACAAGTTAATGTCTTCAAAACTAGGGTGTTGTACTTGAGTCCAAGCAATAGAAATGCTCTTGAGAATCTTTCTCTGAGAATCGAGCACAATCTTTTTACTTCTAGCTTTAAAAGAGCGAGCTAGAAGATGGGTTTGCTTTTTACCTTTAGTTGAGTGTATAAGTAAATGATTCTTCTTCCATCGGACTAGGAAATCTTGTTCGAAGTTCGTAAACCACTCGATGGTCCACTCATTAGCGTAACCACGGTCAAGC
>NZ_NJFZ01000177.1 GCF_002270355.1 Flectobacillus sp. BAB-3569 | reverse complement strand
AGCATTCTCAGTTAGCTCAACTTGACAAAGTTTCACAAGAAAACATATCAATTGCTAAAGAGGATACTGAGGGATTTTCAGATTTTGATACTTTGTTCTCAATTTCAACGGAAGCAGAAGAAACCTTAAGACGCACTAATCCAAACCGCAGAAGCAGTTGGTATATTCCAAAACAGGAAAAATCAAAATCTACTAGCTCAAAAGCTCCAAGTAAGAAAAAAGCCACCAACTCGGTTGACAAAAAAGCCCAACAAAAGGTCGAGAAACAAACCTTGGAAAGAGACAATCTCGTACAGGAAGTCGAAGAGCTTAAGACAACTGTCATTTCAAATTCTCAATTCAAAGAAAAGATAGCAACAGAATTAAGAAAGTTTCTGAAAGTGAGCCAAACGGGACTGTCTGGAGTATTGACTAAAGATCAAAAGGAGTCAATTGCGTCAAAGGCTTATGAGAAGTATCCAAATTTGAGCAAATC
>NZ_NJFZ01000170.1 GCF_002270355.1 Flectobacillus sp. BAB-3569 | reverse complement strand
TTTCTAAATTAGMAATGAGTTCGGCGGAAATGCTGGTAACTTGTCTAATTTTATGCAGGTGTTGCAGAGTTGAAAGAAGGTAAATATGATGCTGCTATCGACCACTTAAAGTCATTCAGTAGTTCAGATTTATTGGTTCAAGCTCGTGCATATTCTTTAATTGGTGATGCTTACGCTGAGAAAAAATCTTTCGGCGATGCTATCGATTATTACAAAAAAGCTTCTGAATACAAAGCAAACAAATTCTTTACTCCATCATATTTGATGAAGTTGGCTGCTGCTTACGAGGCAAACAAGCAAAACAAGGAAGCTTTGGATGTTTACAACGAAATCGTAGAGAAGTACGCAGAGTCAGCTGAATATATCAACGCCAAGAAATACAAGGCGGTGTTAGAAGGCTCTGCTCATTGCCACTTTTAAGGGCATCGAACATTTGAGCAACTGCTATCTTTTTTCTTGGAAACCTGTGTATGCTTGGCTTCAATTTGACGGTATTCTTGCGTATTGGCAATTTATCTAACCTGTTTGGTTAAAAATAGTGGTGGTTGATTGAACTGAATAAAAGACAAAAACCAAGGCACCAACCAACAAATCAAAAACTGCATCGTATTTAAGCAATACCATTCATGAGTAAACCAATACGACTTTCTCCTACAGA
>NZ_NJFZ01000059.1 GCF_002270355.1 Flectobacillus sp. BAB-3569 | reverse complement strand
TAAAAACCTTCACGCCTTTTGCTTGTAGTTTGGGATAATCTTCTACCAACTTTTGGTTGTTTCTTGGCAATGATGGCAATTCGGGTCATAAATCATGACCAAGATATATTTCGATTTTGTTTGATAAAGACTTACAGGTTTACCGAGAGTATCGCTCATAGGTAAATCTTTGAGGGTATTACCTATCAGAACCTTTTTCATACGATACACATACTCAAAATTGCGAACCACCGTAGCAGAGTCCCAAAGAGCCATTTTTGATCATGTATTTCTCCGCTACGTGGGTATACACAACCTCTTTTCCTAAATAATCTGTCGAAAGAAATTTTTGTGCGATTTTACTAAACACATACTTTCGTTGGTCAGACTTTGGAGGCGTACGATCGAGTAATCTATCCGAAATCTGGATTAAGGTATCTGGCGAATAAGGTCCTTCAACCGTTTTGAGGTAGTTTTCCAGCACAGGCCCTAGAAATGGCGTTACCGCACGCGCTACGTTTTCGGCTTTGTGTTCACCCCATGCTAACAAATTACGCGTTTAGCCTCCATAATTTGTTGATACCCATGGTAATAGCTTTTTTCGAAACCTTAGCTAATCCCCCGAAATCACCAGCAGCATCGATACGTGTTGTTAGATCAAGAGTCATCAAACGAGTTTTTGA
>NZ_NJFZ01000167.1 GCF_002270355.1 Flectobacillus sp. BAB-3569 | reverse complement strand
ATGCATCTTATTTCTACGAAGCTTGGGACAATTTTGATTTGCACAAGTATTATCTAACCGTAGTCTTTGGGCGAAGATTTGACTCAACTAGCAGGCTTTGAAGAATCAGTATCTAAATACTTGTAAGTACTGTTTGTTTATCATACTATTAAAATAAAAGAGGCGTTCTATCTCATCAAGAGTTTAGAACGCCTTTTACATTCCTAAAATAAGATTTCTGAAACGTATTTGTTATCTTTCGGAAAGCTATGTCTAATAACCATTAAGGAATCTGGAATCATGAAAAAAGTAATCACCTTTGGCGAAGTTTTAATGAGATTAACTACGCCTAATTTTGCAAGGTTTTCACAGTCAGACGCTTTCAATATCAACTTTGGTGGTGGCGAGGCCAATGTGTCATCTTCTCTTGCAATTATGGGTATTCCTGCAAGTCATGTAACAGTTTTCCTGATAATGACCTTGGCTATGCTGCTCGTACCACCTATCTCAAATACGGTGTTGGTACTGAGTTTATGCAAATGAAAGGAAATCGTTTAGGGCACTTTGTTCGTTACTGTTACACAAATGAAGATGGTACCGTTAAGCGTGTAGTGGTAGAATAAAAGTATTTAATAGAATTAAGTGTTGCTGCAAAATTAGATTTGATTTGTGTGTTTTAG
>NZ_NJFZ01000009.1 GCF_002270355.1 Flectobacillus sp. BAB-3569 | reverse complement strand
AGGATGCTTGGGAAATATGTCATAGCTACATGCACCGATGGAATATCGAACAGGCGTTTAGATTCGCCAAAACTGAGCTAGCTATTGAATCTCCTAGGTTATGGTTCTTCGAAAATACCCTCAAACTATTAGCCATCGTCACGCTCATTTACGACTTCTTGATGAAACTCATCAGGAATTGGCCATCTATTATCAAGATAATCATCAATCAATTTGCTCATAGAACAGGAAATCGGTGCCAAAATGCTTTGACACCGATTTATCGATTGAGAACGGCCATCCAAAACATGCTATGGTGCTACTTCGCACAACAAAATTCGGGATGACTCATGTTACTCTTAGAGTACTAGCGCAAGTCTTAGACTTGTGCTTTTTCTTTCTAAAGTTTCAGAACTTTAACTTTGAATTTATTGATTATCAGTAGTAGGAAAGATTAAATTAATAGTATGACTGAGGCAAAATTTAACTATAATCTTTAGATTATGAATATCTTCAAATAACCAACCTACTGTTAACTAATAACGTTTTCCTACTTAGGATTGGAATAGTTAGTGCCAGGTTCCAAACCAGCACTAACTCGGGTTTTTCTTAATATGTTCCTTTCAATAAGACATCTATTGTACGAGCTTCTGCCACAAACTGGTTATATCCGATGTTCAGTTTGCCAATACTTTCACCGCTGCAATTATAAATATACGAAGCTGGTGATGAAACCAAGGGATTAATCACACCTATAAAGTACTGGTTTTTGTAAGTGTAAAGTACCACTTCCAATGGACCACTTTTAGGTTTTTGAAAGTCTGTAACCACACTTTTAAGCCAAGGTAGTTCAGCAATAGCATCTTTCTTAAAACATGTGTCGGTTGGTAATGCATTGGAGGTGTCATCAGTACAAGCATTCATTGAAAAAATGAAGAGTAAACTTGCTAAGCGTAGGTAGTTTTTCATAGTGTAAAATTTTTGTTTAGTCAGTACAAATATACTTTTTTTATAAATATCTGGACACTAAATAGTTATAAACTTATTTAACAAAACCAATTGTGTGGTGATGACAGAGGTATCACTACTGAACTAAATTTGAGTATAGAGAATATGCTCAGATTTATTATAAGTAGAATCAGTCGCTTTACACTTCATACAACACAAAATATTGAAATAAAGCTGGGACATGTATCAAGAGTATTATGCTTTTTGTTGATATTTAAGGTGTAAGGTATTTCGTAAATTTTTCTATATTCCTTCTACTTATGAAAAAGCTCTATTTAAGTTTTACCCTCTTAATTCTTCTTTCGTGTGGAAAGTCTTCTCCCAAAACTGATATGAAAAGCGCGAATCAGGTCATAAATTTTGAAGATTCTATTAGAGCTATCAAATCACTAATGAAGCCCGAAATGAACGAGGGTTCTGAAGAGAATAAGGGTTTGTTGGTTAAGAAAAATGTGGTTTTGGAGAAATATAAAATTGAGTTCGCCTACACGGAATACAACGAAGAAAAGTATGGGTTTGACAACCCTGGCTATTTGAAAGTATTTAAAAACAATAAGGTGATATTCTCGGATACTTTTTTAGGAGACCATGAATTATTTGTTTTCACTTTGGATAATAAGGTAGATAATAACCTATTTTTTACGCTTAACTGGGGTAAGGAGGCTTGTGATTACCAACAAACCTCAAGATTTTATTGTGTTACTACGGATGACAAAGTCCATAAACTGGGCGATCATTGGACAGCGAGCAGTGGAGATGGGTATTCAAGTCGAAGCTTTGAGCACTTTTATAAACAAAACCCTCAAGATAATTCAAGTCAATTATTGGTAATAGAGTCCTTATTTTTTCATGAACACGATAAGAAAGACCTAATTGATACAATTGTTTATACGCTTAAAGAAAATAATTTCAAATCAACGAGATTAAGTAATCACTTAAAGTCGGATAACTAGCTGTAATTAAGAAACTTCAACTTTGCACATTCAATATAAAGCCTACTTTAAAAACATTATCGATACTAATTCGGGGATCGTTTTGTAGCATTTTTCTTAATTTTGATATAAATACATCAAAACTTCTACCCAGAAAATAGTCTTTTTTACCGTAAATTTTTTCTACAGCATCTTCTCTTTTTAAAATCTGATTTTGATGCTGACAAAGCAATTTTAAAACCTCACTTTCTGTTTCTGTCAATCGCCATGTTTCATCTTGATAACATAATTCTTGTCTGGAATAATCAAAAACGTAGGTACCAATCGAAAATTTTTGTACTTGAGATGGCTGAACTTGTGATGGTTGACGACGTAATAATACCTTGATGCGACAAAGCAATTCATCTTCATCAAATGGTTTTGTAATGTAATCCTCCGCTCCTAGTTCAAAACCTTTTAGCTTATCTTCTTTTAATGAACGAGCCGTAATAAACAAAAAAGGCATATTAGGATTAAGTTCTTTACAATGGGATGCCAAGGTAAAACCATCCATTTTGGGCATCATTACATCAAGTAAACAAACGTCATACTGTTGTCTTTTAAGCGCATTATATCCACTTTCTCCATCTCGACATAGCTTGACTTCAAATCCTTGGTCTTCCAAAAATTCGGTCAATAGGAAACCCATACTCAGGTCATCTTCAATCAAAAGTATTTTGTGTGGAGTAATGCTCATAAATAAGTGGTTACAGGAATGTGTTCAGAGTTTTGTGTAATACTGAAAATTCTACAGGCTCAAAGGTAGATATACTTCAAAACAGCTTCCTTTTTTATCTTCGCTTTTTACTTGAATATTGCCCTTATGGAGCTCAAGCATATTTTTGACATACGCCAAACCTAGTCCAAACCCTTTGAAAGCATGGGTCGTTTGATGCACTCGCTGAAATTTCTCAAATATCAAACTTCGCTGGCTTACAGGAATACCAATGCCGTTATCTTCAAATGATATGACGATATCTTGAGATTGTAATTTTGCCGTAATACGAATTTCAGGTGTATTTTCATTGTATTTCAAAGCATTTTCAATCAAATTGCGAAAGGTGTTCACAAGGTGTTGCCTATCTCCTATCACACACATTTCTTCCCTAAAACCCTCCAACATAACGAGTGCATTTTTTTCGGAAATAGACATCGACAAACTGTCTATCGAAGCACGAATAAGGGATTCGATAGAGAGCTTTTCTTTCTCCAAAATGTATTCTCCATTTTCGATTTTGGCTAGGTGTAATACTCGTTCAACTTCTTGCAATAATTGAGTATTTTCTCTTTTAATAACTGCTAAAAATGGGTTTTCTCGTAATTCTTCATGCTTTTTAGTCAAACGATTTACTGCTAAGCCAATGCTACTGAGGGGAGTACGAAACTCATGTGCCATATTATTGAAAAAATCCACATTGGTTTGAAGTAACAGTTTTTGTTTCATCAAAGACCAATTGACCATCAATAATACAACTGTAATAAAGCCAACAATGAAGAGGGTTGCTAATACCATAACGGTCATACCTCCCAAAATATAGCGTTCTTTTGTGGGGAAAGTAACTCTTAGATACGACTCATTACCATGATGGTTTTTGAAAGAAATTGCCGTTTGAAATACATCAGTAGCGCAGAAGCTATTGGTAGAAAGGCTAATTTGGTAAGGTAAAAACACCTGATAATTAGCTAGGTTTCTATCTAAGGTTTCTCGAAAATCTTTGGTATTAACAATATCATGAGGCAATTCTGAAATATTAGAAATAAGCGTTTCGCCCGACATATCTACTACGGCGCATTTTCCATCATTGCAATAGGCGCCATCTTTATAAGATTTGATGGTAGAACAAAGTGCTGACGTAACCCTTTGATTAAATATCTCCTCCGACAATCGCCACGAGTGACGCATCCATATAATTTGGATAATCACCAAGGCAATTACGCCTAAAGTCGACGCAATCAGAATGTAAGGGATATTTTTATGCTGAATTTTCATGTAGTAAAGATAAAGAGCTTCTTGTTAAAGAGGATGGTTTTAACAACTCTATAACAAGTCAATAACACTTGAATGACAGCAAGAAGCCAATAGAAGATTGTAATTTTGTAAGGTCAACAGTGCAAAAATTATCGTACTCAATAAACCTCTTTATGCTTCGATATTTTGCGTTATTCGTTCCATTAAATTAAACAAATTCAACATGAAAAAAGCAATTATTTCAGGATTCTTAACACTTGGTATTGTAGCGGCATCTTTGGCTTGCCCTGGTGGAAAATGTGATAAGTCGAGATGCGACAAAGCAAAATGTGATAAGTCGGCTTGCGCAAAATCAGCTAAAACTGAGAACTGCAAAGACCACGATAAAAAATCTGCCTCTGCCGAGAAAAAAGAAGCACAAGACAACAAAGTAAAGTCTGATGCCAAACCATATAATAAAGTGGCTATCTGGACATCTCCATATTTTACTTTGGACAAACCAGGTTGCTAAGAATAAGCGCTGCATTGTGAGTGATGAGCATTGAGCGTATTTTTTTGATTACCAACATTTTACCCCATTAATCCCCTTCACTTCATGCTAAGAAAATTGGATTTTTGATTTCAGATACAGGGAATACCAAAAGTTTTCGAGGCTTTTGACGATTCTAGTTGTAGTAATCCGAAATCAAAAATCCGATTTTCAGAGTTCAATATAGTTTTTACCTAATCCACGCTTTCAGCTTCTTCCAAGATATAATTCAACTCTTGCACATTGTTGGCATTTAGTCGCAGGATACCTTTAAAAGTTCTTATTTCATCAACCTTATATCGTTGATGCTTGCTAGTAAACTTTAATTGAATCATGGATTCTGGACCAGATTTCCCACAAAAGTAACACATCGAATTGGGGTTCTGTGACACTACAAAATTTCCTTCACTATCAATCGGAATCGTATAACCTCTGATTTCAATAGTTCTTCCATTGAGCATGGTTACCTTTGGACCAAAATTGGGATACAAATAAAACATCGCTAAGTCGATGTTGAATTTCTTTTTGAAATGCACATCTTTTAAATCATTCCAAGTAATCTTTTGGACATCAAAGTCTTGTTTTAATCTTTTTTGAAAGGGCTTTTCTGTAAATAGAAAAACTAGAAAAAAGTTGAGCGTTAGAAGAGATTTCATAATCCTTGTTATTTTTGCAACAATATTGCAAAAATAACAAGGATTTGAATATAGGATAATAAAAAAGGGGGTTTTATTAGAAGAAGGTTACAAATTCATCCATAAAAGGTAGTAGTTATAATTATCACAGTTAAAGGTTTCTTTGAATGGAAATTAGGTAAATTATCTTGAGAAATAAACAGTTTTACCTGTTTTAGCTGATTCCTTGGCGGCTGAAAGAATTTCGACCACTACGCTATTAACCGCGAAAGACGATAAATCTTTTTCAGGTTTAATTTTACCATTAACTACCGCCGCCAAATATGAAAACACATTGGATTGCTCATTGGGTAGCGCGGAAAGGTCAAGCCATTTTTCTGCTTTATTGCCTTCTCCATAAATGTATCTCATATTTGCTTCTTTGTTGGCAATAACGATTCCTGATGTACCGTAAACTTCGGTATCTTTTACGCCAAAAGGCCAATTCCACGAAGCTTGAATCACAGCTTGACAAGTTGGATATTTCAAGATAATTGTAGCCTCATCATCTACCTTTGGATAAACAGATGTTTTTTCTTGAGATGTTACCGCAGTGACAGAAATAGGTTTTTGTCCATCCATAAGCCAAGTCATGATATTGGCACCATAACAGCCAAAATCAACGATTGCGCCTCCCCCATTTTGAATAGGATCTGTCAGCCAATTGGTAAATTCCTTAGAGCAACTAATCTCGATTGGTCCATTATGTCCATCTTTGAAAACAACTTTTCTGATTGTACCTAAACTTTTATCTTTTTTAGCCATTTCCCAAACTTTGGCATGAGAAGGATACCAAGTAGTTTCAAAATTGGTGAGTAAATGTATTTGATGTTTTTCAACAAGTGCTTTCATCAACGCCAAATGCTGATTATTCACTGCCAAGGGTTTTTCTACAATCACATGGATACCCTTAGGAGCACAAGTTTCTACCACAGCCAAATGCTCATAAATAGAATTAAAAGCACACACAGCCTCAGGATTTTTTTGTTGGATTAATGCCTCCAAAGTAGGAAACCACAAGGTTTCGGGGAGATTATGACTTTTCAGCAAACGCATCGCCAGAGCTTTGTTAGGTTCAGCAAACCCTACGATTTCTACATCCTGCTGTTTGCCAATATAATCAAACACTTGATTGATGTGGTCATGAGTCATACCAGCTACCCCTACACGGATAGGTTTGGCAGAAATGAGAGTACCACTGATGAGAAATATGCAAAGCAATAAAATAAATGATTTCATAGAAAATTAGTTTTATGATTTATAGAATAAAAGTAGGTTTTGGCACTCAGTTTTTATCATTGTTTATAGGTATTCCTGAATAGTATTAGTATCAACCAAAAATGTTTAGAGACAATCCTCATGTATAATTATTTTGTATAGACGGCATGTTTTTTGCTTCAATTTACATAAAAATAATCAAAGCAACTTTAGAGACTTTTTTCTATTTATTAACAAATTTCATCTTTTATATTATTTTTTTACTCAATTATAGATAAATACCAAAACTAAAGAATCGCATGTTGTAAGGTAAAATAAAATATATTAATTTCGCTTTTAAATTTTGATCCACTACATTTCTTGAACTGAAACAGATAAATCATCAATTGCTATAATGTTAAACTATATACTAAACTCGCCAAACCTATTCCTTTCTTTTTCCTTTTCACATCTAATTTATTTTGGGTTTAAGGACTAGTTTTCAACCCTCTACGCAAGGTATCCTAAGGTTCATCTGTATCCCTGCCTATCACTCCTTTGTTAGTAGGTGCTGTCTTTGAGCATGTGCTATTTTTTAATAGCAAAGTCAACATCATGAATTTACAATGGGGTTAAAATCAGGTTCTGAGTACCAGTGGTTTTCTCTGCTTATAATTTCTTATTTAATCTATACACTTTAATGAAAAAACTATTACCCCTACTACTTCTTGGAGCAAATTCACTTTTTGCTCAAAAGGTTGATTTGGATCGTTCGTACTTCAATGTCGAATTCCAAACGTTACCTAAAAGGTATCTTCCAATCGAAAAACGCACTTATGGTGTACATGTCAAGGCAATGCCTGTTATCTCTAATGTTTATCCCGAGACCAGGATTTATGATAACATAAAGGTGGATGGATTAACGAAAGTAGAAGCCTCTCCTGCAATTGGCATTGATGTAGTTTTCGAAGATTTTGCCTTTACGGGTAATGAAATCAAAAAAGAAACTATCACCGAAAAAGACAATAACGGAAACGTAAAAAGCTCTACTACCTATTATTGGCTTGATATCACCTATTCTGCACGTGGACATGCCTTAATCAAAGCACCATTTGCGCCAACCAAAACAGAATTGGCATCGGCACAACAAAAACAAGAGGTAAAAGCCACCAATCGTTTTTTGGTAAATACTGAATTCAAAAAGCCAGAGGAAACATCTGGAGATGAAAAGAATTATTCATTTACCAAGCTTGTCCATTATGTCGGTCAAAAATCAACTAGCTCGGCAGCAGCTCAAAGAGAATATGATAGTTTGAAACAACGATTGTTTGAACAGACTCTTCGTAATTATGTCCAGAATTCTATCAATGAGCTCAACGGATTTCTGGTAGAAAACTTTGGTTTCTACACTGTCAAAAAAGAAGACTTCTTATGGATTTTGGATGCAAAAACTGATGAAGGAAAAACACAATCAGAAGCTATTGAAGCGGTAAGAATGCTTTTTAAGGAGATGAAAGCCAATGAGTCAACTGAGACCCTAGAAAAACAATTGCAACCGCTGATTGATTATTTTGAGTCTTTGAAAAAGAAATATACGGAAAATGACAAAGGAAGCCGTAAAATGCGCTATTCTGCTTACTATAATTTAGGTAAAATCTATTATTATCTTGACAAACCAGAGAAAGTAATCAAAGAAGCTCAAGGATTAATTGACAATGATTATGATACTCGTGATGGCAAAATACTGATTTTTGATGCAGAGCAATTAAAAATTATTTTCGACGAATCTAAATATAATACTCGTCATAACCCATCTCCAAAACTGTAAACAATCTCCATATTTCTACCATAACAAAACCATGAAAAAATTACTTTTTGTGGCAGGTATTTTACTTGCCTCTAGTTTTTCGTTTGCCCAAAATGCCCCTGTTGCATTGCCCAAACAATTTGTAGTAAGAGCCCCTATTGCTCCCATCGATGGAAGTTTTGAAGATTATAAAAGCTATTCTGTCAAACTTAATATCAATCAAGGATTCAAGGATGCTTTTCAATTTTTCAAACTACCTTATAATGAAGAAATATTGACACAGCGTTGTGGGTTGGTTGGATTGAAATTTCAAGATAGTGGTGATTTCAAAATCGTCTACACGCTTGAAAGATTTGAGCTTTTGAACTCTGGAAATCTTGATTATTTGATTCAAACCACTTATCAAAATGCCCCAGCCTATTATATCGGTTTACAATCAAGTTTGAAAATTATGGATAAAGCAGGTAAGACTATCTTCACGCGTTATCACATACCTTCTATCAAAATGTATGTAACTGATAGAGAAAACAAATTTGATAGTTTTGCATACGATATCGTTTCAAGAGATTATGGTAATCTACTCTCTGAATTTAGTAGCTACTATTTATACACGCCAAATAATGATTACAAGTTGTTTACCCTAACAAAAGGCAGAAAATCAAAATCGACCTTTAATGTAGACGAATTTAATCAATCCACACAAGTCTTTCCGGTATTGCTAGATGTGGAAAGAAAGAACTGGGCTGGTATGTTTGGAGAAGCACAAAAATATTGGAAGTCTTTGGCCGAATATACAGACCCTGAAGATGAAGATTTACAAAAGGATGTTCGTTTTATTTCAAATTATAATTTGGCGATTAGTTCATTGTTAATTAATAAAATGGATGAGTTTGAAACCTATTTGCCACAAATAAAGAAATATGACCGTACATTTTTGGGGATGGCTCAAAACTATGGTAATGTTCAGGATGCTCAAAAACTAGTGAAATACTTTATTGATGCTAATAAAGATGCGATGAAGGTGGAGCCAATTCAAGCAGAACCTGTATTGTCTGCTCAACAATCTGGTCCAAATGCCTTCAAATATTATGAATTAGAGAATTCTTCAGTGACTGATGAGGACGGTAATACCTACGCTGGTAATGTAAGGTTATTTTTTGACTTCCCAGAAATTGAGGATTTGAGATCTAGACAGAGTAGTTCTGGTTTTTCTCAATTAATGAATCAAATTGGTTCAGAAAAAACTTCTGTTTGGATTTATATGGAAGGAGAGAAAAAACCAAAGAGAACCAACTTGAAAAAGCTATCTACTTTCAAAGATTCATCAGGAAAGCAATATAATATTGGTCGTGTTGCTTCGGGAGGTTTAAGTCTTTTCGTAACAAATCAGACTAATAACAAGCACTATGCGATTTTTGATGAGCTTAAAAAGTCTGAAAAATTGAGCTTGAACAAAGAATACTTCCCTTTGACTAGTTTTGCATTCAAACGTCCAACTGAGGACTCATATACTTCTCTGCCTTCTTATGCGGGAAGACGTAAAACTTTGAGAACTTATTTCGCAGACTGTCCAACTATTGTAGAGAATGTGGGGAAAGGTTTATATGACAAAAATGACGCAGAAACCAACACGAAACTATTTAATGACTACATGGCGGCTTGTGGTAAATAGTTAAGAGTATTCTAGTTGAGTAAATCGTGACTATGATTAAAATATCTCACTCGTAGGTAGGCAATGATTGCGTCTAAGGCCAAGTCATATCCAATTTTACAGCATCAAAAAAGCAGGTCGAAAAACAAATTTCCGACCGCTTTTTTGATGCTATCCTTTAAAAGGACACATCTTTAGACACAAAATATTGCGTCTCTACAAGTAAAATACATCTTAAAATAATCACTCATTCCCTCAATCTCAAATCACTAAATTATTTATTTCGCATCCTTCTCAAAATCCAATGCCACTGAGTTGAGACAATATCTTAAACCTGTGGGTCTTGGTCCATCGTCGAATACGTGTCCGAGGTGCGCGCCGCAACGACTACACAAAATTTCGGTGCGTGACATTCCAAAACTATCATCAGGAATTTCGAGGATGGCGTCCTTATGAATGGCTTTGTAAAAAGAAGGCCAGCCTGTCCCTGATTCAAATTTTGTCTTAGAGTCAAATAAAGGAAGTTTGCAACAAACACATTTATAGATACCCTTTTCATGGTTTTTCCAGTACGCACCCGAGCAGGCTAATTCGGTACTTCGTTGTCGAGTAACCTTATATTGTTCTGGTGTCAAAATCTTGCGCCATTCAGCCTCAGTTTTGACTACTGCAAATTTGTGGTTTTTGAGTGGATCGTCTTCTTTTCCTTGTGAAAGACTTATCACAAGCCCTAACACACAAATGAATCCTAAAATGACTAATACGGTTTTCATATCTGATAAGTTTTGTTTTAATAATTACGAAAAACTGCTACAAATTGTTTTTGTATGCAATTAATAACTTCTCAAAATGCTGATTCGTCGGCTAGATTGCCAAATAAAATCAAGATTAAAAATTGTTAATTTTATGGTTAAAATTAACAATCACAGAAAATTTTCCTGCAGGTTTCAAAAACACACTAAATACACTGTTTTTCTGGCAGATGGGTAATTATACCATCAAAAATTGACCGAATAGTACCTATTTTTAACATATTTTAACATAATTTTAAATTTTTTTATTATGTTTTAAAATAAGTTATTATATTTAACGGTCTGCTTACAAACGGCTATTTTTGAGCAAGCCAATTTTATACAAATAGCGAATTGCAGAATTTTTTACTCCTAAATATTACTGGATGCAAAATATTTACTATTAAGAATTCAAACTTGACAAAATTTGAGCGTAATTCTCTTCTAAGATTTATAAAAATTTTGGAAGGTAGTTTTCATCAAAAACGATTACTTAAATATACTTCTTGTCAATCTTCTTTAGTAGATAGCTTCTTTAATGTCAGGTGTTCGATTAAAACTTAAACCGAAACTAAATTTATTCCCGTTAAATATTATCCTTCGAAAGAGGATATTCTTTGACATAACTTGACTAATTAGCTTGAAAAACTTTACCAACAATTCAACCAAACTAAAGGAAAACTATCAAGATTCAAACACAACTTCTGGGTGAAACCGCACTTAGAGGCTTTCCTTTTATTATTCAATCTCAAATATCCAAAACCTAAGCATTGTTCCACAACAATTGCCCCTAAAAAGTACGTCTTTACACGACTATTTGGGTTTTGATATTTCTATATCCATCTTTTCTAATCGGAATGATGCAATTCTAACTGTGTGTGCTTGATACAAAGCGTACCCTTTCTAGGATACGTATATCCTTATCGTTAGACATAAGTATATCTCTTTTCCACCTTTAAGATAATTTTTACCAAACAATTTAAACAATAATCATTATGAGAAAACTCTTACTGCTTATTACTGTATTTTTTCTTGTACAGATAGGCAACACGTTTGCACAAGATAGGCAAGTTACAGGGAAGGTGACCTCATCTGAAGATGGTGCTCCACTTCCTGGCGTTAGTATCTCTATTAAAGGTACTCCTCGTGGAACAACTTCGGGTGCAGATGGTTCCTACAAAATCGCTGTAGGAAAAGATGCTGTATTGACATTTTCATTTGTGGGTTTTGCCGCTCAAACTGTAACAGTCGGTGGGCAATCACAAATCAACGTGGCATTAAAAGTAAACACTTCACAAATTGAAGAAGTTGTAGTAACGGCCTTAGGTGCAAAGCGTTCTGAAAAATCTTTGGCTTACTCAGCTCAGAGTGTTAAAGACGAACAATTAAACACGATTCGTCAAACAAACTTAAATAACGCATTAGCTGGTAAAGTAGCTGGTATTCAGGTGCGTAGCCAGTCAACAGTAGCATTGGGTCGCGATGCTAGTATCCGTATCCGTGGTGCGGGTTCATTGAGCGACAAAGCTCCACTTTACATCCTTGATGGTAACCCTGTAAGTTCATCTGATGTAAACTTAGATGACGTAGAATCAGTGACAGTTTTGAAAGGACCTAGTGCAACAGCACTTTATGGTCAGCGTGGTGATGCTGGTGTAATCATCATGGCTTCGAAAAAAGGTACAATGAAAAAAGGCGTTGGTATCGAATTAAACCAAAGTACTTTTTATGAATCAGTTTATGTTTTACCTCGTTACCAGAACTCTTATGCTGGTGGTGCTTCTTCAGATATGATTAAATTCAACTGGGAAGCTGGTATGCCAGAAGAGTGGAAAGCGTTGAATGGAAAGTTTTATCATGATTACTCGGATGATGCTTCTTGGGGGCCTCGTATGGTTGGTCAGGAGTATATTCCTTGGTATTCTTGGTATCCAGGCACACAATATACTGGAAAAACTGCCTCTTTGGTAGCTCAACCAAACAACATCCGTGATTTTTACCAAGGTCAGTTTGCTACTAACACTAACGTAAATTTCTCGAAAGCTGGAGACAACTATTCTACTCGTATTTCATTTACAGCACAAAACCAAAATGGTTTGATGTACAAATCAAGTGGTGTGAAGTACAATATTTCGTCACAAACTACCGTAGATTTAGGAAAACATTTGACTGCTACTGCTAACATCAACTTGTCGGAGTACACTATCAAAGGGCAATTTAATGACGGTTATGCCAACCAGTCTTCAGGTTCATTCAACGCTTGGTTCCACAGAGATTTGGATTTGAATAAATTGAAGGAATTGAAAGACTTGACTTCTCCAGAAGGTATCTTAGCGAGCTGGAACCACAACAACCCAGGTGCTTATGCATCTTCTCCATTGAACTTTTACGGAGCAAACTACTGGTATAATTTCTACTCGTATTTCGATAAATTAGATATTTCGGAAAACAGAAGACGTATGTTTGGTGATGTAAACTTGACTTACAAAGTCAATGATAATTTGAAAGTAGCAGGTTTTGTTCGTTTCAACCAAGGTAATACTTTCGGTGAATCAAAAGTGCCAACTATTCTTCAAACATCGGCTACTCAGACAGGCGTAAGGGCTGGATATAGCACTTATCAAACTTATGGTAACATTATAAACAATGGAAATACGCCAAATGAGATGAACTATGAATTGATGGCGACTTATAACAAGCACATCAACGATTTTACAATCGATGCCTTGGCTGGGGGTAACATTCGTCATGATAGCTACAGAACGATGTCGGCTGGTACAGTAAACGGTTTGGTTATTCCAGACTACTTTGCTTTGAGTAACTCATCATCGACTCCTTCTTTGAGTTCTTACCGTTCAGACAAAGAAATCCGCAGTATGTACGCACGTGGTTCATTTGGTTACAAAGACATTATCTTCTTAGAAGGTTCTGTTCGTAATGACCGTTCTTCAGCTCTTCCAAAAGATGCGAACTCATACACTTACCCTTCAATAGGTACATCATTCATCTTTGGAGATTTGATTCGTAATACAGTTCCTGCCTTATCATTCGGTAAAGTTCGTGCTAGCTGGGCGCAAGTGGGTTCTGACTTAGGTCCATACTCCTTGGCGCTCAATTACACATTAGCTAGTGCAAAATTTGGTTCTAGTTCATACATGGGAACTCCTAATACATTGGTAGATGCTAATATCAAACCTGCTTTATCATCTTCTTATGAATTTGGCTTGGATTTGAAATTCTTAAAGGATAAACTTGGCTTGTCGGTAACATATTACAACGAAGATAAAATCAATGAAATCATTACTGTACCTATCTCAGGAACAAGTGGTTTTACTTCTAAATTGATTAACGCTGGTAAAATCAACCGTCATGGTTTGGAGGTTTCATTAAATGCAACTCCTGTTAAAACTAAAGATGTAACTTGGACAACTACTGTAAACTGGGCTAAAAACACTTCAAAAGTATTAGCGCTTGCGGAAGGCGTTGATGCGATTACAGTAACTTCAGATGCTTTTGGTGTGGGTACAGTTGTTCACCAAGTAGGTGAAGCATGGGGTCAAATCCGTGGGGGTGCATATACTTACAAAGATGGTAAGAAAGTGTTGACTGCTGATGGTATGTATGTAGTTACTCCAAACTCTTATTTGGGTAGTGTATTACCAGACTTTACGGGTGGTTGGTTCAACCAAATTCAATATAAAGACTTTGTTCTTTCTGCTAATATTGAATTCTCTAAAGGTGGTAAATACTTCTCATTGTCAGATTACTGGGGTGGTTTCTCTGGTTTGTTTGAAAGAACAGCAGGCGTAAACGACAAAGGAAACCCTATCCGTGACCCAATCGCTGATGGTGGTGGCGTACACGTACAAGGTGTTACTGCTGATGGTGCTGCGGTTGATAAGTATGTAGATGCTTATACCTATTTCCACCAATTTGCTACAAATAAACTTTCAGAAGAACACGTTTATGACCTAGACTTTATCAAATTGAGAGAGATTAGCATCGGTTATAGAATTCCGGTAAAAGGAAGCAAATTGTTACAAAGCGCAACGGTTTCAATTGTTGCTCGTAACCCTTGGTTGATTTATACTAAAAACAGAGATTTTGACCCATCTGAGATGTCTCAAATTTTCGGTGAAAACGGTCAGTTCCCAGGCACAAGATCATTAGGTGTAAACATCAAATTAGGTTTCTAACAAACGATTTTAATTGAAGAGTAAGATGATAAGTAAAAATATACTAAAAACGCTGGGTTTTGCATCAGTTATGCTTTTCACAGCAAGTTGTTCGGATTTTGGAACAATGAACGACAACCCAAATGCAATCCTAACCCCTGTAACCTCTGCTTTGCTTACAAATGCCTTGTTGGATTTTGATAGTCCTGCAAACAACGGGTCAATCAGAAATGGATTGTATTGCCAATATTTTGCTGAAACTCAATATACAGAAACATCACTTTATGCTATTCCTCAAATTGGATGGGATGGCAACTATGCTGGTTCGTTGTATGACTTACAAAATATCATCAATAACAACACAGACCCAGCGACTAAGGCTTATGCTGCCTTAAATGGTTCAAACAATAACCAAATCGCCTTGGCTCGTATTGTAAAAGCATACCGCTTTTTGATGTTGACTGACCAATGGGGTGATATGCCTTATTCGGAAGCTTTACAGCTTAAAACACAACCAAAATACGATACCCAACAAGAAATCTACACAGGTTTGTTTAAAGAGTTGAAAGAAGCTGTGGTTCAATTTGATGGCGGAGATGCACCTGTAGGTGATATTGTTCATAGCGGTAATTTAACTCGTTGGAAAAAATTTGCTAACTCGTTGCGTTTAATCATGGCGCTTCGTTTGTCAAAAGTTGATCCAACTACTGGTAAAGCGCAATTCTTGGATGCTCTAGCTGCTAATGGTGGTGTGATTGATGCAAATGAGGACAATACTCAGGTGGCATACCCAGGTGGTACATTCAATAGCCCTTGGTACAACACTTACAACGGACGTAAAGATTACGGTATCAGTGATGTAATCGTAAATATGCTTTATGCTACTTCTGACGCTCGTGTAAACGCTTATGGCGAACCAAATGCAAGTGGTACTGTGGTTCCAATGCCTTATGGTTTGACTCGTGACGATGCTGTGAACTATACAAACACTCACGCTGACTGGTCTAGAATCTTGAGTCCTACCTACAGAGAAGGTAGTGCAACTTCATTTGTATTGACTGCTGCAAGTGTGTATTTGGCAAGAGCTGAAGCTGCTGCTTTGGGCTGGACCACTGAAAGTGCATCAACTATGTACAGCAAAGGTCTTGAAATGTCTTGGAAACAATGGGGCGTATTTGATCAAGCGAAGTTTAATACTTTCATGGAGAATGCAGGTGTTCAATTAGGCACAACAAGTACTGACATACTTACAAAAATTCGTACTCAACGTTATATTTCATTCTTCCCAGATGGTGCGAACGGTTGGTCAGAATGGCGTAGAACAGGGGTTCCTGCTCTTGTTCCAACACCAAAAGCTACAAACTCAAGTAAGCAAATTCCTCGTCGTTTCGTGTATGGTTCAAATGAGCCAAACCTAAACAAAACAAATTATCAAGCAGCCGTATCAAGACTAACAGGTGGCGATACACAAGATGCTAAAATTTGGTGGGACAAATAGACGAACATTTTAATTCTAGAAGCAATGAAAAAATATATCAATATAATTAATTTTTTGATGTTAAGTTCTCTTTTATCGATGACAAGTTGTATCGAAGAAGGTAAGGATTTAATAGAAGGGAAAGGTTCAAATTTTGTAAGACTTCCTGCTGCTAATACCCGACTTAATACAGTTGGTTTAGAACTCTCTGCGGGCGATAAAACTGCAGAAATGGTTGAAATTATCCGAGATGTGAATTCAAATGCCGAGTTACAAAGCTCTGTAACAGTCAAAATCAAAGTGGATAATTCTCCTGTAGAGGCCTATAATATTTATGCAGAAACCAACAAATTGGCTAAATTAGAAGTTTTACCTACTTCGTTTTATAAACTATCTTCAACTGAGGTAACTTTTGCTCCGGGTGAATTCAGTAAAATGATTTCAATTACTATTGACCCAACTAAGGTTGCTGGAGTTGACTATGCAGTAGGTATTACGGTTGATAACGCAGGTGCTTATAAAATCCGCTCAGGATTGGGTTCAGCCTTGTTCAAAATCATCGCTAAAAACCAATGGGATGGTCGTTACAAAGCTGCTGGGGTATTCTCACACCCAACTGCTGGTGACCGTGCGATCGACCGTGTAAAAGACTTGGTAAGTGTGAATGCTAACACAGTAATTGCTGAATTAGGTGACCTAGGTGGTTCTGGATATTACATGTTGTTGACCATCAACCCTGATAATTCAGTAACTGTTAAACCATCGGGAGCAACTCCAAACGTAGACCAGAGTTATTCTAAAAACTACTATGACCCAGCTACGAAGAGATTCTATTTGCATTACTCTTATAACGTAGCAGCTCCTCGTATTGTGAAGGAAACATTGACTAGACAATAAAGAATTTTATTAATAATTATTGGTTAAATTGTAATCGGTACTGAATATTTCGGTACCGATTTTTTTTGAAACAGGGTATTTATAATTCAAATCTTCAAAGCTTTTATCAAAATGGACAATGATGTAAAATATCAACTTTCGCCATTGTTGGTGTTTGTTCACCAACAACTCATGCGTCAGCAACACAATAAGTATGAAGTACACCATAAATAAGAGGTACAGATAGGGCTATCCCTTTGGTCACAATTGTAGACTGCTATTTATTAGGCTTTTTACCATTGTTGGTGTTTTTCCACCAACAACTAGTAGGTTGGCCTGTTCCTCGTTCATGTCCTAGACTTAGACTTTTTTTGTTTGTAGTTTTAAAACATTATTTATCGAAAGTATAAATCTAAGACATACGCTAGAGCCATTAGCCAAAGAATTGTATTTTAAGCTTTTACTAAAATAAAAATCAATAGAGTCAAAATAGAAAAGAATAAATTTTATATCTTAACAAGGTAATTTCTACATTAATAAACAAGTTACATCTCTAAATTAGTTTTAATATAACCTTTCTTATGAAAACATACCTTTCATTTCTTGCACTATTGTGTATGCTACTTTTTACTTCTACTCATAATTTAGTTGCTCAATGTACGATTCCATTATTAGATATTAAAGACTCAGTTACCATAAAAGCACTGAGAAGGTACGTTGATAAGGCAGACGTAAGTAACTCAAAAGGTACTGGCAAATACATTGATACAAAATCTACGGTTATTTTGCTTCAGGAAGAAATCGTACATCAAGCAGATAGAACTGTGACGAAGCTTTTGAAAGTTAATATGGCCAGAATGAATTATTATAAGTATCGTAAAATGAGCATATTGGGATATTTTTATATTGATGAATTTCTCGTCTTAGTAACTTCCTCTGAATTCGGTTTATTCGCAACCCAAAATTATGACTATGACAACTGTTTGAGTCAAGTACTACAAAATCATTCCCTAAGAGAATATGATGCACCAAAAAGAATTAAGAAAATTTTTCATAATCAAGAGGTCGAACAGATAGAATTGGGCGAACGAACCACTTTTCATGCAGCAACAATAACACTCGACTTTGCTGATAAGAAAAAGAAAGAGCCTTTTCTGATTCAGTTTGAATGGGAAAATGTAAGTGATGGGCGTTAGGCTTGAAGAGTAAAGTATAAGATTTTAGGACTATCAGAAGGATTTCAAACTATTGATGATTTGGGATTTCTGATTTCGGTAATAAAGTAAAAAACGCTGGTGCTGGCTTGGAAGCCAGCACTTAGCATATCCAAGGCTTCCAATCCTGATAGTAAAAGAGTTAAACTTATCTGAAGTAAAGTTTTAAAACTTTAGAAATAGAAAGCACAAGGCTAAAACTTGCGCTAATGGACTAATACCTTGGTGTTGGAACAGTTGTTGGAGTAGTGAATCTAGAAATTAATATTTACGAAGAGTGTTGTGTTAGTGCCACGCTTAGGAACAGCCATGAAAGTTTCGCTCCCGCTGGTACTAGCTTCCAAGTCAGTACCTACCATTTCCAATAATTCCCCAAAACTTCAAAGTATAACTACAAGTCTTTGACTTTCTCTAGGTGGTAATTCTCACTAAAATTGAAAAATCCTACATGCTTCATTTCTAACACCTACAATTAAAGTATATTTGTGTTTTTTACACAAAAACAGCTTATGCTCTATGAAAAACCTCCTATGCTTACTATGTCTAGGCTTTATTCTTTCGATAAGTTCTTGCTCAGTTAGCGAGTCAGTCACATTGCCAAAAGTTACATGTTTTAACGATAATTCCTCTGCTATCGAGCAGTTACCTTGGTTAAAAACGGTAGTATCCGAATTTCAAAAGCCTAAAAGTGGACCACTACAAGTAGTACAATACGTATATAATCATAAGGATAGTACAGGTAATTATAAATTAGAATATTATATAGGCGTTTACAATTCATCGATATCCAACCCTGCTTCGTATATTTATACTTGTGATGGCAAAACTCTGGGAAAGGCTTCGATAGACTCTAGTGATTTCTATGCAAAAGCTACAGTTGTGAAGGTATTGTTTGAGGGGAGTTATTAGACTTCAAATCGTTTTTAGGAAATTCTCACTCATAAAAGTGTACTTTTACAACACAGGCTCTATACCTCAAGAGCCTGTGTGTAACTCATTATTGAAATACATCTGCACATACAAATTACTTATTATCAAGTATTCTAATATGCTTGCTATTTCCCCATATTTACAGAACTATTAATTTGCCATCCAGCAACAATCCAGTTTTGTGGATCGATCAACACACTCGGATTTTGTAGCATCGATTGAAGAAAAGTTAATTCATCAAGAGATAGCTCAGAAAAGATGTGTTCTTTACCTGTATCATCTAAGATGGTTAGGTACCCCACTTTATTGATAACGTCCCAACCGATGGTGTATGTTTTGATTGTTTGCATTGGTGTAAAGGTGAATATTTTTTTTGCAGAACCCAATACCATGTATTAGGTATTTTGATTCAGAAGTAAACTTTTGACAATATTATAAGGCTCCTGTTTAGCACTAATTTGTTTGCTATGTTATATAAGAAAATATCAATGTTTTTTTTCATTTGGATAATTGCGACCGTTGCAACAATGTCTAATAATGAATTAGATAGTCTAAGTAAGAAGCTAAAGGAATTACCTGCGACAGGGAAAAATTTAGATACAGATACATTAAGAGCTTCATTACTTTGTAAGATTAGTAGAAGCATAATTGCTACAAATCCAGACAGTTCCTTTAGCTTATTAAACATTGCTGAGCAAATTTGCAAATATAGAGAGTGGCATCAAGGACACACGAATGTTTTATATTCAAGAGGTTTTAACTATATGAGTATAGGGCAATATATGAAAGCCACTGAATATTTATATAAAGGATTAATATTAGCCGAAAAGACTAATAATTTAATAATGGTCGCTAAATGTGGTTCTATGCTAGGAATTAGTTACTCAAAATTAAAATACTTCAAAGAAGCAAAGCATTACCTCGGTATAAGTATAAGTATCTTTCAAAAGATAAACCAACCTTCTCAGTATCTCAATAATCTCAATTATATGGGCATTGTTTTATTAGAGGAAAATAAATATTATGATGCTATTAAATACTTTTCATTGTGTTACGAAAAAAACAAAAATCTAAACTTTCCGGGTCTGAGTTTGTATGCATTGACCAATATCGGTATTTGTCAAAAAAGCTCAATCAATACCAGAATGCCTTGAAAACCTTCTCTAACGTAAAATCACAAGAAGAATCAATAAATGGATATCCTGTTTATGATAGAGTATTTACTTTAGCTAGTCTAGCTGATATTTACCTGAATTTAAAACAGTTTTCTACAGCTCAAAGTCATTTGAATGAAGCTATCCTATTAAATGAAAAAGGGGGCACAAATCATTCGTCCTCCTATCTTTATGAAATTGCCTACAAGTATTTTAAAGCTACTAAACATTATGATAAGGCTCTCATTTTCTTTGAAAAATATAGAACTCTTGAAGAAAAAATAAAACTACAGAATAATAATAGAGACATTGAAAACTTAAAATATGAATACGAAAATGAAAAAAGCGAATTAAAACTTAAAAATATCAATCAGGAATACAATCAAGAATTACGCTTACGTAAAATTGCTGTTGGAAGTATAATTATATTGCTTCTTAGTGGTTGTATCCTAGGTTGGAATCATATTCAGTTGAAGCGCAAGAATCTATTTATTCAACAACAAAGACAAGAAATTGTCAATATCAATAAAGATTTAGAGGAACTAAATTATAATTTAGAAAAAATTGTTGAGAATAGAACACATGATTTGAAACAGGCTAATTTTGAATTAATCAAGAAAAATGATGAAATATTACTTGCTTTAGTTGAAGGTCAAACATTAGAAAGAAAAAGAGTAGCAGTTGAACTCCACGATAATCTTGGAGCTATGATTTCGGCAATGCGATGGAGGCTTCAAATTTTAAATAGAGATAGATTTACGGAGAAAGAACAAAAGGTATATGATGGAATTTTAGACATGATGGGGACTGCCTATTCGGAAATTAGGCTAATTTCTCATAATCTATTGCCCATTGAACTTGAGAATAAAGGATTAAAAGGCGCTTTAGAAAAACTAGTCAATGATATTAATCTTGGAGACAAACTACATCTGTCATTGCATATAGAACAAAAAGATATTCCTGAAGACAAACGATTTCAACTTGAAATTTACAGTATTTGCTTGGAATTAGTAAATAATGTAATCAAACACTCAAAAGCTAACAGGGCATCCATACATATTTATAAAGAAAATGATAAGCTTAAGGTTTCTGTGTCTGACAACGGAGTTGGCTTTGATCATGCAACTCTGTCATCTGGAATTGGATTAAAAAATATCCAGAATAGAGTAAATGCAAACCATGGCACTTTATATATAGCATCAGACACCAATAACATTACATCCATAACATGCTATTTTACAATAGGTTATTAGACTAGATTTCTAGGCATATGATGTAGTTAAGCTGTTTCTGATAAAAATCTTACTTTAGGTGTAACAGAAGGCACAAAAAGAATTAAGAAAAACAATCCAATTCCTGCTTTACCTTCAATCCCTGGACAAAAATTATAATTATTAAAGGTATTTCTCAAAGGCAAATCTACGCTTTCATAACGTTTCATTATTATGTCTGCTAGCTTTAGAGCATCTCTTTCAGCAATATTTCTTAGGTTAGTAATATTACCATCAATAACTACTTGGTTGAGTAACTCATCTTTAGGCATTTTGAATTGCATGCTATTTTTTATTTCATGAAGAATTTCGATAGCAAGTTGACTGGGGGCATTATTCTTTCTCAATGATGAAAGAAGAGAAATCTCCTTTATTAGTGAATTGATTTCAGTATCACTATTTTGTTTTATGATTACTTTTTCTATAATATTGGATGCATCTTCAAATGATATCTCAAACCTTGTAACAAGAGTATTAACACAGTCTTTAATGTACTTATTTCTTATTTCTTTGAGTACTAAATGATTCAATAGGTTATCAAAATCTTCATTTGAAAAAATATCACCATCAATTTCTGTATCATATTTAATGGAAGAGTAAACTCGTTTATAATAGTCCTTATCTTCTACGAATTGTGAAAGCTTCTCCAAGAAATATTTGATCAAACCTAGCTCTTTTTTCCCAACTACCCTATGGAAAGTTCTCTTATAATACTCTTCTCCTTCTTTTGCTTGTTCTTCGAAATAAGTAATCCATGTACAATTATTTGATGAAATCCAGATTGCTTTTTCACAAAGTTCATTTGCATATTTCAGTGCCAATTTTAGAAACAATAACCTTCCTGAATCTCCCCACCATGGAAGATAAGTTATTTGCTCCCTACTTTCCTTAAATGTTGGAACTTCATAATTGAAAAATGTACCAGGATTTCTAAATGGTTCTTCTACGTTAAATAAGGATTCATTTTGTGCAATTTCTGCAATCTTAATGACAGCAGTCTCAATATCATAGCTATTTATTTCAAGCAGAGATTTGACAGAATCTTGTTCTAATATTCTTACAATACGGTCACAACATTCTCTCCCAAAACTTGTTTCTTCTTTGTTATGTCCAATATTGATAATAGGATCTTCTGCGATTGCAATTCCTCGGAATAATTTCTTTGTAAACAGAGGAGTGCTACTTCTTAAAAGGTTAGCTTCAGTGTCACCAAATATTACAGATACTTCATGTAAAAATGGCAGAACTAAAGGATAGTTACTTTGTGAAATGTAAAGAACAGCAGAATCACTATAAATGTAATCCTTCTGATTTAGCAAATACTTCATTGTGTAAGGAATTCCTTTACTATCTAATTTTTCTGAGATAAACCTAACCCATTCTCTTATGCCACGAGTAAAACACTTTAAATGGAAGTATATCCTTAATGTAGGCTTTCCAACCATATAGATATAATTGTCGCCAGCAATAGCGACAGTTAATTTCTCGCTATTTTTTGAAGTTACGGAAAATATTTTTAGGAGTACTCAAGTACACATAATCTCTGACATTACCATCTATTTGCAATTTACCTCCACGAATGTAACTGCCATCTTTAATTATAAATTCGTGGCTATTTTTTTCAACAAGTTGACCGTCTTTTTCTTCAGTCTCTTTTTTGATAAACCAAAATTTACTCTCGTTATTTATTTGATTTTCGATGGTGAATGATTCAATATCTTCATTTTTCAACCACCCATTTTTATATTTTGGATAAATGTGATAATTATGATAAAGCATATCTTCCAGACGAGATAAGTTTGGAAGCTTTGGACTCACCCATCTTGATTTTTGTCTATCAAAAGTTACATTTGCCAATAAAAGGCGAAGATCTTCAACAAATTGGCTCATTTTTTGGAAGAAAACAGTTTAGTGTTTGAGATACTTTACTGAAATAACTTTCAGATTGAACTATTACTTTTAAATAATAAATCATCCAATATACTTCAATTTTTGCTAGGTGTATAGTTAACTCTTTCTCCCCAAAATACCCTATCAGAAATTGGTAAATCATATTTATGGCCTGCGTATATTTAGGTGACGAAGTATTAACATCAGCGTTTACAATCAAAGATGAGTCTATATAAATGGTATCAAGTATTGAATTTAAACAGCAAACTACATCCCAAATTCTATCTCCCCAACCGCACATTTCCCAATCAAGAAATATGACTTTGTCTTCCCAATAAATCATATTTCGGGTAGCTAAATCAAAATGTATAAAATCATCGTTATTCCATAATTTAGAGAATTCGAGAATCAAATTTTTAAGTGTAGGATTATTAAAGTTTGAGAACTCTACTAATGAATAATCTAAGGAATTTTTATTGTTAATAGAATCAAAAAAATGATCGTCTGAAATCAGTTTTGAAATAGTTACCCTAGGTATATTATTCGGAAATCTGTAATTAAATTCATGACGTGTAACATGAGAGCTTAATGTCTCATGAATTAGGCTTAAAGTTTTTCCAATCGAAAATGCTATATTTTCACGATAGCCAATAGGAGCATTGGACTTTTCCTTTCTACTAAATGCTTGATACAAATTTTCGATAGGATAATACTTAGTTACAATGACATTAAACTCACTAAAGAAACTTACCATCTGAGGTAAAAAGCGTTTAATTTCTTCTAGACTTTCAAAAACTGTATAAATCTTCGCTTCATTGACTATAGTTAAATTCAGATCAAGTTTTTTGGGTTGCTTTAGAAAAAAACTTTCGCTCTTACCCGATAGAACTCTTAAGTAATTTCTTGGGGATTCTATTGGATTTGTATAGCACTGCATATCATTAGAATGGTACATTTCGAGAAGTTTGGCATAAAATAAACCTTTATTATCATTTACTTGATTCGAAATGCACCATAACAAAAATTCTAAAGTGCGGTACTCCGTTTGAAGAACACTTTGTTTCATAGAGCTTATGGTAAATCAATAGTTACATCACCATTATGAGGAGGTAAAGATACCGTTGCATTATATACTCTGAATTGATTTTCAAAATCAATATTATCTAATTTCAATTTCCCATTTGAAAATACTGATAGCAATGAGTATCTGTTATAATCTACCATTTCATTATTTTTAAAACAAATAATATAGATAAATGGATCTCCCTCAACTTCAAGGTTGTATTCTTTCAAACTCTGAACTTTACCTCCTTCACGAACAAATTGAATTTCACGCCCTGTCGCTTGCATTTTCAATATTTCATCATTTTGTATATGCAGCGATACATACTTGTCAAAAGCATCTTCGATTTTATTAATATTAGTAAGCGTTTCATCAAATACATGCACTAACGTTCTGTAACGAGTATTTGGCTCTTGCTTTGAAATTAAAAATTTCTCTGCATAGGAATTTGAAGGGTTCAAAAGAACTCTTAATGAAGTCATCATGTTTGAAACAGGTTAAAAGTGATAGTTTAGATTATTTTTTTAAGGTTCGACAAGACCATGTTTGATGGCCCATTGCATTAAGCCAATACTTGTGTTGACTCCTATTTTTTTCATGAGATTTCTACGGTGAGTATGTACCGTGTTAAGGGCAACAAAAAGCGTTTCACTTATCTCTACACTTGATTTGTTTTGTAAAACCAGCCTCACAATCTCTAATTCTCGTGGGGTTAGAGGCACTTCATCGCTCAATGTTAAATGTCCACTTGGATTTTCGGGATTTGGTATTTCTGCTAGTTTTTTTTCAATTTTTTCACTGAAATACTTTTGTCCATTTGATACCGCATATATAGCTTTGAGGAGTTCAGGTCTTTCTGCACTTTTCATAATATACGCATGTATTCCAGCCTGAAGTCCTTCTCTAATATCTGATGCTTCTTCGCTCATAGTTAACAGAATTACCTTCACCTTAGGATATTTTTCCCGTAAACGCATCGTCATGCTAATTCCATTTAGTAAGGGCATTTGTAAATCGGCGATAATGATGTCTGGCTGTGTACTTTCGACAAAGTTAAGAGCCTGCCAACCATTGTTTACTGTTCCAATTACCTCTAGATCCTCTTGTAAATCGAGGAGCATTCCTAGACTTTCGGCTACTAAAGGATGATCGTCAGCAATTAATATTTTGATTGATGGCATGATGAAAGTGTGGCTTAAAAGTTCTTTACAGAGCACCAAACAAGAAACTATCAATTAGACCTTTGATAAGATAACCCTCTGATGCACAGATTTATTGCTAATGAATCTGTTAATAAAATGTTAAAGTGATTAAAGTCTCAAAAAATAATCAGTAGCAAGAATATTTTAGTTGAATCATTCAAAATTCAAATTTTATGGAGTATATTCCTATACCTAATAGTAAGTAAATTTAGGGGAGTTAATAGACGAATGGAATCAATCTTAAAATGACATTATCCAAACTAGTCTACAGGATAAACCCTGAAGACTAAAGTTTAGAAGTGCCAATGAAATAATTGAAACATTTTACAATTATCTATAGTGCGAAATATAATCTAGAGATTTCTTACATACAAGTAAATCTCAGTCTTTTGCTTAGTGAATATCCTTTTTATTGGATAAGAACCACTTGCTGACAATACAACTCTCGAAGATTAGATTTATTTACTTTGAATACCATCACAAAAGGTGAATTGTCTACTGATAGGTTTTGTTCTACGTCGTATTTGTCGGCAATGGCTTTCCAATTTTGACAAAGATAGCTAGTCATGGAACGAGTAGATTTGTTTTCTATACCTGAAATAAAATAGGCAGTAATTACCCGATTATTAGGTAGTTGCATGGGGACTTTTGCCAAAAATCCTACATCAAACCCTGCATTACTTTCATAATAATCGCTCCAGAGTGATTGTTCTAAAATCTGATTATAATAGCGTACTCTAAATCGAGTATTATTTTCATCAAACTCGATATAAGCACCCAATTCTTGCTGTAAGGCCCATTTAACAAAATAATTAGAATAAAAACCTATCGCAAATACACAATCTACTTTATCCCAAGGAGCATCGGCTTCTTTCAAAAAATATTGCCCGTGATCTAGTTTTACCAAGTCTTGATCATAATGTCTTTTGGGCAAAATGTAATTACTTTCGTGAAAAAGATCTATGATTTCAAGCAAACATTCGGTATCTCGCGAATCTACGGTTTGCTCATCACTCCTTGGAGATTTCCCTTCAAATAACCCACTCGGATTTTGCTGGTCTTTGGCATCAAATATCGCCTGAATCATCCAAATTTTACTCTCTTTTTGATACCAAAAAAGTCCAGCAAATTCATCGAAAACTGGTCGAGATAGGCTTGTGGGGTTTCATATCCAAGAAATTTTACAAACATGACCAAATAGTCTTCTTGAAAATTGACTACCTTTTTGGTTTGCACCTCATTCATTTTTCGCCAGAGGTACATATTGTTAAAGGTTGCCGAAAAGCTCAATCCAGTATTTTCTTCCAGAACTAATTGAAAATAGGTTTTCTCTAGTTTCGGTTCAGTCATTTTCCAAATGTGTGTTTCAGACCCTCGAAACGTTTTCCCCCTTTTGGTAAGCTCTTGTTGAAGTTTAGTTTTTACTTCTGAATATAATTTTTCGCAAACGTTTTTCTCTATGTTCATCTTTTCCAGACTGTTCCAAATTGTTCCGATTTGTTACAAAAATAGTACAATATCTTCAAAACATTCTTACTAAAAATAGAATAAAACAAATAATTAATTAAACAATAGCCTTTATATTTTTGCATTCATTCTTTGATAAATACCAAAACAACTATCAAGAATTGGCTTTGAACTTTGGGCAAAAAGCAGATAGGGTTTAACAGTGATTCCGATAAATGTTTTACTATTAAGGATACTTCAATCTCTAAAAAAATAATCGATGAACAATAAACTGATACTTTGGTCTATTACTGTGGGTTTGGGAGGCTTCCTATTTGGTCTAGATACTGCTGTAATTTCGGGAGCGGAACTCGAAATCCAAAAACTGTGGAATCTCGATAGTTGGACACACGGTTTGGCAGTTGCCATTGCCTTATATGGTACTGTAATTGGCGCTGCATTCGGTGGTATTCCTGCCGATAAGTATGGACGTAAAAACACACTTTTGTGGATTGGTATTCTGTTTTTCCTATCGTCCGTTGGGGCAGCGATTGCTTCGGGAGTGAATATGTTTATGGTCTTTAGGTTTATTGGAGGTTTGAGTATCGGGGCGTCTTCGGTGGTTGCGCCTGTATATATTTCCGAAATTGCTCCGCCAAAATATCGTGGTCGTATGGTGATTTCGTTCCAAGCTAATATTGTTTTTGGTATTCTTATCGCCTATGTTTCTAACTATCTTCTTCAAGGCGGTGCAGATTCGTGGCGCTGGATGTTGGGTGTTGTGGCTTTTCCATCATTGCTATTTTCAGTTTTGATGTTATTTACCCCAGAAACACCAAGATGGCTATTGCTCTACAAGGGTGACGAAGCCAAAGCAAGAGAAGTGTTAGCCATTACGGAAGAAAACGTCTCGGGAGCAGTCGATGAAATCATGGTGTCAGCCAAACAAGAAGCATCGAGTAGTACGGATAAACTTTTTCGAAAAATACTTCTTCCCACTCCTATTGGCCTTTTTATTCTCTTTCTTCAATCAGGCTTCGGGAATCAATGCGGTGATTTATTATGCGCCTCGCATTTTCGAAATGACAGGTTTGGGTAAAGAAGGTGCATTGCTTTCAACATCGGGCATTGGAGTTTTCAACTTGATTTTTACGATTATTGGTTGGTATTTGATTGATCGTTATGGTCGTAGAGTATTGATGTACATTGGCTCGATTGGTTACATTATTTCTTTGGCATTGATTGCCATGGCTTTTTATAACGAATCATATGCCTACGTTCCTTACTATGTGTTTGCTTTTATTGGGGCACACGCTATAGGTCAAGGTTCAGTGATTTGGGTATTTATTTCTGAAATTTTCCCTAATTCGGTTCGTGCTTCGGGTATGGCATTTGGTTCACTGACACATTGGGTATTTGCAGCCTTGATTGCCAATTTCTTTCCATACTTTGCCGATCATTTAGGCGGTGGTCCCATCTTTGCCTTTTTCAGTGTCATGATGGTGTTCCAATTGATTTATGTCTGGAAAATGATGCCAGAAACCAAAGGTGTTTCGCTCGAAGATTTGCAAAAAAGATTGATCCACTAATTCAAAAATCAGCCACTTAGCTATGTCATTAGTCTTAAAAAAATACAACATATAGGAATTCCAGTCACCAATATTGAAAAATCAGAGGCATTTTATCAAAGCTTAGGTTTTGAAAAAGTTATGGGATCTGCTTTTGAGCATCCAGAGGGGAACGGAAAAGTTGCCATGATGAAAAGTGGTGAAATTATCATCGAAATTTATCAATTTCCAGAAACAGTTTTACCCGAAATTGCTAGCAGAAAAGATGGTCATGTCGACCATATTGCCTTTGATGTGGAAGATATAGACCAGACTTTTGCAACACTCAAGGCAGGTGGATATGAAATTATGGAAGAAGCACCTGTTTTTCTTCCTTTTTGGAAAAATGGCTGTAAATACTTCAATATCAAAGGTCCAGATGGCGAACGATTGGAGTTTAATCAAATTTTATAAGTTCAGCTGACTTTTGGAAAACGAAAAAATAACGAATTAATCATTCAGAAAATGCAACAATATATCTGCTGTTTTGGTGAAGTTTTATGGGATATGCTTCCTAGTGGCAAATTACCTGGAGGAGCTCCCATGAATGTGGCAACGCATTTACAAAACTTGGGAATTCCAGCCAAAATGATTAGCCGTATAGGAAAAGATGAATTAGGGGCAGAAATTAAAGCTTTTCTAGAAAGTAAAAATTGTACCACTGAGTGGATTCAGGAAGACGAAACTTTAACGACAGGATGGGTAAAAGTACAACTTTCTGAAAAGAATGAGGCAACGTATACCATTGTTCACCCCGTGGCATGGGATTTCATTCAGACCAATGAAGCTACTCAACAGCTAGTCAATCAAGCTTCTGCCTTGGTATTTGGCACTTTGGCAAGTCGTGACGATACCTCATATCAAACGCTTTTGAGTATTTTGAAAAATTTACCAAAAGAAACCAAAGTATTGAAGGTATTCGATATAAATCTTCGTCCTCCACACTATTCACAAGGTTTAATTGAGGAGTTTTTACAATATGCGGATATCGTAAAACTCAATGAAGATGAGCTAAAAATCGTTGCAAAATGGTACGAAATAGAAGGAGATGAAGAAAACCAGTTGCGTGAAATTAGTCAAAAGTTTAATCTCAATACCCTGATTGTAACTAAAGGCGGCGACGGAGCTATCTTGTTAAGATTAGAAAGCGATGGTAAAAAATACTTTTACCAACAAGCAGGATACAAAGTAGTAGTAGCAGATACCATAGGAAGTGGAGATTCTTTTTTAGCAGGTTTCTTGAAAAATATTCTAGCAGAAAAATCCTCAGAATATGCGCTGAATTTTGCCTGTGCCATTGGTGCCCTTGTTGCTTCTCACAGCGGTGCTAATCCTGCTATTACTGAGGCTGATATTGAGGAAGTGATGGTAGGCATTAGCGGTTAGTGTAAAAAAACTATCCACTAATGCCTAAACCCTAGTGCCTTAAAAAGATATTCTCTGAGTACAACAAAATATGGAGTTCAACTCCTTTGGGGACTTTAAACAAAGCCGCACAATTTGTCAATGAAGTCCCTACTTTACTGTGTAGCATTAACCATTTGTATAAATTTGATAACGGAAAAGGCAGTCAAAATAGACTGCCCATTTCCAATCAAGCAAAACTTTAACACTATCTATCCCCTTTCAATTATGCCGTAGGAAGCTTCTGTTTCTTACGGCTTTTATTTTTCCTAAAATGATTCTTTTCTACAAATGCTACTCTTACCACATGGTAGTTCAGCACCTTACAGCAGTCAATAAACCAGATACTAAATTAAAACCTTGCAATATATATCAGACAAGCAAAAAGGTTAACTTTACTAAAATTGAACCTTAAATCCAGCTTTCCTTGATGAAAAAACATATATTCCTATCGCTATTCCTTCTTTGCGTAACTTACAGTCTGACATTTTCTCAAAATGGGCTGTTTCATCGCTATACAGACTCTACGTTATTGGTGAGAGATGCCAATGTTGTGAGGCTCAAATATCAAATCAGAATTGCTCAGAAATTAGGCAATATTTTACCAAAAGCTAAAGCTATTTTAAACACAAGTCCCTATTTAGTGTACTGGGATCATGAATTGTCTACCATTAATTTACCTCTCTGGGCACAGGTAATTGAGCCTCAAAAAGCCTTTTTTACAGAACTCAATAAGAGTAAAAGCAAAGGGGAAGAAATGTTTGGGCTTTTCTTCAATGGTTTTTACATCATTCACGAATTGGGTCATGGAACCGATGCGTATTTAACCAAAAAAGCAAATCGTAAATATTTAGATTTCTATGAAGGCGAATACCTTGCCAACCAAATTGCGATTGCTTACTGGCAAGAAGCAGGCTATGAGAAAGAGCTACAAAAATGTTATCAATACGCCTTAAAATTTACCAAACAACTTCCTAATCCAGTACCAAAAGGAGAAGATCCTCTTAAATTTTTTAATACAAATTATGATGAGCTCTCGAAGGATCCATTTAAGTACGGATATTATCAATTCAAACAATTTGTAGAAATTTATGAAAATAGGAAAACTTTGCATCTCGATGATTTGCTAAAATAATACTCCGTTGTGACTATTTGAAGAAAACTCCCTATGACCTCACCAAGTGTGAGGTTATTTTTTTGTAATTTCGCCCTCCGAATTTTATCAACAACAAAACCATCCATTCTCTTGAATACTTTTCTCAATCGTTATAAATCTGATTTTAAAGCTACTTTTAACCTTGCACTACCCATTATTACCGCTCAAGTTGGGGTTATGTTAATGGGCTTTGCAGATACAGTACAAGTAGGTCGCATGGCGCATGGCTCAGTTCAAGCCTTGGCCGCTGCTGCTGATGCAAATGGTATTTTCTTTAATATCGCTATTATTGGCTATATCTGCTTGCAAGTAGTGGCGCCTTTGGTTTCTTCAGCCCAATCTGCCGAAAAACCAGAGGAATGTCACCAATTATTAAGAGCTAGCTTAGCTGTTTCACTAATCATGAGTTGTATTTGTGCCATTTTGATTGTTCTCTTTGGACTTAATATAGAACTCTTGAAACAGCCAATAGAAATCAAGTCAATGACACAAGAATATTTGTGGATTATTACAGCATCCATATTCCCATCTTTCCTTTTTTCAGCATTCAAGAGTTTTACAGATGGACTTTCTCAGACCAAGGTAGCAATGCAGATTACGATTAGCGCATTAATTCTAAATGTAGTCTTGAATCATGTGTTAATCAATGGATGGGGACAAATTCCTGCATTAGGCTTAAATGGTGCAGGATATGCTACATTAATATCCAGAATTTATATGGCTATAGCGATTATTGGATATACCTACAAATCGAGTTTGTTTAAGCCTTATTTAACTGAAGTTTCTGATAAAATTGACTCTGTTAAAACCCTATCTATAAAAATAATGAAGCTGGGTATTCCGAGCGGATTTCAGGGATTTAGTGAGGTTGCGGCTTTTTATGGTGCTGTTGTCATGATGGGATGGATCAGTTTGCCACATAAGGCTGCACACCAAGTGGCTATAGGTTTTGTATCCATGACCTTTATGGCGGCTACGGGCATTGGTGCTGCGGGAGGTATCCGTGTAGGTTCGGGGATGGGCGAAAAAAATAGAAAAGCCATCATCAATGCAGGAACGTCTGCCTTATTGATGGGGCTAATTTTTATGGGGACTTGCAGTGTGATATTCCTGATATTCAATGATTTTTTGGCAAGCTATGTCAAAGACGACCAAGTAGTAGAACTGGCGGCCGAATTAATTATTTGGGGTGGAATATTTCAGTTATTCGATGGAGTACAGGCAGTGAGTGTAGGTATCTTACGAGGTATTGCTGATGTCAATGTGCCAACAGTCATTACCTTTATTGCTTATTGGGTAGTTGGTCTACCAATGTGCTATTTCTTGGGGTTTGTACTTGACCTCAAACATATTGGTATCTGGATTGGACTTACTTCTAGTTTGTTTGTTTCGGCATCATTACTGAGTTGGCGATTTTATGCAAAATCAAACAAACTGTGGCATTAACATATGAGATTTAATGAATGTTGAATGAGTGATTTTTGATTATTAGTTGAGTTTTACTGTTAGAGAAGCAGTGCTTTTTATCTAGAAATCAGCTATCTAGCATACTAGACAAAACGAGTAAAAGACCTTCAAGTGTTTGGACTCCGTCACAGAATTTTATGGAAACAGTTTTAAACTGTTTAAAAAAGTAAGTCCAAGACTAAGTCTTGAACTAGGAACTTCAATTTTGTCCAGTAAACAGGAAATATATAATAAAAAATCACTCATTCTCAATTCACTCAATTAAGAATACCCTTTACTTACCCAACGCCAATTTGATATGCTCTAAATGGTGTTTGGCATGCCAAGCACCCATATCCAAGGCATCAATTAATTTGATATATATTTGACGAATTGGATGATAATATCCTCTCTGAAATTCCTCCTCTGACATTTGCTCAATGAGATACGTCCAACGAGCGTGAGTTCCTTCTATCATTTGTAAAGAAAATGCGATAGGTGCCGTTTTGGCCTCCTCCATCGTTGCCCAAGCATCAATTTTAGCCACCACACCATTAGGGTCGGTCTCAGTCAAGGCATGTTTGAAACGGATATAATGCAACAGGTGCATATCTGCTACATGATTGATTAACTGCTGAATAGTCCAACTTCCTTCACGATATTGTTTTTGTAAATCTTCATGCGACAAATTTTCAGTTAAAGCACGATACTCGGCAGGGATATTCTTTAAAATATTGAGTCTTTCCTGAAACTCTTCTGGTGTGTACTCGCCTTTTGGCGACCATTTTCCAATGGGGAATTGTAATGCTGTAATGTCCATTTTGTCAAAGTTGTTTTGTTCAGAACGACTAAAGAGATGATTTATGATTTTGGATAAAGATGAATAATCGCTCTTTTAAGTAACAAACTGCGTATCAATAACATTTCATATCAACTTCCTTATGACAAAAATTTAATAGAAAACCTGCATTATTTCCAACTAGGGTGCGACTGAAGTCGCACCCTAGTTGGAAATAAAAGTGATTCCATTTAGCGGCTGAATTTATTCACCCGCAACCAAAAAGGCGGTCGAAAAACTAATTTCGACCGCCTTTTTGATATTATATTTCAGATTGATACTTTGTTAAGACGTAAAGTATTACGTCTCTACTGGTGAATTTCTTTTTAAAAACTTCATTCACCACTCACAATTCACCATTCTAAATTATCTTATAACACAACGTTAACAATACGTTTTGGTACAACGATAACTTTCTTAGGAGTTTTGCCTTCAAGCCATTTTTGTACTACTTCGTTTGCCAATACACCAGCTTCGATTTCTGAACTTGCCAAATCTACAGGGAAAGCAATGTTTGTTCTTACTTTTCCATTGATAGAAATTGGATATTCGAAACTTGATTCTACCAAGTATGATGGCTCAAATTTAGGGAAAGAAGCCTTTGAAACCGTTCCAGCTTCATGACCCAACAACGACCATAATTCTTCCGACAAATGTGGCGTATATGGAGACATTAAGATGACTAATTGTTCCAAAATTTCCTTTTTAGAACATTTCAACGAACCTAAGTCATTTACACAAATCATCAAACTTGAAACTACGGTATTGAACGAATAACGCTCTAAATCGTCTTCTACTTTTTTGATGGCTGTATGCAATACCTTCAACTCTTCTTTCGTAGCTTTTTCGTCCTTCACTTTCCAGTTGCCTTGCTCATCGTAGAACAAACGCCATACTTTTTTGATAAATCTGAAAGAACCGTCGATACCATTGGTATTCCAAGGTTTTGCTTGTTCCAATGGTCCCAAGAACATTTCGTACAAACGTAAGGTATCTGCCCCTACTCTATCCACCAACACATCTGGATTTACGACATTGTATTTCGATTTTGACATTTTCTCAACCTCTACTCCACAAACATATTTGTCGCCTTCCAAGATAAATTCAGCTTCCGCAAAGTCAGAACGCCAAGCTTTAAACGCCGCAATATCCAAAATTTCATTGCTTACGATATTTACATCAACGTGCAATGGAGTCACTTCGTATTGGTCTTTCAAGCCAGCCGAAACAAAAACAGGCTTTTTGCCTTCGCCATTCGATGACTTGATACGATATACAAAGTTAGAACGACCTTGAATCATACCTTGGTTAATCAACTTTTTGGCAAATTCTTCTTCGTTTACTAAACCAATATCTTTCAAGAATTTATTCCAGAAACGGCTATATAACAAGTGCCCTGTAGCGTGCTCAGAACCACCAATGTACAAGTCAACTGCTTGCCAATAATCGATAGCCTCTTTGCTTGCCATTGCCTCCTCGTTGTGGGCATCCATATAACGATACCAATACCAAGACGAACCTGCCCAGCCTGGCATGGTACTCAATTCGTATTCGTATTCGCCTTTGTATTTCCAACCTTCTGCACGACCAAGTGGTGGTTCGCCAGTTTCGGTTGGTAAATATTTATCAATTGAAGGTAATTCTAATGGCAATTCTGATTCTTCAATCAAGTATGGCAAACCATCTTTGAAATATACTGGCACTGGCTCACCCCAATAGCGTTGACGGCTAAATACCGCATTACGCAAACGGAATTGTGTTTTGCCTTTACCAATACCTCTTTCCTCCAATGACTGAACCAACGTAGCCGTAGCCTCTTTGTATTCCATGCCATTGATGATACCAGAGTTGATATATTTACCTTCTTTTGTATTATCTGCTTGTGTTTCAATTTCTTTTTGCGCATCCAAAACGGGAATAATTGGCAAATTGAAATGTGTTGCAAAATTCCAGTCACGTTGGTCGCCTGATGGTACGCCCATTACAGCGCCAGTTCCATAACCAGCCAACACATAATCAGCCAAATAAATCGGTACTTTCTCGTCATTAAATGGATTGATAACATAGCTTCCAGTAAACGCACCTGAAACACGTTTTACCTCCGACATACGATCTAACTCTGAGCGAGATTTTGCCCAATTTACATAAGCCTCAACTTCTTCTTTTTGAGCCTCTGTAGTCAAATATGGAACATAATCGTGCTCTGGAGCAATTACCATAAAGCTCACTCCGTAAATGGTATCTACACGTGTGGTAAATACTTCGATAAATTCTGGAGCTTCTTCTGATACTGTAGAGCGGTCAACTTTAAAACGAACCGATGCTCCTTGAGAGCGACCAATCCAGTTGCGTTGTTGTTCTTTGATAGCATCAGACCAATCTACTTCGTTCAAGCCATCAATCAAACGGTCGGCATACGCTGTAATACGCATAGACCATTGCTTCATTTTCTTTTGTTCAACTGGAAACCCTCCACGTTCAGAAACACCGTCTTTTACCTCATCGTTGGCCAAAACTGTTCCTAATCCTGGGCACCAGTTTACTACAGATTCATCAGGGAAAGTCAAACGGTATTTCAACAACAATTCTTGTTGCTGATGACCCGACATATTATTCCAATCTTCTGCAGTGAATGTTGGCGTCTCCTCATCACAAACCGCTTTCACGGCAGTGTTTCCAGATTCTGCAAAACGTTCTACCAAAGAATCAATAGACAAAGCTCTATTGGCATCTTTGTCGTAATAGTGATTGAAAAGTTGCATAAAAATCCACTGAGTCCATTTGTAGAACTTAGGATCTGAAGTACGCACTTCTCTTGACCAGTCGTAGCTAAAACCGATTTGTTTCAACTGACGAATATATGTAGCAATATTATCTTCGGTTGTAATGGCAGGATGCTGACCCGTTTGGATAGCGTATTGTTCAGCAGGCAAACCAAAAGAGTCAAAACCCATTGGGTGTAATACATTGAAACCCTTGAGGCGACGATAACGGCTCACAATATCACTTGCGATATACCCAAGTGGGTGACCTACGTGCAAACCCGCTCCTGATGGATAAGGGAACATATCCAACACATAATACTTTGGTTTTGAGTGGTCGATTTCAGTTTTGTAGGTTTGGTTTTCATCCCAAAACTGACGCCATTTTTGTTCTACTTCTCTAAAGTTGTATTCTGCAGACATTTCTATAAAATTGAATGATTGGAGCATAAAATGTAGATAAGCATTCTACGCTCGAAAATTTTGGCAAAATTACAGATTTTTGTCGGAATTTCCTGTAGGAGATTTTGTAGAGGCTAAGTTTAAACTATTTTACCTGAAAATTTGATTTGGTATTTCTATCCTAATCATTAGAGCTTTCAAAATTCATTGCAAAGAGAAAAGAGATTTGTAATGAATTTAACACGCATCTCGTGCCAAAGCGAATAATTTAGCTAGTTCTTGATCTAAAGTTTTACTTGATAGGCACCCTTATTCAACCCAAAAGAAAATGTTCAAATAGATTCAAGTCAAGACGTAATCTTTGTATGTCGACTGAAGAAATAAAATAATTTCCCAACAAAATATTTAATCTACCATATTTGTAGAATAATAAAACTCTATTAACTTTGTAGGAAATATTGATTTTATAGACCAATGATAGAAGGCTCGACACAAGCAGAAATTCAGGAAACAAAACCCATTGTCCCGAAAAAATCCTCCAAAAACCCATTTGAGGAAGCTATTATTAATTTATGGAAGCGTGAACGAACACCAGCAGAAATCGTAATTCATATTTTCAATGCGATTGCACTTATGTTGGTAGGGCATTTTTTATTTACCTATCTCACCGTCCAAAATATCACAACCGCATTCAACGAAGTTACCTCCGATATTATCTTTTTCATCATGGCTGGATTCATCGCCCAAATGGTCGACGGAGCATTAGGCATGGCTTATGGTGTAACAGCTTCGACGTTTTTAGCTAACGTAGGCGTTTCACCAGCGGTAATTAGTATGAGTGTGCACGCCTCTGAGATTTTCACCAGTGGAGCTTCTGGATATATGCACTTGAAGTTTGGGAACGTAAACTCGAAACTCTTTAAGGCGGTCTTGATTCCAGGGGTAATTGGTGCCATATTAGGAGCCTATTTGCTTTCAACCTTATTAGAACAATACATAGGATATGTCAAACCAGCTGTGTCTATCTACACACTTTGCCTAGGTATTTTGATTATCAAGAAGGCTTTAGTAAAACGTCAGGCGAAGAAAAACGTAAAAATGATTGGACCTTTGGCTTGGTTTGGTGGTTTTATGGACTCAGTAGGCGGTGGCGGCTGGGGACCGATTGTCTCTTCTACGCTCATTGCTTCAGGACGTCATCCTCGCTATACAATTGGTTCAGTTAACTTAGCGGAGTTCTTTATCTCTCTATCATCTTCATTAACCTTTATTTTTGTCATTGGATTTTCACAATGGCAAGTTATTCTAGGTTTAATTTTGGGAGGAATGGTTGCTGCTCCAATTGCGGCTAAATTATCAACCAAGATACCTACCAAAGCACTCATGATTCTAGTCGGTATTGTGGTAATTCTAGCTTCATTGAAAAAGATTATAGGATAAGAATTTTCCAAAAACAATCGATATATACAGCCTTCTCAGCTTAGTTGAGAAGGCTTTTTTATGATATTCGACCGCTTAGTCAGAATATCATTAAGTAGATAGACCTACTCTTGGTGATTCAAAATATTCCCATTAATTTTCCTAAAAATTGATACCCTTAACATAGCTACTTTGTTTAACTTCCTTTTTCGGCATTAAACCTGCGTTTCTTCAAAAGGCTATTAGTTTCCAAACTTTAGAGAACACTTCTCAATTCACTTGCACGGCAGTGATATATCTCAAGCTATTATAAAATTGCTAGGCATTAAAATCTGATATTTATTTTTTATGAGTATTATTAAACGTTTTTTTCAGAAACAATCTGCACCCAATAATCCATATAAAGAGTTCTGGAATTGGTTTTCGGAAAATGAAAAAAAGTTTTTTGACATTGTTAAAGATGGTGAAAAAATCGACGAAGCATTTTTTGCTATTTTAAGTCCTAGGTTAGAACAATTACATAAAGGAATCTTTTTTTATCGGGAATGTCTGACGAAAACATTGCCGAACTTATCCTGACAGCCGATGGCATTGTAAAAAACATTGTTTTTATTGAAGAACTCATTGACGCTGCTCCAGTATTTCCCAATTGGAAAATAACGGCGCTCAAGCAGGCTGTAGATATGGAAGATTGGCAGATTGGGATTGAAGATTTAATCATCAATTCGCCAAGCTTAAGTTTCTTTCCAGATGAGTATCCGCAATATCCTGACGAGATTGCGATTACGATTGTATATCAGGACTACTCAACCGAAGAACATGGTACGATTGTCTCTGGTATTTATATGTTTTTGGACAATCTTTTGGGAGAATTAAATGCTGGTGTTCAGCTAGATCAAATCAAAATACAAGGACCAAATACATCACATCCCGATTTGATTCCAATTGCTAAACTCCCTGCTTACCTTAACTGGCGAGAAAAGGAATTTATCGAAAAATATGAGTCAACCGAAATTCCCGACGACGATATTCCCCTCACTACACTTCAGGCAACGAGCGAAAACGAAATGCCATTGATTGCTAGCATTAATATGCCTTTGCTCAACTGGGATGCCAAACCTTCCTTCCCGTGGGTTTTACGCCTAGAACTGCAATATGATGGTCAGCAAAATGATGGACTACCCACTGAAAGTGATTTCGAAATTTTGAATGAATTAGAAGATACCCTACTCGATAACCTACTGGATTCGGGCATGTGTTTGTACGCAGGTAGACAAGTGGGGTCGAATATGTGTGAGTTTTATTTTACTTGTAAAAACTTCAGAGAACCTTCCAAAAAAGTTTACGAACTCACACCCGAAATTGAACAAAACTTTAAATTCGAATACTTTATTTATCGAGATAAATATTGGCGTTCATTTGAGCATTTTCGCGTAGCGCTTTAGTATCTAAATTGAGTGATTATTTTAAAGCAGTAGAGACGCAATGATTGCGTCTTAAGCCGAGTAAAATCTAGCAATTTTTCATCAAAAAAGCGGGCTGAAAATATTTTCGCCCGCTTTTTTGATGAAAATTGGAGAATAATCACAATCAACTACGCAGTTTTGATGGCCTCTTTCAAGGCTGATAAAACTTTGGCGTCGACATTTCCAAAAAGAGAAACGCCTGATGCACCGCTCTTTAAGGCAAGTTGAATACCCTTTACAATCTCTCCTTGATTATCAAAATCTGGTAAAAACAAGCCTGCATACAAAGGAAACTTTCCATGAAGTGTTCGCACTCCTTCCTCTACTGCATCCCCAATCCAAGCCACATCTTCTTTGTAGAATTTGTGATAAATCATAGGACAAACTCCCGACAAATTCCAGTTAGTCCAATCCTGGCGGACAATACGCTTGGCAACTTCTGGCGTTGGAAATACCGCTGCAGTAATAGGCTTCTTGAACGAAGCTGCCGTCGCCGATAAATGATTGACAATCCGGGTAATGTTGTCATAACGGAACTTACGCCAAGAAAGATTTTGGTCTGGATTTTCTGACTTTAAGATATCAATTCCTTTTAACTCCTTGAACTTCGAGCGACAAGTATCACAGTAGCAAAAATCATATTCAGGTAACTCCTGATTTTGCTGAATACCGTAGTTTTTCCAAAGATTTACAGGCAATATCACGTCACAATAACGCACATAATCCAAGTGAATACCATCAACATAGGGCTTGCTCAACTCAGTCTTAACGACATTTTCGAGGTAGGCTTTTGTCTCTGGTTTTGACGGGCACAACCAACGGTAATAATCCACATAAGGAGGTTTTGTCGCACAAGAATCGCCCTTGCGACTCACCGCATACATTTCAGGATGAGATTTCAAGAGGCTTTCTTCACCACGGTTCATGGTCCAAATCCAACGGTGGGTTTCTAGTCCTTGTTTTTTAGCAATAGTAAAATGCTTTTCGTCATCGGCTTCAAAGAAAATGCCTGTAATACCGCTTTCCTGAAACTCTTTATACTGTTTAGTCAGCGCCTCTTCACTTGCTTTGTGGTCGGGATTTATCCAAACCCAAAACTTGCGTTTTGATTTTGCTGAAAAAATTTGCTGTTCTCTCTTAGCCGCAACAGCACTCGAACCACCAGCCAAAGCCAAGGAGCCCAAGCCAATTTGCTTCAAAAATGTTCTTTTTTTCATAGTTTTAAAAAATTGAAAATTGGGAAAAATTAAGGGTAAGATTTGCTTGAGAAAAACTCTAAACAAAGGCAGAAAGGCATTCGGCTGTCAGCTTTGGGCTTTCGGTAAGGCAGACCAATACTGAAAACGGTCAGTGATAAACTCTCCACGGAACTAATATCTGGCTTGTTGCTTACGCCTGATTTGTTGGAGAAAAACTCCAACGAAGGCAGTAATAAATAAGCGTTCGGCTTTCAGCTTTGGGCTTTCGGCTAGACAGTCCAATACTGAAAACGGTCAGTGAGAAACTCTCTACAGAACTAATATCTGGCTTGTTGCTTACGCCTGATTTGTTGGAGAAAAACTCCAACAAAGGCAGAAATAGGCTGTCAGCTTGGGGCATTGGGCTGTCGGCTTGAAGTCTTATTTTAGCTCCTTGCCGAAAGCCCAAAGCTGAACGCCGAATGCCCAACCCTCGACCTTGGTAAATTTATAAATCTCGCACTAAAAGTCTGCCATCCTGTGTGAGTGTCAACAGTTTTTTGTTGGTCAAATCTTTTAACCTAATCATAAATAAATGCTCCGAAGCTTCTATTTTGACTTCATACTCTTTTGGCCAATTCAAACCTAACTGACTAGGTTCAGCGGTATAGGTTTTATTTTTTCCATGAAAAGCTTGTTGAGCGTCATATCCAGCCCAAATCCATCTCTTTGCCGTTTCGATACTTGGCAATTGGTATTGAATAGGACTTTCTGTAACCTTTTTGTCAGAGAAAATTAAATAGCCCCAGCGGTCAGGAATGTGCATATTAATCGCATCTTGTGGCGACCATACCCAGTTGTATTCAGGCAATACTCCCGTTCCATCAGGCTTATTTTTTCTGACATATTTGCCATTTTTAATTTCATGCTGCCATTCTACTCGCGAGAAATTGATACGCCATAGACTTAAATCTTTCGGAAATGGCACATTCAATCCCATACCCACTGACTCGAAAGGAATGGCTATTTCGATTGTCCAAAATTGATCTTCATCGGTTGGATTATTGATAGTTCCGTTGCAATAGACAGCTGTTTTCATACCTTTAATGTCCCATGAAATAAGTGCATCGCCCCCATTTCTATAGGATTTGGGCAAAAACAAATCGAAGGTATTATTAATAGGATTTACTTCTAGTTCAAAATATTCATGTCCATCACCATCAGGATCGATAAATACTTCAAAATCATTTTCGAGAAATACCACTTGGTCTTTCTTATTTTGGTAAGACCACAAATGTTTTTCGTCCAATTTGGCTGCAATGTACAAATACTTGTCATCCCACAACATTTTGGCTTTGGTCGCTTGCAAGGGCAAAGGCTGTTTGGCACCTTCTATGTCCACAAACTCGGTGGTCCAACTTGCTTTTTGCCAAGCTTCTTCATCAAGCTTTCCATCAATTTTTAAGTTTTGATGGGTTTTATAGCAAATATATTGCTTGGGAAAATAGGGAACCTGCGCATAGTTTTGAAAACCAATGATGCCTAAACACAGGGTTAAAAGAAGTTTTTTCATAAGATATTAATAAAGAAAATTGGAAGTGTTCTATCTAGGTTTTGTACAAAATAGAATCGTACAATATTCTGATAGTTTTGTGTATTAACTATACCGAACTGTAACGATTTCCATTTTGAGCTTTGATTTCAAGATTCAGGTTTCTATATTTCAAAATGGTATAAACTCAATCAAACTTCATCATGTCGAATTTATCGCTTCATTTTGCCCAAAACTTTAATCATAAATTGGATTGTGAATATTTTACCTCGATTCGCCCACAACGAGATATTTATCAATTCGGTGCAGAAATAGACATTTATTGTCAAGAGCATTTTCTCAAAAAAGCCAACATCATCAGCATTAAAACATTGACTCTTGATGAACTGGACGACTGGACGGCATTTCTCGATGCAGGTATGAATAGGTATGAACTTACGACTCTACTCAAAACCTTTTATCCAGAAGCCGAAAGTCTACTCTTTAACGTATTACTGATGCAAACTTGTTGAGACAGTAAGACAATTTACAAAAGCAGATAAAACCTTGTTTATCAATCAAAAAAAAGTAATAATTTTCCTTTTTAAAATTTTATCCAAAATCCCAAAATTCTATGAAAAAACCGTTATCAACCTTTAAAGCTGGAGCATTCGCTCTACTCCTCCTAGCTTCGGGAGGGCTCAAAGCTCAAGACAAACCTCATAATTTAATTCCTGAGCCTGTCAAAATTAGTACTAGTAAAGGGCAATTTTCCATAAAATCAAGCACTACTATTCTTATTCAACAAGAAGAAGCCAGAACAACAGCAGAGCTTTTGGCAGCACGTTTGAACAAGGCAACAGGATGGAATTTTACCGTTAAAAAAGGGTCACATCAGCCCAATGCGATTAGTTTTTCACTACATAAAAATCCAGTTGAAGAGCTAGGGAAAGAAGGCTATAACCTAGAAGTGGATGCCAATGGAGCAAAAGTAACTGCCAATCAAACAGGAGGATTGTTTTATGGTATGCAGAGTATTTTGCAACTATTGCCGACCGAAATCGAAAGCAATACCGCTGTTAAAAAAGACTGGACGCTTCCTTTTGTCAAAATCACCGATTATCCTCGTTTTGCTTGGCGTGGTATCATGTTTGACGTGAGTCGTCATTTCTTTACCAAAGACGAGGTAAAGCGTTACATTGATGTCATGGCTCGCTTGAAATACAACACTTTCCACTGGCATTTGACCGACGATAATGGCTGGAGAATTGAGATAAAATCTTTGCCAAAACTCACCGAGGTGGGAGCTTGGCGTGTGCCACGTATTGGAAAGTTTAATCAGTTGGATGCTCCAAAAGATGGCGAAGCGGCAACAGACGGCGGTTTTTATACGCAAGAAGATATAAAAGAGGTTGTCAAATATGCCTCAGAAGCGCAATGTAACCATTGTGCCCGAGATAGATGTACCGGGTCATAGTATGGCGGCAATTGCAGCCTATCCTGAGCTTTCGTGTACAAAAGACCCTAAGACAAAGGTAAACCCAGGAAGTAAATTTGCGGAGTGGTACGGTAATGGTAAATTCAAAATGTTGACCGATAATACACTCAATCCTTCAGATGAAAAAGTTTATGAATTTTTGGACAAAGTATTTACAGAAGTAGCAGCACTTTTCCCCAATCCATATATCCATGTAGGTGGAGATGAATGTTACAAAGGTTTTTGGGAAGCCGATGCCAACTGTCAGGCATTGATGCAGAAAGAAAACATGAAGCATGTAGAAGAGTTGCAAGGATATTTCATGAAAAGAGTGGAAAAAATCTTGAAAACTAAAGGGAAGAAGTTGCTTGGTTGGGACGAGATTTTAGAGGGCGGTATTGCACCAGAAGCCACAGTCATGAGCTGGAGAGGCATCGAAGGAGGTATTGAAGCAGCCAAATTGGGGCATAACGTAGTGATGACGCCTTCTCCTTATGTGTATATCGACTTTATGCAAAGTGACAGAACCTTGGAACCACCTATTTATGCTACTTTACGTTTGAAAAAATGCTATGATTTCGAACCAATTCCTGAAGGCGTAGATGGTAAATTTATTTTGGGTGGACAAGCCAACCTTTGGACAGAAGGCATTCCAACTTTGGCATATGCTGAATATATGACCTATCCTCGTTGCTGGGCATTATCAGAAGTATATTGGTCACCAAAAGAGAAAAAGAATTGGGAGAAATTTGTTACTAAAATGGAAAATCATTTCGACCGTGCCGATTTAGCAGGTATCAATTACGCTCGCTCTGCTTATGATGCAGCCATCAAACCGAGTATGAAAGATGGAAAATTAGTCGTAGAACTCGAAGCAGAAATTCCGAACTTAACAATTCATTATTCTATTGACGACACCGTTCCTAGCAAATTTAGTCCTGTGTACAAAGACCCTATCCAGATTCCAGAAGGACCGATTACTTTACGTGTAAACACCTACCGTAATGGAAAACCGATTGGACGAATGATTACTTTGAGTCGTGAAGAATTAGTCAAACGCTCAAAATAATTTTTCATCGTACTTTTTTTCGATTGAGACTCTCAAACGTGTATTACATCGAATCATACGCTTGTGATTGCTGGATTTTCTAGGAATACCTGTATTTTTAGGAAAAATCACTTATCCAACCTTCATCGCAACTATATGATTCTCTTAATTCTTGAAAATTGAGAATCGTTGAAGTCGAGAAAAAAGTACTTAACAATGAAAAAAATCTTTATTCTGGCTGGGCTACTCGCTTTTTCGGGTTGTGCTTTTGCCCAAAGTTCCTATCCAAACCATGCCCAACTGAGTGCACGCCTCAAAACCCTCAGTAGCAAATATGCCACCACCACCAAACTTGAATCTATTGGAAAAAGTAAAGGTGGAAAAGACCTATTTGCCATTACCCTAAGCAAAGGTGATGCAAGTGCAAAACCTGCTATTGCTATCTTAGCAGGCGCAGATGGCGCACATTTAGCAGGTACAGAGGTTGCTCTACAACTGGCAGAAAAATTGGTCGCTTCGGATTCGCTTGCCAAAATCCTCGAAACAAAAACTTTTTATATCATTCCTAGCATCAACCCTGATGCACAAGAACAATTTTCAGCAAAACTCAAATTCGAGCGGAGCGGCAACGACGTTGATACCGACGACGACCGTGATGGACGCTTAAACGAAGATCCTTTTGAAGATTTGAACAACGATGGACAAATCACATGGATGCGTATTGAAGACCCTTCAGGTACGTTCATTATTAGCAAAGAAGACCCAAGAGTCATGGTAAAGGCCGACCCAAGTAAAGGGGAAGTTGGCAAGTATATCCTCCTCAGCGAAGGTATCGACAATGATAAAGATGGTGTTTTCAACGAAGATGGCGTCGGAGGAGTAAATATTGATAAAAACGGCACTTACGATTATCCATTTTTCACCCAAGGTTCGGGAGAATATGCTGCTTCCGAGTCAGAAACTAAAGCGCTTTTAGACTTTTTATATACTACCAAAAATATTTACGCTGTATTTACCTTTGGTCCTGCCAACAACTTGAGCGAAGCAACAAAGTTTGATAAATCTAAAACCTTGAAACGAATTATAACAGGAATTTTAGAAAAAGACGCTTCTGTTGGTGAGCAAATATCTAAACTTTACAACGCTCAAACAGGTTTGAAAGATGCACCTGCTATGCCACAAACCAAAGGAAATCTTTCTCAAACTGCTTATTATCACTACGGAAGACTAAGCTTTAGTACTCCAACTTGGTGGGCACCAAAAGTATCCGCAACAAAAGATTCTACGAAGAAAGAAATAAAAGAAGTCAAAGCAAGTGACAATGAGGATATTCGCTTTTTGAAATGGGCTGATGCGCAGCAACTAAAAGGAAGTTTTGTGGCTTGGCAAAAAATCAATCATCCAGATTTTCCTAATCAAACTGTTGAGGTTGGCGGTATTGCTCCTTATGCAAAATTGAACCCTCCTCTCAGTTATTTGAATGAAACTACCGACAAACATCTCAAGTTTTTCAAAGCTTTTACCGCACAAATGTCTGATTTGCAGATTCTCAATGTAAAAACAGAAGCTGTTTCGGCTGGATTAACTCGTGTAACAGTTCAAGTAACCAACAAAGGTTTATTGCCAACTGGTTCAGAAATCGGTGATCGTGTACGTTGGGTACAAAAAGTACGCACAGAAGTAAAAACTTCAAGTGCACAAACTATTATTTCAGGGAAAAAAGTCAACCTTCGAGGTGCTATGTCGGCTGGTGAATCACAAGAATATAGCTGGTTGATTAGTGGTTCGGGCAGTATCACTATCGAAGCGGGTAATGCTATGACAGGTATTAAAACTGTATCTGTAGCGCTGAAATAGACTTTTATTCTCCACATCGTACAATATTCAACAAATTATCTTAGTATTTTCTCATGAAAAAATATATATCCCTATTCTTGTTGTCATGCTCATTGGGTGCAGCAGCGCAAGAAAAAACCATCAACGATGACCTAACAGGGCTTCGTGCCATTGGCACTCCCGCATCGCCAAAAGTAAAAATTAGCTGGAATCATTACAATGATTATGCGATGATTACTCGTTTTTGCCAAGATTTAGCAAAAGCATACCCAGATTTAGTGAAAGTAGAATCTATGGGAAAATCAACCCAAGGAAAAGATATGTGGGTTTTAACTATTTCAGATTTTAAGTCTGGAAGTGTAGATCGTAAACCTGGCTTTTATATTGATGGCAATATCCACTCAAACGAGATTCAAGGCACTGAAGTGGCGATGTACACAGCTTGGTACTTGGCCGAAAGTTTTAATTCGGTAGATTTTATCAAACAACTGTTGAAAGATAAAGTCTTTTACATTGTTCCAACTATCAACCCAGATGCTCGTGAGGATTTCTTGAAAAATCCAAACACACCACATTCGCCTCGTTCGGGTATGTTGGCTTTTGATGATGACGGCGATGGCAAGGCAGACGAAGACAAATTTGATGACCTCGACGGCGATGGCAATATCGTAATGATGCGCCGCAAAACGCCTTATGGCCGTTGGAAAGTAGATTGCGATAATCCACAGCGTATGATTCCTGCCAAACCAGACGAAAAAGGAGAATACGAAATGTTAGGTTATGAAGGCATCGACAATGATGGCGATGGTGCTGTCAATGAAGATTTGATTGGCTATTATGACCCAAACCGTGACTGGGGTTGGAACTGGCAACCAGACTACATTCAACGTGGAGCCTTGTATCACCCAGGCACTTTGGCGGAGACTCGCAATATCAAAAACTTTGTATATGCACACCCTAATATTGCTGGAGCGCAAAGTTATCACAACAATGGAGGCATGTTCTTACGTGGTCCGGGGGCTGAGGAAGACGCAGGATTTTACGTACCTCAAGACGGCGCAGTGTATGATTATTTTGGAAAAATTGGTGAGAAAATCAATCCGGGATATAAGTACTTTGTGATTTACAAAGATCTATACACTGTTTACGGAGGCGAAATCGACTGGCTTGCGCTTGGTCGTGGGGTATTTACTTTTTCAACAGAATTATTTACTTCTTATAAATTATTTGGAAAACAAAGCGAGGAAGGTCGTGGACAAAACAATGATTTTGAGGAGTTTAGTAAAAACCTCTTATTCAATGATGCTTATGTAGCTTGGAAACCATTCAAGCATCCGCAATATGGCGATATTGAAATAGGTGGACCAAAGAAAAACTACACTCGAAATCACCCAGGATTTATGTTGGAAGAGGATGCTCACCGCAACATGGCTTTTACGGTGTTACATGCCTCACAAATGCCTAAATTAGAAGTATCGGAAATTCGTCAAAAAGCCTTAGCGGGTGGTTTTACAGAAGTAACAGCAGTGGTGACCAATTCTAAAGTTATTCCAACTCACTCAGCGCATGATTTGAAGTATAAAATCGAAAGACCAGACTATATTTCTTTGAAAAATGCCAATGTAGTAGCTGGAATGATCGTCGAAAACGAAGACATCAATTTGACTAAAGAACAAAAATACACGCCTCAAACGATTGAAGTTTCGAATATTTCAGGAATGAGCGCAGTGAAAGTTCGCTGGATTGTAAAAGGTAAACTTGACAAAGCCACAATAGAAGTTGACAGTCAAAAAGGTGGATTGACAAGTAGAACTCTGTAAGTAGGCTTTAGGCCGTAAGCCCTAGACATTAGGCTTTTAGCTTAGCGCATAAAGCCTAGCGCTTAATGCGGGTATAATTATTTTTTATATACCAGTAGAGACGCAATGATTGCGTCTTAAGCATTTTAGCATCAAAAAGCGGTCGGAAAATATTTTCTGACCGCTTTTTGATGAAAACTAGGATCCTGTTTTAGACGTACATCCTATAATACAAATTTTAACAATCACTCATGCACACAATAACAAATCACTCAATACGGATGATTCATGTTTTGGAAATAATATCATTAACAATCTATGTTCAGAGAGTCAAAACTATAAAACACAAGTTTTTCAAAATATAATCACATACAAATTTCTGTCTCCGACCGTTTACTAACTACATATCTATATTTCTACTTAAATAGCTGTTTTTCAATCCTCTCAGAAACCTCGTATACTATCTTTGTAAACAAAATTCTTCTTTGCTCTCTCTAAATCCTAAAATCTTATGACTCATCCTCTCAAAATTATCTTTCGAATATTTACGCCTGTCCTTATTCTTGGGCTGGCAATTTATCAGTTTTTACCTGAAACTCCACTTCCGAAAAATGCTCAAATTGATAGTCTAGTTGTATTCAAATCGAAGCGACAATTACTAGCTTTTTATGATGGGCAACTCCTTAAAACATATTCTATTGCACTAGGCCGACAACCGCTCGGTGCTAAAGAGTACGAGGGCGATTTAAAAACCCCAGAAGGAAGCTATATCATTTACGACAAAAACCCACACAGTGATTACTATAAAAACTTAGGTATCTCCTACCCCAACGCAAAAGATATAGCTCACGCACGAAAGTTACACCGCCCAGCGGGAGGCGAAATTAAAATTCATGGACTAAAAAATTACATGGGACTTTTAGGCAAATTTCATCGCTGGTTTGATTGGACTTTAGGTTGTATCGCTGTTCAAAACGCTGAAATAGACGAATTATACGATGCTGTTCCAATTGGCACTCCTATTGTAATTTATCCTTAAACCTCTTCAAATTCCACAGGTTCTTTTAAAGCATCCTTGGTATCTGCTTTTTTGTTTACTGGAGTACTACAATTTCCTGCGGCGCAACAGCCAGTATTAGAAATAGCTTGAAAAAGTACAATCGCACTCAATCCCAAAAGTAAAAAATCTTTCTGCATTATTCCGTTTGTTAAAGCCCAAGCTCCAACTGCCAAACGGAGAAATCGCATCACACTCCAATTCTTTAAATCCATGTCGTTAGTATTTATTTGCTCAAAGTAGTAAAAAATCAATCAATATTGTATAAATATATAAACATATAATCATTTATTATAGTTTCAAAAAAGGCTTTTCAGCCTTTTTTGATTTGCTTACAACTAAGCCTTTATATTATTTCTGATACGACTCAAACTATCGGGATGAATACCCAAGAAAGAAGCTAAATCTTTTACTGGAATAAGCCTTAAAGCATCTGGTTGATAGGTAATCAAATTAAGATAGCGTTCCTCCGCACTTTGCGAAATCAAGCTGTAAGTCCGTTTTGTTTCGCGGATATACAAGCCTTCGGCGATTCTTCGGTGAAAGCGTTCAGCATTTTTAGATCTTTCCAAAAGCTCCAAAACAGGCTGATAACGCAAACGCATAGCAGTAACCTTCGTAACCGCCTGAATACCAATGGAAGAAGGCGTTTGAGATAAACAAGAGGCAAAAGAACTTACAAAATTTCCTTTGAAGCCCAAATCCACACAAATTTCTTTATCCTCCTTGAAGGAAATATATTTTACAGCACCTTCAATGATAAAATAAGTACACGATTCTACCTGATCTATTTCAGTAAGAAATTCCTTTTTCTTAAACTGAACTTCTTCAATATGACTACGATAGAAGTCCCACTCTTCTGACGAGAAGTTTGCTAGTCTGAAGATTGCCTCTTTCACAATTTCTATTTTTTGGGGATTTACTATCATCTCATTACATCTAATAGTGGGTTAATTACGCAATGTTTAGTCCTCCGGATAAGGAATATACACAAAACTAGCAAAATCATTATCAAAGACAAACAAACAGCAAAACTCATCAGGGTCTTTGTAACTACTTTCAAAAACCTCCGCATTTTCTGCAGAAATAATACCTCTTTGCATAAACTCCTCTGCTACTGTGGCATTATAATTCCAAGTATTCCCATTCATTTCGTTGATACCAATCAATTTTGAACCAACAGGCACAACAGTACGAGAAACTGCGAAAATAGGATATTTGGAAAAACCTCTAGTTCTAATTTGATAAGAAGCTTCTTTGACAAATTCGGCCACTAAGGCGAAGTCTGTTGAAATAATGCCCAAGTACTTTCCATTCAAATCAGGAGAGTTGGGGGCATTGGATATAGCTTGATAATCTTCAATCATTTTATTTAAAATTTTACTTTTCAAAAATTAATGCCTCTGGGAGCATTAGTAAAAAAGGAATCGATTTTTCGTAATCTAATCCCTCATAATAAATACCTAACCTTGCAAGATTCTTATAGTAAGTATTTACGTTTTTGTAATAATACTTTTCGGACTTAATAAACCATGCACTTCTCCCTAATTTTTCAGCTAAAAACCACTTTTCTAATAATCGCGCTAGTCGTCCATTACCATCACTAAAAGGGTGAATATTTACAAATACCAGATGGATAAAGGAAGCGTAATAAAATACCTCTTCAACTGGCATTGGTTCTTGCAATAATTCATCTATTTCAGTCCAAAAAGCTTCAAATTCTTTCTCTATTAGTCCAAGTGGAGCTGCCTCATACTGAATTCTACCAGTTTTATGCTCCATAACAAGCATTTCGGTTTTCCGTAGCGTACCTCTTAGCCTTTCAGGAAGTAAATGAGCTGAGATCAGCTTATGCGCCTCTAAGAAATTGGCGTACGTCAAGGGATAATCTTGAGCAAACAGGTATGCATTATATAAATCATTAGGCTTTTCTGTTAGCTCAGGAAGATATTCAATTTGTAAAAGTTTGTGCTTCACAAAACTATCAACCTCAAGCTGTTCTCCTTCTATCTTAGAGGAAGACATTACTGAAACAGAAGTATAAAATGTAAAGCTATGAGGTTCCAAACGTATTTGTTCTACCTCCGAAAATTCATCCTGAATATCGAGGTCTAACAATGATTTCCAAGTCTTCAGATATCTTGAGGTAATCAATTTTCCCATCGATAAAATTTAGTTTTATTTAGAACCTAGCAGCCGCCAACAAACTTAGGTCCTTGTAAGCTATTCCTAGTTTTTTTGCTATTTGAGCATTTGTCAAGCTTCCTTTATAACTGTAAACCCCTTTCATAAAGGCTTTGTTGGCAAAAATTGCTTCTTCTATTCCACCTGTTTTTCCTGTTTTAAGCAAAAATGAGGTAAAAATATTACTCAAAGCCTGAGTAGCAGTATGTGCTACGCGCGAAGGAATATTAGGCACACAATAATGAATTACATCATATTTACGATAAGTAGGGTTAGCTAAATCGGTCAACTCAGATGTTTCAAAACAGCCCCCTTGGTCGATACAAACGTCGATTAATACCGAGTCTGGTTTCATTCTAGAAACCATTTCTTCAGTAATAATACAAGGCGTAAAGCCATTTTCAGCGCGCAATGCCCCTATCACAACGTCGGCTTGAATAATTGCTTCTGGCAAAACATGAGAATCAATAATACAAGTATAAACATGCTGACCAATGGCATGTTTGAGACGCTGAAGTTTGTAAATATCTTTATCAAAAATCTTCACATCAGCTCCCAGACTAATCGCTGTTCGAGCGGCAAATTCAGAAACGGTACCAGCACCCAGAAAAACCACTTTCGTTGGTGGTACTCCTGTTATTCCTCCCAAAATTACCCCCATACCATTATTGGAACTGCTCAAACATTCAGCAGCGATCAACATAACAGTACTTCCAGCAATTTCGGACATGGCACGAATCAAAGGCAAACCTCCAGCGTTGTCTTCGATAAACTCGTATGCCAGTGCTGTGACCTTCTTACGGTTAAGTTTCTCAAAATACTCTTTGGTAGATTTTTGCATATTGAGTGCCGAAATCAAAGTAGCTCCATGTTTCAGGTATTCGAGTTCTTCTTCCGTAAGTGGCTGAATTTTTACAATCACATCGGCTTTATACAGCTCCTCTTTCGAATAGGCGATTTGAGCACCAGCTTCGGAGTACTGAGAGTCTTTGAATTTGGCACCTTCGCCTGCGCCAGTCTCAATCAACACTTGATGACCATTTTTTACCAAAAGCGATACAGCATCGGGGGTTAAGGAAACACGTTTTTCGTGTAGGGTAATTTCCTTTGGTAAGCCGATGAACAAGCTTTTAGCATTTTGCTTGGTCCACAACAACGCTTCTTGAGGCATCAAAGCCGTTTGAGTAAGTCCTGTTTGGGCGAGTATTTCTTTAAATCCAGATTGTTTAGCCATTGCTTTATTCAACACAAGATTGGGTTAGTATAGCACGAAAATAAAATGTTGCTTGACCTTTCCAAAATTCTATCGTGAAGGTTTACTAATTTTTTTTCAAAATAATAAGGCGACTTCCATCAGTTTGCACTGAAATTTCAATGCTTAAATAATTCAAGGGCCACAAGTTTTCAATCTTGGAAGGCCATTCAACAAAGCAATAGTTTCCCGAATCAAAATACTCCTCCACACCCATATCCATAGCTTCTACCTCGTTTTTTAAACGATAAAAGTCAAAATGATAGAGCGTTTCTTTGGTTTCGGTAATATACTCGTTGACAATTGAGAACGTAGGACTTTGTACATGATTGGTAACTCCCCAATTGGCACACAGCGCCTTGATAAGCGTAGTTTTACCAGCTCCCATCTGTCCTTCAAATAACCAAACTAACTCACTTTTGCCAAATTCCGTAATTTGAGCAGCTACTTCTGGCAATTGTTCCAGACTCTGATATTGAATTTGTTTTTCCATTTCCAAAATTAAATCTACTATTTCAGCTATTTAGTGATTTGTGAATGAGTGATTTAGTGTTATTTTCACTATTCGTCATTGTTGGAATTTCAGCCTTTCCCGCCTTTGTTGGAGTTTTCTCCAACATACTTGCGTCATTGTTGGAATTTCAGCCTTTGTTGGAGTTTTTTTAGCCTTTGTTGGAGTTTTCTCCAACAAACTTGTGTTAGCCAACAGCCAAACCCTATCCTCCTGACTAGGCGAGTTGCTGACGCTTGCGTCGTTGGAGATAACTCCATCGACGGCAGAATAGCCCAAACCCTATCCTCCTGACTCGGTTAGTTGCTGACGCTTGCGTCGTTGGAGATAACTCCAACGATGGCAGAATAGCCCAAACCTATCCTCCACACTTGGTTAGTTGCTGACGCTTAGGTCGTTGGAGATAACTCCAACGATGGCAGAATAGCCCAAACCTATCCTCCACACTTGATGAGTTGCTGACGCTTGAGTCGTTGGAAATAACTCCAACGAAGGCAAAATTCACAACTCACTAATTCACCATTATATATCCCCCAACTGTGGGCGTAATAAAATTTCTTCCAAAACTGTGCTGGCTGGCATTTTGTGTGCCGTCCAGATTACTTCTGCGACATCTTCAGAACGCATAAAACGCTCGGTTGGCAAATCGACACCTGCCCATGAGTTGGTCAGGGTTGCACCTGGTAAAATGCTTGTTACACGTACATTAAAAGGCTTCAGCTCCTCACGTAATACTTTACTCATACCCAAAAGAGCAAACTTTGAAATACAATAAGAGCCTCCATTGGTATAGGCAGTAATACTTGCGGTAGAACAAATATTGAAAATATGTCCTGAACGCAATTCAATCATCTTATTAACAAACTGTCTTGTTAGATGATAGGCACTGTAAACATTAGTTTCAATCATGGCTTCAAGCGTCCCTTCCTCCTCATTATGAATTTGACCTGGGATAAAGAAGCCTGTATTATTTACCAAAATATCTACACTTTCGGTATGTTGACGAACAAAATCCGCAAAAGCTAAAACATCGCTACGTTGTGATAAATCAGCCTTAAAAAAATGAACATTTGATATTCCTTTTAAAGACTCATCCTCTGAACGAGCACAAGTAAATACCTGATATTGTTCTTGGGCAAACTTGTCAACAATAGCTCTTCCGATACCTTTTGTTCCGCCCGTTACGATAATCGATTTCATAAATGATTGTTTATGGCATGTATATTCAATAATACCTTCGCTTGAATTACTTTCTTATTCCTCTCAACAACATCTGTCATAAAAACTCTGTTCCCTTCACCGATTTTTCTTGTAAGGTTTGTTATCTTTGAGGGCACAGCTTGCTAAAGTTGTCATAGCTACAAAAACGTAGCAACGAAGTTACTAACTTATAACGCTTAACAGAAAACGAAGTGACAAGAATAGGTAGATATTTCATTTTCATGGGGAATTTATTTAAAAATCCTGAAAAATTTAAGGTTTATTTTGATTTGGTATTTGAGGAGGCTTATGAAATTGGAATTAATTCTCTACTCATTGTTTCAATTGTTTCATCCTTTATTGGAGCTGTAACCTGTGTGCAAACGGCGGCCAACCTTTCAAATCCATTCGTACCGAAATACATTATTAGTTTGATTGTACGAGATTCCACGATTTTGGAACTCGCACCTACGATTACGGCCATTGTTTTGGCAGGAAAAGTGGGTTCGCATATTGCCAGTCAATTAGGTACCATGCAAATTACTGAGCAGATTGATGCCTTGGAAGTAATGGGTATTAATTCTACTTCTTATTTGGTTTTACCAAAAATCATTGGTGCCATTATTACTTTCCCGATGTTAGTTGCATTAGCAGGATTTCTCTCTATTTATGGAGGCTATTTAGCAGGTTGGCTTTCGGGTGCTATTTCGCCGTCGGAGTATATTCAAGGCTTACGTTTTGACTTCCATCCTATTTATGTACCATTTGCCATTATCAAGTCGGTGGTTTTTGCCTTTTTGATTGCCTCTATCTCTGCCTTTCAAGGATATTTTACCAAAGGGGGAGCACTAGAAGTGGGTCAGTCATCTACCAAAGCCGTGACGAATAGCTGTATCGCTGTATTAGTAGCAGATTATTTACTTGCGCAATTATTAGTAGGAGTTTGAGATAGTCATCCTTTTATAAGTATGAAAAAAGCGGTCGAAAAACAAGTTTCGACCGCTTTTTTTCATAATGAATAATAGTGCAAAATAGAATCCAACTGGCTACTGGACAAGACGAGTAAGTGGTATTCAGATGTTTAGACTTCGTCACTCAATTTTATTAATACAGTTTTAAACTGTTTAAAAAAGTAAGTCCAAGACTAAGTCTTGAACTAGAGACTTCAATTTTGTCTAGCAATCAGAAAATTCAACCAAATAGCAAAACCCTTCACTGTACATCAATTAATTAAATTAAAAACTCAGCACTCAAAATTCATCACTCACAATTACAAAAACTCTTCTAATTCGCCTAATCCCTGACGAATCACTTCAAAATCATCAGAAGTTGCATCCACAATAGTCGAAGGAATATTATTCCCAAATCCTCCATCAATTACGATATCAACTACATTTTGAAATTTTTCAAAAATTAATTCTGGGTCAGTTGAATATTCCACAATATCGTCTTCATCACGTATCGAAGTTGTGATAATGGGATTCCCTAATTCTTTGACAATCAATCGTGTTATTTCATTATCAGGAACACGAACTCCCACGGTTTTCTTCCCTTGAGCTAATACTTTAGGAACTTTGTTGTTTCCATCTAACACAAAAGTGAACGGCCCAGGTAAAGCTTTTTTCATAAGCTTAAAAGCGGCATTCGATACTTTTGCATAGTCCGAAATATGACTCAAATCATAACAGATAAAAGAGAAGTTGTTTTTGTTGGGCTTTATTCCTTTGATTTGACAAATACGTTCAACAGCACGGGTATTATGAATATCACATCCCATTCCATACACCGTATCGGTAGGATAAATAATGACGCCACCGTCTTTCAGGCACGAAATAATCTGATCGATTTTTCGCATATCTGTACCTTTTTCGTACAGCTTTATAAACTCTGCCATGGTACCTCCTTCTTAAAAAATGTTCTGTGGATTGCGACTTATTGAGATAACAAGGTGAGAACTTGGAGTCAAAAAACAAAATAGAAGTACTTTTTTTTCAAAAAAGCTTCTATTTATGAGAAATAATAAAAATTTGGCACGATTATGGCGGAAAATTGATTATCAATGCTAAAAAGTAGGAATACTTCATTGATTTTTATGGGTTAGGGTACAAAAAGCCGTGCTTACTTTGAGTGCGGCTTTTTCAATTTTCAACCGACAAAAACTCCTCTTCGCTATCTGGTGGCACATTTATCGCATAGTCGATACTCGCATTTATCTCAAATCCCAGAATCAATACCAACGCAATCAGATAAAGCCAAACCATCAAGGCAATAAAGGTACCAATTGTTCCGTAAAGCCTGTTGTAAGAAGCAAAATTAGAAAGATAATACGAAAATCCGTTTGTTATAATAATCGTCAAAATAGAGGCTGTAATGGAACCAACGTTTATAAACTTCCATTTTTTGTGTACAGAAGGCCCCCAATAATATACAATAGAAATAACCAGAAAAAACAGCGTAAAAATCACAAAATAGGTCAATGCTTGTAAGAGATAAAATGTAAAACTGGGATTAATCATCCCTCCTTCAAAAAGCATATCCACTAAAAGTCTCCCTACAATCAATACTACAATCGACACGAACAAAACCATTGTCAGCAAGAAATTCATCATCACGGCAATCAATCTGGCTTTGACAAAACCTCGCTTTTCTTGTGTTGTTAAGGTCAGATTAAAGGCTCGCATCAATGCCATTGTTCCGCTTGTAGAAGCGTACAAAGCAAAGAAAAAACCGAGCGATAAAACGCCTCCTCGTGGCTTGCTGATAATTTCGACAATGGTACGCTTGGCTTCGCCATAAATCCCCGCAGGCATTACGTCTGAAAGTAAATTAAGAATTCTTTCGTCTAGATTCTCAACAGGGATGTAGGGAATTAAAGAAAAAAGAAAAATCAAGGTAGGAAAAACCGCCAAAGTAAAATTATACGCCACCGCTGCTGCACGCACGTCTATATCGAACTGAATGATTTTTTGAATCAATATTTTCAGGACGTAATAAACAGTTGCAGTTGTGTTTTTTAAGCGTGTTGTTTGTAAAAAATAGATTACGAGGGAATATAATTTGGTATTTCTTAGTCGTTTGAGCATTCCAGTATCTTTTACTTTCCTTCAAAAAATCTTTAGTTTAGCCCGCAAAATAAGGTTGTAGTAATTGTGTTAGTTCTTTGGGGGCTTTTGTCAAGCGATTAGTTTCACGGTTTACAAAAACCAAGATTGTTTCGCCTGTATGTACTAATTTACCTTCCGTGTTAAATATTTCATAATGGAAAACCACACGTGCCGATGGCATTGTTTGCAAACTGGTCTTAATAGTCAGCAATTCGTCATAAAGCGCTGGAGCGATGTACTTGGACTTGTTTTCATATACTGGCATCATGACACCAGAATCTTCCATTTCTTTATAACTGAACCCTAAACTTCTCAGTGCTTCTACCCTTCCAATTTCATACAATCGGGCATAGTTGCCATAATATACATAGCCCATTTGGTCGGTATCGGCATAGCGAACTCGGTAGCTGAATTCGTGAATATACATAAGAATTACGAAATTTTGAGGGAATTGGATGCTTTGATTTAGTACAAAAGCACAAAGACTACAAAGTTGCCACATAGGCCATCCTTTATAGTCTTTGAATTTTTGAGTATTATTTTTTGTGCTGTGAATATTGAGTTTATTCAAGGCATCTTGGTAAATACGAGCATTATTCAAATGATCTTCGAAGCTTTCAGCAAAATTGTGATAACCTGAAAAATCTTCTTTTGCACAAAAATACATGTATTTGTGATGTTCATAATTCAGAACAGCATCAATAGATTTCAAATCTGGCAAGTTGATTGGACCTGGGGGCAAACCGATGACCTTATAGGTATTATAGGGCGATTTGATGCTTGTCAAGGTACTATTTACACGCTTAATCGTAAAATCTTGGTGTGCAAAAACTACCGTTGGATCGGCCTGTAAAGGCATTTTAGCATTCAAACGATTCATATATACCCCTGCAACTCTTGGTTTTTCGTCAGGTTTCTTGGTTTCGGCCTCTACAATTGATGCCATAATTTGTGCCTGAATTGGATTCAAACCAATAGCCGCTGCTTTTTGCTTACGTTCTTCTGTCCAGAATTTTTTGTACCATCCGTGCATGATGTCAAAAAACTCATTGGGAGTAACTGTCCAATAAACCTCGTAGGTATTAGGCAAAAACATACACATAATGGTCTCATTTGTAAAACCATATTTACGAGCGATTGTGCTATCATTCAGCATTTTGGCAAAAGTCAGTGAATCAAATTGGAAACGATTACCAATTTTATGCACCAAATCTTTCTTCAAACGAATATTATTGAAAGTCAAGCGAATAGCATCTTGGCGACCTGAACGAAGTTTTTTCAACAATTCATAATTACCCATTTCAGCCGTAATCATATAACGACCTTCATGAACATTATCATGGAACTTGAGCAGTTTTGCTAAAAACTTAAACGAAAGCTCATCTCTTACAATTTTGTGAGCATTCAAGGAGTCCCATACAGTTTCGAATGTTGCTCCTTTAGGAATCAACAAAGCAAATCCTTTCTTTTCATCTACCTGATAATTAGGCGTTTTGGCAATTTGCCAAACATAATAAGAGAACATCGCCGTAAACAAAGCAACTGTAATAATCAGATAGCGAATGAGTTTGTTATTCTTTTGCATTTTTGATTTGATAAGCTATTTATCGAGTTAATCTTGAGATTGCTTTTAAAATTTTATACCAAAGCGTGTTGCCAAGGCATTTAGGTCATTAACAACTGGCTCCAATAAATTAATTCCATTGGCTTTACGTTCAGCTTCTAATTCGCGCTCTGGATCGCCTGGGATGATTACATTTTTCCCGTCTACGGCAGGTGCTGCTTTAAAACGATTAATCCATTTGTCCATATCAGCTTTGAATTCGTCAGCAGGACGGAAACCATCAATTCGCATAGCACCTAGGAAGTGTCCAGTACCTTTTCCTACTTGTTCACCTGCAGACATAAATCCAGCTGTAGCAAAAGGTGGAACCCAAGGACCAAAATTTGCACCAGAGAGTACCCCTGAGAAAATATCTACAATTGCACCTAAGCCATATCCTTTGTGAGATCCGTGCTCACGGTCGCCACCTAAAGGCAACAAAGCACCTCCATTTTTCACAGCATTGGCGTCGTCAGTCGGATTACCATCCTTATCTTGTACCCATCCAAGTGGAGCGGGCGCACCTTTACGTTGTAAAATCTCCATTTTGCCATATGCCACTGCCGTAGTTGCAAAGTCAGCAACAAATGGAGGATTTTCAGCCGCAGGAACGGCCACAGCAATTGGATTGGTACCCAATAATTTCTCTTTAGAAAACGTTGGTGTAACTAAAGGTGCGGCGTTAGTCATAGCCCAACCAATCATATCTTTATGCAAAGCTTTCATCGCATGATAACCTGCAATACCAAAGTGGTTGGAATTTTGAACCGAAATCCAGCCAGAACCCACTTTGTCGGCTTTTTCCATCGCAATTTCCATTGCTTTTGGTGCAACCACCAAACCCAGTCCTTTGTCACCATCTATAACGGCAGTTGAAGGGGTTTCGTGTATGATTTTAATAATCGGCTTAGGGTTAAGTCGACCGTTGTCATACAAACGCACATAGCCGCTTAAGCGAGCGATCCCATGAGAATCAACACCTCTCAAATCAGCGGAAATCAATACTTGAGACGCCAAAAGGGCATCTTCCTCGCTACATCCAATCGACAGAAAAACCTGTTGGATAAATTCTTGTAATTGTGTATATTGAAAATTCATTATCTAAAACTTTGACTATTCCTTTTGAGATTTCTGTCGCAAAATTACAAATAAATGTTCGTTGAATGACTCTATTTTGAAAAATCACTATTATTAGCCATCATCCTTATTTTGAAGACCTTGAAAAATATTTTGGCAAAATTCTTGCAAAAAACTTTAAAGACGGCACTTTTCACTCTCTTTTTTTGTACTTGTTACAGCATTCTGGCACAAAAAAACAAGTCACAAAAATTAGGTCCCATCAACAAACCCGACACGCTTTCATTAAGTGTGGAAGAGAATCTTAGAATTAAAATTAGACGTGATATTAAACATCATACCAAACAGGTAGACGATGAACTTATTCACGAATATCGTTCAATAGCCATTCGTGTTTATAATCCATGGTTGAAGACTTTAAACATTGTGGTCGGTGAAACTATACCAAACATAAAGGACACTGATCTTATCTTCGAAATGGAAGAAAATTCTGATGCTACTGTTGATTACAATCGAAATAAACTTTTTTGGGATTTTGCACTCAAACCCAAGGAGGCCAAAACAATCGTACTAAGTTATCGAGTTCATTATCCAAAAGGCAAAACCATAATAGATATAAAAAATGTCTTTCAGATTCAAACGTATAAGCGCAAAGCTTTTTAGTTATTTTGTACAAGGGCTACTTTTACTAGCGCCAGTTTATATTACAGGCTATATTATTTTCAACTTACTTTCTTCTCTTGACGAACATTTTTACTTTCATTTTAGAGGCACAGGGCTTGTCGTTCTTTTAGCGATCATCATGGTCGTGGGATTTTTGGGTTCCTCTTTTTTGGCGGTGCCTGTTCTCAAGATTTTTGAAGAAGGACTTTCCAGATTGCCCCTCGTCGGACTCATTTATTTCTCACTCAAAGACCTAGTTGAGGCTTTTGTAGGAGATAAAAAGAAATTTAATCAGCCTGTTCTTTTTACCATTAATAAAGAAAATGGCATCAAAAAAATTGGTTTTATCACCCAAAGCGACCTAAGTTTTTTATCGCTCGATGGCGATGTGATGGTGTACTGCCCCCATTCCTATGCGTTTTCAGGCGAAATGATGATAGTGCCCAAAAGCAGTATCATTCATTTGGATATCCCGTCGTCGGACGCTATGAAAATGATTATTTCAGGTGGTGTATCTCTTACTCAAGACAAGTAAGATTGTATTCATTAATCTTCTTTTTTTACAAAAAATATTCGATACAGTTCATGTATCTTAAAACGAGCTTAGAATACACGAATGACTTAAATATAATACGCACATTTGAGTAGTTTAGCGTTTTAATTCTTTTTAACCTAAAGCAACAATAATTCCAATCAACTTTATGGATTTCATTCAAAATTTACACTGGAGCGTCTGGATTGTGATACCAATTGTAGGACTGGCAATCCGTGATATTCTACAGAAAAGGCATACTATCCAGCACAATTTCCCTGTGATTGGGCATATCCGTTACATGCTCGAAAAAATTGGCCCTGAATTACGCCAATATATCGTGGCCAACAATCGTGAAGAATTACCTTTCAATAGAGGAGAAAGAGCCTGGGTATATGCTTCTTCCAAAAAAGAAAATAACCTACAAGGTTTTGGTTCAGATCAAGACTTTAATGCAGTAGGATATATCTTTATCAAACACGCTATGTTGGGATTAAAGCTTCCCAAAGAGCATCCTAATTTGAAAGACCCAAGCGCCGTACCTTGTGCCAAAACTATTGGTGAATATCACAATCGTAAGCGTCCCTACAAACCCTATTCGATAGTAAATATATCGGGTATGAGTTACGGGTCACTTTCAGCCAAAGCCATTGAGTCATTAAATAAGGGTGCCATCAAGTTTGGATGCTATCACAATACAGGTGAAGGTTCGCTATCACCCTACCATAAGTTTGGTGCGGATGTGGTAGTAAATATCGGTACAGCTTATTTTGGTGTACGTGACGATGAGGGAAATTTCTCGATGGAAAAACTCATCAAAATGACACAAGATAATCCTTTTATTCGTGCACTGGAGCTCAAACTTTCTCAGGGAGCCAAACCTGGCAAAGGTGGTGTTTTACCAGCTTCGAAAATCACCCAAGAAATAGCAGACATACGTCATATTCCGATGGGAAAAGATATTATTTCGCCAGCTTATCACTCTGCTTTTTCCACAATCCCTGAAATGGTAGAATTTATTGAGGATATGGCCCAAAATACAGGTCTGCCAGTCGGTATCAAATCAGCAGTTGGTAAAGTAGAAATGTGGGAAGAACTAGCTCAATATATGGTAAAAACGGGCAAAGGCCCTGACTTTATTACCATCGACGGTGGTGAAGGTGGTACTGGTGCAGCACCACACGCTTTTGCAGACCACGTGTCGTTGCCATTTACTTTTGCGTTCAGCAAGATTTATAAAATATTCCAACGCTATGGATTAGCCGACAAGATTGTATTTATCGGTTCTGGAAAATTAGGATTTCCTGAAAAAGCCATGATGGCATTTGCTATGGGTTGCGATTTGATTAATGTTGGTCGTGAGGCTATGATGTCGATTGGTTGTATTCAAGCACAAGTTTGCCATACCAACCGCTGTCCAACGGGTATTGCCACCTCGAGCAAATGGCTACAAGGAGGCATAGACCCAGCGCTAAAGAGTGAGCGTCTTTATAATTATATGAAAACACTCAACAAAGAAATGCTCGAAATTGCACATGCTTGCGGTTATGAGCACCCTTCGCAAATGACCATGAAAGATGTGGACATGGCCATGGGCGACAATAACAAAACACAGTCACTAGCGACTACATTTGGATATGACAAAACAGCCGTTCTCTTCAAAGGCGTATCCGACTTATTACAATCGCCCTATCTTGGCGGAAACAAAGCTACAAAATAAGCATTTTCACGCAGTTGGGAGCTTCCTCCCAACTGCGTCCCTCACTCATCACTTCCTATACTTCCTTATCACAAAAAAATTGAATTTTTTGACATTTTTTACGTATTTTACACTTTCATTGAGTTTTTTCATCACTGAATAAACTACCCTTTTGTTGCGCCTTTCCAAATTAGTAACACACGCTTTGTATTTATAACCAGTAAAAAAAAATTTATGTACACCCACATTAGAAAAGTAGTTTCACAATTCGTTTCGGAATTTACGAAGGAGGAGTTAGATTTAATTGAAAAGAATTTTTATCCAAAGAAACTAGGCAAGAATGAACATCTATTACAAGTTGGAGATGTGGCAAAGGAGGTGTTTTTCATTAATAAGGGTATCATGAGAAACTATGTCCCAGTTGTAAACAAGGGACAAATCACAAATTATTTTGCAGAGGAAAGCATGTTTAACACTTCGGCTGTGAGCTTTTTTTCACAACAACCCTCATACGAAGCTGTACAAGCAATTGAACCCTGCGAAGGTCTTGCTATTCAATATGAAGATTTACAAAAGTTGTATGACCGTTTTCACAATTGGGAAAGATTGGGCCGGTTATTTTTACAGGCTATTCTGATGCAGCAAGATTTACGTTTGCGATGGTTTATTGAGAAATCCGCTAATGAAAGGTACGAGGCTTTTTTGCAAACCTACCCTCATTTGATGCAACGTATTCCACAATACCACATTGCCTCATATTTGGGTATTACTCCAGAATCCTTGAGTAGATTGCGTTCAAGAAGTCATAAAATTTCAGCGGATAAAATATGAAACAATTCTTAAGAAATTAACAAACTCTTCTACACTTAAACAGTTTTTGACCGCACTCTTCTTGTAAAAGTGCGGTCTATTTTTGAAAGGATTGAACTAAAATATTTCCTTAAGAATTAAAAGAGCATAAGTCTCAGCAAAACTTCATAAACCTTGAAAAAAATCGTTGCTATTGTTGGCAGTGCCAGCGCCAACTCTTCCAATTTGGCTATCGTCAAGTATTTAGAATCCTTATCTTCAAGTGAAATTGACTTTGAGATTATTGATGACCTAAAACACTATCCCCACTTTGCTCCTGAACTTTCTGTCGAAAATACACCCGTCGAAATAGTCCAGTTTCGGGCTAGTATCGCAAAGGCAGACGGAATTATTATTTGTACTCCTGAATATGTGTTTTCGATTCCAAGTGGTTTAAAAAATCTATTAGAATGGTCGGTATCTACTGTTATTTTTTCCGATAAACCCGTAGGACTAATTACCGCCTCCGCCAATGGAGCAAAAGGGCATGAAGAGCTACAATTAATTTTAAGTACATTAGGAGCATCACTTCATGACAACACTCAGCTGCTGATTCAAGGAGTAAAAGGGAAAATAACGCCAGAGGGAACCATAACGCATCAGGAGACTAAGCGATTTTTGGAGGAGTTTTATGAAAATTTTCTTAATGCCTAATTAGCATACACCGCGTTATCCATCAAGTCCACAATTTCCACTATCTTTGTGATATGTTATCTATTAATAATTTATCATTCTATTTCGGGAGTCGCCCGATGTATTATGAAGCCAACTTACACATCAAACCTAAAGACAAAATCGGTTTGATTGGGGCTAACGGAACTGGGAAATCAACTCTTTTGCGCCTTATCTCAGGCGAATATCAGCCAGACGGTGGAAACATCTCAAAGTCAGGCAATTGCACTATCGGATTTTTGAATCAAGACTTACTATCTTATCAGTCCGACGAATCTATTCTCTCGGTAGCCATGCAGGCTTTCGAGCGTCAGAATTTCCTGCAAAAAGAAATCGACCGTATCCTGCACAAAATGGAAACGAACTACGAGGATACTGATGTCGATAAATTAGCTAGAGTACAAGATGAATTTGATGCCTTGGGTGGATATACCATGCAATCTGAAGCTGAGGCGATTCTGGAAGGTTTGGGTTTTACAACTGCCGATTTGAGTCAACCACTACGCACCTTCTCTGGAGGCTGGCGTATGCGTGTGATGCTCGCTAAATTACTTTTGCAACGTCCGTCATTATTGATGCTCGATGAGCCTACCAACCACCTTGACTTACCGTCGATTGAGTGGGTAGAAAACTATATCAATAATTATGAGGGCGCCATCATCGTAGTATCTCACGACCGCTATTTCTTGGATAATACGGTCAACACAATCGTGGAGGTAACGGGTTCTAAACTGATCCAATATTCTGGAAACTATACATTTTACGTGGAAGAAAAAGCCATGAGAAATGAAATCCAGAAGGGTGCTTACGAAAATCAGCAGGCAATGATTCGTCAGACTGAACGTTTTATTGAGCGCTTTAAATCTAAAGCCACCAAAGCTCGTCAGGTACAATCTCGTGTGAAATCATTAGCACGTTTGGATGTCATTGATGATGTGATTGATGAAGCTGCAAAAGTGAATTTCAAATTCAATTTTGGTACTCAGCCGGGACGTTTTATCATGAATCTGGAAGATGTAAGTAAAGCCTATGGTTCTAAACGTATTTTGAGCGGTGCTAATGCAGTAATCGAACGAGGCGACAAAATTGCGCTAATTGGTGCCAACGGAAAAGGGAAATCAACCGTTTTACGAATCATAGCTGGTACAGAAACCCTTGATGGCGAACGCAAGCTTGGTCATAATGTAATCGACTCCTTCTTTGCACAACACCAACTTGAAAGTTTGGATGTCAACAATACACTTTTGGATGAACTAAAGATGGCAGGAACTGCCAAGCTTGAAACAGAATTGAGAAGTGTTTTGGGCTGTTTCCTATTCACAGGTGAAGATGTATTCAAGCGTATCAAAGTACTTTCAGGAGGTGAGAAATCAAGAGTAGCATTGGCAAAAGTTCTTATTTCTGAAGCTAACTTTTTATTGCTGGATGAACCTACTAACCACCTCGATATGATGTCGGTGAATATCCTAATTCAGGCATTACAACAATACGAAGGTAGCTATGTAGTAGTTTCTCACGACCGTTTCTTTGTTTCCGAAATTGCCAATAAAATCTGGTATATCGAAGATGAACAAATCAAAGAATATCCTGGGACTTACGATGAATACGAAATTTGGCAAGCTGAACGTCAAGCCAATGCCGCACCTGCACCAGTAGAGAAAAAAGTAGAGGCTCCTAAGGTAGAAGTGAAAACTCAGGTAAGTGATTTTGCTAAAAAAGAAGCTCAAAAACAAATCAAAAAGCTGAATCAAAAAGTAAGCGATTTGGAAGATAAAATTTCGAAATTAGAGGAAAAGAAAACTGATTTAGAGCATCAATTAGGCGACCCTGCAATTTATAATGATAATGCAGCGTTAGCCAAAGCAAATGCTTCATATCAAGAGGTTCAGCAAAATCTAGCACAAGCCAATCAAGATTGGGAATCAGCGATGATTGAATTAGAAGAAGTGGAAGCGAGCATTAGCTAATGTATGTTTGAGTGGTTGGGTGAATATATCTAGTCCGATTAAAACAATCACTCAACCATTATTCTCTTATTCACACAATACTCCGTTTATCTATGTCCAATATGATCTTATCTATAAAGCCTGTTTTTGGTAAAAACTTACTAAAAACAGGCTTATTGCTTTTAATAAGTTTTGCGGTATTTGCTCAAAAAGGCAAAACGTTGATTTATGATAATCAGATTTATGAGCCTTATATCAAAACGCCGCTCCTCTACCCTCTTGACGGTACAAATAACGTACAGGCAACCTTGAATCCGCCCGTGATTGGTCTTAACAATAATCAAAACCTCAAACTAGAATTTGATTGTTTGAACCCAGCAGTGCAAAATTTTCGAGTTAAAATCTTTCATTGTAATGCCGACTGGCAACCATCATCACTGAATGAAATCGAATATCTTTCTGAATACAATGATATTCCGATTTATGATTACTATAATTCTTTTGCTACCAAAATTCAATATAATCACTTTAGTTTGGTATTGCCTAAAGTACGCGTTTCGGGCAATTTTATCGTGATGGTTTACAAAAATCGGAATGAGAAAGATATAGTTCTATCCAGAAGATTTCAAGTGTATGATAGTCGTGTAAGTGTAGGTGGAAAAATCGTCTTTTCGAATGTTCCCGACAAACGTCGCACGCATCAGCAGGTCAATTTTGCGATTAATTATTCAGGATACGAAATTCTTGATCCTAAGAATGACTTAAAAATAATTATTCGTCAAAACTTCCGAGACAATAAAACCATCAAAAATCTTCAGCCTTTTATGATTGATAATTTTAATAGAAAACTAGATTATCAGTTTTTTGATGGCGAAAATAGCATTGAAGGCATCAACGAATTTCGCTTATTTGACATTCGAAGTTCACAACAAAAGTTGGTTGGAATTTCGCATATTTCTTATGGAGATAGAGAAAATGTCTTTGAGCTTTTTACCGACAAGCCTCAAAACGGATTGGCATATGTAGACACGAAAGACTTTGATGGAATGTTTGTGATTGATAATTACGAAACCAATAGAGGTTCCACCGATGCAGACTATGTTCGGGTTAGTTTTCAGTTAAAAACTGATTCATTAATCAATAAAAAAGTATATATTTTGGGTGCATACAATGATTGGAAGCTCAACGAAAGCAACCAAATGCACTATGTCCCCGAAAGTAGCTCCTACGAAGCCTTTATTCAACTCAAACAAGGTATCTATAATTTTCAGTATATTACCGTAGACAATAAGGGAACTGTAAACGAACGTGATATTGAAGGTAGTCATTCACAAACTGAAAACTCGTACGAAATCTTTGTATATCACCAATCTATAGGTGGACGAGCAGATAGTTTGGTAGGATATTCGCTCATCAAATCAAGGTAAGAATTAGTACATAATTGCGTTTTTTTAGTATAAAATTTTCTATCTCAAAACTCTACACTCAATCCGAATTAATATACTTTAGGCTATAAGCCATTGGTGTTAGGTAAAAGCTCATATCAATCTATAAAAAATATTTTAACGAAAGCCAATAGCTGAAAGCTGAACGCCAAATACTTTAATTTTATAACCCATAGATCTAAAATCATTACTCATTAAGTCCAAACTCAATCAATAATCATATCCGTCTTATGAAAAAACTTCTCATTATTTTAGGATTTGTTCCATTATTCCAAAGTTGTATTAGCATGCAACCAAGCGGAGGATACGGAGGTACAGATAGTGGAAATAGTGGTGGCAATCAATATCCAACTCAAACACCAACACCCCAAAGGTCAAATACGAGTATCCGAATCAACAATGTTCGTTTGACCAATCAATATACCATTTTGGATATGAGCTTCAGAAACTCAGACCCAACTACGCGCGACCCACAAACAGGTCGGGTGAGTACAATCCCAATTGCGATTAGTGCTGAGTCACGATTGCTAGCTTCTAACGGTAGATCATTTCGTTTTATCAAGTCTGAGGGAATTACTATTGCTCCTCAGATGACACAGGTTTCGGCTCAGCAAGAAGTGAATTTTAGTGTTTATTATGAAAGATTAAACCCGGGCATTGAGATTTTCGACTTATTTGAGTGTGAAGATAGCAATGGGACGGAATGTTGGAATTCTTACAATATTCGAGTGAGTAATCCTGCGACTTCACAGAATTATCCTCAACAACCCAACAATACCCAAACCTATCCCAATAATACTCCAACGTATCCGAATAACACACCTAGTTACCCTTCGAATACACCATCCATTCCAGCACCAAGTGGCTCAAATGATACCCCTACTAAAAAACCGAAATCTGGAAAAGTGGGTGAAGTAGACAATAGTACAAAACCAACTGAAGCTAATACCATTTTGGTGATGGGAATTGTACGTGATGCCAAAACGAAGAAAGCAGTCAGTGCAACTATTAATTTTGTCCAAACTAACACCAATAAAAAAGTAGACTCTACCCAAAGTTTTGTGAGCACAGGAATTTATCGCTCTAATCTAACTGCTAATCAATCCTTTGTGATTACTGCCTATGCGAGAGGTTATGCTACATTTACAGAAACTATTGATTTGAGTAAATTGGCGGTTAATGGTAAATTGAATAAAGATATTTACTTAAATCCACTGGCTGTAGGTGATAAAATAACCTTACAGAATATCAATTTCGAACTATCAAAATCAGATTTATTACCAGCCTCTTTTGTAGAACTCGACAAGGTAGTAACCATGATGAAAGATTTTCCACAAATGGAAATCAGACTCGAAGGGCATACTGATGTCGTTGGTGACCCCGATGCCAATCAGGAACTTTCGGAAGAAAGAGTTGAATCTTGTAAAAATTATTTGGTCAAAAAAGGAATAGCGCCAACTCGCATCCAAACGATTGGTTACGGTAGTTCAAAACCTATTATCAAAAGTGGAACTGAAGAGCAACGTAAAGTAAACAGACGTGTCGAAATGAGTGTTTTGAAGATGTAAATCTGAGGAAATTTATTACTAATAAAAAAGGACAGCTCGTGAGGGCTGTCCTTTTTGCATATAACTCAAAATTGTATGCTAAACATTGAAACGGAAGTGCATAATGTCACCATCAGCAACTACATATTCTTTACCTTCCACGTTCATTTTACCCGCTTCTTTACAAGCAGCTTCAGATTTATATTGTTGATAATCAGCCAATTTAATTACCTCGGCACGGATAAAGCCACGTTCAAAGTCGGTGTGAATTACACCTGCTGCAGCAGGAGCTTTCCATCCTTTTTGGATAGTCCAAGCACGAACTTCTTTCACACCAGCGGTGAAATAAGTAATCAAGTTCAACAAAGCATAAGAAGCACGAATCAATTGCGAAAGACCCGACTCTTTCAAGCCATATTCTTCCAAGAACATTTGACGTTCGTCCAAATCCTCAATTTCAGAGATTTGAGACTCAACTGATGCACAAATAACAATAACTTGAGCATTTTCGTCAGCAACTGCTGCTTTCAATTCCTCCACGTATTCGTTTGTACCAGATTGAATCGAAGTCTCATCAACGTTTGCTACATAAATAACAGGTTTGTCAGTCAACAAGAACAAATCACCGATAGCCTCTTCTTTCAAATCAGCGTCTATATCTTGAACCGTTCTAGCTGATTTACCCATTTCCAAAGTCGACTTGTACTGGCTCAAAGCCCCAACAATTTGTCTTGCTTTGGCATCACCAGCTTTGGCAGCACGTTCAAATTTTTGCAATTTTTTATCTACTGACTCAAGATCTTTCAATTGAAGTTCAAGGTCAATGATTTCTTTATCAGAAACTGGGCTAACACGACCTTCAACGTGTACGATATTGTCGTCGTTGAAACAACGTACTACGTGAATAATAGCATCAACCTCACGGATATTTGCCAAAAATTTGTTACCCAAACCAGCACCTTGAGAAGCACCCTTTACCAAACCTGCAATATCTACAAATTCGATTACTGTTGGCAACACACGTTGTGGGTTTACCAATTGCTCGAGAATTTGAAGACGTTCATCTGGAACAGTCACAACACCTACGTTGGGCTCGATGGTACAGAAAGGATAGTTGGCCGCTTCGGCTTTATTAGAAGAAATTGCACTAAACAAAGTAGATTTTCCGACGTTCGGCAAACCTACGATACCGCATTTTAAACCCATTGAAGTTTTGTTATTGATAGGGCCAAGCGAAACAAATTCATCTTGGCGTTTTAAATTCTTTGATTTTGGAGGTGCAAAGTTACATGAATATTCCTGTAACAACAAAAAGCCTCTGAAAAATCAGAGGCTAAGTCTTTTTAGAGAGCATACTAAGTAGAAAAGGTCAATAGTGTAGCAAGTACAGCGTCTTACATAGAGCTGCTCTCTTACGATTCATCATAGCTTGAGTACACTAGAATAAACTTGACCTAGCATTCAATTTTCTGCCTACTCCCACTTTAGTTCACTACCAAAACCTTCGTCTTCTTCACGGTTGAATTGTGAAAAATCTACATCTGGTAACAGTTCATGCTTCACATGATCAACGGCTTCTCTTAAGCCTTCCAAAAACTTATCGAAGTCCTCTTTGTACAAGAACATCTTGTGTTTTTCGTAAGCAAAGCCATCATCTTTTTGGTAGCGACGACTTTCAGTGATGGTAATGTAATAGTCGTTTGAGCGAGTTGATTTCACATCGAAGAAATACGTCCTTTTCCCCGCTCTAATGCGTTTTGAAAACAATTCTTCTCTTTCTCTTTCTTCCACTGTACTATTAAAATTTAGGGTTTATGGATTGGTAAAAGTAAAAATTTTATTGATTCTAACAAAAAAATCGAATAAAATAAAATTTGCATTTTGGACTTTTAAACTAAATATTTATCAATAAAAATATAACAAAACCAATAAATATTTTTATTTTGATTCCAAAAAGCATAGATTTGTAAATAGTGCCTTTTTCTAGTAATAACAAACTCTTTCTCGCACATTCATCAAGTATATACTAATCACTTACAATGAAGAAACAACACTTTGGAATTCTCAAGATTTCGTTGATTCTAACTGTAGCCTCCACTGCAAGTGCACAAAAACTAGGCGACGAATCGTATGGAATTGCCTCTTTTTATGCCAATAGCTTTTATAACAAGCCCACGTCTACTGGTGAGATTTTGAAAGAAAATCAATACACAGCAGCGCATATGACCCTGCCCTTCGGAACCATGTTGGAAGTAACCAATCTTGCCAACAAACGCTTCGTTATTGTACGTATCAACGATCGTGGACCTTACAAACCTGGTCGTATAATTGACCTCACTGAGAACCCAGCTAAGTGGCTCAAAATGAGAAAGGATGGTTTGACTAATGTAAGGCTGAAAGTTGTAGGTTTTGATGGAGATATTATGCTCGAATCATATGACTCTTTGCGCGTAGTAGCCACTCCTAGGTTAGAATCCAAATACTATCAAAAACCTATTTTACAGCATACTAAGTACTACCGTTTGCGAAAAAATTGGCATAAACGTAAATATCCTCATCTCAAAAAAAGGCGTTTGAAGGTAAACTCTTATCTACGAAAATTAGCTAGAAACAGAAAAGCTGAACAAAAAAATAAGCCAAAATAGACGATACTCAAAATAGGAAGGTCCAGACATTTATCACAGTCTTTTAAACAATTTCGATGGCATTTTGTACGTTTAGCACTTGGCGTTGAGGCGACAATCTACCAATAAAACCTATCTTGACTTACAGGTTTTGGATAGAATAAAAATTGTAAATTTTAAAGATAATGATTTTTGTCTTTATTAAACTTTTTTTAGAATTGGGGCGTTGAAGGATAATTCTTAACATTTATCTTTTTTTATGCAGCCTTTTAGACTTTTCTTGCAAAGACATATGCCAGACCAAGAAAGTTTGTAAATTGGCACAATATTAGACTACTGCCTTCTATACAACAAAATTATGGATTTAGCGAAAATCAGAGAATACGGAAATATTGAATTCTTGGCCAAACAAATGGTTGAGGGATTTATTACAGGTCTACATAAGTCTCCATTTCATGGCTTTTCAGTAGAATTTGCCGAACATAGATTATACAATACTGGCGAAAGTACGCGGCATATTGACTGGAAAGTTTATGCCAAAACCGACCGTATTTATACCAAGCGCTATGAAGAGGAAACTAATTTACGTTGCCATTTGCTAATAGACACTTCATCCTCAATGTATTATCCTGCGCCTAGTTATGGCAAAATCACTTTTTCCATTATGGCTGCAGGGGCACTGGCATATATGCTTCAGAAACAAAAAGATGCTGTTAGCTTAACCACCTTTTCGGATAAAGTAGAAATTCAAACTCCTATAAAATCAACACCAACGCATATCCACAAGATACTTTTGGATTTACAGGAGTTGATGCAAAAGCCTGACGCTTCAAAAAGTACAGGCGTCGCATCTGTGATTCATGAAATTGCAGAGAAAATACATCGTCGTTCGTTGGTGATTTTGTTTAGTGATATGTTTGACAATATCACCGAATCAGAAAAGCTGTTTTCAGCACTCCAACACCTCAAACATAATATGCATGAGGTATTGATTTTTCATGTTACGGACAAAAAAACCGAGTCAGATTTCGCTTTTGAAGATCGTCCTTATGAATTTATTGACTTAGAAACAAACGAAAAGATTAAGTTGAATCCTGCACAAGTAAAAGATGATTATCAAAGAGTATTACAAAGTTTTTATCATAACTTAAAGCTTCGTTGCGGGCAATATAAAATTGATTTTATTGAAGCGGATATAGCACAAGGTTTCGAACAAATACTTTCAGCTTATTTGGTTAAACGAGCTAAAATGAGGTAAAAATAGGAATCATTCTTAATTGAGTGAATGAGTGATTCTTTTATCAATCTGTATTCTAGCTGTAGAGACGCAATGTTTTACATCTTAGACCTAATTGGTTATAACATAGAAATATCAAAAAAGCGGTCAGAAAACAGTTTTCGATCGCTTTTTTTGATAAAAATTTGGAGAATAATCTAAATTCAAAAATTCGGTATAATTCATATTCACTTTCCTAAATACCTCACTACAATTTGTTCCATATCTTCAATCGCTAGATTTCCTTTGCCGACAATTCTTTTCTCTTTATCCAAAATATAAATTGTTGGAGTATATTGAGCATCAAACTCTTGGAAAAAGTTGACATTCCCTGTCTGATCAATCACATTGACAAAATCTTGGGTTTGATAATGTTTGATAAATTCTCCCCACGTATCCAAATCATTACCAAAAATTGGAGCAAAAACCTGCAAGCCTTTATCGGCGTATCTTCTATGTAATTGCACTAATTGTGGGGTAAAATTCTTACAATGACCGCAATCAGCTGCGTAAATATATAATATGGTACAATCCGCTTTTTGAGCGTGTAAAGTCTGTTCCTTGCCTGCCAAATCAGTCAATTTTACATCAGGTATTTTACTGCCTATCAAAAGCTTTTCTAGATAAAACACTCTTTCTTTTACTAATTTGATAGTGTTTTCATCCCATAATTGAGGTTCTTGCAGATAGTACTTTTTCATCATATATACAAAAACTGCATCATGCCCCATGGTTTTGCTTGTCTCGAAAAAACCTGTTGTTTTTGTAATCAAATATTTCCGCATAGCGGTATTTCGCCCAGCTTTTTCAATAATCTTATTGGATAGAATGATCAAAGAATCTATTGGCAAAAAGGTAAGAGGCTCAAAATAGCTTGCCACATTTTGATGGATATAAGGCGTGCGAATCATTCGGTCGTCGGTCAAATCAAAATTATCGAAGAAATGATTGACGAAAAACTTATTAGACCAAAGCGGGTCTTCTAGTCCATTGGATAATTTAGGTGCTTGTGGCAAATCCATTGGCATGGTCGCTTTGATGAGCTTTGACGCAAATGTACCTGCAAATGCCGTAACAAACTTTTTACGATACTGCTCTAACTCATATTGTATTGCATATTTTTTATTGATAGAAACCGAATCTGTTTTAGCTTCTAACAACGCTATTTTAGCGCCTTCTCTGACAATTTTCTGTTGGTAGCTATAAAACAAGTCATTTTCTCTTGACCCTGTAAACTTAATGGTATTAACTAGGTCTTTGGCATCTGCTTCAAACGAAAATTGCTGCTCCACAACCAGAATATCAATACTTTTCCAACCTCCAATCATTAGGTTATATAGTCCAGGTTCTAAGTTTTGTTTTGCCTGAAATACCACTACTCCATTGGCATTTACTTTCGCAGAATCTTGAACATAGTTTACGTCTTCGTAATAGTAAGTCAAATAGCAAACAGAATCTCGAAGGTTTTTAAATTTTGCTTCAATGCGAAATTGGGCAAAAAGCTGGCTAGATAAACAAACGAATGAAATGGTTAGTAGGTAAAAATATTTCATAAAACTAGTGATAAGTATGGTTGAAACGGAGGGCTAATACTACAGCATCCAAAAATAACAAATGGCACAGCTTGGTGGGCTGTGCCATTCGAATTATTTTTTAATATTTTGTTTTTTATGGAAATCTATAAAATCCTCGATTTGTTCGAGTGGCAGACGCTTGGCTATAATTTTTTTGTCTTTGTCCAGCACATAAATCACTGGAGTAGCGTACACATCAAAAAGATTTTTAAAATCGGTATAGTATTCTTCCTTGCCTGTCTGAGGATTTTTATGAATATCTATCCCATTAATCATCGATTCAAACTTAAACTCTTTGATAAACTTCTTCCATTTAGGAGCACTACGATCAATAGATGCGGCTAATACTCTAACATTTTTCTGTTTAAGGGCAGGATACATTTTTGCCAATTTAGGAGCGGATTCTCTACAATGGCTACATTCTGGGTCGTAAATAAATACCACAGTATAATCAGCAGGAATACGACGAATATCAATTTCTCTTCCGAGGGTATCTGTCAAATACATATCAGGAAAAGGCTTGCCATTTAATAAAGGTTTTACAATCGCAATTCTTTCTTTCATTTTGCGCACTGTACTTGTATCCCAAAGTGCTGGCTCGCCAATGTAGTATTTTTCAGCCATGTGAACAAAAGCGCCATCTACACCCAAAATTTTAGGGTTTTCGTACGAACTAGTGATTTTATATATCGTGTAACGACGAATATCTCTTCCTTTTACTTTTGATAAAATTTTATCAGCCTCAAGTGAAATTGAATCTGATTGTTGAACCGTCAAGTCCTCAAAATATCTTTCTAATTTTTTCTGATAAAATGGCGTTCTCATCAAGCGCTCATCACCCAAGTCGAAGTTGTCCCAGAAATGTGACTTATAATAAGAGAACTGAAACTGATACATTGCCGACGAGTCAGCTTTAGTAACTATGGGTTTGCCATAGGCTGGAACTTCTGGTTCTTGCGCAGCTTTAATCAATTTTACCACAAATGAACCTTTATTTTGTTCTAACCAAGTCTTCTGAAATGACTCTATGTCAGTTTGTTGTTTTTTGAATGCTGCCTCAGAACCAGCATCTTTCTTTTGGCGACGCATAGCGTCTAATTGTTTGAGTTTTTCAAACTTTGAAGACATTTCTTGTTGAAAGCCAAAAAATAATTCATTTTCTTTCGAGCCAGTTACTTTCATTTTTCCAATTAGATTGGTCGTATCTGTTTCAAAAGAAAAATTGGTATTACCAATCACCACGTCCAAGTATTTGCCTTTGGGTAAAGCAATCAAATACAAACCTTCTGGTAATTCTTTTGTGCCTTTAAAATGAAATTGTCCGTAACTATCTACTTTTGCAGTATCTTTTATGACTTGTTGGTTGTACCCAAAATAATGCGCAAGAAAGACAGTTGTATCTTTAATGCCATTAATTTTTCCTTTGATTGAAAAACTGCTTGGTGTTTGGGCAAAGCTTTGTGAACCGAACAATAGGACAAGAAGGAATAGAAAAATTTGTTTAGAATAATGCTTCATTGTATGTAAGTAAGATTGAAATAACAATTTATGTAAGTTAATATTGTATATCGAGCCAAGTGTAATTTTTATCTAAATCCTGTTCATCGAACTCTTACACAGGAATAGCAAATGGGGAGTTACAGTCCTGCTAAGTAATAGTATAAAGTAAGATTGCCTAGGCACTAGGCAAAGAATTTTAAACTTTTTTTAATAGCCAAAGACATGCTTTTTACAAAAGCCCAGCGCCGAGAGCCGATATCTGAAAGCCTAGTGTCAAACGCTATTATGAATAATATTATCAAAGTAAACCAAGTGAAATTCTGTAATATGCCAAAAGCACTTGATTATTTCCTCTATTTTAGATTCGAATTTACAAATTTATCTAAACTTCCTTTCAGATGAATAGGAAGCCTGCCAAATACTTTCAAATTTATCTGTAAGACATATTTATCCCTATCAAACGATGTTTTTTATCCTTTCCAAACTCTTGTTTTATATTTTCATGCCTATTAGCTTGATTACGATAACGCTTATTTGGGGCATTATCACCAAATCTTTGAGGCTTAAGAAAATACTACTTTGCACAAGTTTAGGAATCCTGCTACTATTAGGAAACAGTACAATTGTCAACTGGGGATATCATTTATGGGAAACTCCTCCTCCAACAAGTCCATTCGCTCAACGATATGATGTTGGAATTATTATTTCGGGAGGCATGATGATGAATCGTGAGTGTAATCGTGAACAAATTTTTTCAGGAAAAACTGCTGATAGATTTCTTCAACCTTTGAGAATGTATAAAAGAGGGCTATTGAAAAAAATTATTATTTCGGGCGGCGATGTCAGCATCAATCCATTGAATAATGAACACGATTCTGAAACTGCTAAAACGCAACAGATTTTAATCGAATTAGGGATAAAACCAGAGGATATTCTCTTAGAGACTAAAGCACGTAATACGAGAGAAAATGCCCTTTATTGTGCTCAAATTTTACATAATTTTCCTCAACTCAAAACAAGTGTACTATTTACCTCCGCCTTTCATGGACGAAGAGCAATAGGTTGTTTTCAAAAAGCTGGTCTGAATACCACTTTATACAGTTGTGCCATAAGAGCAATAGACATAGGATATACACCCGATACACTTTTTATACCGAGTGAACAAGCCTTAGCTGAGGCTTATCAGTTAATCCACGAAATAATTGGGTATTGCGTTTACAGGGCAATGGGATATTGCTAAAAGAAAGGATAAAGATGTAAGGTTACCATCAACTTTTGAGTGAAAAGTACATAGTGAAAAACTCACTACCACTCTTCACCCGAAAAATTTTATTTTACAGAAAATCTGTAAAACCTTATTTCAGTATTGCATGGCTAGAGCTTTGGCACAATGCCATGAGCTCTAGTTTTTGATTTAGAATCTTATCGAAGAATCGATGCCATTCTCAACAAATCACTATTGATTAATTTTTTCTTGGTAATTGTGTCGTGGAATGGTGTGTAAATCAACTCATCATTTACGATACCAGCCATTACATTTTTCTGTCCATTCAACAATCCTTCTAATGCACCAAGACCCAAACGGCTTGACAAAATACGGTCATAAGCAGTTGGACTACCACCACGTTGGATGTGACCTAAGTTGGTAACACGGATATCTACAGGTACATCGATAGTTGCTTTAATTTTTTCTGCAACCTCAGCTGCATGACCTTCCTCGTCACCCTCTGCTACAATTACAATAGAAGAAGATTTCTTTCTATCAAAACCAGCTTTCAAAACAGATACCACATCCTCTACCGTTTGTCTTTCTTCAGGAATCAAGATAGACTCGGCACCACCAGAAATACCAGACTGCATAGCGATATAACCAGAGTCACGGCCCATTACTTCGATAAAGAAGATACGATCATGCGAATCAGCTGTATCACGGATTTTGTCGATGGCATCCAAAGCTGTATTTACAGCAGTATCAAAACCAATGGTGTAATCAGTACCATACAAATCGTTATCAATGGTTCCTGGTGCTCCAACCGTTGGAATTTGGAATTCGTTAAAGAAAATCTCAGCTCCTGTAAAAGTACCGTTACCACCAATAGCAATAAGGCCATCGATACCATGTGCTTTTAGCTGATCATAGCCTTTTTTACGACCTTCGGGAGTCATAAACTCTTTTGAACGAGCTGATTTCAGGATAGTACCACCACGTTGAACGATGTTACTAACTGATTGAGAATTAAGAGGAATGATATCACCTTTGATCATTCCGTTGTAGCCTCGGATAATTCCGAACATCTCTAGGCCATAATGTAAACCCCCACGTACAACCGCTCTAATACAAGCATTCATACCCGGAGCATCACCCCCAGAGGTAAATACTGCGACTCTTTTCATATAGACAATTTATTATTTTTAGTCGGTTAAGCTAAATCCCAAATATTATTTGCTTTTTATGCAAATCACTGCAAATTTATTGCTTAAAAATGAGGTTTCGAATCATTTTCGCAAAAAAATAGCGCAAACAGTTGCAAAAGCATTAATTATATTATTTTTCCAATTTTTATATAATTTTTCACTTCAAAAATAATATACTTAGAAATATCCAAGACCTCACTTAAAATTATACAACAATTTTACGAGTATTTTTTGACTCTAAAAAAAATCTCTTCATTTATCCCAAATCATTATTTGATTAATCCAAGACAAACCATATTTAGAAATAGACTCGTTTTAACTTTGGTTTTACTACGGTAAATACCAATATTTAAACGTTTAATCAAAACGTTTTGCAAAGTAACAGACTAATTAACGAATTTTGTCTTGAATTAGGGGTTAGAATAAAATTAAATTATCAAAAAGAAACTAAAATGGCTTTATAAAATTATCATACAATAATGAATCTATATTTAGAGTTTAATATTCAGTCCGATAGAATTGAAGCTCTTTCGAATAAATTAAACCAACCTTATTACATTTGCACCCACAAATAAGTATTATACTTTATTCCTCTCACACCGACTCGTTACCCATACATAAATCAATCGTTAAAACAACTCATAGGCTTTATAATACATGTTAAAAAGATTACTTGCCCTAATAGGTATAGGTATTTGCTTCTTGCCAACTATCTCACAAGCGCAACAATGGTTGGGTATTGCCAACAGTAACTATGCAGGTACAAATGCGATCTATGTAAATCCTGCTAATGTTACAGATTCTCGATATAAGTTTTATTTGAATATTGCTGCCAACGATGCATTTGCTACCAATAGCTATTTTGGATGGAATGCGCCTTATTCGTATTTATCAATGTTTACCAATAGCGTTTCTGATACTTATCGTAATGCAAAAGGGGTAATTGTTTATAAAGATGAATATTTGACTCCCAACCCCAATGGCTCAATTGAGTCTGTATACGCACTTACCGATACACGTGGACCTTCGGCTCTATACACCATCAACGAAACTCGTTCTGTAGCATTGACAACACGTGTGCGTGCAGGCATGAGCGCTACCAATGTAGATAGTGATTTTGCACAGGCTATGTATTATGGCATTGACAACGTCCAACCAAGTACCATAGGGTATGACCTCAAAAACATGATGGTCAATCTTAATAGCTATGCAGAAGTTGGAATAACCTATGGACAAACGTTAGTCGACAATGATGAAGAATATATCAAGGTTGGTGTAACGGCGAAACGATTAGCGGGAATATATGCGGCTTATGCTCTCATTAATGAAGCCAATTATCAAATTATACCTGATTTTAGAAACCCTGTAAATAATACCCTACTGATTAATTCGCTGAAGCTTCAATACGGTTATACAGATGAAGATGCCTTGAAAAATGCCAGTCCTTCATTAGGTTGGTTGTTGGGAGGAGACGCAGCAGGTGGTGGCTGGGGCTTAGATCTTGGATTTGTGTATGAATATCGTCCTGATATAAGCAAATACACTTATAGAGAAAAAGGAAGGCGAAAACTCGATGCGAGCAAAAACAAATACAAATATAAGTTTGGAGCATCGCTCAATGATATTGGATACCTCAATTACAATAACCAATTCTATGCTAACAGCTGGGATTTATCTATTAATAATACATCCTTTACAAGAGAAGATTTTAGAGGCTCTCGCGGATTTGATGCTTTGTTTAATCAAATCAACAATAAATTAGGAGCAGGACCTGGTAACAATGAGCAACAGTTCATGACAATTTTGCCAGCTACCTTGCAAGTCACCGCAGATTATCAAGTAAAACCTCACGTATATGTGGCGGGGTATTGGGTTCAAAATCTAACTACTAGCAAAACCAGAGGACTAAGAACACCCTCCTTGCTAAGTATTACCCCACGATACGAAAGAAAATGGGTAGAGGTAAGTATGCCTTTAGTATTGTTCGATAATTACAGCAAATTTGGTTTTGGTTTAGCAACAAGACTTGGGCCAGTATTCATAGGTACAGATAACCTAGGTTCATTATTGAACTTGGGCAATCCCAAAGGATTTGATGCGTATTTTGGAGTAAATTTACCGATATACAGCAAAGGGCCAACCCTCCCAAATTCATGCTGGTATGAAGAGGACAGCGAAAAATCTATTTTCCAGAAAATGATGTTTTGGAAGAGATAAAAAACATTTATTTACCATATGAATATGAGAGCTACACTTGATGATCTCAACAAACAAGGCTTTGCTTTTTGTCCTTCCATATACTCTGAGGCGGAGATTTCAGATATAGTAAAGACTATTGAGATCAATACAAAAGATAAAGCTAACTTCAGGAGATCCAATAATTTATTTGCGATACGTCGATTTTTGCTGGAAGTCCCTGAGGTGTATCCAATGGTTTTTAGTCCAAAACTCAAATCTATTCTTGCTGAGTTACTTGGAGAAAATTATTTTCTTGTAAAAAGTATCTATTTCGACAAACCTGCTGATTCAAATTGGTATGTGGCTTATCATCAGGACTTGACTATTTCTGTCAACCAAAAAATAGAGACTGAAGGCTTTGGACCATGGACAATCAAACCTGATAATTTTGCTGTACAACCGCCTTTATCTATCTTAGAACAGATGGTTACGCTGAGGATTCATTTGGATGATACCTCTGCCGAAAATGGGGCTTTATACATAATTCCCGAGTCGCATAATAAAGGTATTTTGAGACCAGAGCTGATTGATTGGAGTAATACTTCTGAAAAAGTCTGTCCTGTAGAAAAAGGCGGTGTTATGCTGATGAAACCCCTCCTACTCCACAGCTCCAAACGAACCACCAATCTTCAACCTAGAAAAGTCATACATTTAGAATTTGCCAATGCTGAATTACCCAATGGTTTGGAATGGGCAGAAAGATGAAATGAGAAGGCATAAAAAAAGGTGTTAGTTTTCACTAACACCTTTTTATCTCATATACAGTAAGCTAAAATTATAAATATGTTTTTGAATAAATAAAGGAAACAATTTGCCGAAAGCTCAATGCCGACCGCCTAAAGCCTAATCATTAAAAACCTGTTCCTAACGCAAAGGCTTTTACATTCACTGGCAAATCTGCCACTTTTGTTGCAGCACCCGTCGTAAGATTAATCGTATAAAGTGCCGAAGTACTACCCACTCTTAATGCGGCATAAGCTGTGCCACTTCTACTACCAATATCAAAACCACTAGCTGATTCTACATTGATTCCCAAAGCTCCTACTTCAACTTGTGTTCCGTTGTTTGGTGGATCTTGTTTGGTCAATTTGTCTGTATTCACATCGATATTATACAAAACTGTTGTGGTAGCGCCCGCAAAGTTATTGGTATAAGCCGATGCTGTAATTGCAGGTGTTCCAGGATTTAAAGCGCCGTCTACTGCTGCAATTGCACCTGTTTCAGGATGTAATCTTAAATTTTGACCTGTATTGCTTACACATCTGATTCTATCTACCGTTGGGTTAAAATCAAACCCAAAAGATGCGCCAGACAATAAGGTTGCAAACGGTGCTGCTCCTACGGCTGTTGCAGCACCTGATGAGGTATTGAGCAAATACAATCTGCTGGTACTACCTAGTGCATACAATTGACCGTTTACAGGACGAAAATCTATACCTAAAATCGACTCACCAGTTTGCAGACCAGTAATAGCTTTTGAGACTGGCGTTCCGATATTACTTGGATTAAAAATTACTAAATTATTAGACTCATCAACTGCATAAGCCACTGGATTAGTTGGAATAGCCAAGCCCGTAATATTACCAGAAGGAAGATTCCCAATTTTAGTGAGTTTTCCGGTCATCAAATCTACTTGATGTAATTCCCAAACATTGTTTACTTTTACAGCTGTTAACGCTTTTGTACCGTCAGGATTAATATCAAATCCGCCAGAAGCAGATATATCAACTCCTAATGCCCCAACTTCTACCAAAGTACCATTGTTAGGTGGGTCTTGCTTGTACAACTTATCTGTTTTTGAATCGATGTCATACAAAATAGTCGTACTCGAACCAGCCATGTTTCCTGTATAAGCTACAGATTCAATCGTTGGACTCATTCCTCCATTGATAACACCGTCTGTCGCGGCAACAGCGCCAGTCTCAGGGTGAATACGAAGGTTTTGACCTGTGTTAGTTACCAAACGAATTCTATCCACCGTAGGGTTAAAGTCTAATCCAACTGCAGTTCCGCTGATGGTTGGGTTTAATGCTGTTGCACCAATGACTCTCGCCATACCTGTTTCTTGGTTGATGACATAGAGGCGGTTCATCATACTTACACCATACAATTCGCCAGTTGCAGGACGAAAATCAATAGAAGTAAGCGCATCGCCCGACATCAAACCTGTAATTGTTACATTTGCTGTAGCCATTTCTGACTGCATGGCATTGATTTTAGCTAGTTTTGTTCCGTCAACAAGAAGATAAAGATTGACGTCAGGTTTAGGAGCTGACTCCATTTCGGTTTGTTTACATGAGGACACAAAAAGTCCTGTTGACAAGCTTAGAGCCGTCAGTGAAATAAGAACTGATTTTTTCATTGTAAGTAAGACAATATAAAGTTTGTATGTTTGTCTTAGATACGAGAGATAGGCGATTTTGGATTTAATAGGGATGTTTAAATTGATTAAACGGTCATGAAGAATAAAAAAATTTATCTCCTCAGTGGACTTGGAGTTGACTGTAGAGTGTTCAATAACATTGATTTAAGAGAATATCATCCACAATTAATTGAGTGGATTCCTTTTTTTAAGAATGAGGATATTTCTCATTATGCTCAACGACTATCAGCTCGAATAGAACCTAACTCTATCCTTATTGGGCTTTCGTTTGGAGGTATAGTAGCCATTGAAATTGCTAAACATATCCCCGTTAGTAAAATCATATTAGTTTCTTCTGCTTCTAGTTTTAGACAAATTCCGTGGCTATTTCGACTGTGGGATTGGAGTCAACTGATCAAGTTACTTCCCAGAGGCTTCTTTCTTAATGCGAATCCTATGACTTTCTGGTTATTTGGCATTAAAAGAGAACAAGATAAAACTCTTTTGAGTCAAATCTTGGCAGATACTGACTATGATTTTTTTATTTGGGCAATACAACAAATCATACAATGGAAGAATACTGAAGTAAATACGAAGTTTGCCTATATACATGGTAAAAAAGACCGTTTACTTCATCAAGCTATGGATACGTTAACGGATGGAAAGTATTGGATAAAAGAAGGTGGACACTTTATGATTATCACGCATTCTAATGAAATAGAAGGGATAATTAGAAAAGAATTGAAACCATAATGGCTTAAAACAAAAAACGGAACAAATTGCTTTGTTCCGTTTTGTACCCAGAGCCGGAGTCGAACCGGCATGCCAATGAAGGCATTGGTGTTTGAGACCAACGCGTCTACCAATTCCGCCATCTGGGCTCAATTCACATCATTTTCTGTGTGATTGTGATGCAAATTTAGAGGATTAAAATTTACTGTGCAAACGCAAAATTTAAAAAAAATAAAACTTTCTCATAACATCTACCATAATCTTCTGATTATTATAGCTTTTATAAATTCATTATTTTTTCAAATAATTTCACATTTATGCACGATTCAAAAAAGTGATTATATGGCTGGTTCATTTTACTCATATCTCAAAGATTCGATAGGATCTAATTTAGAGGCTTTACTAGCTGGGTAAAAGCCTGAAAGGATTCCGACGAATACACAAACTGCGATACCTAGGAACATCCACAACCAAGGTACAATAAAACTTGATGTTCCAGACATGATACCACTGGCAATTACGTTTCCGATTGGGATAGCCAAAATCAAACCTGCCAAGCCACCCAAAACACATATCACTATTGCCTCAATCAAAAATTGTAAACGTATTACTCTCGGGGTAGCTCCCAATGATTTTCTGATACCAATCTCTCTAGTACGCTCTGTTACCGAAACCATCATAATGTTCATCAGGGCAATTGCCGCACCAAGTAAGGTAATAAATCCGATACCAAACCCTCCTATTCGTAATACACCTGTAATACTTTCTGATTGTTTTACTAATGAATCAGAACGCTCGATGCTAAATGAGTCTTCTCTTCCCAATTCATCCTGACGAACGATACGCATGGCACCACGAGCTTCTTCCATAATATTTTCAACATCTTTGATATTAGGCGCAGATGTTACAATATCAAATGTCAAACTACGTCCTTGCGACAGTTTACGACCTGTTTCGAGAGGAACAAAAACCACACGGTCGTCGCCTCCTCCCATTAAACTTCCTTTTTTCTCGAGTAAACCAACAATTTTAAATTTTCCACCAGAAATCGTAATTTCTTGATTAAGGGGATTAATATTTTTTTCAAAAAGCTGACTAATTACCTCTACCCCAACGATACACACATTGGCAGCGCGCTCCAAATCGCTACTCGAAAAATCACGACCACTAGCGATTTTATAACCTTTCATATCCAAGTAATTCTCGTCGGTACCGATAATTCTGGAGTTAGGATTCGTTTTTTTCGATTCGTGTTTTATTTCAGCATTGAACGTAACATTCGTTTTCATCCCAATAATAGCCTGCTTTCCAAACAATGCTTTATACATTTTTGCCTGACGATAGTTGATTGGTGGGTAATTGCGTTCTTTTTCACCTTCTTTTCTAATTCTAAAAACATCTCTATTGCGAATATCAAATGAGTTGGCACCCAAGCCTGAAAAGCTATTATCTACAGAGCTTTGAATCCCGTCGATGGCCGTCAAAATACCTACCAAAGAGGTAATACCGATGGCAATAATTAGGGCTGTTAGGACCGTTCTCAACATATTACCTTTGATAGAACGTAAGGCTTCTCGTATATTTTCAATAAAGTTCATATAATTGAAATTTAAGTTTTGTGCAATAATGAAGGTTTGTCACTATTATTTCCTGAACTAAAATTTTGTAAAACAATCCTTTACCATTTCGATATCTACTTGAATTGTTCTGAGCAAATTAACTTCCTTTACGAATCATGTTATGTGCTTTGGTGATTAGCACTATATTTGTAGTAAGGATCCTTGCAGAGATATACATTCGACGGTATTATTTTCGTTGAAATATCAATTGTATTTATCCGCTTAGTAGCTTTCAGTACTTCTCTGGAGTAGTTTGGCTATAATAGTTTTATGACGTAACAAATTTAGGTCTTGTCAGACAAAATTCTCAAACCAATGAAGCGCCTTATATTTCCGTTTATCATATTTTTTCTTTTTTGCACCCGTGCATGGGCGTCGTACATCCTAATTCCGATGGATGATACCCAAAAAAATCACCTCAAAGCCTATGGCTTGGCCTATTGGGTTTTGAAAAACCACGAAACAGAAGTTGAATGGTTATTAAATTATCGTGGTGGTGCCTTTATGGTTCAACAAGCGCAAAAGTTCGAAAATGAATTGGTAATTCGAGGTATTAGCTATGAAGTTATTTCAGATGGAGATGCAGCTCAAATTCGTACCGAATTGAGTAGTCCTGATGTGAATATGGATGTGGTAAAATTACAAAAACCTCCTAAAGTTGCCGTTTATTCTCCCAAAACAGCGCAACCTTGGGACGATGCTGTGACTTTGGCGATGACCTATGCAGAAATTCCTTATGATTTAATTTTTGATGAAGACGTACTAAATAATAAACTGCCAGAATACGATTGGTTACATTTACACCATGAGGATTTTACAGGTCAAATGGGTAAATTCTGGAATCAGAGTAGCCAACCTTGGTATCAGGCACAATTGCGTGAGGATAAGAAAAATGCGGCGAAATATGGTTTTAATAAAGTATCTCAGCTAAAATTGGGAGTAGTCAAAAAATCAGGGATTTTGTCGCTGGGGGTGGCTATATGTTTGCCATGTGTACTGCTACAGATACTTATGATATTGCTTTAGCGGCGGAAGGGCTTGATATTGTCGATGCTTTTTATGATGGTGATGGCTATGACCCCAATGCTGACAAAAAATTGAATTACGCTAATTCATTTGCATTTCAAAACTTCGGATTGGTCTATCATCCTCAAGTCATTGAGTTCTCGACAATTGAGGCATATCCAAACAATGAGCGTCCAGTTAGAGAGGATAATGACTATTTTAACCTATTCCAATTTTCAGCTAAATGGGATCCTATCCCCACAATGTTGACACAAAATCATGAAACCACTATTCATGGTTTTATGGGACAAACTACTTCGTACAAAAAATCATTGATTAAGCCTGAAGTAACAATTTTAGGTGAAAATCGCTCACTAAATGAAGCTCGTTATATTCATGGGACTTTCTTGAAAGGATTCTGGACGTTTTATGGTGGTCACGACCCTGAAGACTATCAGCACTTTGTCAACGAAGAACCTACTGATTTGAATTTGCATCCAAATTCAGCAGGTTATCGGTTGATTTTGAATAACGTATTGTTTCCTGCCGCAAAGAAAAAGAAACAAAAGACTTAATATAATTTGAAAATTTGGGGATTTGAAGATTTGTAAATGAAAAATGTCTAAAAATTCAGGAATGGGGAGATTTACCAAAGCAGATCAAAGCATTTCTAAATCTTCCCATTTTCAAATCCCTAAATTTTCAAATTCGCACATTTTCAAATCTTCAAATTACCAAATCTTCAAATTACCTAATTATTTAATTTTCATCGTAAAGGCATATTTTCCAGAACCAAAGGTTTTAGAAATCCATTTGCCCTCTTGCTTCAAATCAGTCAAAGCTACTCCGTTGCTTTTAATAGAGCTTATATCCGAAGTCGGGAAATAGACCGTTGATTCGGTGTTGGCGGGTACTTCTATTTCTAGGGTTAACAAATCTCCTTCTATTTTCCAGTTGGAAGCAATTTTACCATAAGGTGTCAAATAACTACCTTTTGCAAAAGTCAATCCTCCGCCAAGTTCTGGTTTAATAATACTTGCTTTATAACCTGCACCATCAGCTTCTTTGGTATCAATTCCCGCAATAGTACGATACATCCAATCGCCAACGGCACCGTAGGCATAGTGATTGAAAGAAGTCATGCTAGGGTCTTGGAAAGTACTATCTGGTTTCATCGAATCCCAACGCTCCCAAATGGTAGTTGCACCATGCGATTTGATAGGATATAACCACGAAGGATAGGTATCCTGTAAAAGAAGTTTATACGCTACATCATTTTGTCCATAACGAGTCAAAACAGGATTAAGAAATGGCGTTCCTAAAAAGCCTGTGGTTAGGTGATATTCATAGGATTTGATATTTTCAACAAGGCGATTTACAGCACTTTGGCGTAGCGACTCTGGAAGCATATCAAACTGCAATGCCAAAATATAAGCGGTTTGAGTTTCTGAAATTAATCTTCCTGAAGCCGTCATAAATTCTTGCTGAAATGCTTTTTTGACTCTTTGCAACAAGGCCTCATAGTCGGCAACTTCATCGTTTTTCTGTAATACCTTAGCTGCTTTAATCATCAACTCAATATTATACGCATAAAAACATTGAGCCACCAAATACACATCTGTCACGGCTGATTTTTGTCCAATAGTACTTTTCGAATCATCTACTCGGTACGACAACCAATCGGCAAATTGAAATCCCATATTCCAAAGATCATTTTTTGCTAAACCTCTCACATGGGTCAAATACGCCTTCATGCTGGCGTATTGGTCCTGCAAGATTTGTTTATCGCCATAAACCACATACATATTGTAAGGAATAATGATGCCAGCGTCTGACCAACCAGCAGCTCCCGTTACCTTGCCCAACACATTAGGAATCACAAACGGAATAGCACCATCTGGCTCTTGGTCAGCACTTACGTCTTTAAGCCATTTAGCAAAAAATTGATTTACATTAAAATTATATGCAGCCGTTCTAGAAAATACCTCCGCATCGCCTGTCCATCCCAAACGTTCGTCACGTTGCGGACAATCGGTTGGCACATCCAAGAAATTGCCTTTTTGTCCCCATTGTATATTTTTTTGTAATTGGTTCACCATTGGATTTGAGCACTCAAAACTTCCAAGTGGTTTCATGTCAGAATAGAGGGTAACAGCCGTAAAATCTTCGGGATTAATTTTACCTTCTAACCCTTCTACTTTTACATATCTAAATCCAAAAAAGGTAAAATGTGGCTCAATCGTTTGATTCGGCTCGCCACTCAACACATAATGAGCTTGAGCTTTGGCTGAACGTAGATTTTCAAAATATGGAACTCCATGTTTATCTAACATTTCGACATGATATAGCTTAATCATTTGACCCGCTTTTCCTGAAATATTGAATTTTACCCAACCCACCACATTTTGCCCAAAATCTAAAATCGTTTCTCCTTTCGGTGAAGTTAGGACTTTAACTGGCTTAAATGTTTCATGCTTTTTAATAGGTTCATTTACGGAAGCATTCAGGTAATCTGTGGCAAATGAGGCGATTTTTACAATTTGCCATTTAGAATCATCAAAATTTGCTAAATCCCAACCTTTGATTTCTTTTCTTAAATCCTGACGTTCGCCATCATATATTTCAGAAAACAAAATATGACTAGCTGTTGATTTCCAAGAATTATCAGAAACAATCCAATCCTCTGATCCATCGGCGTACGTGATATGTAACTGAAACAACAAAGCGGTCTCTTTGCCATAAAGATTTTTATGGTTATCCCATGCCAATTTTGTTCTATACCAACCACTGCCAAGCGTCACCCCAACCGCATTTTTGCCTGTACTCAATTGTTTGGTAACGTCATAGGTTTGATACTGCAAATGCTTGTTATAACTGGTCCAGCCTGGCGTCAGAAAGGCATCTCCTACCCTTTTACCATTCAAACTTGCTTCGTACAAACCTCTGGAAGTCACAAAAACCGTTGCGGATGAAATGGGCTTTTTTACCTCAAAGGTTTTTCTTAAATGTGGGACAATACCATTGACAGAATCGGCCTCAATCCCAGAATTAATCCATTGAGCTTTCCATTCGTCGTGGCGTAACAATGCTGTTTGGAAATTGGCGGTTGCCAAGGCAGGAGCCTTTACTTGGTTATCCCAAACTTTTACTTGCCAAGTGTATTTACTATCCGACTCAAGATTTGCACCTCCATAAGGAATCCTGAGAGAATTTTCGGAAGAAATCTTGCCTGTTGACCAGACCAATTTCTTTCCAGAACGAACACTAATTTCATAGGCTGTTTGCTTGATGTTTTTTTTGTCCGAATTGAGTTGCCAACTAAATCGAGGTTGTGCTTTATCGATTCCAATTGGGTTAGATAGGTTTTCGACCGTTAAATTTTGAACCGAGAGTTGCGCCCAACTCCTGAAACTCAGCATTGAGGCAAACAAAAATGCAGGTAGAGAATATTTCATAGGTTATTTTCGATAGTAAAATTTGGTTTTATTGAAAAATACAGAATATTTATTGGTAATCTGTCTTGGTCTAGCATACAGGGTTAGGAAAGTTTGACGTCATCTGATTTTGATTTTTTATGGAATCTTACATTTTCCTAACCCTTATTGAAGCTTACTACAATTTGAATTGATTCAGTCCTTTTTTAAGAAGCATGGTTTTCCCCTTCCAAACAAAAGTTCCCTCGACTGGACTTTCTATCTGTATTTTCCATTGATTTCCTATCTGAGAATAATCACAAACTATTTTGCCTTGAGGATGTGGTATTTCACCTTTAATCTGGGACAAATTACCCAAATGAGGTTCTATTTTTACTTTAGAAAAACCTTGTGCGTCAGAATCAATTCCTAATATCACTCGATAAAATTCAATATTGGGACTCGCTCCCCAGGCATGACAGTCTGAACGAGCATGCTCTATTTCTGAAATTTCTGCCCATGTTGTTAATCCTAGTTCAATATTACGTTTCCAATCACTCAACCAAGTTATATATTCATCGCCTTTTCCTGCTTTTACCAATGCTTGGTGCAAATAGTATTTAAAATAAATTGAGGCTGGTGCTAAAGATTTATCATGGAGAAGTTTATCGCTTACTTGGGCATAATTATTTGAAGGTATTACTCCTGTCAAAATACCAAGACTATTGGCATGTTGCGAGAACACCTCTTTTTCCTCTGTATCAGCCAATATCCCTTTTGAAGCATCCCAATATTTTTGTAAAATCATTTTTTTCAATTGCAAAGCCTTCTGCGAATACATCTCAGCATAAGCTTTCATGCCCAACTGACTTTCGAGGTCGGCAGCCACTTGATACCCCCAAAGTAATTGCAAGTCCAATACAGCTGAAGCGCCATTTTTGCCATAAGGAGCTTCACCATTACTCCACCCTTTACGGTTTTCGACCCAGTCTGTAAATATCCAGTAAGGAACCTTACGAAGTGAACCTTCTGCATTTTGATATTTCTCAAAAAACCACAAGATGTTTCTTACGCCTTGCAGTTTTTCTTTGATAAAATTAGAGTCGCCACGATATTTTAAATAATCCTGAAGCATACCAATATACCATAATGAAAACGTAGGTATTTGTTGGGGAGAAAAAGAAGGGTGACGGCTCAAAGTAATTCCCTCCGCCATACGAGAATGTTCCATTTGATTCAAGGCATTGCGAGCCAAACGGTCATCGCCCGCATTGAAGTACGAAACCAACGCTTGGATACGTGCATCGCCAATATATTGTAACTGCTCATAATACGGGCAGTCCATATAAGTATCTACTGCACAAAGCCGTGCAGTACGCCAACCAATAGTCAAATAAGGCTGAAAGTCGATAGTCGAGCTTTGTAGTTGTGCTTTTCGCGTGAAAGGAAATCCTACAAAATTACTTGATATTTCTTTTACCAGAAGTGGTTCTGACCCTGTCTGAATCTCTATTTGGACATATCTAAAGGTTCGGTAGGTCAGCGATTCGAAGACCTCCGAATCTTTTCCAGAAAGTAATAAGCTATCTTTTCTACCTACAATAATTTTACCTTCAATATCATTGCGATTGTTTTTCAGAATTTGTCTCTTCTTCAATGCATCGATATCCATGAGGGCTTCGGCATAAGTCAAGCCGACTTTGGTATCTTTTCCTTTTTGGAAAATAATTTTAGGAAAAGCATTGGTTAAAAAACCTTGGTCAAGCAAAATTTTCACATGAGCGTTTGCAGGGATTTCCCAAGAAACATTTTCAAGATTCTGGCTCGTAAGTGTCGCCCCTTCCACTTTTCTCACTGTGCTAAAATATTGCTTTTTATATTCCATCGAAGGTAAGGCAGAAGGTACTAGCATCCAATTGTTTATATCCGAAATTCCTTTTGGACAAGCACCTCTCCAGCCAACTCGTTCAGCATTTGCCCATTGGGTATCATCAAAACTCTCTGAATTCCAATTGGTGGGTAATGTATTAGAATAATCCAATAATTCACCTGCACCCGCCACATAATAGGCAGGATGCCCAACGCCTTTGGACAATGGCTGATAGGCTTGGTTCGAAAAGCTCTTCCATGTAGGATTGGTATCTACAATCTTCTCAGCGGAAGTATTACCTGTCAACACAAATGCGGTGCGGTGCGAAATTTGTCCTTCTGCCCTAAAATCCCCTTCATTCCAGACAATGGCAGCGATAGTATTTTTACCTTTTTTAAGATAGGGAGCAATGTTTAAGGTTTCAAAATTCCAATAAGATAAATCACCTCTGGCAGGTCCTTGCGATATAATTGTGCCGTTTACATACAACTTATATCGGTTGTCTGCCGACACGTGTATGGTAAAATCTGAAGGTGTTTGAGGTAGCTCAAAGCTCTTCCGAAAATGATAAACGCCGTATGCTTGAGGAACCGTCTGAGGAGCTGCTACCCAATAGGCAGTCCATATCTTATTCTGTATATCAGGATGAATTGTTTGAGCAGTTGTCACTGAACTCATACAAAGCGATAAAAAGAGCAATATTAAGGATTGTGATTTCATTTGTTAAGAGATTTACATTCTAAACAAGCATGATAAAATTCTATTTTATATTAGATTTATTCATGAATATAAAAATCTTATTGGTCTCTGCTGTCATTATTAGTCCTTGTTTCTTACATATCAAATCAAAAAAGGCTAGAAATATCACGTTAGAGGTGATTTCTAGCCTTTTTTAAAGAAGAAAATATTTAATTTTATTTAGCTTTTCCTACTATTTTCATCAGTTGCCATTTTACATTAGCATATATGCCCATGACACGATGAGGAATCACATAGGTCATCATCACTTTTTTCAAATGCTCAGGCTTGTTTGGTCTCGAAAGTACCAAAGATTTCAGGGCATAGTAGCGAGACAAAATAGGATTATCTCCATATTGTATCGAATTTGCCAGCATCAAGTAATATCTAGCGATATTTTTGCGGACTCTTGTATGAAAACGGAAATCTAATTCTTGATCTATGCCCTTGTACATACCAATGCGATTGAATAAAAATTCTGCATCCTGTTTACCATCTGTAAAGCTCATACCACCACCGTTTTTACGATAAACCGACATTACATCGTTCATATAGTAAAATTTGCCATGCTTTCCGAGCAAAATATATCTTGGAATATCGCCACTTTTGGACTCATGAAACCACTGAGGATAAGTTTTCATGATACCATGACGAAACATCACCGCAGAGGTTGCCATATACCAAACTTCGTCCTCTCCTACCAAATCATCAAGCGTTGTTACTACCTTTTGCTCAGGGGTATTCACATATTCATCTGGATGAGAACCATCTTCAAAATGGATTAAAGCATTGTGAAAACAAGCGACAAAATCAGGATTAGCATCCAAAAAATCAACCTGCTTTTGTAATTTATGGGGACTTGTCCAATAATCATCGCCGTCCATTGGTGCAATATATTGCCCTTTTGCTTCCGCAAGCGTTGCCATTGTATTGTTTTTCCCAAAACCACCCAAGTTTACTGGATGTAACAGCGGCTTGATTAAATGAGGATATTTCTGTTGGTATTCTCTAATAATATCGGGAGTGCTGTCAGGAGACGCATCGTCACCAACAATCACTTCGTATTCAAAATTAACTTGCTGATTAACAATACTATCCAGCGTTTGACGTATGTAATTTTCGTGCTTATATGTATGAACAATTACGCTTACTTTAATCATTGAAATGGGTATTAAGTCGCAGTACTTGGCAAAGAAGAAAGCGTATTCTTTAAAATACTTAACTTCAGAAACTTGTACAGATTTAATTTCTATTACTTAAGTGGAAAGAATTATTGGAAAACCTTTTGTTCAAAAACAAAAGACCTGTGAGGGATGCTCACAGGTCTGCAAAGATACAAGGAATATTGTTAGGCAAAAAGTTGCTCTAATTGTTCTTTCTTAGGAAAATCTGGCGTTACCAAATTTTCTTCGGGTTTGTAAATATATGGCATTGGAAATCCTCTTTCTTGGAAAGTTGGCTCAGCCATATTATTGTAACGCAATTGGATCGACCAGCGAATATTTTGTGTGATATTGTCGCCAGAACGGTGTACCAAAAATGCTGAGAAAATCAATAAATCACCTACTTCGAAGGAAGTTTGTACATAATCTTCTTCAGGTAAAGCATCTTGAATAGAGCCTGTATAGCCAGAAGTATCGGCTTGCAATAAACCCACTGTATGACTAGCAGGAATGATTTGTAAAGCACCCAAATCAGCACCACAATCGACTAATGGGAACCACAAAACAACGCTATCTAAAGATCCTTGACCTGTACGCCAGTCTTGGTGCGCACCCAATTTCCAGTGACTACCTCCTTTTGATAAGTATCTACTATTGAATTGCATCGCAGGACGAACAGCAATGGTCGGGAACTCATAACCAATTTCTTTCAATAGATTTACAATACGCTCGTCTGTGCCCAAACGGTGCATCGAAATCAAGTGCTGCACTTGCTTTCCTGTGTTGACAAATGAGGTAAAATCAGCCTGAAAATAATCAAACATAGCTTTTTCGAAGGTATTACGATCATTAATATCAACATCGATACCTACAACACGCTTGATTTGAATCGCAAAGAGCTGTCTTGCTTCTGTATAAATTTTATTGATTTCTTCTTTTGAAAAGAAGTTTTTCAAAATCAAAAATCCGTCTTTATTGAATTGTTCTTTTGAGGCTGCCATAGCTTTGTGAAATGTTTGGCTAATTGCTTAGCAATGGGTTCAACAATGGCTCAAAATTATAGTACAGGATTTGGGATTTTTATGACAAATATCAAAAGCCTGAGTGACTATTTTTCTGAAACTGCATAGGCAAAACCTGATGCACCAAAGCCATTGCCATTGTACAACAAATATTTTTTGTCATTATGTTCATAATAGTGCGCATAATTTATCATGTTGTAATCAAAATCTGCTGGATTTTCAGATTTTGCAATACCTACTAAATCATCCTTACGCTCCCATTTGATACCATCTAATGACTCTGCATAGCCCATTCGATAACTCTGGTCACGATTGGTACGATAGTCAACTGTGTGACGATATGAGTAATACATTTTGTAAATACCATCTTCCTTGAACACGCTTGGACGACCTACTGCATGTAGAAAATCGTCAAATGCGAGAACTACATCGCCAGTCGAAGTCCAATGAATACCATCTTTTGATTCAGCGTAACGACAGTCGTAGAAAGGTTCTGGATACCCATGAATATATTCACATTTTTGACCTGAAATATGCCACATTCTCCAAACCCCGTTGTCATACATTACCGAAGGCTGAGCTGCCCAAATCGGATTATGAATCGAACGATCCATGATTGGTCCACGGAACATTTTCTTGAAAGACAAACCTCCGTCATGACTGATCGCCAAGCCCATCGACAAGCGATAAGAGTTGTGTGTACGGTTCCAACCTGTGTAATACAGCCAAATATCGCCATTAGGCATATCGACAAACCACGAAGGCATAGCTCCTGTTTCATCATATTCACCAGGACCACCCAATTCTAAGATAGGCTTATCGTGGATATAGCGAATCTGAGTCGGATCATCATATTCAACATCAATAAATGTTGGACGAGACTGACCTTGAGAATCTCTAGTTGAGAAATATATTCTTAAAAAATCTTCGTGTTTGTATGCAAATGGCACTTGAGCGTGCGATTGACTATGCGCCAACGAACCATCTGGTTTATAAACCACACCTTTTTTAACCCACATAGTACTTCTATTTTGTATGATAAACATAGAGTTTTGCAGTCAAAATTTTCTATTAGAAAATTCCAAACTCCAACTCCAAACTCAACACTTTTTACGCATTCTTTTGTGCATTTCTTTCTGCACGAATTCTCCAGTTATCTTCAAAATCTTTTCCTGGAATTTGAAGATTTACATTCACTTCTGGTGCTTTATCTGTTTTCTCAAACGCTAATACGTAGTATCCAAAACCAAAAATCCAGTGTAATTCAAAATTATCAATATTTTTAGGAAGGTCTTCCAAAGGCACTTGGTCAGCAAACATTGGATTGGCAGACATCAAAGTTTGGTAACTTGATTGATCACGCAACCATGGCGCAACGCTTTCGTCACCTACTACCACACGACCGCCAACTTTTACCACACGGTTGAATTCTTCAAATGCTTCTTTACGCTCTGAGAAAGTATTGATACCTCCAAAGTGGAAAACCGCATCAAAAGTATTGTCTTCGAAAGGCAAATATGTACCGTTTGCAATAAAATAATTTACATCTACTTCTTCAGGTTGCAAACGTTGTTTGGCCAAACGCAACATATTTGGCGACAAATCTGATAAAAATGCTTGACCTCCTGGCGCAATTGCCTTGATAATCAACTCAGAATCTTTGCCAGTACCAGCACCAACTTCCAAGACTTTCATACCCGGCTTTAAGCCAAGAAGATTAGTCATTTTTTGGCGAACAGTTGCTTCATCAGAGTTCAAAGACTCAAAAACCCATGTTACACCACGGTCATAACGTTGGTAAGCATCATTGTAAGCTAATTGTTCTTTACGATCTTGCTCAAATAATTCCTTAGGATATGTCAAATCAACGATGTCGTTGATTTCATAAGAAATGGGTTCTTCTGTCGAAGTATTATGTAAAGTATTGCCATCTTCAGCCAAAACCAAAGCTGTTTTAGTTTTAGGGCAAATAAATTTTTGTTCGTAGTTACTCATTGCGTTGCACGAATTTTTTCGTGATATGAATTATAAATTAATGTCTTTACTTGAAATTTTTGCTTTCTCAGCAGGATTTCCCTTATAAATACTCCAAGGTTCTGTTTTCTTCCCTGTAAAGTTGGTTCCCATCGCAAACAGTGTACCTTCTGCAATATGTACGCCATCACGAATGGTAGCGTTTACTCCAAAAAAGCAATAAGGCTCAACCACACAACGACCAGAAAGTACCACATGAGAAGTAAAATACACATGGTCTTTAATTGTACCATGATGCCCAATATGGTTACCGCTCCAAAGCACAACATTGTTACCTATTGTCACAAAAGGTTGAATCGTATTGTCTTCGAGAATAAAGCAGTTTTCACCAATTTTGTCTGTCAGTACTGTAGCTCTTGAGCTGATATACGATATAAATTCATATCCCAAATCTTTGGCTTCTTGATAAACCTTGGCACGAACTTGGTTCATTTTTCTTTCAGACAGGGGAGCAAAAAACTTGTATTCGTTGGTCGGATACAAAGTCGTTACCTCTTCGAAAGGCACTACTGGCAAGCCACAAAAAGTTGGCTCTTTAATATACTCTTGATTTACCGTAAAGGCCACAATTTCATGGTCTGTATCAGTAGTCAAATAATAGTGGGCGAGTTCGGCCACCAGCTCTGTTCCAAAAACAACAACTTTTGCCATAGTTCGTTTAGTTTATTAGGTCAAAAAAGCTCAACCAGTCTGGTTAGTGTAAGTTCATGTAGATTTTTGCCGCTCAATTATACCAATTCATACGAATCCAAAAACGTTTGTATTTGCTCCACAGAATTGAACATCAAAACATCAAGAATGGATAACCAAGGAACAAAATCATTCTTTAGTTGCGGATATTGAACCGGCTTACTTTTAATAAAATTTAGTTGTATTCCTTTTTCTTCAAATACCTCTTTTTGATACAACTCAATACCACCAATTGGGTTGATGTAATGGTTAGCTTTTTCTTGTAGACATATATCTAAGATACGATTTTGAGCTTTCAATTCGATATTTTGGTAAATCGCCGAGCTAGGAATTATCTCCGTTGTGATGTCCAAATAAGCATTGATAAGCTTCAGGTTTTCGACAATGATTTCAGAAAAAATTGTTTTTTCCTGCCCTAATGTTTGTTCTATGATGGGCAGCACTTGTTGGAAAAAAGGTGCTTTTTTATAACTCTGTTCAAGCGTTTTAAGCCACTTTGACTTCCAAGCATCATCCCAATTTACTTCAATTTCATTGATTAACTTATTCTGGCTTGCCTCTTTCAAAGGAATCGTAAAAAGGCTATCCTTGCCATTTACCAGAATTCTGTTGCGATTAATCCAGCCTCTGTTGATAAAATTTACATCATCATAAATGACAAATTTATCTACTGCTTTAATCAATTGGAAATACCCTATATATGGAAAAATATAGGGTTGCATAATCGCTAGTTTCATATCGTAAGATTCTTCAAGAATTGAAGAACTTTATTTTAACTTTCTTAAATAATAATCTTCTCCTCTAGTAATCATATTCTTCATGGTCGTATCGGTTCCCAATCGAATATCCCCAGGCTGAGGTTTAATAACCTTTTTGGCAAAGAATAAATATTGTGCTTCCTTCGGAATTGGCTGAACACCTTTTTCAAATGGATTAATGACAATCAAAGTACGAGTCAAGTTTTTACCCCAAAGTGGATACTCAAAGTCATCATTGATCGTAGCCAATGCAACAGTAGCATCTTGAGGTACCAACTCGTCAAACTTATGATAGGCAGGCGTGATATCAGGACGAGCCCAAGTTTGAAGGTCAATTCTATCAGTATCAAAAGCAGAAGGACGCCCCAAAGCTGCAATTGGCAAACAGCGTTCATTCAAATACACAACCAATATGGCTGATGCCGATGCCACTAATACAACGATGGCAGTATAGAATTTCAATAGTATAAACGACCCGCTTTGTAACCTCCATTTATTGCCTTCATGAAATAACAATGTCACCAATGGAACTGCATACACGGCAGTACTAATCATATAACGACCTTTCCAAGCATCGTAAGGTGCCGTAAAACTCAGCGCTGCAAAATGCAAACAAAAGGCTACTGCCAGTACATAAAAAGCAATTCCTCTACGAATAAAACCAATCAACACCAATACTACCAATGGCAAGACAATGGCAAAACCAAATATTCCCCAGTGAGGATTTGCATTAAAAAATTCAAACCTTACATTATACGAAAAAGGATTGATAGTAAAGTCTGTTTCTTCCTCGAGACGAAGATGAAGTTTTTTCTCCACTTTCTCGATCGGTTTTCTCATGAGTTGATTAACCGTTTCAAACTGTTCTATATTTCTTAAGCCGTCAAGGTTTACCATATCAATAGAATACCTCACAACATTTCGTGAGCCTTGTTTGATAAGGTTTTTCAATGTTCCTGCACGTTCCACAGATTGGTGTTTTAATGCAGTAGGTGGTCCTATCGGGTGACCAAACAATTGGATGTTTCTCAAATATCCAGTTGGTAAAGTGAATAGCACCACCCCAACAGTCAGGCCAACAACTAAGTGAGTCAATCTTCCAAAGGTTCTTGACCAGAAATGTTGGTAAGAGTCACCAAATTTGTCTATAAATTTTGCTCTTAAATCTTCACCAAAAACTGTATAAATAATTATCAAAAACAGTGGTGGAAAAGAAAACACAAAGGTAATCTTGTGTCCTAAAGCAATGCCAAAAGTCAACCCAGCTAGGTACAAATAACGTCTCCAGTGTTTTTCTCGATAAGTAAAAAGGAAATACACCAAACAAGCCAAATACGATCCTAATACAATATCCGTTTCGGTTGAAATAGACTGCATCATAACATCTGGTAACAACCACATTACCAAAGCTGCAAAGACACTTGCTGTAAAATTTTTGGTTAATCTTTCAGCAATGCCAAATACACCAAAACCAATAATGATGTAGGCGGTATGATGAATTACTTTAAACCAATTTTCGATACGACCACTCATAAGGTAGTTGTAGATTTGAATCGTACAAACGCTACGAGGATAAGTATCTATATTCCAATTGGTTCCACCAAAATGAGCCATAGAACCATGACGCATGTAATACATCAACCTGTTCAAGTGCCCAGTCATACTATCCCACTCATTGGGAACGGTATAAAAAATCAAGAAAAGGTTGGTGATTTCAGTAATAACAAACGCGCCAAAAAGTAATCCAAAAGACCATTTTAGCCATATAGGAAGGTTTCCAAACCAGTTCCAAACCAATTGTGTACGGCTTCCTATCAGTTCAAAGAAAGTAAACCGCTCACGTTGATCTCGACCAAACAATTTGGTAAACTGTACATAGAAGACGAAAGCTGGAATAAAAACCGAAAGTGCCCAAAAACGACGATCATCGATTTTACCTATTTCAGAAAGTGCAAATCCTGTCAAAATAACACTACCACAAAACGTAATGTAAGCCGTGAGCACAATATCCACCAAAGATTTCATGCAAACCCTAGAGGCTATTCTCAATACAAAGCCTATAAAACTGGCAAACAGGATTGGATAGATAAAATTCATATCAATAATTTTAGTCAATAGAAGTATTAGAGATTTTCGTTTACGATACGTGCAATTCTGTAAACATCCTCATGCGCCAAATCAAAATATAGAGGCAAAGCCAAAGCTCTCAAAGCAAAATCATCGGAGATAGGGCAAGTACTTTCCTCTGTCACGAATTTGAGCGTACTCAAGGATGGATAAAAGTATCGACGAGGCATAATCTGATTTTCAGACAAAGCATCTCTTACCTTCAGCAACGCGGCTTCAGATTCAAAGAAAACAGGATAATAAGCATAATTTTTCACGGTATTCAGTGAAAGTTCAGGTCGCCCAAGTTTCTCCCAGTTTAATTCCTGATCATAAATATCGAAAATTGCCTTACGAGCCGCGATAATTTCTGGTACTTTAGGAAGGTTTACCAAACCCATCGCTGCATGAAACTCAGAATTCTTGCCATTAATACCGATCGTAAGATAATCGTCACCAATATGACCAAAGCTTCTATATCTATCTAAAAGCCAAGCATACTCATCATTATTAGTAATCACAGCTCCACCCTCTACCGTGTGAAAGACCTTAGTAGCATGGAAGCTACAAGTGCTAATATCGCCAAATGAAAGGAGTGATTTATCGTCTACAGAGGCTCCAAAGGCATGTGCTGCATCGTAAATAAGCTTAATGTTATGCTTATCCGCTATTTTTTGAAGCTCATAAACGTCACATGGATTGCCATATACGTGAGTAGCCAAAATTGCTTGTGTATTCTCAGTAATTGCAGCTTCAACTTTTTGTGGGTCAATACACAAATCCGAACTAAGGATATCTGCAAAAACAGGAGTACATCCCTCCCACACAACAGAGTGAGAAGTGGCACAGTAAGAAAATGGTGTAGTAATAACTTCTTTGGTTACTCCTAATACTTTGAGTGCTAACTGAATAGCAATAGTACCATTTGATACAAACAAGCAGTGCTTTACGTCTAAATAATCCTTAATTTTTTGTTCTAATTCACGCACTAAGGGGCCATTGTTTGTGAGTTGGTTTCGCTCCCAAATACCCTTTAGGTAGGCTTCATATTCCTCATAAGGAGGTAAATATGTTTTAGTTACATTAATCATTTAGCGTAATCTGTATATAAGTTTCAAATTTCGAAGTTTCTCTTTTCTAGCAAAAAGCAGAAAGCTTTATTTAATTCAACATTAAATAGCGTTTTCGTATTCCAATTGCATAATTGGGAATTCAATTTTCGGACGTACATATCCTGGCCATTTTCCATACCAAACTGTTCCTTCACGATAATCCTCTATTTCAAAGATCAAAGCCTCCTCAAAGTTATATACTACAGAAGCAGTATCTTTCACAATCATGAAAGAAAGTGAATAAGAACCATCGTTCAAGAAATCACTAGGAATTTCGCATTCAGCAGAGATAATACCCTTTTCGAATTTAATCGAAGGCGTCCCAATGTTAAAAATACATTCACCAGTCAAAGAGTTTACGTGGAGACTAATATTCAAATTAGCTTGATCCAAGTAATTCCAAAACTCAATTTGTATTTTAAAGGAAGTACGAACATCCAAATGGTTTTGGTTGTCCAAATAATTAGGAACAAGTTTGACACTTTTCAAACGAACACGATCGTTACCCGGCGCTTCATTCTGATCAGTGTAGGTTACTTGTAAATCTGTTTTCTGTATTTGGCTCAAATAGTTTGACATAATAAGATTAGTCTCACCCATTTGAATCAATTGCCCCTTTTGCATATACATGGCTTTATTACACAAACCTTGTACTGCCGTTAGGTTATGGCTTACAAATAGAATAGTACGCCCAGAAGTTGAGGCGTCCTTCATTTTGCCAAGACATTTACGTTGAAAGTCAGCATCTCCAACAGCCAAAACCTCATCAACAATCATGATTTCTGGCTCTAGGTGTGCTGAAATTGCAAATCCTAAACGCACATACATTCCTGATGAATAACGTTTTACGGGAGTATCAAGAAATTTTTCAACACCTGCAAAATCAACGATTGCATCAAAATGTTTCTTGATTTCGTCACGCTTCATACCAAGAATCGCCCCGTTCAAGAATATATTTTCACGACCAGATAACTCTGGATGAAAGCCTGTACCAACCTCTAATAAGCTAGCAACACGACCTTTGATGGTAATTTTACCTTGAGTAGGTTCAGTAATACGACTCAACACTTTCAAAAGTGTTGATTTACCAGCACCATTTGAGCCAACTACACCAACTCTATCTCCTTGCTCTATTTTAAAACTTACATCTTTCAGGGCCCAGAAGTCTTCGTGTTCTACTTCGTCTTCTTCCCCTTTGGTAAACATATTTCTAAACGTATCTGTAATCACCTCACGAAAGGTATCCGACTTAGCATTACCTTTTTTATGATCGATTATGTATCGCTTACTGACGTTTTGTGCCTCAATAACTGTCATTCTACTTCAATATTTTAAATGTAATCAACAAACGAATTTTCTCTTTTTCTAAAGAAAATAATCGCAATAATTGTGGTTAGACAAACAAAAATAATGGTTGGCAAAAAGCTATCCCATGTAAAATAAGGATAGTTTGGAATCAAACACCAACGGAAACCCTCAATAATACCAGCCAATGGATTCAACCAAGTATAAAAAGGATACCAAGATAATTCTTTTATAGAAGAAGTAGAATACGCAACAGGACAAATAAAGAATCCGTATTGAACAATCAGTGGAACAATTTGCTGAAAGTCACGGTATTGCACATTAAGAGAAGCAAAAATAATCCCTAAACTTAATGCAGCCATGAAAGCAAAAAATAGAAATACTGGTACAAACAGCAAATGGTAGTCTACCGAAATACCGCTGTATATTAAGAAAGGAACTAATACTATAAAACCTACAAAAAAGTCTAACAAAGGCACTGCCACCGAGCTCAAAGGCATCAACAATCGAGGAAAGTAAACCTTCGATACGAGGTTGGCATTACCAGTAATACTATTACTCACCTGCTGAAAAGCAGAAGCAAAGAAGTTCCAAAAAATTACTCCAGTGAAAACGATGATTTTAAAATCAACACCAGAGGTATCCTCAATTTTGGCAACCTTATGAAAAGCAAATACAAACACCAATACCGTCATGATTGGCCTGACAACTGCCCAGGCTACACCAATCATCGTTTGTTTATAACGAACTGTTATATCTCGAACAGCTAAAATCCATAGCAATTCTCTAAATCTAATTATGTCAGCCCAATAATGCTTTTCAGACCTTCCTGCCTCAATGACTGTTTCTTGCATTGTCTAATTAACTATTTATTTTTCTTATCCTTTAACTTTTTAACTACGTCGCGACCAGCAACAAATAATAGCGCTAATATTAATCCAATGGTTCCACCGAGTTTAATTCCTTTTCCTTTAAGGGTAATATCGGCACCAATAGGCAATTCTGAATCATCTATTCTTGTAAACAATGGAGATTCTTTCACCATAGAGAACCTCAAGTTATCAAGATTTCTAACAGCTTCTTGATACATACCTTGCAATTGTGCAGAATTAGTACTTAATCTCTGCTGTTCAATCATTCCTTGCTGCATAATCACTTGCTGATTTTGGTCAACAACCTGAGCATATCTTCTTTGAGTACCATATAACTGACTTTTCAAGGAATCAACACGGCGTTCCATGATACCTAGTAACTCGCGTGTTTTCTTCGTTTTTGTTTCTATGTAAAAATCAGTCACCGTTTTCAAAAATAGGTTTGTCCAGATATGAGACAAAGTATCATTACGTGTCGTAGCAGCCAAAGTCATCAACGATGATTTCTTATTTTCGTTGGCAATTGAAGTCAATGGCTCTAAAAACGATTGCAACATTCGAACTCTTGATCTCTCTTTCGGCGTCAGTTTTTCATAATCTGAATGCTTGAATCTAAAGGTTTTCATCTCTTCATCATCTTCCCATTCATCATCCAACGCTCCACTTTTCTCAATTAGTAAGTTTCCGAAAATTACTTTTTTGCCATTTACATCTACAGGAGTCAATAGCGCTCTATTGTAAATGTTTTTAGTTTTTAATAGCTCTAAGAAATTTTCGCCACTAAACAAACCGCTACTAGCAGCACCACCTCCACCACCAAGACCAAAAGCACTTGCCAAATCTGATAGTCCTCCTCCTCCTGCTGAGCTACCATTGTCCATATTGAAAACAATTTTGGAAGTGTATGTTTTCGGTTTTTGGTAAGGATATCTACTAAATATCCTGTAATTACGCCAAATATTGTCAATGCTGCTATTAACTTCCAATTTGCAACGACTAAGTCTTTAAATGCAATGACTTTTTTTACTATATCTTCAAAAGAAAATTGATCTTCTGGTAATGTATTTTGAGTCTGAGACATGAGTCTAAATTAATAAATGCTAGATTTTATATTATTGAATTGCACGCATTAAGGCGATAATCGTGCCTATACCCGTAAGTGATGCCGTGATTGTTGTAATAATACCAAGAACTTGCTGTGAAGCCATTTGCTTCTGATTCAGTCGAGGAACAACAATTTCAGACCCTGGATTAATTTTTGGATAAACATTTACTAATCCTAATAACTTACGAGTACGGTCTACAGACCCATTTGCATAAATAACATACGAACGTTTGCGAGATGAAAGCGAGGTAAACCCACCTGACTCCGAAATATAGTGTTTGAAAGAAGCTCCTTCAATGAATCTTGTAGAAGTTGGATATAATACTTCACCTTGCATTCTTACTGTTTGTGGCTCTTTAGGAATACGAAGAATATCACCGTCTTGGAGTAACATATTAGATTTTGAATTTTCATTTTCTAATACATCAACCAAATCAATTCCGATTGATTCCTCATAAATTTGCTTGATTGGCTCAACTTTCACAGATGTTTCAGAATTATTATCACTCAAATCCTGAATTTGTCTGCTTTTACGCTCAACCTCTTGATCTGTCAATTTTACTTTTCTGATTAAGGTTGCTCCTGCTGGATATGCTTGTGCATTCAATCCGCCTGCACGCTTGATTACATCAAGCAACTTCTCGTCTTTTCTTTCCAAAGCATAAACACCTGGGAAAATGACTTGTCCATCAACAGATATAAATTGTTGGCGCTCATAATTTGGCGAAGAACGAACAAATACTTCGTCAAATGGCTCCAAAACAAACTTCGATGCCGACGGACTCATTGATAAATCTGGATTGATAGAGAATTGGAATTTTTCACCAATCGTAGGCGTAATTTTAGACGGATCATCTTGTCCAATATTTTTCTTTCTACGAATTACCTCAATTCTTCCAGTAGCAGCAGATTCTTTTAAACCACCTGCTTTTATTACCAAATCCTCAACAGTCATGTTCTTTACATAAGGATACGTTCCAACAGAAGGTGTTTCGCCACCACTATTTGGCAATACACCCAGTGATGTCGAACCAGTTGGAGTTTTTTCAGCAAAACCATCCATTGATGTCAGTTTAATTTCACCTTGGATACGCACAGTGTAGTTCTCCATCATTTCCAAGCTAGAATAAACAGTAATTTCATCCTCTCTTTTCAAAGGTACATCTGGTGCGGCTCCTGAAAGAATATCCTTATAATTGACTGCAATATTTTCCTTTGTTAAATCACTTTTCAATCTAACAATTAAAATTCTATCTAAGAAAGCATCTTCTTTAAAGCCTGCTGCACGTAGAATGAGTCTAGACAAAGATGAGTTATCGCTCAAAGAATAGCGTCCTGGACGAAATACGGCACCATTTAACTTTACGACATTTTCATATCTATCCATCAAAATTTGATCTACAGTAATAAAATCCCCTGACTTTGGGAAAAATGAAGTTAGCAAGTCTCCATTTAAATCAACCAATTTTCTCTCTTTATCTGTAAATCTCTCTATTTTTAGGACACTTTTGTAAGCATCTGGCAGGTATCCCCCAGCATATTCATTGATAATCATATCAAGATTTTCGTTGGGAAGAACCTCAAATATTGCAGGTTTCTTAACTCTACCTGCAATCTCGATACGAGACTTATATGGCGTAACCTGAATAATATCTTGGTCTTGTAATGCTATATCTTGACGTAAATTTCCAGTAGTCAATAGATCATATAAGTCTACACGAGCAACGAGTTTTTTACCTCTAATTACTTTAATCTCACGGAATGTACCATTTTCGTTAGGTCCTCCAGCCTGATAAAGTACATTAAATACTTTGGCTAATGATGATACAGCGTAAGTACCCGGTGCAATGACCTCACCTATAACTGTAACTCTAATTGTTCTAATATTTCCAAGAGAAACAGTAGCTGTTGTATTAGCAGATGTAGTACCTGATGCCTTTAATCCAACATAAATCTGCGAAAGGCGGTTAATGATTCTCTTTTTTGCTTCTTCAATAGTCAACCCACTCACGAAAACATTTCCAACACGGTCTATCTTAATATTACCATCTGGCGTTACTGGTAACGTGTAGTGATTCTCGGAGTAACCATTGATATCGATAATAATCTCGTCGTCGGGACCCAAAATATAATTTTTGGGAGTTGCCATACGAGCATATGAATCAAATGTAATTTTAGAGTTATTGAAAATACTATATCCAAAAATCTTCTTTCTTAAGGCAGCTGTAGATGAATCAGCTGTACTTAAATTCGCAGTTTTCTGTTTCTTCAAAGAATCTAAATCGCTTTTCTCTCCAGCGATTTCTGAAACCTTGCGTGAACCAGTACTTTTTACTCCTGTATTCGTTGTAGTTGTAGGACGCGTCATTGGTGTAGGAAGCGTAAAGTTTGCAGGAATACCTTGTATTTGTGCGAAAGAATTCAAACTCCATAAAGCAACCACTAATAAAGATATAGAGCGTAAGTTAACTGCAGACATGAATGAATGACGTGATTTTATAGCCTTCAAAACAAGATTGCTTGGTTTTTTGAGTTTCAACATGATTTTTAATTTTGTCCTTGGGTTGATTTGAGAAGGATTTTTTCAAAAATAATCCAAAAAACGGTACTTTTATTATAAGATAAGTTTGAATTAAATTGCAAAGTAAATGAACTTTTGGCTAAATCTCGACAATCTTACACAGATTAATTAGGGAGTGGACAATTAAATTAATGTACACTTACGATTTTTAATGCTTTTTTGTAGATTTGCTAACTTCTTAATCCAAAACTATATTTTTGAGTCATCTCAATTACTTTTCAACTCAAAAATATAGTCAATAAGTAATTTTTTAACTTGTTTTGATGAAACATCAATAAATCCTTCTTTCTCTAGCAGTATGTCAACAACGCCAAATAATGAGGTTCAATATACCGAAGATAGTATTCGGTCACTAGATTGGAAAGAACATATCCGCCTTCGTCCTGGTATGTATATTGGTAAGCTCGGCGACGGTTCTTCGTCCGACGATGGGATATATGTATTAGTAAAAGAAATCGTCGATAACTCTATCGATGAGCACATGATGGGACATGGAAAAGCCATCGATGTGAAAATTTCAGACCACCGTGTAGAGGTACGTGATTATGGACGTGGTATTCCACTAGGTAAAGTAATCGACTGTGTATCAAAAATCAATACGGGAGGTAAATATGATTCGGGGGCTTTCCAAAAGTCCGTAGGTCTAAATGGGGTTGGTACCAAAGCTACCAACGCGTTATCAAGTTTCTTTAGAGTACAGTCCTTTCGTGAAGGCAAAACAAAATGGGCTGAGTTTAGCAAGGGAGAAATGCTTGCTGAGTCGGATGGCGAACCAGAAAGTAACGCCAAAAATGGTACGCAAACAATTTTTGAACCCGATAATACTATTTTCAAAAATTACCATTTTATCCCTCAATATTTAGATAATCTTTTCTGGAATTATGCTTACTTGAATGCGGGTTTGTCTATCAATTTCAATGGACAAAAGTATTTTTCTCAGAAAGGTCTTTTTGATTTATTAAGTAAAAAAACCAACGAAGAAGAAAATCGCTATCCTATTATTCACCTAAAAGGTAATGATATCGAAATTGCGATGACGCATGGCAACCAATATGGCGAAGAGTATTATTCGTTCGTAAATGGTCAGAATACCACACAAGGAGGTACTCACTTGCAAGCTTTTCGTGAAGCAGTTGTTAGAACAGTACGTGATTTTTACAAAAAAGATTACGCACCTGAGGATATCCGTGCCAGTATTGTTGCCGCAGTAGCTGTTCGTGTTCAAGAACCAGTTTTTGAATCTCAAACAAAAACCAAATTAGGGTCAATCACTATGTCCCCTGATTCAAGCTCTCAGACAGTGAGAAGTTTTGTAGGAGATTTCATCAAAACTGAGTTGGATAACTTTTTGCACAAAAATCCAACTACTGCCGAGGCGCTTAAAAAACGTATTGAACAATCTGAGCGTGAGCGTAAAGATATTGCAGGTATCAAAAAATTGGCGAACGAGCGTGCTAAAAAAGCCAATTTGCACAACAAAAAACTTCGTGATTGTCGTGTGCATTTATCTAACGAAAAGTCTGATAATCGTTACGATTCGATGCTTTTCATTACCGAAGGTGACTCGGCAAGTGGCTCAATTACCAAATCAAGAAACGTTCAAACGCAAGCTGTATTTAGCTTAAGAGGGAAACCTCTCAACTGTTTTGGTTTGACCAAAAAGATTGTTTATGAAAACGAAGAATTTAACCTACTCCAACATGCCTTAAATATTGAAGATGGCTTGGAAGGTCTTCGTTATAACAAAATCATTATTGCAACTGATGCCGACGTAGATGGTATGCACATCCGTTTGTTGATGATGACATTCTTCTTACAATTTTTCCCAGATTTAGTAAGAAATGGTCACCTTTATATTTTGGAAACACCATTGTTCCGTGTTAGAAATAAAAAGGAAACCATCTATTGCTATTCCGATGAAGAGCGTCTCAATGCTATTCAAAAATTGGGTCCAAAACCAGAAATTACACGTTTCAAAGGTTTAGGTGAGATTTCTCCAGAAGAATTTGGTAAATTTATAGGCGATAATATTCGTTTAGAACCTGTCATTTTAGAAAAGGATACAACCATCCCTAAAATTTTGACTTATTTCATGGGTAAAAATACCCCTGACCGTCAGAGGTTTATTATCGACAATCTCATTATTGAAAAAGACCCTGCCGAAGCAGCAGCATAAGATATTACTAAGGGCTCAATAGTCTTTGTGAGCCCTTAATCAAGTATTCCTCTTCCTGTTCGCTAGCAGAAATATCCTGTTAACCATAATATGACCCTAGAACAATTACGACAACAAATTGATGAGCTTGACAATGAAATGCTTGAGATACTCAACAAGCGTATGGAAGTTGTTAAGCATGTTGGAGAGCTTAAAAAAACGACTCAGACTGTTATTTATCGTCCTGAGCGTGAGAAGCAAATCATCGACCGTCTTGCAGAAATGAGCCAAGGCTTATTGACACGACCTGCGATTGAGGCTATTTACCTTGAAATTTTTGCAGTATCTCGTAATCTTGAACTGCCAGAACGTATTGCCTATTTGGGTCCTGAGGGTAGCTTTACTCACCAAGCAGCCGAAAGTCGTTTTGGTGCTATGAGCGATTACTTACCTTTGCCAAGCATTCGTTCAGTTTTTGAAAGTGTTGATACAGGTCGTGCAAGATTTGGTGTTGTCCCTATCGAAAACAATTTGGAAGGTATTGTAAAAGAGACGATTGATTTGCTAAACGAAACAGATTTGAAAATTGTAGCAGAAGTGGTTATTCCTGTTCACTTTACGTTTGCTACCAAATCTGAAAAATTATCGGATATCAAACGAATTTATTCAAAAGACATCGCTTTTGGGCAATGTGAAAAATTCTTAAATGAATATTTCAATGGTAAGGATGAAGAGTTTTTTGTACAAGTAGATTCGACTTCCAAAGCTGCCAAATTAGCTTCTCAAGATGAGCAATCTGCCGCAGTTTGTTCGCATATCGCAGCCAAATTGTTTGATGTTCCTATCTTGTTTGACAATATTCAAGATTCCTCTCAAAATAGAACAAGATTTTTCATTATCGGAAAAGATTTTGTCAATCAGAAGAGTGAAAAAGATAAAACTACCATCATTGCTAAACTTCCCGATGATGGTAAGCCAGGAACTCTGGTAAGATTCCTACAAGAGTTTGAAAATCGTGGAATCAACCTTGTTAAAATTGAATCGAGACCTGTGAAAGAAGGTGAAACCTTCAACTTCTGGTTCTTGATGGAATTTGATGGGTATTTCTTAGATGAGAATGTTCAACATATCATGAAAAAACATGAATCCGACATTAAGTGGCTCGGAAGTTATGTAAAAATGGTGTAAAAATAAAAGCCGTTAGCGATAAACTAACGGCTTTCTTTTTATCTCAAAACAGATTCTTCTTGAAAAATTTCACCTACATGCTTTTGGATATTTCTACACATCTGCGCTAGTGGCAAATCATTGGCATCTGTCCCAAATGGATTTTCAATTTCTTCTGCAATCAGCTCTAAACTTGCCAACACATAAAACACAAAAACTACCACTGGAATCACTATATAACCTAACGTAAAAACATAACCAAAGGGTAAAGTCATTACATAAAAGAAGATAAACTTTTTCAAAAAGGCTGTGTAGGAAAATGGAATTGGCGTATTTTTAATACGCTCACAAGCGCCACAAATATCTGTAAAAGCTCGAACTTCCTCATTAATAAAAAGTAACTGCTCGCCAGAAATGATATTTTTTGCATATAATGCCTGCACCTGCTCAACTAGCAATTTGGCTATGTAATTAGGTTTGTGATATTCTGGCTTCACTTTATATTCAGAAATGAACAACTCACTATCATTTTGATGTCCACGCAAATGGCGTTTCAATGCAAAAGCATATTCTACAATAAGCTTTTCGATTAAGACTCTTTCTGCTACTAGCTCTTTGGGTATTATCGCTTGAATTTTGATGGCAAAATTGCGTGAGGCATTTGTCAAAGCGCCCCAGTTACGTCTTCCCTCCCACCAACGATCATAGGCAGTGTTTGTTCTAAATACCAACAACATCGAAATCACAAAACCTAGCATTCCATGCATAGCTGGAATATTTTTGATATGCGAATTTTCACTTAATTTAAAAACATCTACTTCCAAATAAGCAATCAAACCAGAGTAGGCTCCAATAGCAATTAGCATAGGGAACAACTTTCTGAAAGTATCGGCTTTATGAAAGTGGAAAATAAAGGTGAACCATTCCTTTGGATTATAATTGATCATAGAGATAAGAATAATTTTGTATAATAGTTTCGATGATACAAACAAAAACAGCTTCTATCAAAAATAGAAGCTGTTTTTATATCTATCGTAATAAATTACAATTCGTTAACCTACCGAACCTTCCAAAGAGATAGCGAGAAGTTTTTGTGCTTCTACAGCAAATTCCATTGGTAATTGGTTCAATACTTCTTTGGCATATCCGTTCACAATCAAAGCAATAGCTGCTTCAGTAGAAATTCCACGCTGATTACAATAGAAGATTTGATCTTCACCAATCTTCGAAGTTGTCGCTTCGTGCTCTACAGTAGCTGTGTTATTTTTTACTTCAATGTATGGGAAAGTATGCGCACCACAACGGTCACCCATCAACAATGAGTCACATTGAGAGAAGTTACGAGCATTTTCAGCGCGTTTCATCACTTCAACTAATCCTCTATATGAGTTTTGAGAACGACCTGCAGAAATACCTTTTGAAACGATACGAGACTTGGTATTTTTACCAATGTGTACCATTTTCGTACCAGTATCTGCTTGTTGCATATTGTTAGTAACAGCTACTGAATAAAATTCTCCAATAGAGTTATCACCTTTCAAAATTACAGAAGGGTATTTCCATGTAATTGCAGAACCTGTTTCTACTTGAGTCCAAGAGATTTTTGAGTTAGCGCCATCACAAATACCACGTTTTGTTACGAAGTTGTAAATACCACCTTTACCGTCTTTATCACCTGGATACCAGTTTTGAACAGTAGAGTATTTAACCTCTGCATTTTCGTGTGCTACAATTTCAACTACAGCAGCGTGCAATTGGTTTTCGTCACGCATTGGAGCAGTACAACCTTCTAAGTAACTTACATAAGAAGACTCGTCAGCAACAATCAAAGTACGCTCAAATTGACCAGTACCAGCCGCATTAATGCGGAAATACGTAGACAATTCCATCGGGCATCTTACTCCTTTTGGAATATAACAGAATGAACCATCTGAGAATACAGCAGCATTCAATGCCGAAAAGAAATTATCCTTTACAGGCACCACTGAACCCAAGTATTTTTTGATTAATTCAGGATGCTCTTTAATTGCTTCAGACATCGAGCTAAAGATAATACCTTTTTCAGCTAAAGTCTTTTTAAAAGTAGTAGCCACTGAAACTGAGTCAATTACAGCATCTACTGCAACTCCAGAAAGGCGTTTCTGCTCGTCAAGAGAGATACCTAATTTTTCGAAAGTACGACGTAATTCTGGATCAATCTCATCCAATGAATTGACAACTTTCGTTTGTTTTGGAGCTGAATAATATTTGATTGCTTGGTAGTCAACTTTTTTATAGTCAACGTTAGCCCATTCTGGTTCTTGCATACCCAACCAAGTACGGTATGCGCTCAAACGCCATTCCAACATCCATTCTGGCTCGTCTTTCTTAGCCGAGATTTGACGGATAACGTCTTCATTCAAACCTGCAGGTACTTCATCTGTTTCGAAGTGACTTTCGAAACCATATTTATACTCAGAGGAGGTGATTTCTTCGAGAATGTCTATTTCTTCTTTTGCCATTGTTTTAATCTGTTACAGCAATTGGTATATCAGTGATTTTGTGCTAGACAAGGAAGTAATTTCAAAGCATGTTAAAATGTCATTCAAAAAAATGATATTTGTTAGCTTTTTAACTAATTATTGACCTTTGAATTCATTCACTGAAATAATTGGTCTACAAAAATAAACCAAAAAGCGCAAGAAAAGTTCTGTTGTTTAGAATTTTTCTAAGATGTACCCCAATTATTCCTAATTTTTGAAGAAAACTCCACTCAAACCCTCCTTTTAAGAAGGATTCGCAAACGGAACCGAGCGATTTACCGACTCTTCCAACGATATAAATGTTTCTGTTCTCTGAATACCTGCCACTTTTTGAATTTTATCATGCAATACTTCTCTTAAATGAACGGTATCACGACAAACAATTTTGGCAAAAATAGAATAAATGCCCGTGGTATAATTTATGCTTACAACTTCAGGGATTTGCATGAGTTGGTCTGCAACCTCCGCATATAGCGAACTTTTATCCAGATAAATACCTAGAAAAGCAGATATATCCCATCCAAGTCGAGTATGGTCTACAATCAGTTGGGAGCCTTTAACAATTCCCATTTCTTCCATTTTGGCCATCCTTACATGGACTGTACCACTGGAAACATGGATTTTTTTGGCAATTTCGGTATAGGGCATAGTAGCATCGCTCATCAAAAGCCCTAATATTTTTAAATCAACTTGGTCAATGCCTGGTACTTTTTCCATAAGTATTAATATAGTCTAAAGTTATTATTAACAATTTCGCAAAAAACAAGGCTTCAAGAATTGCCATTTTTAACGATTCGTTAACAAAAATAGCAAATTTTTGAAAACACTATAAATTTTAATAATTTTTTATAAAATATTTGCAAAATATCTGAACGACTGTTAACTTTGCATTGTCAAGTTAAAAGAACAACGACACACACAATGTAGGGTGATGAAATTTGGCAGACGTGCCCTCCTGTCTCGGGGGTGGTGATTACGGGATAAAGTTAGTATAATGCCTATCGCAAGATAGACTGGGGTTGACCACCAGATTTTGTACTATACCTAACTACGCCGTGGAGGTTCGAGTCCTTCTCCTACAGCAATTATCTGAAATTTTGGGGATATACGATTTGGCAAAATAAAATTTCCTGATTACCTTTATTCCCAGATTATCAGATTGACTACGAATATAATAAAGTAGTTTTATTTGGTTTTTAGTTTGTTGATGAAGTGTAATTCAAAAAAGCAGTCTTACTGAGTCTGCTTTTTTTGTTTTTATAGCCTTTTGTACTTCCTAAAGTGCTACTGTTGAGTTATTTTAGCTTTTTTAGTTCTATCTACTTTTCACAAACCCTCTTATGATTTGCCTCTTTTATAGATTTTCCAAATAATATTTCAATTTAGCAAAGCAATACTTTCTTTTCGATTTCCCTCTTTTTGATGACAAAAAGAAGAAAAATTCCTTTTGCTCTTACCGATTACTCAAATATCCATTTAAAAAATAGAAAAACCTCAACCCAAATGAGCTGAGGTTTTAATAAATATTGACAATATCAGGAATTAATAAACTTTGAATTCCCAAATTCCTGCAACTCCTTTCAAGAATTTGATTCTCAAATACTGAAATTTCTTATTCAATACATCTGTGTGCGGAGATTTGATTTGAACGTCCTCGTGTCCTCCACATTTTACCCAACTTTTACCATCTAGCGAGCCTTCCAAAACATAGGCATGACCAGCAGTTGGTTTAACAAAGTAGGTTTCAACTTTCTTAATGGTTTGAGGTTTTGACAATTTTGCCGTAAAAGTCGCTAAAGAATCGGCTGCATCTGCCATCCAGCGAGTTCCGTTTGACCAATCAGTCGCATTGACAGGATTGTAGTACTCAGTGCGTTTGAGTGTCGCATCATAAATATGAGGAACTTTGTATTCTGGCTTAGTTGAAGAAGCACTTGTTTCCTCTATTTTCAACCCTTTATCTTTTACATTCAAAGGATTTACACCTTTATTGGTCAATTTTACGGGTTTGATCGTTCCATCTTCGTTAAACTCCATTTTATTAATCCAAACCTGACGGTTAGTTCCCGAGCGACCGAATTCGAGATAAGTGAAATAATAATCATCGCCAATATTGAATACATTGCCGTGCCCAGGACCATAGATTTTTTCAGTGGTATCGGTTTTAGCGATAATTTCTTCCTTAGGAAATTCATAAGGTCCAAAAGGAGAAACTTTGCTATATTGATATGCATAAGCATAATGCTCATGACCGCTCAAGGTGTACATATAGTAGTAAATACCTTTTCTTTTAAAAAAGATTGGACCTTCAGAATATCCATTTCTCTTCGTTTGAATCACCTGAATATTGCCATCTAATTCGGTCATATTGGGCTTTAGCTTAGCCGCACCACGTTGTGCCCAAAACAAATAAGGCGTTTTATCATCGTCGATAAAGATTTCTGCATCGATTCCTTTGGTCTTTTTAGGCCCATCCATCAGCACAAGCGGAGCTGGAGCTTTACCCTTTTCGAAAGTATCTTCTCCCACCAATTTAAAAGGACCTTTCGGAGAAGAAGCTTTTGCTACGTAAATATGTGTATTGACCGTCGGGTAAAAGAAATAGTCATTTCCTACCTTTTGGGCATAGCTTGGCGCCCAAAAAAGCTGTTTGGCAGCCGATGGAAAGAATATTCCGTCAAAAGACCAATTCACCAAATCTTTGGATTGCCAAAGAACTGGAGGTCCTGAAGTTGCCAAACCTTTATCATAACCATCTGTAGTGGCGTAGCAATAAAAAGTATCTCCAAACTTTACAATACTTGGATCAGCAATTAAGTCAGGAATAATAGGATTGTAATTTCGAACGGTTTGCGCGACAGTAGCTTTCGCTATTGACAAACACAGACCCATTCCTAGAAGATATTTGAATAATTTCATGGTTTGTTTATTAAAGGGATTAAATAATTTTTAGAGATTGGCTATTTACCAATAAGTGTCAATCATACACAATTATACTCAAGTTAGTAGATAAAAGGATAAACCGGTTAGCATTTCAACTCAACTTAACCTGTTTAATCAACAAATATTCTTTTAATCGATGGCATGGTCTGGTGGTACTGGCAATCCTTGCCAAATTCGTTGCGATGTCCAAGGTTGTGGGCTTGAACTCCAAAACTCATCTGTTTCTGGCAAACCTAGAGGAAGCAAAATAAAAGAGCATAGATATAAACTCCCTGTTGTGATATATGAATCTGCGATTTCGGGTTGAGCGCCGTAGAATCCGATTTTCAACCAGCCTTTTTCATCAAAAGTGGTTTTTGATTCTGTTGTTTTCTTCAAGATTGCCGTTAAAGCTTCACGTGTTTGAGCCACACTAATTTCCTTAGGAAGATTATGAACCAGCGCCATATCAGCTAAATGATGAAAAGCACCTCCTCTATATACCAACGACCTACCTATAGCAGGAAATGTACCATCAGGATTCACCAGTTTTTCTTGAATATGTGCGTAACGTTGTGCACGCTCCATAATTTTTTTCCCTGCCCAATTAAAAGAAGGATTTTTTGCACTTACTACTTGATGAATATTTACCAGAAAAGGCTGAATAACATAGCTGTTGTAGTAGTCATAATGAAACTTTTCGCCATCGCCATAAATACCATCACCCAAATACCATTGTTCAAACTGACGGTAGCAATACTCTATACGGAGGATATCCCATGAATAGCCATACTTGCAGAAAAAGGCCTCAATCATCCCTGAAAACAATATCCAGTTACTAAAACCAGGTTTTATTTCTCTTGTTTTCACAAAAGAATTTACTACATTTTGTTTGGTGGTAGCATCCAAATGCTCCCAAAGCCAAGGAGAGCGCACAAAAGCCAATGCCAAAAATGCAGCATCGACCAAAGGCTGCCCAGCCCCCTCGAATTTCATATAATCTTTTGCCTGAGGATTTACAGCATTAGCAACAGCTTTTACAGCCCATTGTCTGTAAGTATCTCTTAGCGCAACTTCAGCAGGAGTACCGCCTTCAGCATTGAGCCATGGTGCTATACCACAGAGCAAACGACCAAAGGCTTCGAGATACGCCACTTGCGAACGGCTTGTTTTGTTATCTATATGAACAGATAATTCGACAGGCATTTTAATTTTGAGGCTATCATTTGCTAAGCTTTGCAACACAGGTCGAGACAGTTGGTCAAGGTGAGCGAGCCATACCTCACGAGTAGTGAGCACAGGCGCTTCGACGGTCGTTTCTTTTTTCTTTTTTGACTTTTGTGCAGTAGCTTGATAGCTCAAAGCACCAGCCATAAGAGCAGCGAGGATAAGTTTTTTCATAGGTTTGTTATGTAAAAATCTATTTGGTTCAAAGCATTTTATCTAAGCCTTGAACCAAATAGAGAGAAATTTCACTTGGATAATTCTTATTTTTTCAATTCTTGATAGCGCTTCATAGCTTCCAAGAAATAGTAATCTGCATACGTTAAAGGCACATCTACTTCTGTATTTTGAGGAATATGACCAACACAATGTTTAATTAGAAAGCCCCCATTTTTGCCATAAGTCGCTTTGTATGGAGAATTTGATAAACTCCAAAGCATTTTCTCCGCTGAAGACACATAAGTTTTAGCCAAAGGAGCCTTTACATATCCTTGTAATTCCAATAGTGCCGAAGCGACAACTGAAGCAGCTGAAGCATCACGTAAGGCCTCTGGTTGATTTGGCGCATTGAAGTCCCAAAAAGGAATCTTATCTGCTGGAAGATTTGGATGGTTTAGATAGAAATTAGCAATCTTATTCGCCTGTTCTAAGTAAATCGGATTTTTAGTCACACGATACATCACGGTGTATCCATATAAGCCCCATGCCTGACCACGTGCCCAAGCCGATTCATTGGCAAATCCTTGTGCCGTTTTCTTCTGTTTAACTTCTCCAGTATTAGCGTCGTAATTAATCACATGATACGAACTATAATCAGGACGGAAATGGTGTTTCATCGTTGTATTCGCATGGGTTACCGCAATTTTGTAATAGCTAGAATCGCCCGTTACTTCAGTTGCCCAAAATAACAATTCAAGGTTCATCATATTGTCGATAATCACCAAAAAATCATCAGGCTTTGAGTCCCATGATTTAATACAGCCAACTTTTGGATTAAAACGAGTAGCAAGAGACTTGGCCGAAGTCAGCAAAACTTCTTTGTATTCTGGTTTTGAGGCAATACGATTGGCATTACCAAAACTACAAAACATCATAAAACCCAAATCATGGGTTGTAGTATTATACTTTTCCTTTTCTAGGTCTTTCAAAATACGTTCAGCTTCCTGATACGTAGCTTGGTCTTTGGTTTGTTCATAAATGTAAAGCAAAGAGCCAGGGTAAAAGCCACTACACCACCAGTCAGAGTTACTAAACTCATAGCGATCTGTATTGGGAAAATACGTCTTTGGAAATTTACCAGCGGGAAGATGTTGAGCCAAAAACTGATATTGTTTTTGTGCATCGGCAAAACTTTGTTTGAATTGCTTCAATAAAAGTGGTCTTGAAATAGCTTGAGAGGCTTTTTGTGCAATACTCGTAAAACCTAACAAGCAGCAAAGGAATAAAAGAAGACTGTAGTTTTTAATAAATTGGGATTTCATGACATAAAGTTTTAAAATGTTAGAGGCTTATGCCCTAAACAATAAAGCTTAGAGTAGGTAATACTTTACTCAAAGCATGAAAAAGTTTTTCAAAACTACTGAAATAAAAAGAACGTCTATCCTTGGTTGGAGAGAGGTGCTGTACGTAAAAGATTCATTTTAGAAATGAAAAGAGTTATTTGCAAATACCACAAGTGCCTCCATTTTTGGCGCAATGTTTACAGTATTTACAATTTTTACAGGCAGAACAATATTTGGAGCCAGTACATTTTCGAGCAAGAACTGTTGCACTAGAATGAACACAAAATATGAATAAAATCAGTGTTAAGGCATGAAGAAAGTATCTTTTTATCATAGTTTTAAAGTGTGTGATTTATAAATTAATTTGATATTGTATTCTCTTATTTCGAATAATAAGTCAAAGTTACTCAATAGTTAATAGTGCGAAAGAAGAGCCTTTTTCATGTAAGCTTACAAAGCAAAATCTAAATTTATCTCCTAGTATTTCTCCAAAATTAAATTCGTTCTCAGTAGCGCCAAAAAAGAAACCTTTGGGGTTATTGGGTAAATACTTCTTGGTTGTCTTTAGCTCAACCAGTATCATATCTTCTAAATAGGTCTCTATTTCATCGCCATTAATTTCTTTCCCTACTAAATTCGGAATATATATCATATCAAAGGATTGAAGAAAACGATGTTCAATCTGTAGCAAATCTAGAATTTTCTTTTTGGTTGATAAGTCAATCTTGAAAAAACCTGTATGATTTTCTATCAAATAATTTACACCTTCTTTCTCTGTGACATTGTTTGATAACGTTAAAATAAAGGAATGTTTTCTCGACATTATTATTACAATTTAGGGTATAACTATCTTTATTGTACTTTATAAAAACAAAGTCAATTTGATCATTATATAAATTTAGGATGTTTTGTTGCGCTCCCTCATGGGTCTTACTAAAAGATACTCAACTAAAGCTTGTCTAAGTTCCTCATTGAACATTTCTTTAATGCTCACTTTAAAATCTTCACAACAGGCTGTAATCTCCAAGTTATCCTCCTCATAAGTTACCTTAGGATTTTTTCCATGCACAGGACAAACCTGCTGCTCACAATTGTCAATAATTGCTTGAATATCGATCATATTGAATGATGTTTATTGGGTTTGATAGTATACAAAGTTATGTTAAACATCTACATCAGGAGTTATCTGAGAATTTCTCTCATTCCTTTCTGATATCATAAAGTCTTTAGAAATTAAAAAAGCGCTTATGTTCAGAACATAAGCGCTTTTGCAAAAGTGGAGAAGATGGGGCTCGAACCCACGACCTCTTGACTGCCAGTCAAGCACTCTAGCCAACTGAGCTACATCCCCATTGGAATTGATACTGCAAAGTTATCATTTCAAAATACTTTTGCAAGTACCAATTCTATTTTTAAAAATTAAGTCTTGCTCCTATGCCTGCTTGGGGATGAAAGTAAAATACTGACGGTACTAATTCCACATAAGCACCCACTTCCATGAAAATAGATAGCGGTGAATCTGGAGAGAAATACTCCAATCCTGCCGAACCAACACCACCTAATCCTGTGGCTGGAATTTCTTTTTTGTAAGGAATTCCGTTAAAGTATCATCTACAAAATACTTTCTAGAAGTAATTTGACCTCCAAAACCATAGTAGTTTTTAAAGCGACTGCTTCCCATTTCGTTATGCCATAGATACAATCCGCTTACAGCAATACCCGAACCGTTGAATGCACCATCTTTATAGCTGTCTTTTACTCCCCAAATACCTCCATAAACTCCAAAATTGATTTCAATAGCATTTTTGTCATTTCTTAAGTAGTTGCGTAGGCTTAGACCTGATGGTTCTCCAATTTTACCACCAATCGCCCAGTCTCTGTTTTGAGCAAAAGCACCTACAGATGCCACCATGAGTAGAAGAAACAATACTGATTTTTTCATAAAATTGTTATTTAATTGATTTATGCCTCATAAGAACGAAGATAACCCATTAAAATGGCATTTTCGTCTTTTGTTCCGACGGAAATACGTAAACAATTGTCACATAAAATTACCTTTGAGCGGTCACGAACAATGGTTTTATTGTCAATTAAGTAATCAAATACAGCTTTTGCCTCTTTGAAACGAACCAAAAGGAAGTTCGCATCTGAAGGGTAGATATGTTCAACATTTGGTAGTTCGCTTAATTCTTTTTCAAGTTGTGCTCTATTTTCATTAAGTGTGGCTACCGATTTTTTTACAAAATCTGTATTGTCGATATTCTCAATTAACAACTTTTGCGTTAAACCATTAATGTTGTAAGGATATTTAATTTTATTCAAAAGTGTAATTAATTCTTCTTGTGCAAAGGCCATTCCCAGACGTAGCGAAGCCAAACCCCATGCTTTCGAGAAAGTCTGAAGTACCATTACATTAGGATATTCATCCAAACTTGGAATGAACGAAGGCTCATCGGAGAAATCGTTGTATGCTTCATCGATAATAACGATTCCTTGTTGGAAATTTTCGATGATTTGTAAAATTGCCTCACGATTAATCAAGTTACCTGTTGGGTTATTGGGTGAACAGATAAAAATCAATTTTGTTTTTGAATTTATCGCTTCCAAAACCGCATCAATATTCAATTGATATTCGGGAGTCAATGGAATTTTTTGTATTCCTACATTATTAACCGATGCACTTACTTCATACATGCCATAAGTTGGAGGCAATATAATAATATTATCAACTTTTGGTTCACATGTGAGTCGAATAATTAAGTCGATAGGTTCATCAGAGCCATTTCCTAAGAAAATTTGCGTTGGACGACAGCCTTTGATGGGTGCCAATTTTTCCTTGATTGCAAACTGATATGGGTCAGGATATCTGTTCCAATTTTCTGGCGTTGCCGAACCAATTGGATTTTCGTTTGCATCTAAAAATACTCCTTCTTTACCTGTATATTCATCTCGTGCAGAAGAGTATGGTGCAAGATTTAGGATGTGCGGGCGCACAACTGAGTGTATGTCAAATTTCATAAGTTTGTTTCTTGGATTTAGTGAAATAAGTAAGTTTGGCTAATGCATCAGCTTACGGACTGATGGCACTTTCCGCCCTTTTTAACAACAAAAGGTGATGCATCTCAACCGAATGAGGAGCTATCACCTAGTTTGTTGGTTCTATGACAAAAAATTATGCCAATCTTACGCGAACCGCATTGGCATGGGCACGTAAAGATTCGGCTTCGGCCATCTCGATAATCGTATTACCCAGATGTTGAATACCCTCTTTTGTAATTTTCTGAATCGTTATTTTTTTGACGAAGCTGTCCAAACTTACCCCTGAATAGGCTTTAGCAAAACCGTTGGTTGGTAGGGTATGGTTGGTACCTGAAGCATAATCCCCAGCTGATTCTGGTGTATAATTTCCTAAGAAAATCGAACCTGCGTTGTAGATTTGCTCAGATAATTCTTCTGCATTTTCGACAGACATTATCAAGTGCTCGGCAGCATACTGATTGAGCATATCAATAGCAATACCCTGATTTTCAACCAATACTGCTTGACTATTTTCTAGGGCTTTGGCTGCAAACTCGGCACGAGGCAGTACGGCCAATTGCTTTTCTAACTCTTGATTAACGGCTTCAATTAATTCTTCCGAAGTCGATACCAACAAAACTTGTGAGTCGATACCATGCTCTGCTTGTGATAATAAATCTGCCGCTACAAAAGCAGGATTAGCAGAATTGTCTGCCCAAACCGCTACCTCTGATGGCCCAGCAGGCATATCAATGGCTACACCTTCTTTGTTTACGAGCATTTTGGCGGCAGTAACATACTGATTACCAGGCCCAAAAATTTTGTAAACCTGAGGAATCGATTCTGTACCGTAAGCCATCGCAGCCACTGCTTGTGCGCCCCCAACGCGAAAGATTTTAGAAATGCCACAAAGTTGGGCTGCATACAAAATCGCTGGGTGATCGGAAGGCGTACACAATACTACTTCTTTACAACCCGCGATTTGCGCAGGAACTCCAAGCATCAATACGGTCGAAAATAAAGGAGCTGTTCCTCCCGGAATATAGACCCCTACTTTTTCGATGCCTACCGATTTGCGCCAGCAAGTAACGCCAGTGGTAGTTTCGATTTTTTCGGGTGCTTGTTTTTGCGCTACGTGAAATTTGTAAATATTTTGATACGCCGCATGGATAGCAGTTTTAAGCTCTTCGCTCAATAATCCTGCTGCCGCTTCTACCTTCGAAGCATCCATTTCGAGCGTTTCTAAAGTCACTTTATCAAATTGTAATGCCAATTCAAAAAGTGCCTTGTCACCTTCTGCCTTTACTTTTTCAAGAATAGGGATGACTCTTTGTTCAATCACTGACATATCCTGTACTGGGCGAGTAAGAATCGCTTGGTAGTCGGATGGTGATGGATATTTTATAATTTTCATGCAAAAGGAATACTTTTTGCATTCAGCCTTTGGCATTCGGCTTGGGAAATTTTGAACCCATTAAGATTATTTTCAAATCTCGAAATGTCATTTGCTGAAAGCAATTATTAAAAAATCATTTTCTCGATTGGCAATACTAAAATTCCTTCAGCACCTGCATCACGAAGTTTTTCGATATTTTGCCAAAAATCTTGCTCCTCAATTACTGAATGCATTGACACCCAACCTTCGTCTGCCAATGGCAAAATTGAAGGGGCTTTCATACCTGGAAGCAATTGGCGAATCAAAGCAATATTCTCTTGTTTGGTATTTAGCACAACATATTTGCGGTTTTTAGCACGTTGTACTGAGTCTATTCTAAACAAGATTTGATTCAGAATGTTTTGTTTTTCTGGTGAAAGGTTAGGGTATCCAATCATAATAGCTTCAGAGCGGAAAATCACTTCCACTTCTTTCAAACCATTACTTAACAAAGTACCTCCAGAACTAACAATATCACATACGGCATGTGCCAATCCAATACTTGGAGCGATTTCTACCGAACCAGATATTTCATGGATATGGGCAGTTACGCCATTATCTTTCAAGAAGTTACCTAAAATTACAGGATAAGAAGTAGCAATACTTTTGCCTTCTAATTCTTTCACTCCGCCATACGTTTCACTGCGAGGAATTGCAATTGAAAGGCGACATTTTGAGAATCCTAGTAACTTAACTTCGTTTACATGCTTGCTTGTTTCAACATGAACGTTTTGTCCGACAATTCCGATATCCGCTACTCCGTCCTCTACATACCCAGGAATATCGTCGTCTCTTAGAAACAAAAACTCTGCGGGAAAGTTTGAGGATGTAGCTTTTAATTTACCAGCACCATTATCAAATTTGATTCCGCACTCCTTGAAAAGATTTAGTGAATCTTCACTAAGGCGACCCGATTTTTGGACCGCAATTCTTAATACTTCGTTCATTTTCAGCATTTGAGGCTATCCTAATAGATTGTTTTTTGGTACATTCGGCGTACACGGGACAACTTCGGGTGCAAAATTACGGAATCGTACGTAGCTTTCGACTTGTTTTAGGTAAAATATGGTAAAAAATATAGATGAGGGATCAGGGATTGAGGGATCAGGCACAAAGTGACTAGTTTATTTTGTCAAAAAATAGATAGACTTCAAAAATTGAGCATAGCTGATTTCTGTGAATGTTATGGTTTTTTACAGCTAGAAAAAATGGTTTTGACACCTCTCTTGACCATTTACTCACTGTAAGCCTCTATCCTTATTCAACTTTGTGCCTTTTCTCTTTTTCTCCTAACTTTGAAAAATACTTTGTAAACCCGCTTAATGATATGCTTATGAGAAACTCACTTATTTGCCTCTTGTTCTTTTTATCCTTTTTAGGAAAAGCCCAATCAACCTATCAATATTCAATTGCTCAGGATTCAGCTTACATTAGGAATAACTATGTAAAGTCTGAGTTTATGGTAAAAATGCGTGATGGGGTGCAGCTTTTTACACAGGTGTATGCGCCCAAAGACAAATCGAAGCAACACCCTATAATCATGCAAAGAACGCCGTATTCTTGCAACCCTTATGGTACGGACAAATTCAAAAAGCGTATTGGGCCCAACCCTTTTATGATTCGTGAGAATTATATTGTGGTTTATCAGGATGTCCGTGGTCGTTGGGCTTCGGAAGGAAAATTTGTGGAAATGACACCGCATCTTGACAAAAAATCTTCTGAGAAAGATATTGACGAATCGAGCGATACCTATGATACCATCGATTGGTTAATCAAGAATATTCCCAATAATAATGGTAAAGTAGGTCAGTGGGGTATCTCCTACCCTGGCTTTTTTACTTCGGCAGGTTCGGTTTCGCAACATCCTGCCTTAAAGGCCTCCTCTCCACAAGCACCAATGGCAGATTTGTGGCGTGATGATGCCTTTCATTTAGGCGCTTTTATGTTGGGAGCTAATTTTGGATTTTATAACTTTTTCCAACCACAAACTCAACCTACAAAAAATCGTCCTGCGCCCTATTTCTCATTTGATAGTCCAGATGGATATGATTTTTACTTGAAAATGGGTCCGACTCGTAATGCAGAAGATCAATATTACAAAAAGCGTAATGAGTATTTCCATGAAAATTTTGACCATCCTAATTTTGATGAGCACTGGCAAAAACGCAATATTTTACCCCACCTACAAAATATCAAGCATGCGGTATTAGTAGTTGGTGGCTGGTACGATGAGCAAGATTTGTACGGAACGTTCAAAACCTATCAAGCCATGGAAAAGCAATCTCCCAATAATGACATTCGTTTTGTGGTTGGACCATGGGTACACGGCGGTTGGGCTGGCTCTTCTGGACAATCACTAGCAGATGTTGAATTTGGTTCGAAAACGTCTTTATATTATCAGGAAAAAATTGAAAGTCCGTTCTTTAATCATTACTTGATAGATGAGTCATTGAGCTTGAATTTACCAGAAGCGACCCTTTTCGAAACAGGCAATAATCAGTGGAGAAATTTTGATACTTATCCTCCTAAAAATGCACAAGAAACAACTTTGTATTTTCAAAATGGAGGAAAATTAGGTTTGACAAAGCCTCAAAATGAAAATGGACTTACAAGTTATGTGTCTGACCCAAATCGTCCAGTACCATTTTCTGGTAAAATTAATGATGGATTTTCAGCAGAATATATGGTTGAAGACCAACGTTTTGCCTATCAGCGCCCAGATGTAATTAGTTTTGAAACAGATACTCTCAAAGACGATTTGACGATGGTGGGCAATATCTTAGCGAATCTGAAGGTTTCGACTACAGGAACAGATTCCGACTGGATTGTGAAAGTTATAGACGTATATCCTAACAGCACACCTAGCAATCCTGCCCACCCAGATGTAATATATGGTGGTTACCAACAATTGATTCGTAGTGAGATTATTAGAGGAAAATATCGTAACGATTTCACGAAACCAGAAGCATTTATTCCAGGGAAACCAACAGAAGTAAAATTAGAGCTACAAGATGTATTGCATACCTTCAAAAAGGGACATAAAATTATGGTGCAAATCCAGAGTTCTTGTTTCCCTTGGGCAGATAGAAATCCTCAGAAATTTGTGAATATCTTTGAAGCAAAAGAAAGTGATTATCAAAAAGCTACCCAAAAAGTATATCACCAAAAAGCTTATCCTTCATTCATAACTTTTGGTGTTTTGAAGAATTAAAAAACCATATCATAAATAGATTAAGCTAAGCGTTACAAGCTGGTGTGAACTTCCCATATGGATTTTATACCAACTTGTGACGCTTTTTTATTTGATTATTAATCTATCATTCAGGCTCATTTCAGCTAAAAAACACACCGTATTTTCATGAAAACCGATTCTTTGTTTTAATTTTAGCAAAAACAAATCTGAATCAACACTCCTAAAACATGAAAAAACTGTTCCTTTTATTGAGCTTGTTGGTAGCTATGACCAAAATTTCAGCACAATCATTGTCTGTTGCTCAACAAGACTCGGCATTTGTGCGTGAAAACTATGTGAAATACCAATACCAAATCTCCATGCGTGATGGTGTCAAACTTTTCACGAATGTATATGTTCCTAAAGACGCTTCGGCCAACAATAAGTATCCTATCGTCATGCAACGTACTTGTTACGATATAGCTCCCTACGGAAAAGACGATTATCCACAAATGCTATATTACTCTCGTCACATGATGCGTGAAAAGTTCATCTTTGTGGAGCAAGATGTCCGTGGTCGTTGGATGTCTGAGGGTACTTGGACTAATATGACACCACATATTGCCAACAAGAAGGCCAAAACAGACGTTGATGAGGCTTCGGATACCTATGATACGATTGATTGGTTGGTAAAGAATGTTCCGAATAATAATGGTCGTGTAGGGCAGTATGGTATTTCTTACCCAGGTTTTTACACTATTGCAGGAGCACTTTGCGGTCACCCTGCCTTGAAAGCATCTTCGCCTCAAGCACCAGTTTCGGATTTCTTCTTTGACGATTTCCACCACAATGGTGCATTTACGATTGGTTACGGATTGACGTTTCCTGTGTTTGGCGTTCAGCATCCAAAACCAACGACTGAGTCGTGGTACGATAATTTGTTTCCAAAAAGAAATACGCAGGATGGTTTTGATTGGTACAAAACTCAAACACCTTTGAAAAATTTGGGTGCTAATTACAAGGATAACTTTTTCTGGCAAGAGCATGTAGATCATCCTAATTATGATGAATTTTGGCAAAAAAGAAGTATCATTCCTCATTTAAAAAACATCAAAAATGCTCCTGCTATTATGGTTGTAGGCGGCTGGTATGATGCCGAAGATTTGTACGGACCTTTGACGATTTATAAAAACGTAGAAAAAAATAACCAGAATATCTATAATACCATCGTTATGGGTCCATTTGGACATGGAGATTGGGCAAGAGAAAGAGGTCATCACATGCACTCAAATGTATATTTTGGAGATAGCGTAGCGACATTTTTCCAAAGAAACATTGAGTTAAAATTCTTTAAACATTTCTTGAAAGGTGCAGGCGATGGAAAATCTGATTTGCCAGAGGCCTATTTGTTTGACACTGGTAAAAAACAATGGCAAGAGTTTAAAGAATGGCCAGTAAAAACAGCTCAGAAAGTGAATTTCTACTTGAGTAATTCTGGAAAATTGACAGACAAAATCACTTCCGACGGTTATTCTGAATTTGTGTCTGATCCTAATAAACCTGTGCCGTACACAGAGGATAATAAGCAACTGTTTGGCTTTACCCCTCGTGCTTACATGAGCGAAGACCAACGTTTTGCAGGTCGTAGAACAGACGTATTGACTTTTGAAACGGATGTTTTGACAGAAGATGTAACCTTAGGTGGTGAGATTTTGGCAAAACTCAAAGTAGCCACTACTGGAACAGATGCCGACTGGTTTGTAAAATTAGTAGACGTATATCCAGGCGATGAGCAAAATACGCCATTTACGCCAAAACACATTACCTTGGCTGGTTATCAGCAAATGGTAAGAAGTGAAATTATGCGTAGTCGCTTCAGAAATAGCTTTTCAAAACCTGAGCCTTTAGTACCAAACCAAATCACTGATGTGACTTTCCGTTTGCAAGATGTGTTGCATACTTTTAAGAAAGGTCATAAAATCATGATTCAAGTGCAATCAACAGCCTTTCCTTTATTTGATATTAACCCACAAAAATATGTGGACAATATTTACAAAGCAGATGCTGCGGATTTTATCAAAGCTACTCACAAAGTATATAACAGTAGTGCGATTGAAGTTGAGATACTGAAGTAGTAATGTTGAATTGTGAGTGTTCGAAGGATTACAAAAAACATTTATTTCGGATATCGGATGTTGGATTTCGGAAGTGTAGGTTTCTATATTTTGTAAAAAGCAAAGCTGTTTTACTTTATTTCTGAAATCAGAAATCCCAAATCTGAAAGAGTTTGTAATCCTTCATACAGAACTAGTTATGAAAGTGAAAGAGTTCTTGCCTCTCTCTCGATTCAGCATTATAATTGTACGAAGGGTGACGTTATTGTTAAAATAGAATCGGTGTAGCGGCAATCTTGTTCTAAATACAAAACTAATCTTTCATACAATCCTAACTCAGCATTTATTTTTACAGAGCAGACTCCACTCTCATCTGTGATTACTTGAACCACCCTTACCCTTGATTTATGAAATTACTTACCCTACTGCTAACCCATTGGTTATTTTCCTTACAAAGCACAGATAGTCTAACGCTCAAATGGCAAACCCAAGTAAATCGAAGACTGGATAGTTTGAGCAACTCCCCATTTTTACAAACGGGTATGGTGGGAATGAGCGTAAAATCTGCCAAAACGGGAAAAAGTGTCATTTCTTTTCAAGCTAAAAAAAGCCTTGCTCCTGCCTCCACGATGAAGTTGCTTTCTACAGCAACCGCCTTAATGACCTTGGGTGATTCTTTCATGTACCAAACAACCTTAGAGTATAGTGGAAGCATTGTCGATAGTGTATTGAACGGAAACATATATATCAAAGGCAATGGCGACCCTTCACTGGGTAGTTGGAGATTCAAAAATCAACCTGATTACAAACAGCTGTTGGATGCTTGGGCAATGAAAGTCAAAGCTTTGGGTATCAAAAAATCAATGGGAGAATTATGGGGGACGCGAGTTTTTTCAATGCCAACGTGATTCCTAATACATGGATTTGGGGCGATATGGGTAATTATTATGGTGCAGGCTGTTATGGACTCAATATCAATGAAAACCTCTTTTGGGTTACATTCCAGCCCAAGGGTTATATGGAATCGGCGGGTTTTGTCAAAACGGCACCAGATTTACCGTATTTAACCAAAATCAATAAAGTCCTTACCGACCGATCAGGAACGGGCGACCAAGTAATGATTTACTCAACGCCTTACCAAGATGCCATTTTGTTGGAAGGTTTTGTTCCACAAGGGAACAGTTTTTCTGTAAAAGGGTCGATTCCTGACCCAGCTTTTTATGTGGCTTTTGCTTTGGGCAAAAAATGTGAAGAACTCGGTATTCAAATTCAAGAAGGACCAACCTCAACCTTAGAGTTGGACAAACGCTATTTAACTCATAGCAAACCAAGCGGTACGATGACTATTGCTACTCAAAACTCTCCCAGTTTGAAAGAACTGGTAAAAGCTTGTAATTATCAAAGTATCAACTTATATGCAGAGGCATTTTTAAAAACGCCTTCGGTACTGCTCAATATGGGAAATGGCACAAGCGATGCAGTTAAGGGTTTTGAACAAATTTGGCGAGCCAAAGGATTGAATATGCAAGGATTGAAAATGAAAGATGGAAGTGGACTATCACCAAGCAATACCGTTACCACTGATATCATGACCGATGTATTGTCGATTATGACTAACGAAAAAAGCTTCAATTCTTATTACGAATCTATTCCTGTGGTTGGTGTATCGGGCACAGTGGCCAACCTTGCCAAGAAAAGCAAAGCCGCTGGGAATATCCATGCCAAGAGTGGTTCTATTGAAGGCGTAAGAGCTTATGGAGGCTATTTTACGGCTTCTAATGGCGAATTATATTGTTTTTCAATTATCTTCAATAAATATGATTCGAGTTATGGAAATGCCACAAAAGAGCTCGAAAAACTCATGATCATGTTGACTGACCTATAAAAGAAAAAGTTTGTGCCAGAGACTTTGCTCGCACAAACTTTTTGCTAATCACGTATAGTCCGTTTACTACAATTTTAACTTGTAAGTTAACCCAATGGTATAAACATCGAGGTCGGTAGGCACGAGAGCATAATCTCTAAAAAATGTGAGTCCCACACTATTGCGTTTATTTACGGTATAATCAACGCCTGCCTTATATCTTATTTGGTCAAAATCCTCTCCAATTTTGTAAAAAAAGTCTGCCGAAATGGATGGCGTAAACCTTGTTTTATTTGGATAGGCTAACTCAATTTTGTTTCTTAAATAACTCTTTGTTTCTTCCAACCCTGTATCTGTATCCTTAAATTGGTCTTGATAACGAAGTCGGTAACTCAATTTGAAAATGGAGATTTTTCTATCATAATCAATATTAGCATAGAATCGATGAAAAGGTTTATAGATGTAGGCATCTTCGCTTTTATCCCATTTTTGTCTTTTCGAAAATCGATAATAAGCCGAAACCTCCCAGTGTTTATTGATTTTATATCCTAATCCAAACTCTCCTACGTAGGAACCAACCGCTGTAAAATTATCCGTTGTTCGAACCTGCAAATTGGCATTGAGACTGATATGCTTGTTTAACTTTTTCTCAAGTGAAAGTCCTGTCCAAGAACGTAGGTCTGTTTCCTGCCCCAACATCTTAAAAGACATAAGAAGCAATAGCAATAGGATTCTTTTCATATTAGTGTTAAATGTGGTTAAATACTGGTTGAGCTTTTGACAGCGACGAAAACTTTGACCTATTTCCTATCGCTTTACATAAATCAACTATGCAAGCATCAACTAATGATAAAAAATAGTCATTCTTGTACCGTCTTTCAGAAAATCAATTTCATGAATTTCTACTCTGTGAACGTCTAAGCCTGTACGTGTTCGTAAATCTTGTAAAAGTTCTTCTCTTTTTTCTGGTGTAATCAGTTCTATCCTTTCATACATCACAATTTTGGAGTACTCCTTTCGCATGATTAAGCCACTCTCTAACAACCATGTAACAAATAATATTAACCCATTCAGTACCGATAATTCGTCCCATCCTCCTTTGCTCACTGCCGAAATCAACCCTATAGCTATTACCATAAAAAGATAGGTCATGTCCTTGGCAGAGATACCCTCAGTACGATACCGTAGCATCGAAAACACGGCAAACAAACCAAATGCTGCACCCATCGACATTACAACTTTATTGAGCATATAGGTCAATAAAAAAATGATAATATTGAATACAAAAAAGGTTAAAAACAGATCTGCACGTCGATAATTTTTATAATAAATCAAGCGAATCAATATCAAAACAGCCAATAAATTGATTCCCATTCGGATAAAGAACTTGGCTGGTAGTTTGTCTATCCACTGAAAACTTTCAGTAACTTGTGGTGAGGTTAGTTGTTGTAAGATGGTCATGGTGCGCCAATATTTTTGAGACTCTTCTTAAATGCTTTTTAAACTTATTCTGCTTGATTTGCTGATACAAACTAATTATACCGAAACAATACTTACTAATACCGCCTTGTTTGAGTCGATACTTTCGCATAAGGTCGATAAAAGGAGATTGACTCACTTTTTCTTGTTTCACCTCGGCAATGACAATAGCAGAATAAACTTTTTGTTGCTCTTCAAACTCGAAAGTAAGGTTTAGGTCTATCGTCAGGCGTTCTGCCCCAACCTTACTTACCAAAGTAATACGCTGGTAGTTTACCCACAGAATACCTTTTAGCGATTCAGGAATGATATCTCGTGTAGTTTTTTGTAAAAAATCTGCACTATTTTCTTCCAATACCTCAGTTATTCCGTCTTGGCTAATTCGCGTTTTTTTGGTTCTACCTTTATTGTTTTTGTATTTGATTTCAAAAAAAGAAAGACTCGATTCAACGTAATTTCTAGCTCTTACCTTGTAGCGATTGAGCAAACCATTTTGATGTGCTTTGTAAAGTGCCAAATCATCGGTGTCGTAGTACAATGTTTTGTAGTTACAAAGTCGATTATCGTCTATTTCCAATACTCGATAAAATGATTGTGCTTCTCGCAAAATATCAGGCAATAACGCCAAAGGAATCAAGTACTTAACATCCATACGGTCCATGAGTTTTACCCCATCCATTTCCGCTAAAGTAATCGGTTCAAATAAACTAGTTTGTATTTGAACCTCTTGCATAAACATCTCAGAAACCATACAAATACTTTTTGATTTGAATTAATTTCCCTTTCGCATCATAAGTTTTCTTCTCTGTCTTCAGTCCGTTGCCATTGATGATATATACCGACCTGCTATCCAATTCATTGCGCTCATTGTAATGCAACACTTCAGATTTTTCTTTAAAAGAATCGTATTTGTACACCTCTCTTTCAACCTGATGATTATTGACATCGACAACAGTCTCCTCTACTTTATCGTCAAACTCGTTGTACTTTGAAAGCACTTTGCGCTTGAGCTTTCCTGTTTTATCATATTCTATCTCCTCTAATACTTCACCTAGTTTATTAAACTTTTTATAACTGTCGTTGCGCGTCACTTCTTTTCCTCCCACATATTCTGTGATTAGTTCTGTGACAGTTTTAATCTTATTTTTCTTTACCTCTTTTTTGCTTTGTCCATAACTTAAATAGGACGTAGCAAGCAAAAGGATTGCGATTGGGTAATGTTTCATATTTGTCTGTTAGAGATTTTATATTGATGCTTAAAAGATTTGGCAAAAAATTTCGTTGTGTTAGGTTATGCATTTATTTACCATGACTTGAAATGTTAAGAAACTGTTGCCTACTTATTAAAAAAGATTCTAAATAAAATCACCACATGAGTGCATTAGATAGTTTCAATAACTCAAAATCTTGCGCACTTACAAGGAATCATTCTCTTATTCATAAAACCCCTAACTCTCCTCAAAATTCTTTTGCAAATCAACGGATAAAATTTGAGACCATCAGCAAGTTAGGCACAGAGTGTAGAAGTTACGTTTTTATCTGTAGATTTTAACTTTTGTTAACATGAATTTTATGCAAAAAATGGCGTTTTTGAGTTCAAAAACGCCATCTGTATACATAATTTTTCTAATTTTCTACAATTAATAACACTTTTAAAAAATACAAAGTCTTGTTAGTTCGCTACTATTTTGACTTGGATTTTTCAGTTAAAAACTGGTCGATTTCTGAGGCTCTTTTCAAAATTTGTTTTTGCAAACCTTGAATTCCTTCCTCAAAACTTTTCTCATTTGTTAAGTGCGAATAGGGCGCTTTCTCTCTAAGTGCGGCCTGTTTTATCAGGCTTACATATCCATCCACCTGTTTGTTGAGTTTGGTTGCTTGCCAAGTATTTTTTCTGAAAGTTTCTACTTCCTTCAAATAAGAGCCATAATAGGTTGGATCTTGCGCAAGATAAGCAATCAACACAAACTGTTTAGGGCAATCTTTGAGAGACAGAGCAAGCCCTCTATTGGGCATTCTGAAATCCTTAGGTGGTTCTGGCATACCTTCAGGGATAGGAAAATTGGGCTTATTGTTGGTCGAAATTGCTTCGTTGTTATCCCAAGGGATCCAGACCAAACCACGGTTGGGTGCGTTGTATAAATAAAAATTATGAGCCATTGCCCCATAAGTATCCCAATTGGTCATGGCAGTATTGATAGCCAACCATTTGATAAAATGTTTCATATCAAAGGTTTTTTCAAGATTAGAACGCCATTGGGCAGGAGATACCAATCTGCTCGAGTCATTCAGAGCTCTTACAAACGACTGAACATCTTGAAATTTCTTTTCCTTTTTAAAATTCTTTTTTTCAAACTCTTTTTCTCTAAATCGCTGAAAAGTTGATTCTGGTTTATAAATATTACCAGTTGAATTACCAAATTGCGTCGATATCATGGTATCGTCAATTACCTCCACCATGGTGTATACACCTGCATATTGTACGCCATCGCCATAGTCGAGATATACCTCATAAAAAGCAGTCTGAGCAGTTGGAATACCTGCTTGGCGATATATATCGCTTGCTAGTTTTTCACGAATCAGCGTGTTGTCATGAAAGGCAGGCGACATAGATAATTCATGAAAACCATATAAGTCTGATTTTTCATATTTATCAAAATCTAGCCTAAAAGGCATTTTGTACACCCCCGCTCCCCACGAACTCATCAAGCTCGAATTTCCTTTGAGTCTGAACCCAATGTTTGTCCATTTTTTTCCCTCAAATTCTACAGCGCAAGCAACGTATCGAGGCTCATCGCTTGTCCCCATTGGAGGAGGCATCATTTCGCCATCTCCTCCTCGCTGTGGTGGAAACACTTCGGGGCGTTTGCCATCTTGTGACATCGGTGGAAAGTCCTTCTGGTTTGGACGTTCACCATTGGGTGGTCCCATGCGAGGAAAAGAAGATTTACCAAATTCGGTATTAAACTTTTCCTTCATGTCTATTTTAATACTGTCCCAATCAGCTTTTGAAATAGAAATCGTGATTTTATTTAACTGGTTTTGTGGGAAAACCTTAGCATAATTCGGTGTAGTAGAAACCTGTGCATCTACCCATGAAAAGTTAGCTAACAGGATAAGGGCAAACAGTGAACATACAAGTGTTCTTTTCATAATGTATTCAATTTGAAATGTTTAGATAATCAGTTTTTTCTCCGTTAGCATAACCAAACATGGCTACTGCGAAGGCATAAATAACTGTTTCTCAAAACTATACAATTAATCTATGAATAAATTTTTAAGGTAATGGATGATAGATATAGAATGTCTATTTGTAGAAAAAGACATGGGCTCTAGCGTTTATCTACACAAAGGCATTCTTGATAGACAGTTGGCGTGATTTTGGAATTTTCTTACGTTAGTTCAACACTTTGTAATAAAAGCACATACTTGAAAAACATGAAAGTATTCGAAAAATATCAGTTAGTATTTCATATTGTTGGTTGGTCGTTGGTATTCTTTTTACCAGTGCTCATGATGCCCAATAGTTTCTATAATCGTCCTGAGTTTAGTCGATTTTTCACGGTTCAATGCTTCAATAACTTGGCATTAATGGCTGCCTTTTATATCAATTTACTGTTACTTGTACCTAAGTTTTTGATGAAAAAACGAGGTGATATATTCTCTATTTATATCATTCTTGGATTTGTAATCATATTAGCTTTGCATTGGGCATGGTCGCATTATTTTCTCAAAATGCACGGTTTTGACATGGGAATGCCCAAGATGCCCCCACCTTCTGAATGGAAAGGCAAAGTAGATAATTTGCCTCGCCCGCCAAGGATGTTCTTGCCATTTCCACAATTGATGAACGCCACCTTGACGTACTTTTTCTCGATTATTTTCAGTACATCGTTGGCATTATGGCAAGAACGTTTGCGAAACCATGACCTACAACAGCAAATTTTGTTGGAAAAAGTAGCGGCCGAATTAGCCGTTTTAAAACTTCAAGTAAGTCCTCACTTCTTGTTCAATACGCTTAATAATATTCGTTGGTTGGCACGCAAAAAATCTGAACATACCGAAGACGCAATAGTAAAACTCTCGCAGCTTTTGAGATATATGTTGTATCAATCTGAGAGTGATAAAGTGCCTCTGACGCAGGAGTTAGACTATCTCCAAAATTATATCGAGTTACAAAAAATGCGTATCTCAGGTAAAAATTCAGCCGAGTTTTCATACGAGGGTCCCATACATTTATATGCTATTGAGCCACTGTTATTTATACCCTTAGTCGAAAATGCCTTTAAGTACGGATTGCACAGTATAGAAGAATCTCACATTTTGATTAAACTTTCTGTAGCAAATGATACTCTAAGGTTTATTACCGAAAATCGAAATTTTGACCACAATTTTAAGGAAGAAGACAAGACAGGCATAGGTTTACAGAATGTAAAAAAGCGCTTAGCACTACATTATCCTGAAAAACATGAGTTAAAAATAACAGAAAACGACTTATTCATCGTTGAAGTACTTATACAATTGTAATTATCTTAAACCAAAGTCATTCCCCAAACGAAGCGATTTAGCTTGCTTTTTAACCAATAATTAAACAACGCTGCATCCCAAGATACGGCTATCTTCGGCACTCTCTCCTATTTGTAATCCAATATACAAATCCATTAATACTTGTTCGTAATCGCTCAAAATCCATCAACTGTTATGAATTTTATGAAACCATCAACTCAATCTGACTATCCTACTAAACTAAAATGTATCGCCATCGACGACGAGCCTTTTGCGCTTGAAATGATTGCTGACGATATTCAAAAAGTCCCATATTTGGAATTAGTGAATACTTTTTCTAGCCCTTTTGAGGCTTGGGAGTTGATTAATTCAGGACAAATCGATTTGGTATTTTTAGATATTCAAATGCCTACACTTACAGGTACACAATTTTTACGAAGCTTGATTCAGCCCCCAATGGTCATTTTTACAACGGCATATCAGCAATACGCCATGGAAGGATACGACCTCAATGTGATTGATTATTTGCTCAAACCTATTCCGTTTGACAGATTTTTGCGTGCTACCAACAAGGCCTATGAACTCTACACGTTACGTCACAAAGAAGTCGCCGAAACTACTGCTCCTGAAGTAGACTATGTCGTAATTAATGCTGATTATAAGAAGATTAAGCTATTTTACCAAGATATTTTATTTGTAGAAGGACTTAAAGACTATGTAAAAATCTTTACGGTAAATGACAACAAGCCTATCCTAACCCGCTCAAATTTGAAGGCTATGGAAGGCAAACTTCCTGCACAATATTTTTGTAGAGTACACAATTCATACATTGTTTCTTTACAAAAAATTACCGCTTTCCAAAAATCTAAAATTGAGATTGGTCGTGTGGAAGTGCCTGTAGGAAGTAGATTTTTACCCGCATTCGAAGAAATTTATCAGGGACAACTTCGATAGCTTGATACTGATTTTTAATGAGTTGGTCGACAAATCCCGATAACTGGTCACAAAGTAAATATCGATAGACAACGTTCTGGGTAGGTTTTATGTCTAGTTTTTTGAGTAATCTAAGTTTTACCGACCAACTCTCAAAATATCATGAGCTTTATAAATACCTTACAAGAAAAAAACCACCCTGAAGTGGATAGCGAGAAGCGTTTTTCTATTTTAATTCCTTCTTGGAACAACTTACCTTATTTAAAGCTTTGTATTGAAAGTATCAGGAAAAATTCTCTGTTCAATCACCAAATCATCGTTCATGTCAACGAAGGTAAAGACGGAACGTTAGAATGGGTTCGAGAGCAATCAGATATTGACTATACTTACAGCGCTAATAATATTGGTATTTGCTATGCTCTGAACTATGCTGCCCAACAGGCAACCACCGATTATATTTTATACATGAACGATGATATGTATGTGTGTCCAGACTGGGATAAAGCGATTTCGGATGAAATCAAAGCCATTGGACATCCTTACTTTTTCTTGTCTGCCACCATGATTGAACCTTACAATACCAATAACAATTGTGTGATTCATCATGATTATGGAACAGATTTGAAGTCATTCAACGAAGATAAACTTCTGAAAGAGTACCAAACATTTAAAAAACCCGATTGGACAGGTGCCACTTGGCCTCCCAATATTGTACACCGTGACATTTGGAATGCAGTTGGTGGATACAGCGTTGAATTTCATCCGGGGATGTATTCTGACCCTGATTTTTCGATGAAACTCTGGAAAATGGGTATTCGATTATTCAAGGGCGTTGGCGAAAGTAAGGTATATCATTTCTCTGGCCGCTCAACGGGGAGAGTAAAGAAAAACAAAGGGTATTTTACTTTTATCCAAAAATGGGGAATGACATCGGGATATGTTATGACACATTTTTTACACAAAGGAGAAGAGTTTCACGGTATGCTCACTGAACCAGTAGATAATGCTGCCGCAAAAGTTAAGAACTTATTCAAACGTGTTTCTGCGAGTTTGCATGCTTAATGGACTGTAAAGGTTCATTTTAAGAATAGAATATCAAAAGCATTTTTCTATCAACAAAAGACTTTTACCTATATTACGTTATATAACAAAGCCGAGTAATGTAAGTTCCTCGGCTTTTTGTATTTACTAAACCTCCATCTACTATGAAATCAATCTTTTGCTTATGCTACGCACTATTTTTTACGTTGGGAAGCTGTCATTCCTCTACAAAAAGCTATAAAAATGGCGATCTTATTTTCCAAATTTCACGTTCTTCGCAGAGCAAAGCCATTCAATTAGCTACACATTCTAAGTATTCACATTGTGGGATTATTTATCAAAAGGGCACGGAGTATTTCGTGTTTGAGGCAGTTCAACCCGTTAAACTCACGCCGTTGAATGAATGGATTGCAAAAGGCGAAAAACATCATTTTGTTGTAAAAAGGCTAAAAAATGCCGAAAGCATTCTTACGCCGAAGGTACTAGATGCGATGCAAAAAGAAGGAAAAAAACTTCAAGGAAAAAAATACGATATCTACTTTGGCTGGGACGACCAACGTATCTATTGCTCAGAACTCATTTGGAAAATCTACAAGCGTGGTGCCAATATCGAAATTGGGAAGCTTCAAAGATTAAAGGATTTTGACTTAGAAAATAAATTGGTCAGAAAAAAATTAGAGGAACGATATGGAAAACGAATTCCTTTGGGCGAAAAAGTCATCTCTCCAGCCAGTATTTTTGAAGACTCTCAACTAGTTGAGGTAGATCGAAATTAAAAATAGGTGTAGGGTCCAAGTTAACTAATAGTAGAGTAGAGAAGTTTAGAGGTTAAACTAAGGTCAAAATCTCATTATTTCATCGTGGTCTTTTACCTCTCTGAAAATGGGACTTAAGATTTTTATAAGATTATCAATCAATCTTTGGGCATAAATGCCATATGGGTCAAGGGTCGGGTCTAATATGGTAAGTTGTATGCCTGCCACTTTCGGATGCGCCATCAAGGGTATCAAAAGCTCTCGAAGCTCCTCATACGACATTCCTCCTGGTTGAGGACTATCTACGGCTGGCATTACTTTATGGTCTAAGACGTCTACATCGAGATGAATCCAGAAACCATCCCATTTTTTGCCTCAATGTGCATAAAAAATAAAGACAGTAAGGTATCTATTCCCATCTCACGGAGGTGTGACAACGGTACATATTCAATCTGCGAAGATTGTATGAGACCCACGTATTCGGGGTCCCAATACCTATTACCTATACACCAAACATTTTCTTCTTCAAAGTAGGGTTCTAGCTGATGGATATTGGTGAGCTTTGGGTGACCATGCCCTGTCACAATAGCCAAGTCCATCCCAGCGGCACCGCCAGTTTGTGACATAGAAGGCAACACAAAATCTGTATGGCCGTCCAAATACATCAATCCGTAATTACCTAATTCTTTCAATGCCAAGGCATTGCCTATCAGAATACTACAATCACCGCCAATGACGACCGGAAAGGAATCTGTAGAGAGTACCCTTTTTAGTTCTTGTGCTTGCACTTTGGCATACTCAGCTATCTTGTAGGCATTGAGCACACCCGAAGCTTCATCAAACTGCGAACTGTAAGGAGGAGCCGCCAAATGGATTATCTGAGCAGGGTTAAGTTTATCATACAAACCATGCTTTTTCAAGTGCTGAGGCAGTTTACTTACACCTGGCTCTTTTCCTTGGGCAGATTCTTTCAGACCCAAATTAGAGGGTGATTCAATGATAATAAGGGGTTTCATAAGCCTTATATCGTTTTATATGGAACAAAGTAATCAATTCAATTGAGCTTTGAACAGAACAATAGTAGCAAACCGATTTTAAGTAAATTCAATACTTAATCCAGCACTGTGACTGGCATCGGTGAAATCAATTCATTGTTAGTCAAATAATCACTATTCAATCCATTCGCAGAAATAGCCCCAAGATTGTAATCGCTTGGGTATGGCTTCTATTTCTAAATAAGGACTATCAACTCTCAAAATCCTATCACAATCCTCTAAATCGAAATTGAACTTATCATGCGGAAATACTTCATGCAAACGCTGAAGCAATTGGGCGGCGGTCTTCGGACAACTAACCTTTGTCCGAAATATTTCTACTTGGTTTAGAGTAGTCGACATAATTACGTTTTTTATTTTTTACGTAAAAATATAGACAAATAAATTATTTTGCGAGGTTATTTATGACAAAAGTAATGGTTTTTTACGACAATCAAACAATTTGAATACTTTTTTTATTCAAAAATTAAAAATATTTATCTGCAAATGGTAGGCAAGGCTATTTTACGATTCCTTCGAGTTGCTGGAAGATGGGCACGAGGGATTGTCCTCTTTCGGAAAGATTATATTCGATATGGAGTGGCTTTTCGCTGATGATAACTTTGTGCAGGATACCTTCAGATTCTAATTCTTTGAGGGCAGTTGCTAACGATTGCTTGTTGGCACCTTCTATTTCTCTCAATAATGTATTGAAACGAATAGGGCCATTTACGGCAAAACGGAAGATTTGAGGCTTCCATTTTCCTGATAATGTCTTTAGCAATCCTTCAGCAGGACAAGTACTTTCGGCTTGATTTTTGGTAGTCATGTTTTTTTGACCTCTTGTTTATACAAAATTTGGTACCCAAATTTACTGATAATTACTCGTAGGAGTATATGATATTTGTTAATAAACAAAATGGTAACTAGTGTTTGGCGTAGTTTATTGTTCTAATAAGTAGAATGTTGTAATGAGTCATAACGAGTTTTTTTGCAAAAATAATAACGACCAGACTTCAAAAATTTCGTGTCTTTAATACTAAAAGCAATATCCTAAGCTAAAAACCAATTTTTATTTGTAGTACAATTTTACCCTATTATTCAATGAACTCTCTCTTTAAAAACTTAATAATTATTGCCTTGTTAAACAGCCTTGGTGGGTATACTAGCCAAGCACAAAAGAAAAATTCTATGAAAGATTCTAAATCGAATCCACTCTTGTGCGATCCCGAAACAGGAGTTTGCGAGATTGATACTACGTCTACAACTGGTGATTTTGACTATCAATTCCAACAAAAAAAATTAATCAAGATTATTTATTTCACTGATCCAATTTGTTCTTCATGCTGGGGTATCGAGCCTCAACTTCGTAAACTGAAGCTTGAATATGGGAAATATCTCGAAATCGAATACCGCATGGGTGGTTTATTACCTGATTGGAGCTACAATGCTGGTGGTATTAGTAAACCGTCTGACGTAGCACACCACTGGGATGAAGTAAGCGCGCACTACGATATGCCTATTGATGGTGATGTATGGCTAGAAAACCCTCTGGCATCCTCGTATCCTCCTTCTATTGCATTTAAGGCAGCACAATTGCAAGACGAAGCGAAAGCTCAAAAGTTTATGAGAAGAATGCGTGAAATGGTTTTCCTGGAAAAGAAAAACATTGCAGACTGGAATCAAATTAAGGCAGCAGCTATCGAGGTAGGTTTGGATACAGAACAACTTCAGCAAGATTATGCAGGTAAAGCTACAGAACTCTTCAAAGAAGATTTGTTATTGGCAAGAAAAATGGGCGTAAGAGGATTTCCTACGCTATTGCTGAGTAATTCGCTCAATAAGACCCAAGTTATTTACGGTTTTAGACCTTATCCCTTGTTCGAAACAACCATTAGTAGTTTGGCTCCAGCAGTATTTAAAGACAGCTATGATAAATCTTGGGAAGCTTTATTTGCCAAATATCCAACACTTACTGCTAGAGAGTTCACCGAATTGAGTGGAAAATCTCGTCAAGAAAGTGAAAAGCTACTAAAACAATTAACACAAGAAGGAAAACTCCAACAGCATACTACAAAAAATGGAAGTATCTGGAAAGTGAAATAGATATTGGTGCTGAATTCCTCTGTCAGAGCTAAAGCATAAATAGCTATATGACCAAAAATTCCCATTATCGGATGAATACATTCACCCGCTAATGGGAATTACTATTATATCAGTTCAGCAGAGGCTATCGAAAATATATAAGTCTTATTTTTGTCGCATCTAGGTATGATTTCATTAATATACCTATCCTTTCAAGCGAAACTCCACAGGCGTAAGTCCAACCTCTTTTTTGAATAATCTGGAAAAATAAGGAGGATTTTCAAAACCTAGTTGATACGCTGTTTCAGCAATAGTATTGTCTGTTCCTAACAAAAGATTTTTAGCTTCGTCAATCAAGAAGATATGGATATGCTCTAGAGCCGTTTTGCCTGTTTCTTGCTTCAATAGATCACTCAAATAACGAGCAGAAGTATGAAGCTCACTCGCAATGGCATGAACAGATGGCAAGCCAAATTGTTGAATTTTACCACTTTCAAAGTAAGTTCTCAATATTTTCTGAAATCTTGAAACGGTTCCTCCCGACAACTGCGTACGATTGATAAACTGTCTTTTATAGAAACGTTGTGCATATTTAAGAATCGAGTCAAGATGTGCCAAGATAATATCCTTGCTAAATTCATCTTGATTATTTCGATATTCAACGCCAATTTTTTCGTACAACTCCCACATAATCAACTCCTCATTTGGCGAAAGGTGTAAAGCTTCGTTGATTTCGTAATCAAAATATCCATATTTTTTGATTTCATCGTGCATAGGATGCCCCAACAAATAATCTTCATGGACGTAAATCACAAAGGCTTTTTCCGAAAGCTCAACATTGTTGATTTCCAAAACCTGTCTTGGTTTCACAAAAGACATAGAACCATTATCGTGGTCATACTTGGTTTTGCCATACAAAAAAGTCCCAGATTTGATTTTTTTGAGCGCAATCATATAAAAATCAGCCGTAAACTTGCTTTCTCCCCACGAGCAAGTCGAAAGCTCTTGGCAGGTCAGCAAGCTTATCATAGGATGCTCTGGCGACGGATACCCGCTTCGCTCATGTAATTCGGTTATGGTTTTGTAGTGCTCCATAGTATTTTTGACCGCAAAAAGTCTATATCTGATAAAAACCTAAAAATGTGCAAGTTACCCCAGAATGAGTCTTAAACTATTGAATTCAAATATTTAATATTGCACAATACTACTCTAATATTTAACCACTAATTTCCCAATAGTAGTTCCTGACTCTAATTGAGCGTGCGCCTTTTTGAAGGTTTCGGCACTAAGTCCTGAAAGCGTATTATTGTGAGTAGAAACCAAAACTCCCTCCTCTAATAACGTGGCAACTTTATTCAAAATATGATGTTGTTCAATCATATCATCAGTCTGGAAAGTTGAGCGGGTGTACATAAATTCCCAAGAAAAAGTAACGCTTTTGCTTTTCAATTTATTCAATAAAATTGGCGTACCACTGCCCGTGATAGAATTGATATGTCCTTGAGGTTTGATAAGCTCTACAACAGCATACCAGTATCCATTGATGTCGACAGCATCATAAATGAAATCAACAAAATGAAAACCTGCTTGACGAACCTCATTGACCAAATCTTTGTGATTTACGACCACATCGGCACCCATTTTTTTACACCATTCTATTGATTCGGGACGAGAAGCCGTAGCAATAACCGTTAGACCTAGTAATTTTTTAGCCAGTTGAATCGCAATAGAACCTACACCACCAGCTCCTCCTATAATCAACAAAGTTTTACCTTTATCTTTTTCAGGGTTTAAACGCATACGATCAAACAAGGTTTCCCAAGCCGTAAGAGCAGTCAAAGGCATAGCAGCCGAAGCTTCAATAGAAAGAGATGTGGGTTTCTTTCCAACAATTCTTTCGTCAACTAGCTGAAATTCAGCATTACTTCCTGAGCGAGTAATATCTCCCGCATAATAAACTTCGTCACCCACTTTAAATAGAGATACCTCCTCTCCTACCGCTTCGACAATCCCGACGGCATCCCAACCAATAATTTTGGGGTTCTCTAAAACAGTATCTTTTGCGGCGTTCTGACGGATTTTAGTATCTACAGGATTGATAGATACTGCTTGAATTTTCACCAATAAGTCTCGTCCTGAAGGATTAGGTATTGATGTTTCAAACTCTATAAAACTGTCTGGTGATGATATAGGCAATGAGGTTTTGAATCCGATAGCTTTCATTTTTGATGATTTTATAAAAAAATAGATAAAATAAGAATTGTTCTAAAAATTGTGACGCTGGTAAAATTACAAATATGCGATTTATACTTCAATAAAGTTTCCCTCAAGCAAGGAATAAAGTCGCTCGCTTGAGGGTATTTTCATTCAAAATTCACAACTCAAAATTCAGCACTAATATCTAGTGTCCGTGCGCTTTGGCACTAACCTCCTTGTTTTCTTCCCAAGAAGCAAGACGTTGTTCGTACACAGATTTTACAATAGGATAACCCACTTTTCCTAAAATTAATCTCAAAGGAGGTTCGGTCGAAGCAATTAAATTGAGTACAGGCTCAACGGTAGCTTCGGGTTTGCCATAACTATCAGGAGTACTGCCATTTCTGAAAGCCGCTTTTAAGTCATCATAAGCTGGGATTTCCTGCGTTTGTGCGGCAGAAGCTCCCGCCCAATCAGTAGAGAAACCATTTGGCTCAATCAAAGTAACATGGATACCAAATGCTTTTACTTCTGTAGCCAGTGTTTCGCTCAAACCTTCAACCGCAAATTTTGATGCATTGTACAAACCAAGCGTTGGCAAAGTGAATAACCCTAACACACTAGAAACCTGAATAATATGTCCCGATTGTTGGGCACGCATATAAGGCAATACCGCCTGAGTAACCCATAGTAGCCCAAAGAAATTCACCTCCATTTGTTGGCGAGCCTCAGCTTCAGTAGTTTCTTCGACAGCCCCAAAAAGACCATATCCAGCATTATTGATAAGAACGTCGATACGACCAAAATGTTTATGGGCTTTTTCGACCGTTTCCAACACTTGTTCACGATTGGTAACATCTAAAGGCAATGGTAAAATTTGCGAACCGAATGCCTCGACCAAGTCGTTTAAATCATCAGTATTGCGTGCAGTAGCTACGATGTTATGACCTTGTTCTAAAAGAGCTTTTGCCCATATTTTCCCGAACCCACGAGAAGCACCAGTAATAAGAATCACTTTTGACATAAGAATAATTGTTTTGTTTGATGTGACAAAATTACTGGATGCCTACGGCTCAAGGCTTATACAAAATTCCGAAGATATGATACATTTTTACGTAGCCCCTAGAATCAGCAGTAGAACACCATGCAACAGGACGCTTACCTTAAGCAGAGGATTTATTTTCGTAAAAATATAAATCACAAATGATATGAAATCCCTTATTAATGTCATAGGACTCATTGTAGGATCTTTTTTATGTAGTTTCAAAAAAGAAAACTCTATCCCTTTTACCACTACCACCATCAAAGCACCTTTTGGTACAGTCAGTGTAAAAGCCCCGAATTTTAGTAAATCATCCAAACTATCAATTCTTGATTTTGGAGCTGAAAAAGGAAATCAAGAAAAAACAACTCGAGCTATTTCAAAAGCCATCACACAAGCAAATAAATTAGGAGGAGGTACAGTTGTTGTACCCGCAGGAGAATGGCTGACAGGCAAAATTCATTTGAAAAGCAATGTCAATTTACATCTAGAAAAAGGAGCAACACTCCTATTTTCGGGTAATCCTGCAGACTATTTACCGACTGTACATAGTACATGGGAAGGCATGGAATGTTATAATTATTCGCCCTTAATTTATGCTTATCAATGCAAAAATGTAGCTATTACGGGAGAAGGAGAAGTAAAAGCACAAATGGATACATGGAAAATCTGGTTTGCCAGACCAAAACCCCACATGGAAAGTATCAAGCGTTTGTATTTGCAAGGCATCAGCTATACTCCTGTAATTCAGCGCCAAATGGTGAACGACACAGCACATTTACGTCCACAATTTATTCAATTTAATCGCTGTGAAAATGTTTTACTTGAAGGAATTTCGATTCAAAATAGCCCTTTTTGGACTATACACCCTTACCTATGTAAAAACGTTATCATTCGTAAAGTCAACGTGTACGCACACGGGCACAACAACGATGGCGTAGACCCCGAAATGAGTCAAAATGTATTGATTGAAGACTGTGTTTTTGATCAAGGTGACGACGCCATTGCAATCAAATCTGGACGAAATCCAGAAGGATGGAGATTAAAAACACCTTCAAAGAATATCATTATTAGAAATTGTTTAGTCAAAAATGGACATCAACTAGTAGCCATAGGAAGTGAGCTATCAGGAGGAATCGAGAATGTGTGGATACAAAACTGTGAAGTAGTAGACGGCGCAAAGCTATTTCATTTGTTATTTATCAAGACCAATGAAAGAATGGGTGGATATGTCAATCATATTTATGTAGAAAACGTAAAATCAGGAAAAATCGACCAAGGCATATTAGGGATCGAAACCGATGTTTTGTATCAATGGCGTAACTTAGTACAGACCTTCGAAAAAAGGCTTACCCCTATCAAAAATATATTTTTGAATAACGTTCAAGCGTCAGAAGTCAAGTTTATTTCAAGAATATTAGGGCAAAAAGAATTACCGATAGAGAACGTCCGACTCAAATCGGTAAAAGCCACCAAAGTTATTGACCAGCCATCTAAACATGAAAATGTAAGCAATTTCAAATCAGAGTAAAAATTAATCCCCGCAACCGACCAGAGGAAACCAAGTCTGCGGGGATTGTCTTAGGTATATGAGATTAAGACAACCCGTAAATAAAAGTATTTAAACTAATTCTTCTAAAATTTGCGACATTGACTCTGAGCCTTCAGATGGAACAAAATTTTACAGATAAAGACAGGGTGGTTAAAATATAGACTATGATAAGATCTATTTATACTTTTTATCTCTTACCAATCTAATACTATTAAACTCTGGAAATACACGAATATCATCCTCTGGTATAATTCCTCGCCGAATCCAATTTGTGACAACAGACTCATCCGCTATAGCGTACTTTTTACAATAGTTTTTTATTGTAAGCCAGTCACTTAATTCGATAATTTTCCCCTCTAAAATTAGAAAATTCTTTGCATTCTCAATTAGCTCTTTAGCTTGATTAAGAAGATCATCAGTTTTAACGCCAGAGATTTCTATCATTATCTTTAATTGGGCTTTCGCCTTTTTATAGTTTGAGTTCTTCAATCATTTGATTGATTTTCAGAATTGAGTCTAGATAGTTATTGATTTCGTCATCAGAGAGTTTTTTTATTTCCTCTTCTAGCCTCCTATAAAGACTTTCTTTTGACTCCTCAAGTGCTTTAATAATCTGTTCTTTCATATTCTGTTTGTCTATTTGTTTATTATACAAATAGGCTAAATGTTCGGTTAGCAAACAAACACATTATGTACTTTTTCGCTAAATAACTCTGAAAGAATTCAAAGTCATTTAATATTCTATTTATAATAGTACGATTAAAGACTTCGTGGAGCATCCACAAAATGAACGTACGAATGTTATTCCAATTCCTATATAACACGAATAAAAGACCCGAATTTGTAACAAGAATTGATTCAAATAATTTGTTTCAATTCCTACGTGGTACGATTACACGGTCAATAGTCGTATTTGCTGAATCAAGTTGCTCATAGTTGAATTCCTACATGCTACGATGAAAGGGAATATATGGAAAAAATCGGAATCAAAATTGGTGTTTCAATTCCTGTATGGTACGATTAAAGGTACAAAAAGAAATTGAAAAAAGGTATGGTTCTAAAAGTTTCAATTCCTAAATGGTACGATTAAAAGGATCCTATTCAAATCAAAAGTAGTAATTATTCTTTGTTTCAATTCCTAAATGGTACGATTAAAAGAAAATCATTGGTTTGGTTTCTCACAATAGCTCGAATAGTTTCAATTCCTAAATGGTACGATTAAAAGCCGTTTGAAAAATGGCCTTGATTTGATAAAATAACACTTTTTTCCTCGAAAAAACTAGAAAAAAATCGTCGATGTGTAATGATAGGATTTACCCCGTACATCGACGACTATTGATTATCAGAAACTTAACTCCAAAAACTCTCCCTTTGATTGATAAAATTTCAGGATTTCAATGAACTTTATGAGACTCGACGACTTGCGTATATCATTATACGTCATAAAAAATTATCTGTACTCATACGCTCTACTCCTATTATTTGCTTGTCAAGCCAACGCTCATTCCTGCTCTTAAAGATAATCAAACTATCTTCATTTTCGTTCATGATTTTTCGTGCACCTATCTCTAATTCCTTCAATTTTACCTCCGTAATTTCCCCCTCAAATACCGAATTTTGAATCCAGTTTAAATACTTTCGGCAATGTTTCATCATTTTGCTTACTCGCTTTTCTCCCATATCATACACCAAAATCACATACATATCAATCAATGTTTTAATTTCATCAACTTTATCCACTAAGCCACTCATTCACAAGCCACTAGTTGATACTACCACATCATTTTAAACGGCTTGTAAGTCTCTATTCCCAAAATATGCTTGCTGAGTTTATAACACTCTAACTTTACCAAGTGCTTGTAGCTAACGTTACGTCCTAATGTTCGATGTTTAAATGTCTCTTTTAATCGTTCGTCGAATGCTTGGACAAATACCTTCTTGGCGCTATCTTTCAATACACATCTGTTGGTATCTTGTCGAAAATCATTCGCTTGTATTTGCTTTTTATTCAATACACTAAAAATGGTTCTATCTACCAACAATGGTTTGAATATCTCCGAAATATCCAATGCCAATGAATATCGTCGAACGCCTGGTTCATGCAAAAAACTAATCGTAGGATTCAGTTGTGTATGATAAATTTGGTCCAAACACATCGTATAACACATCATATTGCCAAATGAAATCAAGGCATTCACTTCATTTTTAGGTGGTTTTTTACTGCGATTTCCCATCTCAAAATCATTGATTATCGTATCAAAAGCATCATAATACGCCTGACGAATATTACCTTCTATCCCCATTAATTCATCTACTTTTTGGGCACTTTCAATCAAAGAAACGTAATTTTCTATACGTTCCAACGAACTGGTAACATCTTTACCTCTACTCTGGTAATATTTCAAGTTACGACTCATATTAAACGCCGCTCCATTAATCAAGGTCTGGGCAATAACCATTCGTTTTTTATCAGAAATATAGTGCTTGGTTTGCTCTACTTGCATTTTGCCAGCCAACAGGTAATCTTTAGACATAAATGAGCCAGTGTAGTGCTCATAATAATCAAAAAATGTACCGATATATGGTTTTTACCCATAAAATTAAACAAGGCACTATTGGCATCCAAACTTCCAAAACAATACAAATTATCTACCGACTCAACAGGTATTGGGCGAACTTGACCTTCGTTTCCGTGTTCATCTACAGGGGTAAAATACAGCGTATTATCCTTACGGCTCATGCGTCCAGGATTAAAGAGGTAATAGGATTTTTTCATGATATCAAACGGTTTATATTGTGGTGTTCAAACGATGTTATTCTTCTACTTCACCAGACCAACAAAAATCAAAATAGCTACATGAACGACATTTGGATATAGATAGTTTGGGAGGACAGACTTCTCGATGAATAATCTCAGAAACATCTTTTATCCAATTTTCGATTTCAGACATTTCATCATCAGGCAATTCAACCCGTTCGGTAGTTCGAAGTTTTGGGTATTCGATAATGCCACAATGTGCAGGAATACCATTTTTTCTTAATAAAAAGAGATAAAATTTTACCTGAGCCACATGGGCTCTTTCCTTGGCATCCGACTTCTTAGTCTCATGGACAATCCCTTTCTGAGCATCAAAAAAGTCTATCTTTGCCGAAGCTCGAATACCACCATCCAACTCTGCCAAAATTTCTAATTCTTGGTTTTTCTCCGCTCGCTGCGGATAGCTTTCTTCCCCAATAAGTTTACCTTCATAAACCACATCAGAAGTATGTTCCATCGTAATACCGTTGGCATGAAGCCAAAGTTTTCGATGACAAAGATGATAGTAGTTGATAAGCGTAGCGTTGATGTTCATGGTAAAAAGAATTTATCATCTTCCCAACTATCAGGGTTGGAATAAATATAATTTGAGATTTTTTGAAAACTATCTACGTCTTTAATAATATGTTCCCAGTAACGTTCCTGCCAAGCAAAACCCAATGAGGGAAATATTTCATTGATATGCTTAGTACATACCGATTTGAAAGAACGAATGACAACTGGTACACCACTCGCCTTGGGAGCAATAGATTGGTAAAACTTTGTTTGTTTTTTGACATCGTTAACTGCCTTTTCTTTGGATTCTTTCAACACCCCAATATCAATTATTCCATGGATGTGATTAGGCATTACAATAAATTCACCTAAGGTTACATGAGGAAAATGTTTAGGAATTTGGTACCAAAATCCCTGTATCAAAGCTCCTATACTAGATAATTTCATTTTTTTATCCTTACATTCTCCAAAGAAATGCTCTCGATTTTTAGTACAAATGGTAACAAAATACATTCCTTCTCCATTATAATTCCAAGAAGTTAGCCGTGTAGATTCTATTCGATATTTGTTTTTGAATAAAGCCATATTTTCCAAATTTATAAATGTAAAACTTGTAGAGACGTTACATGTAACGTCTAAAGAGTGTCGATACCTAGAGATATTGAAACCAACAACCATGCATAACATCTCTACACATAAACCTTGCAATATATAACGTAGAGACCTTACATGTAACGTCTAAAGAATATCCATACACAGAGATACTGAATCCAACAATCATGCATAACATATTCACACATAAACCTTGCAAAATCTAACGTAGAGACGTTACATGTAACGTCTAAAGAATATCCATACACAGAGATACTGAATCCAACAATCATGCATAACATATTCACACAAAGACCTTGCAAAATCTAACGTAGAGACGTTACACTTAACGTCTAAAGAATGTCGATACATAGAGATATTGAAACCAACAACCATACATAACATCTCCACACATAAACCTTGCAATATATAACATAGAGACCTTAAATGTAACGTCTAAAAATATCGATACATAGAGATATTGAAACCAACAACCATACATAACACATCCACACAAAAACCTTGCAATGTAAAACTTGTAGAGACCTTACATGTAACGTCTAAAAATGTCGATACCTAGAGATATTGAATCCAACAATCATACATAAATCATCCACACAAAAACCCTGCAATGTCTAACGTAGAGACCTTACATGTAACGTCTAAAAATGTCGATACCTAGAGATATTGAAACCAACAACACATAAACCTTGCAATATATAACATAGAGACCTTAAATGTAACGTCTAAAAATATCGATACATAGAGATATTGAAACCAACAACCATACATAACACATCCACACAAAAACCTTGCAATGTAAAACTTGTAGAGACCTTACATGTAACGTCTAAAAATGTCGATACCTAGCGATATTGAATCCAACAATCATACATAAATCATCCACACAAAAACCTTTCAATATATAACGTAGAGACGTTACATGTAACGTCTAAAGAATGTCCATACCTAGAGATATTGAAACCAACAATCATACATAAATCATCCACACAAAAACCCTGCAATGTCTAACGTAGAGACGTTACATGTAACGTCTAAAGAATGTCCATACCTAGCGATATTGAAACCAACAATCATACATAATCATCCACACAAAAACCCTGCAATGTCTAACGTAGAGACGTTACATGTAACGCCTAAAGAATGTCGATACATAGAGATATTGAAACCAACAACCATACATAACACATCCACACAAAAACCTTTCAATATATAACGTAGAGACGTTACATGTAACGTCTAAAGAATGTCCATACCTAGAGATCTAATTTATATCCATAATTCTAATTTGGTTTGAAGACGTTGCATGCAACGTCTCTACGTTTCGTTTCATTCATTATTGATTTTCGTAATCAAAATCAGAGAGAAGTTGGATAAGATGGGCTTCTGCTTTTTCGAGGGCATCGTATGTTTCTCCTTTTGTTTGGATAAAACCGCCTGCCTGTAAAGTAATAAATGTACTAACCCCTTTCAAAGATTCGTCGATAATTGGATTTGCCTTGTCAGAATCTTCTTCCGAAAGTTTAGCACGAATACTACCTGCAATAAGATTCGCATTATCGCTTATGGAAATAGCCAATGTATCCATCAAACTAAATGTTCTGGCTTGATTAGATGTTATTTTCCAATCAATAAGAGCTTTAGCCAAACCTTTTATCCATTCTTCTCGAAGAGGTTTAGGAGCTACTAAGCATTTGCCAAATACATTTTCTGAATCAATCCAACCCTCTGAACGAAGTTTTTCAATAGTAGAATCTGACATTTCAGGCTCAAATGAATTAACCGAAACGGAAAAAAGCCTCCTTAAATCAATAGCAATATCAGAAACAAATAAACCAGTTGCTCTTTTATTATCTGGAATCCATTTACGGCTTAAACTTCTGTCTTTGCCTTCCAAAAATGCAACAATCTCATCATCTTCTAATTCATTCCCTTTTTCATCTCGAACAATGACCAAGTTATTAGGTCTATCGCTTCTGTCAAATGACGCATTTTCAGTATAAGTGCCAGCTAATAAAGGGTGTAATGCTCTCATCGCTGAGATTGATAAGGGACTTCTTCTTTTAAGGGTTCGGTCTTTTCCTCCTTTAGCTGCTTTCATCCAACCGCCAAATAGTTGGTCTGCATAAGTTGGGTCGCAAGTACCATAAACCTCTCCTTCTTTTAATTCTTTTTGTTTTGTAACATCAAAAAGAAATGTGGTAGGTGATGGCGTTTGTTTTATTTCAGAACAAAGCGAATCAATCAATGAACGTTTTATCTGTTGTCCACTTGAATAAGGGATTCTTCTATTAAATTGAGTGTCGTAATAATACTTTTGTCCATCAGACACACAAAACACCGTGTGTTCAGCTCTTTTTAAAGTTCTAATATAAATCGTTGTTATTGTAGTTTATATTTTTAAGATTTTTTTCAAGAAATGCGTAATCAAATTTTAATAGAGTACAGAAATACCCAAATTCTTCATTGGTCATTAGATGTATTTCGTCTTTTAATTTTTTTATTCGCTCCAAATCATTGGTATCTAAGTCTTTAACCATAACAGTTAAAGCATCTATAAAACCTTTTTTAGTTTTGGATGCAAATAGTTCCTTATTAATTAAGGTAGGTCTTTCCATTCCTTTAGACCCATTTCTATACCTCTGAATAGTCTCCGCTATCTCAAGGGTATAATCTGTTATTTCTTCTTTGTTTTTTGAAAGCATTGCTACTAACCAAGTTTTATATGCGAAATAATTTATTGTATCTTCTTCTTTTTTGAATGATATAGTTTTGTCGCTACTCATGAAATCTTTTAACTTTTCAGGACGTAAAGCTTGTAAACCAATACTTCCAAGTTCACAAGCACGTTTTATGTGCATGCCGAAAAGTGCCTCAAACTTCTTTTTATCTGTGTTTGCCGAACCAAAAAGCTGTTTATAAACTTCTATTATTCTTGTCCCTGATTTGAAATAAAAAGGTATAAATCCAATGGTTTTGTTAGTCTGTCCCAAACCATAAACATATCCTGTTAATTCTCCTTTGGGATATAATTGAGAAAGACTAAAAAATAACTCTGACCAATTCACAGTATTGACTTCTACCAATGTAGAACCAACTTCAAAAATCTTATTGTTGGTTAGTTCTGCAAAATCAAAATCTTCTCTAAATAAATCTTCATCAAGAGAGTATTTTAGCCACTGTCCATTCCAAGTATTTATTTGATTTCCTCGTAATTTATCCAACCCATCATCTTTAAGGTATTTACGATATACTTTCCATCCTTCAAATGTTTGTAACGTAATAGCAGGGTCATCAAACAAAATTGTAAAACCTCCCGCAACACCAATGCCTAAGCCACTACCTATCCATGAAAGGTAAACATCATCAACCGTGGTAGGAATAATCAAATCACTAACTAAGCCCGACGTACTTGCGTATTCTTTAGATTCAGAAGCAGGAAAACCAATAGCAAAACTTGCATCTGGTTCATTATTTTCTACCTTCTCGAATAAGTTTTCAAGTTTTTCCTTTCTTTCAGTATAGGTTAAAGTTTCAGGCTTTTGTCCAGTTTTCATTTGTACAAAAGGAGAGTTTGTAACCCATTGCATATACTTTGAATGATTATAAAACAATTCAAAATATACCTCTTCAAAAAACTCTTTTGGCATTTTTTGAGTCTGATATTTTTGATTATATGCCTCTAAAAATGTCTTTCCAACTACTGTTGTTATCATAATATTTGATATTTAGAGTTAAAATTTCCTTCCTTTATTTCTCTTATAAAAAGCCCCATTTCTTCACTGTAAGCTTTGTCTGGTATAATGAACGGGCGGTTGCCTTTTTCAATCTGGTTCATTTTGCACACAGAAAAATATCGCACAGGAATTTCTAATTCGAGCCTTCTTTCAAAATAAGATTTCTCATACTCCTCTTGGTCTGCCTCTCTGATGCACGAAACTGAATCAATATCAAGTAATTCAAAGAGAATCGATTTGCTATTATGAGTAAGGCAATCAATAGTCATTCTACCATCTTCTTTGAATATGGCATGTTCTTCAATTTTCATAAAATTGATTTCCGTGAAAACTTGGTCTATTTTTGCTTGTAGATTTCTTTCTTTAAGTATCTCTCCATCTTCGAGAACTTCAAATGTCCGTTGCAGCGTCTCTAACTCATACGGTTTCGCTTCTTTCTCAGTGTCAGGCGGAGCAATGACATATACATCCTTAATTTTGCCAATCGTGTCTTCTGTTCTTTTTCTATTAATTCTACCAAATCGTTGAACAAGTGCATCCAAAGGTGCGGTTTCTGTTACCATTATATCAAAACTAATATCTAAGCTAACTTCTACAATCTGAGTAGAAACGACAATACAGGCTTTATTTGATGTATTGAATAAATTGATAGAAGCACCTTGTTCATCTAAGCCTAACAAGTCTTTTTCTTTACTATTTCTATCACCTCTTCTAAATCTACTATGTAATAATAACGTTGGTGTTTTTGGGTAAAGCTCTTTAATCAAGGCATATACCTCTTGTGCTTTGTCAACGGTATTGAGAACAATTAGAACTTTTTCATTATTAGTCACAGCATTGGGAATCAATTGTTTAGTGAAATCAAAAGACTCTACTTTGTGAACTCTATGACGGTCAAATTTATCTAATTCGTCAGGTGGCAAGCTTGTTTCCAATACATTATCTCCTAATAACTGAAGAATTCTGGTATAGAGGATAGTTGGCATAGTAGCCGTTCCAATGTGAATTCTGCAATCAATTTTATTTAAAACCTCAATAAGTTTCAAAACAATGGCTTGTGAAATACCTGAGTATGTATGAATTTCATCGAGAATAATATCACAACCTTTCAAGTCTAATAATAAGGCTTCATAACCTTTCAGCCCAAAAGCAACAGCCGCTAATTGGTGAGGAGTCAAGATTTTTACGGATGAGCCAAATAATGACTGTAAAACACTTTCTTCTTCATCTTTCCCTCTCTTTACAACACTTGAAGCGGCGTGTAAAACCCTAATATCCAAATCAGGATTTGTACTTTCGAGAAAGTTTGCTACTCTTTTAAACATCGCATTGATAGATGCTTGGAAGGGTAACGTATAAAAAACTCGTCCTCTACATCTTTTAAATAGATAGTCTGTTTTTCCTGCACCCGTACAAGCTACAACAATCGTATGTCTTTTTTCAGAAGTAAAGTTTTTAACTTGAGATAATGGATATAGCTTACTTTCTCTCTGAAAAGAAGATAGATTAGGCGACTTGAATAATCTATCTAAATTCTTTTCTGTATCATGAATTAGTGCAGAGGCAAAATGGTCTGCCCCCATTAACACACCACGCCATTCCGAATAACCACGTTGCTTTACTTTCTTCTTACAATACTTGATAACGTATTCAAGATTGTCTAATGCTTCTTCTTTGGAAATGGAGGTTGCGACTATACCAAAATGATTGAATAAGGCAACTCCTCTATCACTCCATTTATTCCATTTTCCTAAATGATGGTCTAAATAGTCATAACCTTTATCTAAATCAAGCAATCCTTTTTCTCCACTATCATTCTTGACAGATTTATGATGACCGACTACCATCTCAATTAATATATCTCATTCTGATTTAGGAAATACAGACAAAAAGAAAAGAGAGCCTATCTCGTGCCTGTAAGTTTTTCCTTTTACCCCTTTGCTTAACAAACGTTCTTGAAAAGTAGGATGAGCTTTTCCTATATCGTGAAGAATAGCCCCTTTATAGGCTAAATTTTGGTCTAATCCCAAATGGTTAGCAAATTTTTGGGCAGCAATAGCTACATGATGTAAGTGGTCTTCTAAGCTCGTCCATTCTGGACCTGATTTTGCGTATAACTTTTCCATTAGAATTGTTTTACAGGTGTTCCTACTATTTTTAACCAGCCATACATAGGTTCATTTGTAACACGATGATACCCCACCATAAACGCTTTTTCGTTTTTCTCGAACATTAACTCATAGCCCGAAAAACGCTCTGTATCTTCGTCAAATTGATTGATGAAAATTTCTTCTGTTGATACAGGAAATAACAAATCTTCATTTCTACACAAGCAAATGTGTTGCGTAAATGCTCTTTGGGCATCTTCCTTTGTGTTGAATACCAGAAATAAGTCGGGTTCAAGTAGTACTCCTCTCAATAAAATGGCTTTGGGTCTATCGAATAAAACCTGTTTTCCCTGACGAGTAGAATTCCATCCTCTTGTTTGTATTACCTCCTGTTGTGAATTAATTTGAGCGTAGGAAAGTCTATATCTTACAATTTTTTTAATTCCATTTTCCCCCAACAACTCAGGAAATAGCTTTTTCTCAATACCTTCAACAATTGAAGGAGTAAGAAACTGTTGCGAAAATGTTTCGCTATCTCTTACCGCAGTCCACGGCTTTATAAAACCGAATTGTCCGCTGTATTTAACTACATAATATTTTTCCATTGTATCTTAAATTAATGAGCCAAAGCCAATACCTGTTGAATTTCCTACGCCGACATTCCATGCAAATGCCAGTTGTTCGGGAGTTCCGTTAATGATTACGGGACATATCGAGCCTTTGTTGAAAATGCCTTTGTAGGTAACTCCTTTAGTCGTTGGATTTTGATACGATTCATCAAACTGAACAGAAACATCTTCATACAACAATCCAGCATCATTCAGTTTATGTTGTAAGCTCTCGGTCAAAAACTGATTTGCTTCTTCATCATTATAATAGAAGAATTTAGCCCCTTTTTCTTCAGCTTGCGAACGCTTGATAAAAACAGGGCTCCCAACCAAAAAGCGACGCTGAGAGGAAAATTCAGGCTCATTTTCAAGAGTCAAAGCCTTGATTTTCATTCCCCAACCAAAGTCATTGTCTTGCTGAATGCTTTTTATTAGCTGTTTTATAAGTGAACTATCATAACAACTAATAAAAAACTGACTTCCAGTTTTAAAATTTAAACCTTTGCTCCCTTCTTGGCGACCATTTTTTAGCCAAGAAAAAGAATAAAGAGATAACTTATCGTGTATCTCATTTTTGCCAAGCCAATAGTGTAATTTACTGACTTGCTGTTCCTGATAATTAAACGGAACGATAGTTGTATTTTTTGATAATTGAATATGTAAACGCATATATTTGTTTTCTATATTTTCTAATTTCTAAATTTCATATTTCAAACCTACACCCCTACCTACCGCACTATTCCCCATACCCCTAAAAATTTATTTTCCCAATATGCCTTCTGATATGTTCAATAAGGCTTTCGGGTTCTATTATTTCCACAATATGCTCGTGATAGCCCAAAATAAAATTGGTCAGCCCGAAGAACTTTTCGTTGACATTGCATTCAAAATCATAAACGCCCAACTCATCGGCTGAGGGTTGCAAATAGGCTTGTGTCAATGGAAACCTTTCTATTAACTCATTGTACCCTCCCACTCGTAGGCGAATATGCACCCTAACTTTGTCATCATTCACAATCCTAAATGGGTCGGTTGCCGTTACATAATGTTGGTTTTCGTAGCGCCAATCAGCTTCTAGCAACTCTACACGCTCAATTCTCGAAATACGAAAATGACGAATCGCCTTCTTCTCTACTTCAAAAGCGTGAAGAATATCTTCTTTTACACTTACCTGAAACGGTTCCACCTGTCGGTCGGTTACTTCACTGCTGTTGGTTGAGCGATAGTTAATGAGTTTGACAATCTTTTTTTCTTGCTTGGCTTGCTCTAACAAGTTGGCTTTTGAGAGAAAAGTCCTTGAGAATAAGCTACTTCCCAATTTTGACACATCATATATCGTATTGAGTTTTTCTTGCATGCGCTTGTTTTTTTTCTCCGAAGCTTTGGCATTATTGGCTAGGGCTTCTATCAAGATTTCTTTCTCTGCTTCGGTAAAAAACAACATATCTTCCAAATGTTCCATAGGCTTATTGGGAACAATGGCATAGCGATATTTCTTGTCATATTGAACATCAAAACCTGCATCTTTCAATTCCTCAAAATCTTGGGTAATTGCATCATTCTTAACGTTGAACTTCGTTTCCAACATTTTTTTGGTGTATTGGTACGGACTCTCAATGAGGAGTTTGAGAATCGCCAATAAGCGGTATTTTGGACTATTGTCATTAAACTTATTCATAGTTATTGTCAAAAATAGTGTGTGCTATTAATTACCTCTCCCAAACCTCCACAGAACCACAACCAACTGCACAGTATTTCCCTAAGCCTCCCAAAAATCCTATTTCCAATAGTTTGGAAGGGGCAGTTACTTCGAAGGTAAAGTTATGATAACCAATGACTTTTGTTTCATCTTTAAGCTTTCCTTCTTTTACGAAGAAACCTCGTTTCTTCACTTTCGTAGGGTCTGATATAAGCTTAAATTTCACTAAGCTCTGGGCAGTGGTACTATCTATTTGCAAACTTTCGTTTCCTTCGATGGTGCGGTATCGGTCAACCAAATTGATAGCAAAAAACTCGCTGTAACGTTCGTCTGTTGGACTTAAATATTGGTCTAATCCTTCTTCTTTTCTCGCTACCACCATAGGTGAAATGGTTCTGAACGACTTCGTTACGACTTGATTACCTGCGAACGCATCGAATGGATTAGGCAATGCTTCTACGTTGGTTACGATAAAGTTGGCGCGGTAGTCGCGATTGAATAAACTTACCTCCTGATTCTGAAATAATCCAACAATAAATCCTTCGGCTGCCTTGTCGATGTAGAACGATACAACTAACGAAACACTGTCCGAACTGAGCTGTATATACGTGTCGCCAGATTTGATAGGTTTGGTCTTGCCTAGTTGTAATGAGGAAAATGTAAAGTGCTTAAAACTTTTATGGCTATTGGGCACTGCATAACCTTGATTATGCAAAAAGGAAGCATACGATTGGTCTGCCTGATACAAGATTTTATATAACCAAGCTTGTAAGGGATACTGATAATTGAAAAGTAGCTTTTGTCTATCTTCAGTAGGTTTGAGATGTAGCCTGAAATCTCATTTTTTGGCGTAAATTTTGAGTTTTATAATGGGTTCTTAAGGTGATATAAATGTAGAAAGATTTCTTGTTTAATAAAAAGGAAAACAAGAAATCTTATTTTGTGGATTTAGGTTTGATCTCAGCATTTCGAAATCCTATTTTAGCCCTGAACAAAATGTCATAAAATCGGAAAACAATCTATATCATCGTTTTTCCCATATCATGATACAACAATATTTTCCAATTTTCTTCTTGGGCTTGTTGCTTCCATTGAGTTCTTAGATCTCTGGCTTTTTTACCATCATAATCCGATTTGTAGGCAATGCTATGTTGCCAGTAACTTTCCTGTGGAAGATTATCTGAACCAAAGAAATAGGTTTCTGTATCATCCTTCATCCAAAATACTTGCAAATAGGGCGAATGTCCCCCCACCACTTGATAGGAGATTTCAGGTGTGAGATTTCCGCTATCTTCATTCATCCAAACCATGTTAGACAAATCTTGTAATGGCATCAATTTCTGGAAATTATAAGAGGAACTTTGCGTTTGCAATAGCGCATATTCATACTCTCTCTTTTGTCCAAAAACTTGGGCATTAGGAAAATTTAATTGGTATTTACCTTCTTTGATTATTCCCAAACCATCGATATGATCTTTATGAAAATGCGTCAGAAATACCTTGGTTATTTGCTCGGGTGTAATGCCTTCCTTGGCTAACAAATCCTTGATAATAGGGCGTCCTAAGTTTTCATGCCCCGAACCTGTTTCGATAAGGATATAATCCGTATTGGTAATTACCAGAAAAGGTTGCACTGCTAGTTTTAAACCTTGCTCGTTTATGGCGGAAGTCAATGGGATAAACGCTCGATTTTTATCGACAAAATAATTGCCTTCTTGTAAAGGAATAATTTTCATATTTTCAAGTGGATTTTGAGCCTATGCGCTTAGTAAACGACTCTTATTCAATATCTTATTTCTCAAAACCACCATGGTAATGATATTGATAAATGCCAAAACTACCAGTAAACCTACAAATTTTTTGACACTAAAATGAGCAATCATATAGCCGCTCAATAAAGGTGTCAGTGCTTGTGCGACCATCGGTAATCCCGCTAACCTACCCATGATTGTTGCATACGAGTCGGCACCAAATATCCATAGAGGTAATGTGCCACGCAAAATTGAACGCATCCCATTCCCTAAACCAAAACAAATGACAGCTAAAAATGAAATTTGATGATGCATCAAAAATAAAATCAGCCCTACAAAAATGGTTACTGACGATACCAAGGCTGAATTTAAAGGTGTTTTTTTAGGTAAGATTGCATCTAAAAATCGTATTCCCACTTGACTTGGCCCAAGCATAGCACCTACACTTATAGCCATAGTCAGGGGTAGTCCATTGTCGTTGAGTATTTCTACTAAATGGACAGAAATTCCTGTCATCAGGATAGAACCAATGGTAAAATTTACTAAAAGTATCGTGAACACACTAGTGTTTTCTAAGCCTGTCGGGACTGTTTCTTGAATGCTCAGTGAGACATTTTCCTCTTCTCCAATTTGTACTTTTTCAGGAATCAAGAGTTTATGAACTGGAAAAACCCAAACGATGAGAATTCCTGCATACACAAAACAAGCGTTGCGCCAGCCATAATGATTCAATAAAAATGAAAGCAATGGCCATACAACCGTTGTGGTAAACCCTGAAATTAAGGTAACTTGCACAATAGATTTACGGGCAATTTTGCCATATTTTTTCCCTAATGTAGCAAAAAGTGCATCATACAATCCCATCGCCATAGCTACTCCTACCACACACCAGCCTAATAAAAATAGCAAAAAATGACGGGATAAACCTATGATAATAAGCCCCGCTCCCATGACAAATCCTGCATATAACAAATTGTAATTTCTTGCGATTGTATCAATCATTTTTCCCACCTTCGAAGCCAACATTCCTGATACCAACATTGCCAAAGACAAGGCGCCATACACTAATTGGTGCGACCAGCCTGTTTCTGCAACAATAGGTTTAGCCCAAATAGCCAACAAGAAAAATGAGCCACCCCAAAGCAAGATTTGGGTAAACCCTAGGATAAAATTTTTCGGTAATGAAACCGCCTTATATTCGATATTCATGAATTGGGATGTTTTACGTTATGCAACATTCTTCTCAATATCATCCACACTCTAGAAATGCTTCATGATTACGCTACAAAGTTGTAGAGAAGTTTTAAATTCGTAAAACGCTTTTTTTCTATCACATCAATCGGTATTTTCGATTTAGAAAAACCTTCTCGATTTCGGATTTCGGATTTCGGATGTTTGATTTCGGATTTATAATAAATAAACCAAAATAGGGAATCTCCTAAAACAAACACCCATTCGAAATTCACTAACTCACAATTCAAAATTCACAACTCACTCAATACCCATGGAGCTTCGACAACTAAAATACTTTCTCAAGGCTAAAGAGTTACTCAATTTTACCGAAGCGGCAGAGCAACTCAATATCAGTCAAAGCACTCTTTCTCAGCAGATTAAGCAGCTAGAAGATGAGCTGGATATACCCTTATTTAATCGTATTGGCAAACGCGTTACACTTACTGAAGCAGGTGCATTATTTGCGGATTTTGCCTTTCAAAGTATCAATAAGGCACAAGATGGATTGCTGATGCTGAGGGACTTGCACAATTTTCAAACTGGGAAAATTACCATTGGTGTAACCTATGGGCTACGATATGTTTTGACTCCTGCACTAATTCTTTTTGCGACGCAATACCCACAAATTAAGATAAAAGTCGTATTTGGCACTTCCGAAGAATTGATTGATAAATTAAATCATTTGGAACTTGATTTTGCGTTAAGTTTTTTTGGAGATATAGCAGTTGAAAAACATTTTGACTATCAAAATCTATTTTGCTCACCTATGACAGTTGTGACCGCACCAGATTCGGCATTGGCACAAAAGGAGATAATCACTTTGGAACAGATTACACAATATCCATTGGTTCTTCCAGCCAAAGGATATATGACAAGCAAATTTGTGCATGATTTATTCGAGCGCCACGCTCTATCGCCCAATATTGCAATTGAAATCAATGATATTCCGACTTTGCTAGAATTGGTCAAAACAGGGAATTGGCACACGATTTTGGCAAAAACGTCTGTCAGCCAGAAAGACGGCTTGGCAACAATTCCGCTGTTGGGTGAAAATATGGACCGAACGGCTATGATTATTTCAATGAAAGAAGTTTATCAGAAAAAGGCTGTTAAAGAATTTTATCAAATTCTGCACGAGGAAATTAACTTGTAGGCCGATTTTTTCGTTGCATTTTACAGGTTAAGTAGTAGGAAAGATTAAATCAATAGTATAACTGAGGCAAAATTTGACTATAACCTTTTGATTATGAATATCTTCAAAAAACCAATATACTGTTAACTAATAACGTTTCCCTACTTAGTTTGATTTTTTATAACTTTACTTCATGGAAAAGGTTCATACTTTAGAAGATTTTTACAAGAATAGTACCAACTGTTTACCCGAAAACCTCCGCAAAGACGTGGGGCATTTCAACGTATTCAAGATGGAGGATTATATTGGTAAACCCACAAAATCGGTGCCATATAGTCGCAAGGACTACTATAAAATTTCGTTGATTATCGGCAACAATATATATCACTACGCTGACAAATCGATTGAAATAAAGTCTGCTGGAATATCGTTTGCCAATCCGATGATTCCTTATAAAATCGAACGAATTGGAGAAACTCAGCGCGGCTATTTTTGTGTGTTTACAGAAGCTTTTTTGAATCAAATTCCTAATATCAAAGAGTATCCTATTTTTAAGCCTGGCAGCTTTCCTATTTATAATCTTGATGAAGAACAAATTGAGGAATTTCGACTAATTTTTGAACAGATGTCTGCTGAAATAAATGTCGATTATGCCTTCAAATATGATTTTTTGAGAGCATTAGTGCAACAGGTTATTCATAAAGCTATGCGTTTGTTGCCCAATGATAATATCCAAAAACATACGCATTCGGCTAATAATCGCATTACCTCTTTGTTTGTGGAATTACTCGAAAGGCAATTTCCGATTGAATCGCCCTTGCAAAGAATGAAACTACGCATTCCTGCTGATTTTGCTGGGCATCTTTCCATCCATATCAATCATCTCAATCGTGCTTTGAAAACGGTTACGGGCAAAACTACCTCCCAGTTGATTCAAGAAAGAGTTTTGCAAGAGTCACAAACCCTCCTCAAACATACTGATTGGAATATTGCTGAGATAGGATACGCCCTTGGGTTTGACGACCCTTCGCATTTTACCTCCTTTTTCCGTCGTGCGTTGCAAACCACCCCAAAGTTATTCCGAGAAATCTAAATTGTTTGATTTTTTATAGTTTATGTTTCGTTTGGGATAACTGTACACAAGAGTTTTGTAAGAAATTTGCATCAGATTTTTAGTAAAAACTTTTTCAAAAACTAATAAAACAAAACCTATGAAATACAATTATGTAGGCGAAACTGGACTTTTAGTATCAGAATTATGCCTCGGAACTATGACTTTTGGCGGAAAAGACGCTGGCATTTGGGGAAATATTGGTCAACTCCAACAAGAGGAGGTCAATCAATTAATCAAAGCGGCGATTGATGCAGGCATTAACTTTATCGACACTGCCAACATTTACTCTTTTGGGCAATCTGAGCAATTACTCGGACAGTCGCTTATTGACCTCGGTATTCGTCGTGACGAAGTTGTCATTGCGACCAAAGTATTAGGACGAATGAATGATGCGCCCAATAGTGCTGGGCTTTCTCGCTATCATATTTTCAACTCGATTGATGCTAGTTTAAAACGCCTCCAAATGGATTATGTGGACATTTTGTATGTTCATGGCGTTGATCCTCGTACTTCGGTAGAGCAAATTGTACATACCTTGAATGATGTGGTAAATGCAGGAAAAGCTCGTTACATTGCCATTTGCAACTGGCCTGCATGGATGGTGGCAACGGCTCAGGAGATTGCAAAAAGCCACAACTGGCATCATTTCATTGGTTTACAATACTATTACTCGGCTGTTTCGCGCGATATAGAGCATGAATTAGTACCCATGGCACAGCATCACAAATTAGCCATCTTCCCTTGGAGTCCATTGGCTGGTGGTTTCTTGAGTGGCAAATATACTCGTCAGCAGGTAGTAGCTGGTTCGAGAAGAGAGAATTTTGATTTTCCTCCAATCGATAAAGAAAAAGCTTATGACTTGGTAGATGTTATGCAGGAAATTGCAACAGCACATCAAACTACTGTGGCACAAGTAGCTTTGGCATGGGTTCGCCATCAACCAGGTGTTACCAGTACGATTATCGGAGCTAAAACAATTACTCAGTTACAAGACAATATTGCTTCGACACAAATACAGCTTTCGGCTGAGGATTTGCAGAAAATTGATACAATAAGTCCGCTTCCAATGCAATACCCTAGCTGGATGGTAAAACGCCAAGGAGATTATAGAAATAATTGAGCGATTATTCCTCGCGAAATTAACTTGTAGAGACGCAATGATTGCGTCTAAGGATGTGTCATTGGAATATAGAATCAAACAAGGCGTTCGAAAAACTCGTTTCGAACGCCTTGTTTGATTCTAATACATTTTAAAATAATCACTAAATCAAGAGAATATATCTGTTTAGTTATTTCAGTGCTTCTTTGATTGATAATGCTGCTTGCAATACTGCCACTTTAGACGCTGTAACACCTGAAATCGGGTTCAACATACCGTAGTCATGAATCAAGCCATTATATCTTGCTAAAGTAACTTTTACGCCAGCTTCGTTGAGCTTTCTTGCATAAGCCTCACCTTCGTCACGCAATACATCATTTTCGGCTGTTTGTACCAATGCCTCTGGCAAACCTTTCAATTGCTCTACGGTAGCTTGCAAAGGTGATGCATAGATTTCTTTACGTTTTTCGACCTCTGGCAAGTAGTTATCCCAAAACCATTTCATCATATTTTTAGTCAAAAAGCGACCTTCTGCAAATTCATTGTATGAACCAGTTTCGAAGTTAGCATCTGTAACTGGCCACAAAAGCACCTGTAATTTAATAGCAGGACCGTGGTTGTTTTTTGCCATCAGAGCAATTGCCGCTGACATATTACCTCCTACGCTATTACCGACTACTGCTAAGTTTTTACCATTCACGCCTATTTCTTTACCATGCTCTGATACCCATTGGGTAGCGGCATAAATCTCATTAATAGCGACTGGATACTTTGCCTCTGGCGATGGAGTGTAATCAGGAAAAACAGCCACTGCACCACTATTTACGACCAAGTCACGAACTAGTCTTCTATGCGTCGGATAATCGCCTAATACCCAGCCACCGCCATGAACGAAAATAAATACTGGTGCGTTGGGTTTTACACCTACAGGCTTGGTGATATGCACTTTTACTTTATAACCATTTTGAGAAATCACTTTTTCGGTTTCTTGAATACCTGAATAATCTACCTGAACCGATTTTTGTGCACCAACCAATACTTGACGTGCATCGGCTGGACTAAGTTGTTCGAGTGGTTTACCGTTTCCTGAGTTGAGTGCTTTCAAAAATGGTCTTATTTCGGAAAAAACTTGTGGGTCGTCCTGACCAGCGTAAGGGCGTAACTGTCCAAAAGTTAAATGCGCCGTTAAAGCCAATAAGAGTACTAAAAATGATTTTACAATGGTTAAATCTTGTGTGCTGCCATTAGGTAAGGCAAGTGCTTGAGCTTTCATGTTTTCTATTTGTTTAGTTGTTGTTTTAAATTGATATGACAAAATTACTCCAACGAACTACCCAGATAAAGGCACAAAAGCATACAACTATTGTACTTTTTTCCCTTGAAGGTATTTATTTCTAAAATTAGTCGTCGTATCCCCTACTTTCTGAGCAAAAAGACGATTAAAATAGGCAGGGTCATCATACCCCAAATGATAGGCAATTTCCTTTGCGCTCATTTGGGTATAGGTCAAAAGGCGCTTTGCTTCCAGAATGATACGGTCTTTGATTACTTCATTGGGCTGAGACAAGTGCAGTCTTTTAAATTTATGTGTCAAAGTTTTGGGAGCAAACCCCAACAAGTCGGCGTAGTCAGCAACGCTATGTTTTTCTTTATAATGTATTTCGACTAATCGACTAAAATCTCGATAGAACTCTGTATCGCTACTAGTTCCGTCTTGAACTTGATGTAGTTCTTGCTTTTTCCATATGCGAGTCGCACGAATGATTAACTGTTTTAAATACACCCGTAGCATTTCTTCCTGCCCCGATTCGTTCGTGCTTAGCTCCTCCTCTATTTGTACCCAAAGTTGATTGGCCCATGCTTGTTCACTTGCAGGCAGTTCTACCATCGGCATGTTTTGCAAATTATTAAACAGCAGTCCATCGCAAGCCACCTCGGCATCATGTATCTGAATACAATAAAAATCTCGGTTGTAAAACATCAAATATCCCTTTTGCTCTCCGATTTTATCAATTTGTAAAAACTGATTGGAATTTACAAAAAACAGACTCGGCTCTACAGTTTGGTATTCTTGAAAATCGACCTTTAGTTGGTATCCTTGGGGCAAATACAAAACCTTGATAAACGGTTTGTACAAATCGCTATTAACCGCTGTTAACGTATCCGTTGACAGTCGGACTAAACCTAATTTTTTATAATGTGATTCGAAAATAGAGGGCGTTTGCTGAGTCATATTGAAGGGTTTTAAGGATTCTTTTTATGAAAGAACTATTTCGAAATTACTTACGTTGATTGAGTTTAACAAATCTATAACCCGACCTATGTCTTATTGCAAAGCTATTCAAAATATGCAACCTGCCGACCGTAAGGCCTTGCATGCCCATTATCACGACCATCACTACGGTTTCCCGATCCACGACGATAATGCGTTATTTGGCAGATTGATTTTAGAAATCAACCAAGCGGGTTTGAGTTGGGAAACAATCCTAAAAAAAGAGCAAGCCTTCAAAGAAGCCTACAGTCATTACGATATCGACAAAGTAGCCTCGTACACCGAGGAGGATAGAGAAAGGCTTTTGGCAGATGCAGGCATTATTCGCAATCGCTTAAAAATCAATGCGGCGATTGAAAACGCTAAAAAAATTCAAGTTCTGCAAAAAGAATATGGTTCTTTTGAAAAATGGCTAGAAGCACACCATCCCAAAACCAAGGAAGAATGGGTAAAACTTTTCAAAAAGACTTTCAAATTTACAGGAGGCGAAATTGTGGGAGAATTCTTGATGAGTATTGGCTATCTAAAAGGCTCGCACGATGACGATTGTCCGACACAACAAAAAGTGCTTGCCCAAAACCCTAAATGGGCGGAGGTTTAATGGTGAATTTACTCTAGTTTCCCTCCTTTAAATGGGTTTAGAGGAGGGGAAACTGGGATCCGAAATAGCGACTCATGTTTTTTTCAGCTTCATAAGAACTTTATAAACATGAGAGCCTAATTTTTTAGGATATTCATCATTATTTTCATCTAATCTCATTGCTTGTTCAACAGCAAAATCAACGGTTGGAAGAAACAACTCTGGCTTAGGATTACTTTTATTATACGCACCTAAAATTTCTACTATTTTAGTGTCTACATAATTTTTCTTGCTACTGACTTTTCCATTTTTCAAGATTAAATCAAGCTCCTCCTCATTGTATTCTGATATATCTTTAATGTGTAAAAGTAACCAAAACTCAAAGCAAGGATTACTCACAGCTACAAACATATTTGACTGCTTTTTACATTCTGAAATTATATCAGGAATGTTTTTCCATCTGTCTGTGTCGATTATCATCCAAAGCTCATCCGTATCCTTAAAATTATACTCATCTTTCGCTTCCTTTTTCAGTTTTTTAAAAACGTGATTTGGTGCACTATTGGTGTCTTTTTTAGGTCGTTTTAAAAGATGTAAAAGTATCAAAGCATCATTAAACATCTCTGAGTCTTTAAATTCCTCAAAATAGATTTCTTCTGTATCGTTACCTTCAAAGGCTAAAACTATTATTTTTTCTTTTTCTAAAGAATTGCTTTCTCTAAATAAGTCCTCTCTTTCTCTTGGCATAATTTACAATGAATGATGATTTAAAATTGTAAGCTTATTTCTATTGCCTATGCGAGGTATTGCCTTAAATCTTCCTAATAAATAATCTTTTCTAATTTCTTTGTCGAATCGTACATTATAATCTTCAAGGGAATGAAGTTTACTTGCGCCAAAACTATCTTTTACCACAAACCAAACTTCATCTTTGCGTAATAACTTTTGAGTTAATAGTGATGATTCGTGACTAGCCAAAATAAGTTGGCTATTAATATTTGTAGCTTTTGAAATGAATAAATCGATTAAATCATACATAAGATTAGGGTGTAGACTCCTTTCCATCTCGTCAATAATAAATACATTATCACCTTTTAACAAGTCCATTAAAAGTGGTATAAAATCCATTATTCTATTTGTTCCGTCAGATTCATCACTTGTATCAAACTTTTCTAATTCGTCCTGTCCTCTAACAGAATGCTTAGTCATAAATTTCTCTACAACTAAATCTGTATCTTTAATAGAAAGAAAATAGGTTGTATTTCTATTTGATAGAATTGAAGCTCTTACGTTTTCTGATTTTTTACTTAATAGGTCTTCTTTTATTTTACTTAAAATTGCTTTAGGTACATCTACACTCTCAAAATCAACTTTTTCAAGGCATACACCATTTATACCAGTATCAAAATATTTTAAAAACTGCTCAAATGTTGTTAGTAACTCTTCATCTTGATGCAATTCAAACTTCAAACCTTCATTGTATTTGTCATCTGGAAAAATAACTTTTAACGAGTTTTGAAACCAATCGATCACATTCAGTATATCTTCAATTTTTGAAACATTTTCTTTGACTTTTCGAGTTCTTATTTCGTTTAAAAACAACTGATTATTCGGTGTTCCTTTTGCGATAAATTTCAAAAATTGCTTTTCTTCATCAGATTTGATATTTTTCACAATATTATCCAAATCATATATTTGGTTATTATTGATGTTTCTTTCAAATATTTTCACTTCGCTCTTCAAGCTCACCTCAAATAGCCATTCCTCTTTTATGGCAGTGGAATCAAAAACAAATCCGTAAGCATAATTTTTGCCATTATGTTGAATAACATATTCTATTCTAGAATCTTTATTATTACAATTACTATCTAGTCTAAATTTTTGATAGTCAATAATGGATTCAGGATTGGTTCCTCGTAGTACCAATCTTTTCCCAAATTCAATTGCTTTGATAAGGTTTGATTTTCCAGAAGCATTGGCACCAAATAGTACGGAAGTTTTAAGAACTGAAACTCCTTTGACTTTTGTTGTCTTATGTTCTCCCTTTAGGGTTCCTTTACCTGGCAATAAGGAGAAATTCTGCCTATCGTTAAATGACGAAAAATTCTCTACAGAAAACTTAATTAACATACATTTTAGTTTTATCTGTACAAATTTAGTGATTTTTTCACAAGTAGGAATCTTTCCAACTAGGTTTTAATAGTAAAAACAACGGTATTCTAAGAAAAAACTATGTGCATATTAGCACAAATTACTACTCTAATTATGAGGTTTTAATAACTTTAAACTTAAGCTTTAAAAGCACCTTTTTAAACTAAGATTTCAACAAAAAACACCCCTCCTTTAAATAGATTTAGAGGAGGGGTGATGAGATGAGATGAGATTTAGACATGTAAATCAGTTTGTTCATCCCTATTTATTAATTATTTTTCTATGTTCGCTTTTCAATGTAATGGGCTTTTGCATAAAAACTTTATCAAAAAGCTCAATTTTCTCTTTTAAGCTCATTGTAACGAGCTCTTGATTATTACACCACCATCTGTAAAACTTAATAGGTTCATTCTTGTATGGAACGAGAGCCTTTACTTGTGTATCATAACCTTTAAAATCAATTCGCATATTTAGTCCAAGGCTATCTCGAAAATATTCAAAATGGTTTGCTTTAAGTTTTGAGACTAAAATTTCAAATATTTTACCGTCAATTTTCAATTTATGTTTCTGAAAGGCTGAATGAAAAGAAACAGGATCTTCAACCAACCATTCAGATATTTTCATTGTTCTTATTCCTTGCTCGTTTTCAATAGTCAATAAATTTGTACTATTGTAAAACGTTTCTGAATTCGGTTGAAAAATGTGAATGTTGTTCTTTTCATCTAATTCTGTTGCTTCAGCATTAATGGGTGTAGAATTTTTGTTTAAAAATTCTATGATGTTTAAATTATTTGCTTCGCCACCTTTATGTTTATCCAATAACATATCAACATCTGATCCAAGGAAAAAATCCTCTACAAAATCCCAACGTTCATCGTTTGAGAAACTGCGTAAAAAGAAATGATCAAAGATCTGATTGCTCAAATCATGTCTTTCTAAAGTTTTTGATAATAGAGTATTATTGTAACTATTATTGTTTGAATCTCTTTCAATTCTTAATGGATCATTTATACGAATGAAAACCATTGGATTTTCTCCGCCTTTTATTTCAAAAGTTCCAAGCTCAAGCATTTCTAAAAAGTATCCAAGTCTTACATAGTTTATTGAGTTGGATTCTTTATTTGTTACATATCGATTTACTACATACTCGTCTGTATTTCCAAACAAATTGTTTAGTCTATTTGTAAGCGCAGTAAAACTTGCTAAATATTGATTATTAAAAATTCTGTATTTATAACCATCAATTTCTCTGCGTTGTTGTAAAAAAGCATTTGCTTCTATTACACCTGGCTGAATTAATCTACCTGAATATGAAGAAAGAATGAATTTGCTGATTTTTTCAGCTTTTACCTCGTCATTTAAAAATTTACTTAATTCAATTTCCAATTCTTTTTGATTGAAAAATGAACCTTCAAAATTTGCGAAAATTGTTTGAATGTTTACAAATAACGATTGTAGATTTTGATACAAATTATTGAATGTGCCAATTCTTTCAAACGATATTTTAAGTTGAGGAATTACTTCAATTCCATCGTTTCTGAATAAATAACCTGTGTAGAAATCACGCTTTACTATTGGAAAACTTTTGTCATTAAAATTCTGATACCACAATTTGTCTAAATCAATTTCAACAATATTATTCCCATTTTCTAAGGAACAGATATGAGTAAATGTGTTTGAATATTTTGTATTGTAAATTGATAGATGTTGATCTGAAATTCTTGCAAAAACTCGAACAAATAACTTCTTTGGTCTTGCAATAATCACGTTAAATCGAGTTTTTGCTAAATAATCTTTTTCGATCATCATCAAAGCCGTCAAAACTTTTTGGTCAAGGTCAGGAGCATTTTCAAAAATGTGTCCAAAGTCATCTACTGATAAAAGCAGGTTTCTGCTTTTATTGTTTTTGATGTATGCTTTGTGTATTTTTTTAAGAACTTCTTTTATTTGATATTGTCTTAAGGCAGACATTCCATGAAGTGCTTTTGTAAATCTTTGATCTTGAGAAGAATAGTTTAAAGCTGCAAATCCTTTAATTTCTGGTTTTCGTGCAACTCTACCAATTTCTTGAACATAATCAGGTAATAAACCCGAAGGTGCGTGATGATAAACCAACTCGATGTCGGAAATATCTACACCCATACCAAATGCTTTGGTAGAGATCATTATTTTTTTCTGACCACTTTTGAATTGTCTAAATGAAAATTCCTTTTGTTCAGCAGGCATTGCTCCATAATATCCTGTTGCAATTTCAAGATTGTCATTGTTGAGTTTGTCGATTATTTGACGAATATGTTTTGTGTAAGGCGTATAAACTAAAGTTTTTAAGCCAACTTCATTTATTTTTTGATGAAATCAACTGTTTGAGCAAGTTTGTTGCTTTCATAATTCGCTGAAAAACGATCATGATTATTTACAGCAAATGTTATGTCACTTCTTTTAACTTGTCCAATAAAAACGTGTGGATTATGCATTACTAAACTATCAATACTATCAAAAACCATATCGTTAGCACCACCATAAATAGCTGTTGCAGTTACTGCAACCATTGGAAACCTTAAATTGTGATATTTCCTTACTTTTCTAACGTGATTTCCTAAAAACCAATAATCAACACGAAAATCTCTACCCCAAGTTGTAATTAAGTGTGCTTCGTCAATTACGAGTAGACCAAGTTTTCTTTCGCCAATAAAATGTTTAATGTCGTAAGACATAAAAAGTTCAGGCGACATATACAAAATGTCAATTTCACCACTTTGGCAATTTTCTATAACTCTTTCACGATCTATTAAACTTAATTCACTATTCAAATAGGCAACTTTATCAAAATTACGATCTGTAATAATTGCATTTACTTGGTCTTTCATTAATGCAATTAATGGCGAAATAACAATAGTAATGTCGCCACTTTGAGAAACGTAAAATGCTGGCAATTGAAAAAGAAGAGATTTACCTGCACCGGTAGGTGCAGTTAAAAACAAATCTCTTCTTCTTTCATTTCTTTTTGAATTTTCGTATTCCTTAATAATTGTTTCGACAATTAAGCCTTGTGAAATTTCTGATACTTGATTTCCTACATTAGGATTTCGATAAACCTTTAAACCTCTAAACTCTGCTTTTTCTCCCCAAAACTTTAAAAGTAAATCTTTTGTCGATTGATTAACTTGATAGTTTTCTTTTATTATTTCTTCTTTTAAAAGGCTTAACGAACCTCCAAAAAGATTTAAAACATAGTTTACCTTTTCAACATTTTTTAATATTGAGCTATTGATTGGCTGTTTTGGATAGATTTTTACAATTGCTTTTTTTTGAAGATTGTTTTCTAAAATGCAGGTATTTAAAAAGAAGTCCAATGCCGTTTGATCTGAGCTAATATCAATATTTTCAAAATCAGAATTGTCTGATTCACTAAGTTCAGTCTTTTCTTCAAAAAGATTTATAGTAGTAAAGTCATCGTTCAACGTCCTTACAGAATAGAAGAAATAATCTTTTATTTGAATTTGTTCTGCCTGATAAATAGGGATTTCTTCTGGTCTTGCTTCTATATTTTCATCACTACTTTCTTCTAAATATTCATTTCTGGTAATCGGAAAGAGTCGTCTTAAATTATCTTGTATAATAATTACTCTGTCTTTAAAAAAAGAGCTGTCAATATAGTTTATTAAGTAGCTAAATTGAGCATAAGAGAGTACATGAAAAGAATTTTCGAAATTTAGTTTTGTAAACATGGTAATAAACCATGGTTTATTAAAAAGTTCTTCGTTTCCATTTAAATGGAAAGTCTCAACATCTGTTATATTGGTGAGTAAATCAGATTTGTCAATTAAGTCTGTTTGTCCAAGTACAACATATATTTTATTCGTTCTCTTTGCACTTTGCTCTCTTAAGATTTGAATTATTTTGTTAGAGTAGAATTCTGAAAATGTCATAGTGTTTTTAAAAGTGTTTGAAAATGTTTCGTAACTAATACTCATCCCAAGATACAAAAAATCCCACTCCTTCACACAAGAATTCCCCCCCCAACAACTTTCTTACCCAACATCAATATACCAACAAAACCCTGACAGAAATATCCATTTCCATCAGGGTTCGTGGCATAATTTGCTTTTCTGACACTCTAAAACTTCGTACCTACCGCTATGTGTGTACTTACCGATATACGATTCCAAGCATTGATTGCGACTGCTACCATGATGATTTGGGCAATGTAATCTTCTGAGAAGTATTTCAAGGCGTTTTGGTAGGTTTCTTCTGTCAAACCTTTTTCACTGATGGGCGTAATGTCTTCTGTTATGGCTAATACCGCTTTTTCCTCTTCCGTAAATAGGTCAGTTTCGCGCCAAGCATCTAGTAATAGTAGGCGTTGTATTGTTTCACCATTTTTGAGGGCGTCTTTGCTATGCATATCGATACAAAAAGCACAATGGTTGATTTGAGAGGCACGCAACTTGATAAACTCTTTGTGAGTTTTACTTACTGATGTCGTTGCCAAATATTGTTCTAATCCGTACATGGCTTTCCAAGCCGCTGGCTGTGATGCGTGAATTTTTACTCTAGTTGTCATGGTATGATGTCATTTGTCGTTTAAAAATATCCTTCGAATTTTGTTTTAATATTCGTCGCTGGACTACATGACAAAGTTCACTTTTTGACTACAGAAAAAACTTAAACCAGTTTAAGAACGCTCTAATACTACTTTTTTTCTACGGTTTTTTTCTTACGAAGTTCACTCAAATACTCTGGAGAAAAACCCAGAAATGAGGCCAATACTTTCTGTGGAATACGCTGAACAAACTCAGGATATAGTGAAGCAAAATGTTCATAGAAAATGTCTTTTGACATCGTATAAAGGTATTTGACGCGAAGCAAAGAAGCTGAATACGCTCGTTGGTAGACTTTTCTAAAATACCTTTCCAACTGGGGAACCTCACACAAGAGTTTTTCCAAACTTTCACTAGTAATTGCCATTACCTCCACTTTTTCGAGGGCTTGTATACTAAAACCCGATTCTCCAGATTTTTCGAAAGCTATCAGGTCGGTCATCCACCAAGTTTCGAGCGCAAATTGAATAGTTTGCTCCTGCCCTTTTTCATTGATAAAATACAATCTCAAACAGCCTTTCGACACAAAAAATAAGTTTTTGCAAATATTACCTTCTTGTATCAAATGTTCTTTTTTAGCAAAAGTTTGTAGTTGAAAATGACTTAATACGGTTGCTACTTGTGCTTCAGTCAAATGAACGTGTTTGTTTATATGTACAATTAATGGATGGGTGGACATGGCTTGAGAAGTTCTATTTTTCAGAGGGTAAAGATATTGAATATTAAGAGATGACTTCCTAAAAATTTAAACAAGATTATCAGTAAATCATTACTGATTCCTGCTTTATGGAGATAAAACAAGAGATCCCCCTATAAAATATAAAATCAATTAACTGTTGAAAACAATGTGTTTATTCCAAGTCAATTAACTAACAACAAAACAAATGTTTTCACAAAAATCCGTTTTCTCACTCTGCCTGATAACAGCAGTAAATTTGACTGCTTTTTCTCAAGTAAAAAATTCTTTTAAGTTTGATTTTGGCACTGGCGCTGTTGCCAAAGGGTATCAAGCTGTTGGTCCAAGTGACTATTATTCAAAGACTAAAGGCTTTGGTTTTATGCCCAATGCTAAAATCTCATCCGAAAATCGAGCTACTAAAGATGCACTTTCTTCAGATTTTTGCACCAGCAATACTCCATTTTTCTTTACAGTCGATGTTCCAGAAGGAAATTATGATGTTCAAGTAATCTTGGGCGATGCCGAGGGGACTTCTTCTACTAGCATAAAAGCCGAATGTCGCCGATTGATGTTAGAAAAAGTAGAGACCGAAAAGGGAAAATTTGTCACTGAAAACTTTACAGTAAACGTCCGCTATCCCGAAATTTCAGATTCTTCTAGCGTGAAACTTAAACCTAGAGAAAAGGAGTATTTACATTGGGATCACCAACTAACGCTTGAATTTAATGGCAAATCACCCAAGGTTTGTGCTTTAGAAATCACGCCAGCATCGAGTAAGATTCCAACCGTATTTTTGGCAGGAAACTCCACCGTTGTTGATCAAGCCATAGAACCATTCGCCGCTTGGGGTCAAGTGATTCCAAGTTTTTTCCAAGCAGGAAAAGTAGTTTTTGCCAACCATGCCGAATCTGGCGAAACCATTAAAAGTTTTACTTCTGAAAAACGTCTTGAAAAAGTCATGAGCCAAATCAAAAAGGGTGATTATTTCTTTATGGAGTTTGCGCATAACGACCAAAAGCCAGGCTCTGGACTCAAATCACAAACGACCTATAAAGAATATTTGGTCAGTTTTATCAAAAAAACACGTGAAAAAGGCGCTATTCCTGTGTTGGTTACCTCTATGCACCGTCGTAGATTTGACGAAAATGGCAAAATCATTAATACCCTTGAAGATTTTCCAGACGCTATGCGTCAGGTGGCCAAAGACGAAAATGTTGCATTAATCGATTTAAACAAGATGAGCAAAACGCTTTGGGAAACACTCGGTGTAGAAAACTCTAAAAAAGCTTTTGTTCATTATGAAGCAAATACCTTTCCGAATCAAGAAAAAGCGATTCATGACGACACACATTTTAGTAATTACGGGGCATTCCAATTGGCAAAGTGTATCGTAGAAGGAATTAAATCCAATCATTTAGGGATTGAAAAATATCTTAACAAGGATTTTAAAGCTTACAATCCAGCTCAGCCCGATGATTTGAATACATGGGATTTCCCAGTGAGTCCTTTGGTCTCAGTAATTAAACCTGATGGTAACTGAATAGAGTGGTGAGTTGTGAGTGATGAGTTGTCCTTTGTCCTTGCCTAAAATAGGTTGCCCTGAATTTTTAGTCAAGGACAGCCCCTAATTCACCATTAGGGTTGTACGAAGGATTATAAAACTGTTTCTTTCGGATATCGGATGTTGGATTTCGGAAGAGTAAGCTTCTATATTTTATAAAAAATAAAAGTATATTTTTATATTTCCGAAATCAGAAATCCCAAATCTGAAATAGTTAGAAATCCTTCGTACAGCACAAATTCACCATTCAAAACTCACCACTAAAACGCCAACGTAGCAGCAACACCCCCAAATTGCGGAGAATAAATCGGTTGAAAAGTCAAATTTTTCTTTTGTTGTAATCGTTTATGAAATTCAGGAACGAGAATACCACAGATAGCTCCTGACACAAAACCTGTAATCACATCTGATTTGAAGTGCTTCCCTGCTTCAGTTCGGTAATAGCCTACCAAGGCTGGTGGAATAGCTGCAAGTGTAAATAAACCAATTCTTTTCAAACCTTTTATTTGATGGTAATCGGTGTAAACTTTTGCCAAAAAGAATGTTGCCGTTGAACTAAACGAAACGTGTCCACTAAAAAATGAGTTGCTTCGTCCATCACCCATTTTTTCCTCCGCAGTCAAATTAGGATTGTACGTCAACGGTCGCGGACGGCGAATAGAATATGCCGCACCAAAATACAGGGCATTATCCACAGCATGCGTCATCATGTACATACTCAGTAAATCAACCCAATCTTTTCGGATATTTTTATCCAGCATCAAAAGTGCAGGGCTAATGATAGAAATATTGAGAAACAAATCAGAGCTTTTCTCAGCCGAAGGAAAATTTGCTGGATTTGTGAAAGCAATTGGTCTATCAAAACTATTCAAATCATTGGGATTGAGCTTTAGAATATCCTCTTTTGATAAGTGTGCGACCTTATCCAATTGACGAAAACCGAAAAAGGACGCCACCGTCAAACCCACGCCCGCAGTTAATTCAATTTTGGGCTTAACAAAATAGATTTTTTGGTGTTCTACGGAGTCTTTTTGTCCAAAAGACGGCACGCATACCGATAAAAAAAGGAGAACAGATAAGGTTAATTTCATAAATGATGACATAAAAACTTGAGTTGAGATTTGTGTTTTCAATATTTTCAAAATTTCATTGTAACACTATTTTTATGCTCAAACAACCAAGGTAATAGATTTAGTTCAGCAAAGGCATTATCCCAGCTATTATGATTCACATTAGGATACTTTGTTTGAACAGACAAGATTTAATATAAAACTAGAATACCAAAAGTAAAGACTTAATACATTACGTCTGAAATAATGTTCCATTTAGCCTAATAACATCAAAAGAGCGATCGAAAATTATTTTCCGACCGCTCTTTTCAAAAATTTGTAAAATATTGATTAAAATCAATCACAAATCGCTCAATCACTCAATTCATCACTATCTCCAAGCTTTGTAAGCGTTGATCAAGCCGTTAGTTGATGAGTCGTGTGAGGTAATGCTATCTTCCGAAGCTAATTCTGGTAAAATTTTGTTCGCCAACTGCTTACCTAATTCTACACCCCATTGGTCATAGCTAAAGATATTCCAAATAACTCCTTGTACAAAGATTTTATGTTCGTACATTGCTACCAAGCTACCCAAAGTACGTGGAGTCAACTTTTTGAACAAAATTGAGTTCGTTGGTCTATTTCCTTGGAATACTTTGAATGGAGCCAACTCAGCAATTTCCTCTGCTGATTTACCTGCTTTTTCGAATTCTGCTACTACTTCTTCATACGTTTTACCGTTCATCAAAGCCTCTGTTTGAGCAAAGAAATTTGACAACAATAATTGGTGGTGATTGCCAATCACATTTTGTGATTGAGCAGGCGCCAAGAAATCACAAGGAATCAATTTTGTACCTTGGTGAATCAATTGATAGAAAGCGTGTTGACCGTTTGTACCTGGCTCACCCCAGATAATTGGACCCGTTTGGTAATTAACCGCTTTTCCGTCACGACCTACATATTTACCATTTGACTCCATATCTCCCTGTTGGAAATAGGCTGCAAAACGGTGCATATATTGGTCATAAGGCAACAAAGCGTGAGAATCAGCATCGAAGAAGTTATTATACCAAATACCAACCAATGCCAAAATCACTGGAATATTTTCGTTGAAATCTGTAGTTCTGAAGTGCTTGTCCATAGCGTGAGCACCTTCCAAGAGTTCAATAAAATTTTCGAAACCAATAGAAAGGACAATCGATAAACCAATTGCCGACCACAAAGAGTAACGACCTCCAACCCAGTCCCAGAAACCAAACATATTGGCAGAATCGATACCGAATTTCACGACTTCTTTTTCATTCGTCGAAATGGCTACGAAATGCTTGGCAACAGCCTCTAGGGAACCTCCATTTGCTACAAACCAATCACGTGCTGAGTGTGCATTGGCCATAGTTTCTTGCGTGGTAAAAGTTTTAGAAGCAATCAAAAACAGTGTAGTTTCTGGATTAACTTTCTTTAAAACTTCTGCAATATGAGTACCATCTACGTTAGATACAAAATGTAAATTAAGGTGGTTTTTGTATGGTTTCAACGCTTCAGTCACCATTACAGGACCTAAATCCGAACCACCAATACCGATATTTACGACATCAGTGATAGCTTTATCTGAATAACCTTTCCAAGCACCTGAAATAACTTTTTCAGAAAAGTCTTTCATTTTATCCAAAACAGCATTTACCGCTGGCATCACGTCTTCGCCACCAACGGCGATTGGCGTATTTGAGCGATTGCGTAAGGCTACGTGCAATACCGCACGATTTTCTGTTTTGTTAATCAAATCGCCAGTAAACATACGTTCGATGGCATCATCCAATTCACATTCGTTGGCCAAAGCAATCAATGCTGCTTTTGTTTTTTCGTTGATAAGGTTTTTAGAATAATCAACTAAAATGTCTTCAAAACGGATTGAGTATTTCTCGAAACGCTTTGAATCGGCTGTGAAAAGTTCTTTAAGAGGTGTTTGTTCGACTTCAGCTTTTAATTTTGTTAAATGTTGAAAGGCGACAGTTTGGTTGAACGGGACAGATTTAAGCATGATTAGTCTTTAAATTTATAAAAAGGAATTGATGGACAAAAGTACGAAAACCAGTTATAAGATACCGAAAAAAATAGCTTTTTAGCTTTGGTAATTTTTATTAGGTGTAAAATAATAATAGAATTATCCAAAATCACCGATTTTGATTCAAAAATCTAAAAAGACATAAGCTTTATAGCTTTTTTAGATTGACCTTGATAATCAAATGTTTAGAGAATAATTTTCTCAATTATATACAAAAATCAAAGCTCCTCACTTGAATCACAACTACCAAAATGTATTTTAACCATTAATTGACAATTATTTAATAGTTTTTTTGCTGCTTATGTAATTTTTTCTTGATTTTTTTGTTATATTTATAATTCGTATTCTAATCACTTTACGTAAAATAAGTGCTGCAATGAAACAAGAAACAATCTATCAGGTAATTTGTGATGGTCATATTCACACCATCATTCCTGCGGAAAATGATGTTCCAGCAGGGTGGAAAACAACGGGTCGTTCGGGGACAAAAGATTTGTGCTTGGAGTATATCGACGAGGTAACAAGAAATTCAATCATTTCTTTTTTGAGGAACAGAGGTAATTGTACCTATTAAACGTGAGAGCAAGACTGTGAGTAACTTATTGTATCCGTCATTTGCTCCTCAAAATTTCTAGATTTCAAAACGATTTTTTCCAAATAATAAAGGGTTCCAGCTTCGGCTAGAACCCTTTTCTTTTAGATATTATTAGGCTTTATGTGGTCGGCTATAGGCGGACGGCAATAAGTCTCTATAGTTTACTAATAAGCACATTTCATCACACAAATTTATCAACAAAACTTAAACTTAAGTCCAAGACAATCAATTATTAACGCACTATTTAGTACCATACGAAGGTTTAAATTTTATTTTTTATATAAAATTGTAGTTGGCAACTCTTGCGATTACCCAAATCAACATGGCAACCGCAAGGGTTGCCACTACTACAAAAATGCTATCGATAAAAATACTTGTGAACAAAATAAAATCCTTCGTACACTTCTAATTCACAATTCACTAACTCACCATTCAAAATTCGCTAATTCACTCAATTATTCACCCATTGCATCATCAAACCTGTCAGATACCCACAATATGTACCCAAGGCATAACCTAATATTGCTAGCAAAACACCTACCGATGCTAAAGAAGGATGAAATGCTGCCGCCACTACCGAGGCAGAAGCCGCACCTCCCACATTTGCCTGAGAGCCCACAGCCGTGAAAAAGAAGGGAGCCTTGACTAAATAGGCCGCAAGCAAAGTAAATCCAGCATGGAAAGACATCCAAATTAGTCCAATCAAAAATAGTTGTGGTTTGTCTAATGCCGAAATAACGTTCATCTGCATACCGATGGTTGCGATGAGGATGTACAAAAAAAGCGATCCAAATTGTGAAGCGCCCATGCGTTCTATCTGACGTGCTTTGGTTTGTGATAATGCCAGTCCAAACAGCGTAACCAAAGAAATTACCCAAAATGAGGAAGAGGTAAGACTAAATTTCTTTAAATCAGGATAATGAGTTTCAATAAAAGGTACAATGATATCGGCACAGGCATGAGCAAGGGCTGTAGTTCCAAAACCCACAAACAACACCAGCATCAAGTCTTTCACGCTTAAGCTTGATTGCTGATGCGCTGCTTCTGCTTCCATTTTTTGCTTTACTTCCTCCACGGCTGATGTATCTGCCCCAAGCCATTTATCTAGTTTGGCACTGCGAGCTACCCCAAATAACAATACAGCTAACCACAGTTCAGCCGTAATTACATCGACGGCAATAGCTTGTGAAAAGACCTCTGGACTGGGTTGAAAAACTTCCTTCAGCGCGGTCTGATTGGCACTTCCTCCTATCCAACTACCTGCAATGGTGGCTAATCCTCGCCAAACCTCTCCTACCAATACTTCAGGCCATATCGTTTTTACGACCCAAAGAGAAACGGGTCCGCCAACCATTACACCTAGCGAACCTGCCAAAAACACAATTAAAGCTTTTGGACCAAGTTTTTTGAGTGCCTGAAAATCGATACTTATGGTAAAATAGACTAAACAAGCAGGTAATAAAAATTTAGAAGCTACAGCATATAATTTAGATTCTTCTCCAGAAATAATATGAAACGAATTGAGTAGCCCTGGCACAAAATAGCATACCAAAATACTGGGAATAATTTGATAAAACTTTTGCCAAAAAGAAGATTGAATACTTGAAGTATAGAAGGTAAAAGCAATGATTCCAATAAGTAAACCAAAAACAATGGCATCGTTTGTAATGAGTGTCTGCATAGAAAATGGAGGTAAGTAGGTATTCTGTTAATGAGCAAATTAAGGGATTATTGCGAAACAGACAAGTATCCAGTTTTCTTTCATGGGTTTCTTTCTATATTTTTTCTCCTCAAAAAATAAGAAAATGTATCAAACAAACGTTTTATGCAGGTTTTTTAAAATATACCTAATAATTAGTATTGTAATAGGTCAAAAACAAGAATAAATTTGATTTAGCATTCAAACTTAATGCTAAATCATTTAGAGACAACAAAATACCACTTATGTTGTGTATGTGAAACACCGACCGCAAAATTGCCAGTCGGTGTTTTTGATTTTGAGGATTTATTCCTGATACTTATTCAGCAGGATTTTCTTCATTCTTTTGTTTTTTGGTCATTTCTTCCATCAATTTCAATCCTAACAATCCGCTCAGTGGACCACCTTGTTCATTGTTTCCTCCTGTGATTAAAATATCTGGCATTACTTTGATTTTTTCTTTACCAATACTTTCTGTTATTTTCAATTGTGTAAAATTATCTCCACCCATCGCCGATACCTGCAACTGATACGATTCAGCCTCTGCTTTACCAATGGCCAATATTTTCTCAGCCTCAGCATTACCCGTTTTACTAATTCTTTCTGCTTCGGCAATCGCCAATAATTTTACTCGCTCCGACTCGGCACTGGCTTGGAGTTTTACTCTTTCAGCCTCAGCTCCTGCTTGCAGTTTCAAACTTTGGGCTTCCCCTTGTGCCTTTTTCACAGCAGCGTCAGCAACCCTTTCAGCAATTACTACACCTTGGTCAGCTTTTACTATATCCTTCTGAATATCAGCAATCGCTGTTTCTTTCTCTAATGCCTGACGGGTTTCTTGCGCCATTTTCTGGGTATCATATGTTACTTTTTGTTCTTCAGCCAACTTACGGTCGGTAAGTGTTTTCATCAAAGACTCTGGCGGAACGATGTCTCCTATCAGCGTATCTACTGCATTTACATTGTATTGATTGAGTACTTCGGCAATATACTTACGTGCGGTGTCTTGGCGCTCGGCACGCGAACCCAAGAATGAAATTACATCTGAATCCTGCGCTGAGTTTCTGAAATAGTTACCAATCGTTGGTTCTAACACCTGACTCACCAGATTGTTCATATTACCAAAACGAGCGATTACTTTCGGCGCTTCATAATTAGGAATATGAATGATTTGAGAAACATCCAAATTAAAAGGGAAACCATCTTTTGAACGTACCGTAATAGTCGAAAGGTTTTTATCCAACTGATGTGATTCAGAACGGGCACTTGCCCAGTTCAAAACTAAGTTAGTCGTTGGTACCAATTCAATTTTTTGCACATAGGTATTCAAGGGGTACTTACCTGGACCTAGAGGTTCGTTCCAGACTCCCTTGAAACCTTTTTCGACAATATTGCCATGTTTAAATTCTGTCCCACTTATATCGACCCCGTCTTCACCAACATACGAAATTACAACACCAACATGTCCAATCGGAATCTCGGTCATGTGAATTTCCTCTACTCTGGCAAACCACGGATTAAGGTTATAAGAACCTGCCAAGATTACTTGTTGTTGCAAACCTTTGTTACCCCCAGCATTCAAAAACTGGTCCGCGTCTTGAAAGTTATTATGCCCTTCGATAGGCTTTCCTGAAATTTGTCCGACAGGAATTGAGGCACCATCCATTGTGGTAATAATTCCTACCATATTCTCCTGAATTTCGGTAATGTCTGTAATTTCTACTTCAAACAAAAGCGTGTTTATGCGGTAAGAACCCGCTGTGATTACGGCAGTTTGTCGACCTTTTCGACCACCAATTTTCAAAAATGCTTCAGCATCTTGAAAACCATCGCATTCGACCTTGCGAGCCAAGATACTGCCTGTTTCCAATTCTTTGCCATCACGTGCCAAAACCAAACCAATTTTGCCAGTTGGCACTACGGTAAGTGGCTGTAATACGACATCATACTGCCAAATCCATAGCCAAAAATAAATCCCTGGAGCCAATGGTTTTGCTTGAAACCCAGCCTCACCTTCGGTGGCAAAAATCCTGCCTTCGGGTAAAGATTTTTTATCTCCAAGTAACACAAACTTCTTGGTTACTAGACCAATACGATCTTCTGGAACAATGATAATACCTAATAAACGGAAAATGAATTTGTAAAAAATGAGGCAAAGTACGGGTATCAAAATCACCACATACGTAGAATAAGATGCTAACATTGAAGTATATATGTTATGTGAAAGTATCAAACCGCTGATTAGCAGTGGTTCACATGCTAAATTTGTAGGGAAGTCAGACTCGTTATACTGCTTTTGTGAAGAATGGTAGGCGGTTAGGATAAAAGGAGCTTTTTGATTTTATCCTAAAAACGCTTTTAAATCTGAATACTTTTTCAGTTTTCTTTTTAGAAAAATAGCCTAAATATTTCTCTAAATTTGTATCTCCAAAATGTACCTCCTCAGCTTTAACAGCAACACTTATGACGGATTTTTTGAGTGCATCACAGCACGAAACATATTTTAAAATATATTCTTCCTCGGCGGGTTCGGGGAAAACCTACACTTTGGCAAAGGAATACATCAAACTAGCGCTTCGTTCCAAATCTCCTTGGTATTTCAACCATATCTTGGCAGTAACATTTACCAACAAAGCAGCGGGTGAAATGAAGGAGCGTATCCTGAAATACCTCCGTATTTTTCCAGTAACGACCCACAAGAGCAAGCGACTGAACAAGGACTTTTTAATCAGATTTTAGAAGAACTCCAACAAGAAGGTATCGAGATAGACGAGGTTACTTTACGTGCACGTGCCTCCGCCACGTTCAAGCATATCATACACGAATACGCGAACTTCTCGGTTTCGACAATTGACTCGTTCGTTCAGCGAGTGGTAAGTGCCTTTACGGAAGAATTAGGTTTTCCATTCAATTTTGAGGTAAACCTTGATTCTGAAGTGCTATTGGATGCTGCTGTTGAGCAATTATTACAAAAAACTAATACCGAAACCTACGAGCAAATTACGGAGGCTATCAAAAGTTTTGCCTTAGACAAAGCTACCGATGGTCGCTCATGGAATGGTATCAATGATGAAATTGCCAATTTTGGTCGAGATTTATTGAATGACCAGTTTCAAGAACATATTGAAAAATTAGGCGCATTAGAACCGCTGGATTTTCTGAAAATAGAACAGCAACTCAAGGATTTTAATCAAGGCGTCGAAAAACATATTAAAGAAATTGTGGCGATTGCGCTAGAAACTGCCAACGAAAATGATTTGACCGTAGATGATTTCCCTTTCAAAAAATCTGGTCCGTTTGGGTATTTTATTCAATTGGCAAACGGTACGGATATTTTTAAAGAACCTGGCGCTCGATTTTTGAATGCTTTGGCCGACAATACTTGGCATGCCAAAAGTGCAACCAAGCCTATTGCTGCCACGATTATGGGCATTGCCGATACACTAACCGACACTGGAAACTTTTTGCTGGAAGCACAAAAGCGATTGAAGCCAAGATTTTTGCTTTATCGTGAAATCTTAAAGCAAATCAAAAAGCTTGCGTTGTTGAGTCAGTTGAAAAAAGAAATCGCGGCTATTCAAGATGAATCGGGTCAAATACATATTTCGGAATTTAACCGTAAAATCCTTGAAATTGTGGTAAATGAACCCATTCCATTCATTTACGAGCGTTTGGGCGAACGATACAATCATATTTTGATAGATGAATTTCAGGATACTTCTACCCTACAATGGCATAACTTTTTGCCTTTGATTGAAAACGCCCTTGCCAGTGGGCACTTCAACTTGGCTGTGGGTGACGCCAAACAGTCTATTTACCGATTTAGAGGTGGTGAAATGGGTTTGATTGTGAATCTGCACAAAAAGCAAATCGATGATTTGACCAAACCTATTGCCGATGATACCTTTTTGGTGGAACGCTACGAAAATATTCGTCCCTATATCAAGCCTGAAAACTTAAATACCAATTACCGAAGCTCTGCGGAGGTTATCAACTTTAACAATGCGCTCTTCGAAGCCATCAAAGTTGACCCTGAGTATTTGGCAATAGCACCAAGTTTGCCAAGGGTTTATGACGAATATTTTGCACAAAAAGTACCTACTAAACCTCTGGAGGGCGGTCATGTGCAAGTGGATTTTATCATCGGAAAAGAAACCGACCGCTTGATGATTGAAAAAGTTGAGCAAATTCTGGAAGAAGTTCTTGCCATTGGTTATAAACTCAAAGATATTGCCGTATTGTGTCGGAGAAATAAAGACTCGAAGGTAATAGCCAACGCACTCAAGGAACGAAATATCGATGTGATTTCTTCAGATTCTTTGAGCTTGGCGGCCTCAGATGCCGTCAATTTAATCATGGCAATCATGAAGGTAGTCCAAAATCCAGATAATGCCCTCGCCAAATATGAGGCGGTGTATTTGTACTATCGAGTGGTTTTGCACAAAGTGCCTAATACACAGGAAAACAAGGTGATCAAGGAAACCATAGAGAGTCGTGATATCTTGAAGTTTTTTGAATTAATTGATAAAAGCCTTGTTCCCACTGCCTTACAGCAAATGAGTTTGTACGAAATAGCCGAAAAACTCCTCCAGACTTTCGAGCTTTTCAAACATGACAAAGAACTCGACTTTATATTCCGATTCTTAGATGTTGTCATTGAGTTTCAGCACATGAAAAGTACTCACCTGACCGATTTTATCAATTATTGGGAAAATAAAAAAGAAAGCCTTTCTATCATGTCGCCAGCAGGACAAAATGCCGTTACGGTGACAAGTGTACACAAGTCTAAAGGTTTGGAGTTTCCAGTAGTAATTATTCCTTATTGTCATTGGTCAATTGACACAGGGCTTAATTCTTCTCGTTGGTTTGGATTAGAAGACGAAGGACTTTTTGAAGAATTAATCGTCGAACAAGCCGAAGAGAATATTACCAAAGCCCTGACAACAGCACCGCTCAAAATGGTTAAGGAGCTAGAAAATACACATTTGGTAGAAGAATATCGCGCTGAGAAAGAAGAAACGTTTCTTGAGAGTCTAAATATGCTCTATGTAGCGCTTACTCGTCCTAAGGATAGGTTATATATGGTGGTCAAAAGAGATAGTAGAAACCTCAATAAAACCGTTGGAGGCTTGTTACTACGTTTTGTAGATGGCGAAGGCATCCCTCCAGAAGAACCCTTCACGAAGGTATTATACGGTGGTTTGCCAAAGGTTTTGAAACCAGAGAAAGAGAAGATTGCCCCTACGATGACTATTCAGGAAATTGTGACTTCAGAACGCAGTCAGACCATTCAGCTCAAACAATCAGCAGAAAGATTATTTGACTTAGAAACTTTTGAAAAAAGTAAAGATTACGGAAATAAAGTACACGCAGCTTTTGCCAAAATAAAAACCAAAAACGATATAGATAGCGCTTTGGCAGATTTACAGCGTGAAGGATTAATTGTTGAAAATGAACAAGAAGAACTAAAGGTAACCATTCAAAAAATTATCGATTTACCAGAAATCAGTCCGTTTTTTGAAGTGCCAGAACGCTTTATCAGAAATGAAAGAGAAATTCTGAGACCCAATCAGTCGCCATTACGCCCCGATAGAGTAATCAAAATGGGCTCAAAAATCGTAATTTTAGATTATAAAACAGGGTCAAAAAGTAATAGTCATAAATATCAGGTAAAAGACTATCAGAAAATCTATCAAGCCATGGGATATACCGAAGTAGAAGGATATCTGGTGTATCTCGAAACTATGGATGTAGTGAAAGTTTAGGATACCATGAAGTTCAGAGAAATGAAGAAACTTTCCCTGAACTTCACTTTAAAATTACTCAATCGCTTTTTTCATTTGTTGATAGGCATATCTCATCCAATAAACTATCCCAAAGAAAATGATTAATTGTAAAATATACTCAGTAGTAAATTTAGCCTGCAAAAAGAAGACCCAAGTATAAAACGGTTTTCCTATTCTAAACCAAAGCGAAGGTTGTAAAACAGCCGCCGTTTGAATGATAAATGAGTAAACAAAAAACTTTTTATCTTCAAAGTTGACCAGACCAAAAAGCATTGGCATAGCATAGATAAAAATATAATTTGAGTAGGCCCCTATTTGAAATATCATCATCACGCCAAAAATACCCAGCCAAACAAAAGGAACAAATTGTTTTAATTCAAGATTTTTGAATTTAACTGCTTGCCAACACGAAACCCCAATAATCACAAAAAGTCCAATCCAGTTTAAGATTCGAATATTAAATTTAGCAATTAATTCGCCCAATATCGGATAAGTTACCGACCAAATATTAGGACACATAGGCTCTTGTGCTAGTTGTATCGGCATCAAAAAAGCAGTGCCTCCATGCAAATACAAGAAGGCTAATGTTGGGATTCCTAGCGTAGCCATTCCCAAAATGAAATTCCAACGATTGCTTAATTTTAGGAAAATTGGAGGAACAAATAAGACAAAAAACGCTTTTGTAACAATCAGCCCTAATGCTACAATAACACCCAATATAAAATCAGATTTACCCTTCAACCAAGCCCAAACCATCAAACACGCAAATCCCCACATCCAAATATCTTCTTGTCCACCGATGACACAAAAGATAAAAGGTGCAGGAAAGCACAGGTATATTAATGTTTTGAATAAGATTTCACCATTAGACAAACCATTGCGGTAGGTCCGCATTGTTAGGAGTAAAATCAACAACTCAATAATGATCATTAATAGAGTCACAGCTCTGGCAGTATCCCAGAAGACCACAGGAATAGCGGTAACATACGCAAATAAAGGAGAATACAAGGAAGGAAAATCGCGATAGACGATACCAAGCTCCTTTGCTTTTTGAGCCGAACGCCAAAAAATCTGAACATCAGATTGAGCATCGAATCCGTAATACACATATACAATCAAAAACGGGAGTATCCTAAAGATGAAAGCTAATAAAGAAAAAGAAGCAGTTTTGCCGATTCGGTCAAAAAATGATTCGATTTGAGGTCTGAATCTAAATGCCAACCATGCAATCAAACAGAGGCTTAAAGAAAGATATGTTTTGTTGTAAATAACTTCGTACATAAAGAGATTGTTGGTGGATACTTCCTCTGAAATGCTAACACCATGATAGAATATTCTGAGCTAAGTTACGGAACCACTTTTACCGATAGTCTGTATTATAAGATAAACACCATGATTGATGTAACTAGCAAGAGAAATCACGGAGTAATCCAAACAAATTGTGATTAGAATCGTTACAAAAACAGGGTAAAAAAACAAAGGAAACTTCTTTTAATAATGATACTTCCCATTGGGATTGCAAAATTAACTTTTCTAAATTTAATTATAGAAAGTTTGAGTAAAAACTATCAGGATTAATAGAGGACAAAATTATATTTTTCAAAGATAACTTTTGAAACAAATCCTTTACTCTTATTTTTGGCGTCTGAAATGAAACAGGGTGCCGCCAGAAAAAGATTTGATTAGTGGTTATTGACTAATACAAATGTGTTGTCTAGCTTTAATGCTTGTTTTATATTTGTGAATTACTTTAAAACAGTATTTTCAATCCCTTTAATTAAAGATTGATGCAACGCAAGTTGCTTCGACCATAAATTTCCTATAACTAAGAATCATGGCAGAAATTATTACGATGCCCAAAATGAGCGACACCATGACTGAAGGTGTTGTGGCAGAGTGGCTCAAGAAAGTTGGCGACGTCCTCAAGCCAGGCGACGGTCTTTTGGCTGAAATCGAAACAGATAAAGCGACAATGGAGCTTGATTTGGATGAGAGAATGGACTTGAGCAATTTTAAAGATTGTAGACTTTTATACATTGGCTTAGAAAAAGGTAAAGCTGTACCTATCGATAGTATCATTGCTATCATCGGTGAAAATGGCGAAGCATACGAGCATCTCTTGAGTGGTGCTCCTGCGGCGGCAGCTCCTGCACCTGTTGCTGAAGCTCCTGCGGCGGCGCCTGCTGCTCCAGCAGCTCCTGCAGTTGATACATCAGGTATCAAAGCAGAAATCATTGGTATGCCAAAAATGAGTGATACCATGACAGAAGGTACACTTGTAACATGGCTTCGTAAAGTTGGGGATGTGATCAAACCTGGCGAAGCTCTTTTGGCAGAAGTTGAAACAGACAAAGCAACAATGGAGTTTGACCTTGATAACTTCATTGATATTTCAAAATATTCTCCTTGTACTTTATTGTACATCGGTATCGAAGAAGGTAAAACCGTTTCAGTTGATGACGTTATCGCTGTAATTGGTGAGCCAGGTTCCAACTATCAAGCATTGTTGTCAGCGGGTTCTGCTCCAGCAGCTCCAGCTCCAGCAGCAACGCCAGCACCTGCTCCAGTAGCAACTGCTACTCCTGCGGCAGCTCCTGCACCAGCAGCAGCGCCTGTAGCCGAAGCAACCGTAACTTCTGCTGATGGCCGTGTTAAAGCTTCTCCTTTAGCAAAAGCTTTAGCAAAAGACAAAGGCATCAATTTGAACGAGGTAAAAGGTTCAGGAGAAAACGGTCGTATCGTAAAAACTGATATCGACAATTATGTTCCTGCTCCTAAGGCTGCACCAGCTGCTAAACCAGCGGCGGCAGCAGCACCTGCTACTATCTTGGGTCAAGAAAGCTACGAGGAATTCTCAGTAAACCAAATGCGCAAAACTATTGCACGTCGTTTGTCTGAGTCTAAATTCTCGGCTCCTGAGTTCTATCTAACGATGGAAATCAATATGGACAAAGCTATTGCTGCTCGTACTTCAATGAACGAATTCTCTCCTGTGAAAATCTCGTTCAACGATATGGTAATCAAAGCTGTAGCTGCTGCCTTGACTAAACACCCGAAAGTAAACTCTTACTGGTTGGGCGACAAAATCCGTATCAACCACCACGTACACATCGGTATGGCGGTAGCGGTTGAAGACGGTTTGTTGGTTCCGGTAATCCGTTTTGCTAATACGAAGTCATTATCACAAATCTCAGCTGAAGCGAAAGATTTGGGTGGTAAGGCTAAAAATAAACAATTGCAACCAAAAGATTGGGAAGGCAATACATTTACAGTAAGTAACTTAGGTATGTTCGGTATCGACGAGTTTACTTCTATCATCAACCAACCAGAATCTTGTATTTTGGCTGTAGGTGGTATCAAAGAAACAGTTGGTGTGAAAAACGGACAATTCTATGCTACCAACGTGATGAAAGTAACATTGACTTGTGACCACCGTACTGTGGATGGCGCAACTGGTGCTGCTTTCTTGCAAACATTCAAGCAATTGCTTGAGGATCCAATCAAATTATTGGTGTAATCCAAGTATTTGAACCATCAAAAGATGAAAGATACTTCTTATCCAAAAGATGGGAAGCGTCTTTCATCTTTTGTGTTTTATAGAGGACTTAACGTCCTTCTTTTCTTTACCGACAAACATTTTATTCTTGAAAATAAATGGAAAAAATTAGATCAACCACCGTCTTGGCGATTGTGCACAATGGCGAGGTAGCCATCGGAGCAGATGGACAAGCAACTATGGGAAGTACCGTAGCCAAAAACCATGTTCGTAAAATCCGAAAACTGTTGAATGGTAAAATTGTGACAGGTTTCGCTGGTTCTACTGCTGACGCATTTACCCTTTTAGAGAGATTTGAAGAGAAACTCAATGCTTTTGGTGGGAATATGAAGCGTGCTAGTATTGAATTAGCAAAAGACTGGCGTACCGACCGCTATTTGCGTCGTTTGGAAGCCATGATGATTGTAGCCGATAAGGAAGAGGCTTTAATTATTTCGGGGACTGGAGATGTCCTAGAACCAGAAAACGGTATTGCGGCTATTGGTTCAGGAAGTAATTATGCTCTCTCAGCTGCTTTAGCATTGAAAAAACATGCGCCTCATCTAACAGCTGAAGAAATGGTTAGAGAAGGGTTAACTATTGCGGCAGATATTTGTATTTATACCAACCATAATTTCGTTATCGAAAAACCAGCGGTTTAGGTATTGATACGGAATTACAGATGAGAACATGAGGCATTATGTTAAAATTTTTATTCTAGCAGTAGAGACGCAATGATTGCGTCTTAAGCCATTCATATCTATCATGGTAGTATCAAAAAAGCGGTCGGGAAATATTTCCCGACCGCTTTTTTGATGAAAATTTTGAGAATAACCCCCATCCCAAAATTTGGGATGGCTCATGTTTATACGCATTTATTTTCTTGCATCTTCTCTAGCAAAAACAATAAAGTCAGTGACTGGAAGTTCTTGCATTTTGCCTTTCAAATGACTCACCAATTGCCCACGGTGATAGCCCGAATGGAGCATCAAATGTGTTAGTATTTCATACAAACTAGAAAAATGCGTTTCATCTTTGCTATTGGTATACGAAACGGTTCTTCCAAAGGTCAATTCTTCACTTTGGTCGATAAGTTCCTGCCATCTTTGCGTAATATTTCTCAGCATTATGACACATTCCGAAAAATCTTTGGTTTCCCAAAGAGGAATATAGGCTCGAACCTCTCTGGCACGATTATACCAAGTCAGGTGGGCTGCTAAAATATGCGATAATAGTTCTAGTGAGCGTGTATCTGGTCTGTCGAGTGATTGCAAGGCTTGAATCACCTGTTCGTTTGCCCAAACTTCGTAATTCATTAATTTAGCAAAGTGGTACTTCATAATAAGAGTGTTTTTTGGATGATATTTACAGACACAAAGTGGACATTTATCTTTAAAATAATAAAAAATAGACCTAATCTTTGTATATTCGGCTAAATCTTTTCTAAAAAAATTGATTTTTATCAAGATTCATAAAGTTTTCTCCAAAACTGGAACTAAAACGGATATAATCTTGTAAGTTTATAGACTAGTTAGAGTACTCAGAGTATAAACCTAAAACAAATATTATTATGTCATTAAGATTAGGAGACATTGCCCCAGACTTTACGGCAGAAACAACGCAAGGTACAATCAATTTTCACGAGTGGATAGGCGACTCATGGGCTTTATTGTTCAGCCATCCAGCTGATTTTACTCCTGTTTGTACTACAGAATTAGGTAAAACAGCGCTTTTGAAAGGTGAATTTGAGAAAAAAGGCGTAAAAGTTATTGCGGTTTCGGTAGATGATTTGGACTCTCACCAACGTTGGATTCCAGATATTGAAGAGGTAAATGGTGTGTCAGTTAATTTTCCTATCATTGCTGACGAAAGCCGTAACGTTGCTACTTTGTACGATATGATTCACCCAAATGCTTCTGAAAAAGCTACAGTTCGCTCGGTGTTTATTATCGGTCCAGATAAAAAAATCAAATTGACGCTTACTTACCCAGCTTCTACTGGTCGTAATTTCCAAGAATTACTTCGTGTAATCGACTCATTGCAGTTGACTGCCAACTACCAGGTAGCAACACCAGCAGACTGGAAAGATGGTGAAGATGTTATTATTACGCCAGCCGTAAAAACTGAGGATGCAACTGAGAAATTCCCTAAAGGATTCACAGTAGTTAAACCATATTTACGTACAACACCACAGCCTAACAAATAGGTTGTCTTATGCTATGTTTGACTTCGAATTAAAATTGAGTAAATGAGTGATTATTCTAAGCTGTAGAGACGCAAAGCATTGCGTCTTAAGCCGAGTCAGACATAGCAGAGTAGCATCAAAAAAGCGTTCGAAAAATTATTTTTCGAACGCTTTTTTGTTATTCAGCAGACACATAAGTCTAATTCCAGAATCTAGAATAGCTTATGTCTATCTTTTCTATCAAAATCTTCTTTCAAAAGCGCAAGTAGTTCAGGAATAGTTTAGTATGAATTTTATATTTTTGCAAAATGATTCAACTATTACTGAAAAGATATTTCGCTTTACCACGCAACATAAAGATTGCCATACTTCTTACAGGTTTCCTATCTATTATTTCCTTAATTATTTGGGGGATTTATGCTATTGTAATGCTTTTCAGACCTAACCCTAATGGTTGGGAAAAGGTCTCGAAAGTAGGGATTTCAATGCCCTTACGTTACGAAGTACATGGTATTGATGTGTCGCACCACAATGGTGAAATTAACTGGAAGAAAGTCGAAAAGATGCGTTTTGACGATAATAGAAAAATAGAATTTGCCTTTTTAAAAGCTACTGAGGGCATTACACACGCCGACCGTCAGTTTGATCGTAACTGGGAACACGCTCGCAAATTTGGTATGCGACGTGGTGCTTATCACTTTTATATTGCTTGGCGTGAGCCAGTGGGTCAAGCAAGGAATTTTATCAATTCAGTAAAATTAGAAAAAGGCGACTTCGCTCCTGTTTTGGATATCGAGCAAAATTCGTTAAAATCTGATGAGCAAATTATTAGAGAAATTGGCGTGTGGCTCACTATGGTTGAAAATCATTATGGAACCAAGCCCATCATTTATACCAATCCTAATTTTTACAAAAAATTTATCAAAGGTAATTATGACGATTATCCACTTTGGATTGCGGATTATTCCAATGAGTCTCTGAAAGGATATGGCTCAAATCTTTGGTTTTGGCAACATAACAAAAATGGTTGGGTTGAGGGTATCAAAGGAACTGTAGATTTTAATGTTTTCCTTGGAAATAAAGCTGAACTGAGTAATCTATATATCAAATAATTACTTGAAAATACAGATACAAAAAAGCCCCACTAACTTTCGTCGGTGGGGTTCTTTATGTATATTGATGTAATCTGTTATTCGGTAATTTTTGCAAAAATATCATCTATCGAAAGTTTGAACTGTTCGCCAGAAGTCATATCCTTTAAGGTCAACAAACCTGATTGCAATTCATCAGAACCAATAATTACGACAAATGGAATCTTTTTACGGTCTGCGTAATCCAATTGTTTTTTGATTTTGGCATTGTCTGGAAAAACCTCTGCATTGATACCTTTTTCTCGTGCCGCACGAAGCAATGGTAAAGCATAGTTTTGTTCTTCTTTTCCAAAATGACAGAATAATAACTTGGTGGTTACCGCTTGATTATTAGGGAATAAATTAAGCTCCTCTAACACATCATAAATACGGTCAACTCCAAAAGAAATACCAACACCCGACAATCCTGGAACCCCAAAAGTACCTGTTAAGTTATCATAACGACCACCACCTGTGATAGAGCCAATTTGGACATCCAATGCCTTTACCTCGAAAATAGCACCAGTGTAATATGACAAACCACGAGCAAGCGTAATATCTAATTCAATATTTTCGTCGGTCACGCCAAAGGCTGTCATGTAATTCCACATTTCACGAAGTTCTTCAATCCCTTTTTTACCAACTTCCGACGTTTGAAGTAATTCCTCTAGTTTAGTAAACTTCTCTTGGTTTGAACCTGTGATAGAGAAAACAGGAGTCAAATTAGCCAAAGCCTCCTCAGAAAAGCCTCTTTCTGCCAATTCTTCCATCACTTTTTCTTGACCAATTTTATCTAATTTGTCAATCGCTACAGCCAAAGCGGCTTCTTGACCCGCAGCACCAATAGCCTCAGACAAACCAGAAAGTATTTTACGGTTATTGATTTTCAGGTTAAAGTTGATATTCAAACTTTGCATTACTTCCTGAATCATCATCACGATTTCGGCTTCACAAATCAAAGAATCCGTACCTACAACATCGGCATCACATTGGTAAAATTCACGATAACGACCTTTTTGAGGACGATCAGCACGCCAAACAGGTTGGATTTGGTATCTTTTGAAAGGAAGAGGCAATTCATTACGATTCATCACGACGTACCTTGCAAAAGGCACAGTCAAGTCGTAGCGTAAGCCTTTTTCTGAAATTTTGGTCGTTAATTTTTTATACCCTTCATCCAAATCTGTTTGTGAGATTTTCTCAGAAAAGTTTCCAGAATTCAAGATTTTAAATAAAAGTTGGTCACCTTCATCTCCGTATTTACCCATCAAAACCGAGAGGTTTTCCATCGAAGGAGTTTCCAATGGTTGGAAGCCAAATCTTTGAAAAACGGCCTTGATTGTGTCAAAAATATAATTTCTTTTGACCATTTTCTCTGGGCCAAAATCTCTAGTTCCTCTTGCTAATGATGGTTTGCTACTCATGATTCTGAATTAGTAATTTGATTAACTCTAAAAAAGTAGAAGCTTGTTAAGGCGAGCCATAATAAAAGTACCGAATCACATCATTTATTGCATTTTTGAGATTCAAACTTGACTTATGGGTTTCCTACTCTTTTTTAAAATGTCTGCAAAAATAACAAACCCTTTAGGTTTTTGGAAGCCTAAAGGGTTTTAATATCCGAAAATCTCTATATTTCAGGGTATTTCTCAAAGGAATATCCAATATTGTGTTGGATAAGAATGTTTAATTCTGTAATTTTGCACCTCAAACAAAAAATCTGTTTACAATGGCCGTTACAAGACTAAAAAGAAAAGACAGAAGAAATAAGGCTATAGCTACAAACAAAGTCGAAGCAATTAAGCGTTTGCGTTTGAAGCCAGAAATCAAGTTGATTGATATCGAAGCTATCAAAGCTGAATTTGCTGCGAAGGCTGCGAAGTAATTTTCGAAATTTCTTCTAAGAGATTTAAACCTCGTCGGTAGTGGCGGGGTTTTCTTGTTTTTCTACCTTTGGTTTTTCATTTACTTTTCTTTGATTGGGCTTCCCTTTTCTATCGTCCTTTTTTTCTTCTTTCTTTTCCACCTTTTTATCTTCCTTATTTCTAAGTACCTCACCCAAGTGATTTAGTTTCTTAATTTGCTTAGCTAGCTCTTTTTCTTGCTTATTCATTTTCTTATTGATGTCCATCAACAATCTAAAGCGAACAGCTTGACCAAGGCATACCAATCCCAAACTTGTAAGAATTAATCCATACAAGCCCAGCAAGAACCATATATAAAAGGCCTCGTTCATGCCTTTTTTGAATGCAGCGGTAGTAACCACAGAAAGGCCAAATCCAAATAATAAAATACCAGCAGCAGCGCACAAAATCCACTTGGTACGCAATGGCATACGCTTTACTAATCTTTCTCCTGGTGCTTTTTTTGCAATTTTTGGTCTCATTTTGTATTGTAAAAGTATTAGGGTTAAAAGGATGTGTTAGTTTGGCACGAGGCACTAGTAACAATTATTGAAATAACTGATTACTAAAAGCTATTTGACCCTTGATGCCACTCTGGCTATTCGGAAAGCCAATAATTTGCCAGCAATTTCTCTACTTCTCTAAATTCTTCATAAAGATTTTGAGGCAAAATAGTCTTGGCATAAGTATATCCGTGTTTCTGCCACAAGAAAAATGTATAAAAATCAGATTCATAAACCGCCTTCATAATCGACTTTTGTTTATTATTGAGCTTGGTAGGAATCTTTTTCTCAACACTCATCAAAAAGTAAGCCTTAGTCTTGAAAAGTAATATTTTTTTCCCGTTTAGATATTTCTCAACAGGCTGAGTCTTCATTTCTATGCTTTTGAGGGCCTCTTTGGGCAAATATACATCATCAATGCGTTCGATGTAAAAATTCGAGCCATTGGTTCTGAAACGCCAACCTTTAGGCAATTCATTTCGAAGTGCCAAAACACGTTTGTCCTTACATAATGTATTTACATCAAGATAGCGAAAAGCTGTATTTTGTCCAAAAAAAGTATGAGAGATAAGTATAAACCCTGATAGGATATAGAATTTAATCCAATTAATTTGGGCATTTTTCATATTTATTTAAGTTTGCTGTTAAATTTACAGACAGTTTATTTCGGTAAACTTAAAACTATTTTTATAATCAATAACTATTCCCGAATTACAGTAGGGCAAAACTCCTAATTTGGATACATCCAAAGTTGTCGAATTGTTTTACTGTATTTAAAATTTAAACTTAAACAATTTTTCCAATGAAAATCAAGAAGAAGGTAATTTTAAGTGCCGCAGTTTGTCTTTTGGGCTTAAAAGTTCAAGCACAGGATTTCCGTTTTGTAGAAAAAAATCCTGAAAAACCAGACGCCACTGAATATTGGGACCCAGAAGTTCGCGTTGTAACCCCAGGAGCAATTCCTTCAGATGCCATTGTGTTGTTCGATGGTAAAAATCTTGACCAGTGGGAATCTGTCAAAGATGGTAGTGCTGCTAAATGGGAAGTAAAAGACGGTGTTTTTACAGTCGTTAAAGGCGCTGGAAATATCTCAACTAAAAAACATTTTGGCGATTGTCAATTACATATTGAATGGCGTTCTCCTGAAGAACCTGAAAATGTAAAAAGCCAAGGACGTGGCAACAGCGGTGTATTTTTCCATGGTATTTACGAAGTACAAGTATTAAATTCCTACAAAAACAGAACGTATCGCAACGGACAAGCTGGCTCGATTTATAAGCAAACACCTCCAATGGTAAATGCTACAGCGAAACAAGGCGACTGGAACACTTACGACATTATCTATACAGCCCCTCGCTTTACAGTAAATGGTGGTATCGAAACGCCTGGTTATGTTACTGTAATTCACAATGGCATTATCGTACAAAATCACACTAAAATTCAGGGTGTAACTAACTATATTGGTCAGCCAACCAATCCTGTACACGGTCCAAAAGGCCCAATCTCATTGCAAGACCACGGAAATGCGGTAAGTTTCAGAAATGTTTGGATTAGAGAATTGTAAGATTTTAGGATTCTAAACAAAAAAGCGAGCGTTTTTCGAGACGCTCGCTTTTTTGTTTTTATTACTTACTCAAATTGTACCCCAACGACAGACCAACTTTTGTAATGCGAGCTTTTACAAAATTACTCCATGATGTTCTTCCTGAATCATTTTGAGAGAAGTTTACAGTAGTGAATAACCTACCAAATCTTGTTCCTAAACTTACTTTGTATCCAAATATGTCATCATAATAGACATATGTTTTCATGGGAGTACTATCACTTATAACCTTTTCAAAAGTTGGTCCAGCTTGCATAAATAAAGCCACTGTTTCTGATTCGTTTTGGTAAAATACGTATTGAGGTAAAAGCGCAAAACTTAAGGCCGTTACATTTTTCGCTGGTAAAAACCCCGCATTCATTTGTGCAAGTTCTTCATAGCTTGCAAAAGCGGCATCAATCTCCACCCCTAGCTTTCGATTAAAACCTTTGGGTTCCCAGAGCACCCCTGCTCCTAACGACATATTGGATAAAGCTGACTTTTGAAACATTTTCTCGTTATCTGCGACTCTGTAGGTTTTATAGCCATAAGTATTATACTCTGCCTTGACAAGCATTTGAATCCGTTTTCTTTCGGTGGGGATATGATAACTTGATAGACTCCCGTCGGTCTAACTGACTCAGAATCATCAGAGATAACAAGGAAATGTTCCGTAGAGACTTTTGTTTCAGTGGTAGCGAGCTGCACTGTTTGGGCTTGACCTTCAAGCGTATCTTGAGCAACCAAAGATGCAGTACAAACAAAGAGTAAACAGGAGGCGAACATAAAATTTTTCTTCACGAGCTATTAAAATTTAGGTTGAAACTAAAAAACAATAGCTAGATTCATAAAAACAAACCTAGCTATTTGATGCAACGAATGGATGAATGCTTTATTTTGGTGTTTATCTGTTAAAAAATGTTATAATGACTATATGTTATGAATATATTCAAATAACTGATCCACCTTTCACTAACAATACTTAATTAGATTCTTTGAGAGATTCTTTCTACAAAACCTCCATCTTTTTCACATTCCCATCAATTAAAGTAATAATAAGCTTTTTACCATTTTCAGGAACATAAAATAGATAAGTAGAATTTTGTCCTATCACTTTCACCTTTTGGGCTTGTCCATCATCGAAAGTTATAAGATAGTTTGGTTGGTTTTTTCCTTCAGCGATTAAACTTTTTTGTTTAGCTCCTCTTCCTAGTTCTATCCCGATGAAGAAACCAAAGAAGATAAATGCTGAGCACAGTACAAGGAGGTTTACAGACTGCTCCTTATTATGCTTTGCATTAAACTTTTCACTGAGCTTAGTTAGTAAAAACAAAACTAAAATCATTCCTATAATACTAGCAGGAATCATCCAATGACTTACTAGCAATGTCAATGGAGCAGTGAGAATATCGGAAAGTGAAGCGAAATGGAGGATATTGATGCCCAACATTCTATAGAAAATAGACTCGCTGACCACGCCGAGAATCAATAAATAAAGATATCCAATCGATAGATATTCTTGAAATCCTAAATTTTTGAACATTATTGAACACGTTTAGTTATTTCTTCCCGAACTTTTTTCAGGTTTTGATACATAAAAATCAAGGATGGCAAAACGCCAGAAGAGATGGCAATAAACGCAAATTGCTTTTTTACAATGGCTAAATAAATGGTTAATACTCCTAAAAGTATCTGTAGAATAAGTGAAGTCAAAAATGCGGTCTTATACGTCTTTTCTTTGGATTGCAGCTCTTCAAGTGACAAGTCTGTAAAGCTTTCTTTTTTCATGGTGATACGTGATTTAGTTTAGTCGTGATTTAATGACCTTCAAGTTATAAAAAATATGGCTGCTAGTACATTTAAAAAGTGATTATCGGCATAACCCGTTACTAATTTTTCCTCTTTCTGAACTTTAGGGTATTTAATCCTTTTGCTAATCGATAAACTTCTTATCTTTACTATTACCGAATTTGACTTAATCTTCGGCGATTATGTTCACTTTTCTTCATCGTAACTTATTATGAAAAAACTGATTACACTCCTAGGCTTTTTGTACCTTGGACAACTTACCTCGTCAGCTCAAAATTTTTTAGGGTTTTCTGAAAAAGGAACTTCTACTGAAAAAGAATTAGAAGCCAAGTTTGACGCTCAACTCAATGCCCAAAACCTACGTACTTGGATGAAGTATATGAGTTCAAAACCTCATTACGTAGGCTCGCCACACAACCGTGCCAATGCCGTATATATGCGTGATTTGTTTAAATCATGGGGATTTGAGGCTCGTATCGACACCTTGTACACGCTTTTTCCAACACCCAAAGTTCGTGAGGTGAGTTTGGTAAGTCCTACGATTTTCAAAGCCAGTTTGGTTGAACCTATGCTCAAAGAAGATGGTACTTCCAACCAGCTCAAAGATCATTTGCCAACCTATAATTGCTTTTCGGCAGACGGAGACGTTACGGCTGAGTTAGTTTATGTCAATTTTGGGCGTCCTGATGATTATGATGTACTGGAAAAAATGGGGGTGAATGTCAAAGGAAAAATTGTAATTGTGCGCTATGGCGGTTCTTGGCGTGGCTTAAAACCTAAATTAGCTGCCGAAAAAGGCGCTGTGGGATGTATCATTTACTCCGACCCAAAAGACGATGGTTATGGTCAGGGTGATGTATATCCAAAAGGTCCCTTCAGACCAGAAGCTGGTGCACAACGTGGTTCGGTATTAGACCTGCCTGTGGCGCCTGGCGATCCATTAACACCAGGTTATGGAGATACCAAAGATGCCAAACGATTAGACATAAAAGACGCCACAACCATCATGACGATTCCTGTATTGCCTATTTCTTATGGCGATGCCTTGCCATTGCTCAAAGCATTGGATGGAAGAGTAGCACCAGAATCGTGGAGAGGGGGCTTACCTATTGCCTATCATGTGGGTCCGGGTGCAGCAAAAGTACATTTGAAGTTACAATTTGACTTTAAAGTAGAGCCTTTGTTTAATGTTATTGCCGTCATGAGAGGTTCGGAATTTCCTGACCAGTGGATTCTCAGAGGCAATCATCATGATGCTTGGGTATTTGGCGCGGCCGACCCTTTGAGTGGTATGGTCGCCGTAATGGAAGAAGCCCGTGCTATTGGAGAATTGGCTAAAACAGGCTGGAAACCGAAAAGAACCCTAGTATTTTGTGCATGGGACGGTGAAGAGCCAGGTTTGTTAGGCTCAACCGAATGGGCTGAGGCCAATCGTGCAGAATTACAGAAAAAAGCAGTAGCCTATCTCAACTCTGATGGCAACGGACGAGGTTTTCTTTCGGCAGGAGGCTCTCATACCCTAGAAAAATTCTTTAATCAAGTAAGCCGAGATGTCATCGACCCACAAAAAATATCAGTGTTTATGACCGTTTACGTTCGTATATTTTGGTAAATGGGTCGGGCGAAAGCAAAAAAGAAGTCTTGAGTCGTGGTGATATTCGGATTGGTGCCTTGGGTTCAGGTTCGGATTTCACACCATTTTTACAACATTTAGGCGTATCTGCTATGAATGTGGGTTATGGTGGCGAAGATGAAGGAGGCGAATACCACTCAATTTATGATTCGTTTGACCATTACACTCGTTTTAAAGACCCTGATTTTGCTTATGGGGTTACGTTGGCAAAAACCATGGGAAGAACCGTATTGCGCTTGGCAAATGCCGATGTACTGCCTTTTGAGTTCCAAAACTTTTCGAATACCCTTCAAAACTACGGCACTGAGGTAAAGGCTTTATTAGAAAATATTCGTAGTAAAACAGAAGATAATAATCGTTTGGTAAAAGAAGGACATTTTGCGGCAGCCGCTGACCCGAACGAACCAATTATGGTAAAAACTTATGATGAGGTTCCTTATATCAATTTTGCACCGCTCGAAAATAGTCTGAATCGTCTCAACAAAAGTGCTAATACTTACGCTTCAGCGGTAAAAAACAGCAATAAATTAGCGCCAGCCAAACTTGAGGCACTGAACCAACTTCTCTATACGATAGAAAGAACCTTGACTTTACCAGAAGGTTTACCGAATCGTCCGTGGTATAAACACCAAATTTATGCGCCAGGATTTTTTACGGGATATGGGGTAAAAACAATTCCTTCGGTACGTGAGTCTATTGAACAAAGAAAATGGAAAGAAGCAGAAAAAGGCATTGAGATTGTGTCCTCAGTACTAAACAAATACTGCGACCAAATTGATAAAGCAGTGGCTTTGCTAGGAGAATAAACATGAAAGTTTAGTCATCGCGAAGGCACCATTTTTTCAAAATAAATCTTTCTTCATTGAGTGAATTGAGTAAAAATTTGTATTCCATTGGTAGAGACGCAATGATTGCGTCTTTATCGTAGCATCAAAAAAGCGGTCGAAAAATAATTTTCGACCGCTTTTTTGATTCATTAGAAATAGTTTGCCGAATACCTGATCAGGCAATTATTATTTCCTTCTTGAATAAATCTCCTGCTCTACCATTTTTAATTGTAACCTATGTTTGTTACGATATAGCTGTACTCCCACGTTCAACAAAATTAAGGGAGCCAATAAGGCTGGCTTGTTGATGGTGGAGATAAGATACACCGAAGTAAGCACCAATGTAATTTGAAATACAAAAAAAGTGTTAACATAAAACTTTAGAGATTGTTTTTTGCTCAAAAGTTTAGATAAAGTCCAGTTAGCAAAGACGGTATCTTTCATAAAATATATGTATAAGTTGTTGAGGATTATGTTTTATTACTTTATTAGAACAAAGAATGAGGCACTTTTATTGCAAAAAAATGTGATTTGTAGACTTATTTTTTACCAGAGGAATTTCATTTTCTGCTTCGCTTGATTCTTACTCTAGAATTAACATTGAAATAAGCATTTTTTAAAAGTTGTATCCATAAGATTTTAGGTTAGAACAAGTTAATTTTCTTTAACCCGAAAAAATAATTCACATACCAATCGGTATGTGAATTATTTTTTTTCCTATATTTACAATCCATGGAAACGACGCAAGAATACATACTCGAAAAAGTAGCTCCTCTTTTTAACAAAAAAGGCTATAACGGTACGTCGCTTTCTGAGATTACTAAGGCCACCAATCTCACCAAAGGAGCAGTATATTTTTACTTCAGAAACAAAGAAGACTTAGCTTTTCAAGCTTTTCATTTGAATGTAAAAAAATTAGTAAAACCCCTTAATAATGTAGTTATTGAACGTAAAGGTGCGATAAACAAGCTTTATGGCATGACCTTTTATTTCAAAGAATATTATTATGAATTAGCTTCTGAAAGAGGTGGATGTCCGCTTCTTAATTTGGGAGTTGATGCTCGTTTCAATAATCCAATTTTGTTTGAGGAGGCTCGTAAAATTTGTGATAGACTTATCCAAAATACTGCCACGATTATCACCCATGGCATTAAGCACAAAGAAATCAAAGAAGCCACCGACGCACATACCTTGGCTACCAATATTTATTCCATGATTGAAGGAGGAATATTTATGTCTCTGATTACTCAAAATAAAAATTACATTGTAAATATCGCTAATCATATTGAGTCGGCTATTATTGAACAAATCCGCCTCTAAAAAAATTTGTAGTACCACATACCATTCGGTATGTGTATTCAAACAATTCAAAAACAAGTCATTATGAATGCAATTATTGATTCTATCGGGGTGTATCTTCCTGAAAAGAAAATCGACAACCACTATTTCGAGCAATTTTTGGAAACTACCGACGAATGGATCGTGAGCAGAACAGGGATTAATACCCGCTATTACAGCTCAGAAACCGAATATACCAGTGATTTGTGTGTAAAAGCGGCTCAAAATCTTGCTGACAATTATCAAAAGAATCTTGCAGACGTTGACTTTGTGATTGTAGCCACCAGTACACCAGAACAAGCCTTCCCTAGTATGGCAAGTCAGGTACAAAGTCGTTTAGGAATTCCAAGTGCAGGCTGTATGGACATATCTGCTGGTTGTGCAGGTTTTGCATACGGTTTGATTGTAGCTAAAGGTCTTATCGCTACTGGCGATTACCAAAAAGTACTGGTGATTGGCGGTGAAACGCTTTCAAAAATCTCAGATTTTACCGACCGTACCAGTTGTGTGTTATTTGGTGATGGCGCTGGTGCAGTTTTAGTAGAAAGTTCAGAAACACAATATCTTCATAAATCTATTTCGACTACCAATGGCGACTTAGGAAAAGATTTGTATTTGTCTAACCAACCCGCTCCTATCAATTTTGAACAGATAGACTATAACGGAAAAATCCACCAAAATGGACGTACCGTATTCAAGTGGGCTGTATCGAACCTCCCTGCTAATATTATCAAATTGGCAGAAAAAAATGGTATCACCACAGATCAAATCGATTGGATGATTCCTCACAGTGCGAATATTCGAATTTTGGAAGCAGCTTGCTCACAAATGAATTTCCCTATTGAAAAATGCTTGGAGAGCGTTGTCAACTACGGAAATACCTCAGCAGCCTCTATTCCAATTGCTTGGTACAACGGTATCCAAAACGGCAAAGTACAATTGGATGACAAATTAATGTTAGCAGGTTTTGGCAGTGGACTTACGTTAGCAGGTATCTACTTGACCAATCGTATTCAGAAAGCTTAATATACGCTCGATTTTCGAGTTAAAACAAAAGCGGTCGAAATGAGTTTTTCGACCGCTTTTGTGATTTTATACCTTTGCTGGCAAACATTCCAACGAGTGCATAAACTAGATTAATAGCCCTTCAGAAAAAAATCTTTTTCCAGTTCTACCTCATCCAAATAATAATGTATATCCTCAAGTTCATTCAAATACCCACTTGAAGGTACGCTCACTACGATTTTATTCCATGGTTTCCAGACATCTTTTAATATTCCATGGTTAGTCCTTTCATAGTGCTCTTTTAACCATGTCTTTACATTGGAGGTATTTCTTGTGATAGTTTCTTCATACTTAGCAACTTTACTAGAATCATAAACAGGCTTATGCTGACCTTTTTCATTAACAAGGTAATAATCCACACAGGGTTCACCCTCTTTAATTTCAAATGTCATGATTATACTTTCGTACTTCTTTTTGAAATTAACTTCTGCAAGATGATAAAAGACTAATGCCTTTGCCATTGCATGTGGGAAATCTTTTGAACGACGAAGTGCACTTTCATATTCTTGCTTATAAATTCGCTCTTCATCATACCAATATTTGAATTCATAACTTCCATCTGTAAACAAGGTTATCAACACATCACTGTAAAGTTGTCCATGATTAGCTTTGTAAATTAACACCTCTTTAGTTCCTAAAGTGTAATTTCTTGCCTCTCTATAAGTTGGAATAATTAAGCTTGTTCTTGTTTCATTGTAAAAGTAAAAACTTTCACCTGCATTAAGGGCTCTCACATCTCTATCCGTAAAATACCACACCTTAACGGTTTCGTTTGATTTTCGACAGGTATATCAGCTCGAAATAGAGAAGCTAGCTCTTGTTCTTTAATGTTAATATTCATAAACTGTAGAGGATTTAAAATTTTTGAGTAGATTTTCGCCCTTGTTGAAATTCTCTCCAACAAACTGACGTAAGCAACAAAGTAGCATAAATAACAGACTTTTTGCTGTCGCTAGGCTCATTGGAGAAAACTCCAGCGAGGGCATGAGGCATAAACTAGATTAATACCTCTCCAGAAAAAAATCTTTTTCCAGTTCTAACTCATCCAAATAATAATGAATATCCTCAAGTTCATTCAAATACCCACTTGGTGGTACGCTCACCACGATTTTATTCCATGGTTTCCAGACATCTTTTAATATTCCATGGTTAGTCCTTTCATAGTGCTCTTTTAACCATGCTTTAACCATTGAAATATTTTTTGAAATGATATCGCCATACTTGGCAACTTTATTCGAATCATAAACAGGCTTATGCTGTCCTTTTTCATTTACTAGGTAATAATCCACAAAGGGTTCGCCCTCTTTTATTTCAAATGTCATGATTATACTTTCGTACTTCTTTTTAAAGTTAACCTCCGCAAGGTCGTAGAAAACTAATGCCTTTGCCATTGCATGTGGAAAATCGGTTGATCGAAGCATTGCACTTTCGTATTCTTCCTTAATGATTCTTTCTTCATTAAACCAATACCTGAACTCATAATTACCATTAGGATGCAATGTGATTACAATATCACTATAGAGTTCTCCATGTTGAGCTTTATAAATTAATAGTTCCTTCAATGCATCATAATATTCCATAAATGCTTCTCTATTACTGTCAATAATATTGCTCAACGATTCATCATAGAAATATAAATATGCTCTGGCGTTTGGGACTCTTATATCCCTTTCTGCACAAAACCAGACCTTAATTAATTGGTTTTTATTATCCTCGTACAAATCTTTTCGACACAAAGACTCTATTCGTTTTTCTTGTTCGGTGATGTTCATAAGAATGAAGGTGTTTATATTTTGATATTTCGCCGTGCGTGATGTTCTCGCCAACGAGAATATTTAAGGAATCAGTACTATTTAAGGTATTTTTGGGGAACTTCCCAATCAATTAATTTTTGTGCTACCTTTAGATAGTAACCTTCATAAGGCTCTAGTCCGAGTTGTCCAGACTCAATACATGCTTGGTACCATTTGAGAAAATCATTTACTTTGGGGTCATTAATATACTTCATAATCAAAACTCGACGACCTACTGCGTCATCAGTACAGAGGTAGCCCAAATAGGGTCGACTTGCTTCAAAGTCATGGAAATTACCTATATAACCAGCACCCTCTTGATACTCTAAATCATATTCTTGATACCTTTCACTGAGTGCTTGTATATCTGAATACTTGTTAAAAAATGGAAGAAGAACTTTCTCGAAGTAATCCTTAAATGCAATAACAAACAAGCTTATTTGCTCATCTTGATAAATATCTACCTCTACCTCTTTACGGGGGCCATACAGCGTTACAGCCATTTGATATTTTTCTTTTATTTTCTCTTTAGTATGATGACCATAATATATCTCAGTAGATGCTTTTTCGAGGCTTACCATTTTAATGGAACAATTTATATAGTTAAGACGAATAGTATCATAGGTCAAGAAGGACAATTTAATTTTACAAAAAAAGTCATTTGCTGTTTTACAAATAGTGCAATCTTGCTTGATTTTAAAGCCATGTTCAGCTAAATAAGAACCCATTAGCTTATTTAATTCCGTTAAAAAATATTTCCTTGTCATTATTCTTTGTGGAGATTTTAATAGAAAGATTTAGTCATTATTTTCGCCCTTGTTGGAATTCTCTCCAACAAACTGGCGTAAGCAACAAAGTAGTATTAATAACAGACTTTTTGCTGTCGCTAGGCTCATTGGAAAAAACTCCAGCGAGGGCATAAGGCGTAAACTAGATTAATAGCCCTTCAGAAAAAAATCTTTTTCTAGTTCTACATCATCCAAATAATAATGTATATCCTCAAGTTGATTCAAATAGCCACTTGGAGGTACGCTCACTACGATTTTATTCCATGGTTTCCAGATATCTTTCAATATACCATGATTAGTCCTTTCATAGTGCTCTTTTAGCCATGTCTTTACATTGGAGGTATTTCTTGTGATAGTTTCTTCATACTTGGCAACTTTATTCGAGTCATAAACAGGCTTATGCTGTCCTTTTTCATTAACAAGGTAATAATCTACAAAGGGCTCACCCTCTTTAATTTCAAATGTCATGATTATACTTTCGTACTTCTTTTTGAAATTAACTTCTGCAAGATGATAAAAGACTAATGCCTTTGCCATCGTATGAGGAAACCATTTTGCCGAGCGTAGTGCAACATCATATTCTTCCTTAATGATTCTTTCTTCATTAAACCAATACCTGAACTCATAATTACCATTAGGATGCAATGTGATTACAATATCACTGTAGAGTTCTCCATGTTGAGCTTTATAAATTAATAGTTCCTTCAATGCATCATTATATTCCATATATACTTCTCTTTTTCTATCAATAATCTTGCTCAACGATTCATCATAGAAATATAAATATGCTCTAGCATTAGGGACTCTTATATCTCTTTCTGCACAAAACCATACTTTAATTACTTGGTTTTTATTTTCTTCATACAAATCTTTTCGACACAAAGACTCTATTCGTTTTTCCTGTTCGGTGATGTTCATAAGAATGAAGGTGTTTATTTTTTGGTATTTCGCCGTGAGTGATGTTCTCGCCAACGAGAATATTTAAGGAATTAGTGCTATTTAAGATATTTTTGAGGAACTTCCCAATCAATTAATTTTTGTGCTACCTTTAGATAGTAACCTTCATAAGGCTCTAGTCCGAGTTGTCCAGACTCAATACATGCTTGGTACCATTTGAGAAAATCATTTACTTTGGGGTCATTAATATACTTCATAATCAAAACTCGACGACCTACTGCGTCATCAGTACAGAGGTAGCCCAAATAGGGTCGACTTGCTTCAAAGTCATGGAAATTACCTATATAACCAGCCCCCTCTTGATACTCTAAATCATATTCTTGATACCTTTCACTGAGTGCTTGTATATCTGAATACTTGTTAAAAAATGGAAGAAGAACTTTCTCGAAGTAATCCTTAAATGCAATAACAAACAAGCTTATTTGCTCATCCTGATAAATATCTACTTCTACCTCTTTACGGGGGCCATACAGAGTTACAGCCATTTGATATTGTTCTTTTATTTGCTCTTTAGTAAGATGCCCATAATATATCTCAGTAGATGCTTTTTCGAGGCTGACCATTTTAATGGAACAATTTATATAGTTAAGACGAATAGTATCATAGGTCAAGAAGGACAATTTAATTTTACAAAAAAAGTCATTTTCTGTTTTACAAATAGTGCAATCTTGCTTGATTTTAAAGCCATGTTCAGCTAAATAGGAACCCATTAGCTTATTTAATTCCGTTAAAAAATATTTCCTTGTCATTATTCTTTGTGGAGATTTTAATAGAACTGATTTTTTCACCCTTGCTGGAGTTCTCTCCAACAAACTGGCGTAAGCAACATATTAGCATAAATAACAGACTTTTTGATGTCGCTAGGCTCATTGGAGAAAACTCCAACGAGGGCATAAGGCATAAACTAGATTAATACCTCTCCAGAAAAAAATCTTTTTCCAGTTCTAACTCATCCAAATAATAATGTATATCCTCAAGTTGATTCAAATAGCCACTTGGAGGTACGCTCACTACGATTTTATTCCATGGTTTCCAGATATCTTTCAATATACCATGATTAGTCCTTTCATAGTGCTCTTTTAGCCATGTCTTTACATTGGAGGTATTTCTTGTGATAGTTTCTTCATACTTGGCAACTTTATTCGAGTCATAAACAGGCTTATGCTGTCCTTTTTCATTAACAAGGTAATAATCTACAAAGGGCTCACCCTCTTTAATTTCAAATGTCATGATTATACGTTCATACTTCTTTTTGAAATTAACTTCTGCAAGATGATAAAAGACTAATGCCTTTGCCATTGCATGTGGAAAATCTTTTGAACGACGAAGGGCACTTTCGTATTCTTGCTTATAAATTCGCTCTTCATCATACCAATATTTGAATTCATAGCTTCCATCTGTAAACAAGGTTATCAATACATCACTGTATGGTTCTCCATGATTAGCTTTGTGAATTAATACCTCTTTAATCGCTAATTCGTAATCCCATGACACCTCAGATTTTGGAATGATTACATCTGCGACTGTATCATAGGAAAAATAAACACTGTAACCCTCATATTCATTTCTCACATCTCTTCCTGTATAATACCAAACTTTAATAATGTCCTCATGACAATCATCAGGTAGGTCTTGGAGTATTAGATTTGCAATTTCTTGTTCTTTAATGTTAATATCCATAAACTGTGTAGGATTTAAAAATTTTGAGTAGATTTTCGCCCTTGTTGAAATTCTCTCCAACAAACTGGCGTAAGCAACATATTAGCATAAATAACAGACTTTTTGCTGTCGCTAGGCTCGTAGGAGACAACTCCAACGAGGGCATAAGGCATAAACTAGATTAATAGCCCTTCAGAAAAAAATCTTTTTCCAGTTCTACCTCATCCAGATAATAATGAATATCCTCATATTCATTTAAATACCCACTTGGTGGTACGCTCACTACGATTTTATTCCATGGTTTCCAGACATCTTTTAATATACCATGGTTAGTCCTTTCATAGTGCTCTTTTAACCATGCTTTAACCATTGAAATATTTTTTGAAATGATATCGCCATACTTGGCAACTTTATTCGAATCATAAACAGGCTTATGCTGTCCTTTTTCATTTACTAGGTAATAATCCACAAAGGGTTCGCCCTCTTTTATTTCAAATGTCATGATTATACTTTCGTACTTCTTTTTAAAGTTAACCTCCGCAAGGTCGTAGAAAACTAATGCCTTTGCCATTGCGTGTGGAAAATCTTTTGAACTAAGCATTGCATCATCATATTCTTCCTTAATGATTCTTTCTTCATCGAACCAATACCTGAATTCGTAACTCCCATCAGGATATATCGTGATTAACACATCACTGTATATTTCATTATGGGCAGCTTTATACACCAATATTTCTCTCATTAATGAATCATAATTATCAGCTACTTCATATTTAGGGATAAAAATATCAGCAAATGATTCATGATAAAAATAACTACCTAACTTAGTATTAACTCTTATATCTCTTCCAGTTGAAAACCAAATTCTTACAATTTTATCTTGATTTTCCTCAGGTAAATCTATCTGGCAATAATGTGCGATTCGTTTTTCTTGTTCGGTGATGTTCATAGTAATGAAGGTGTTTATATTTTGAAATTCTACAGGGTTCTAATTTAAGGGTTAAAAGAAATGACAAACTTGCAAAATAAATTACATATTCAAATATGCTTTTTAAATAAATTATAGATTCACAAAGGTATCATTTCTATAAATTTAGTCACATTTTGTATTACAAAACACTCATAAGGCTAGCATTTTTAATCAAAGCTAATTAATCAGGCTATTCTGTCAAGTAGGTAATCCCTCCTATTTTATTTCGGAATCATTTTTTACCTTTGCAAAAAATATATTTGACCATCATTTCCATGAAAAAAATTATTAGCTGGACACTCCGAAACATTCCTCGTAAGTATTTGCAATTAGTTAGTCACTTTGCCATGAACCTATATGCGTTCTTTTTGCGAGGTAATAAGGTGGAATGTACAGTTTGTGGCTCTACATTTTCGAAATTCGTTCCTTATGGTCGTCTTGAGCCTCGTGATAACGCTCTTTGTCCAAACTGTCTTGCGCTCGAACGTCACCGTTTGATGTATTTATACCTTCAACAAAAGACTAATTTCTTCAAAGCCGACCTTAAGGTTTTGCACGTGGCGCCTGAGTACTGTTTTATCGACCGTTTCGAAAAAATGAAAAACTTGGACTATATCACCGCTGATATTGAGTCGCCTTTGGCAAAAGTAAAAATGGACTTGCACAATATTCCTTTCGAAGACAATACTTTTGATGTAGTTTTCTGTAATCACGTATTAGAGCACGTCGACGATGATATTCGTTGTATGCAAGAAATGCGTCGTGTGCTAAAACCAAACGGTTGGGGTATTATGCAATCGCCACAAGACTGGAACTTGGAAACTACTTTTGAGGATAAAACCATCACCGACCCGAAAGAGCGTGAGCGTCTTTTCAAACAAGATGACCACTTCCGTATTTTTGGTCGTGACTACCACAAACGCCTCGAACAAGGTGGTTGGCATGTAACACAAGACCGTTTTGTGATGGAAATGCCCAAAGACAAAGTGGAACGCTATGCCCTTCCGAAGGAGGAGATTATTTATTTGTGCGAAAAAAATAACCCCATCAACACTCATCAATGAAATACTTACCAATAGATAGTCAACTGTTTGTAACAAACAGAGCTAGATTAAACCAGCTATTGAAACCAAAATCCATAGCGATTTTCAACTCAAATGACATTATGCCAACCAATGCGGACGGTACAATGGGCTTCAGACAAAACTCTGATTTGTTTTATTTGAGCGGAATAGATCAAGAAGAAACCATTGTTTTGTTGTTTCCAGATGCGCCAGACCCTCGTATGAGAGAAATTTTGTTTTTGCGTGAAACATCAGATTTGATTGCGGTTTGGGAAGGATACAAATACACGAAAGAACACGCAAGGGAGGTTTCGGGCATTCAGACTATCTATTGGACTAGCCAATTTGAGCAAATATTAACTACTTTGGTATTTGAGGCAGATGCCATTTATCTCAACACCAACGAACATATCCGTAATAGCTCTGAGGTACAAACACGCGATGCGAAGTTTATCAACTGGGTAAAAGCGCGCTATCCTTTGCACCGTCTTGAGCGCGTGGCTCCGCTTATGCACCATTTGCGCGTAATCAAAAGCCCTGTAGAGATTGCGCAACTCAACGAAGCTATTCGTATTACAGAATTAGGCTTTAGAAGACTCTTAAATTTTGTAAAACCTGGTGTTACAGAATACGAAGTAGAAGCAGAACTTATCCATGAGTTTGTAAGAAATCGCTCAAAAGGCTTTGCTTATCAGCCAATTATTGCTTCAGGCGCCAATGCTTGTGTATTGCACTATATCGAAAACAGCCGTATTTGTAAAGATGGAGATTTGTTGTTGTTGGACGTAGCAGCCGAATATGCTAACTATAATGCAGACTTAACGCGTACTATTCCTGTCAATGGTCGTTTTACGGCTCGTCAGCGTGCAGTATATGATGCTGTGCACCGTGCTTTCAAATTCGCTAAGTCTATCATGCAGGTAGGTGTTTTATGGAGTGAATACCAACACGAAGTAGAAATGTTTATCGAGTCTGAATTGATTGGACTAGGTTTGTTTGATAAAACCGACGTAAAAAATCAAAATCCAGAATCTCCTTTATTCAAAAAATACTTTATGCACGGAACATCACACCACCTAGGTTTGGATGTGCATGATGTTTGGAATCGCTACCGTCGTTTTGAAGAAGGTATGGTCTTTACAATTGAACCTGGAATTTATATCCAAGAAGAAGGTCTAGGTGTTCGTCTAGAAAATAATATTTTAGTAACTCAAGATAGCAATATCGATCTGATGGGAAGTATTCCAATGGAAGCTGACGAAATCGAAAGCTTGATGAATGCCTAAAAAGGCACAAAGTGGCAAAGGCATATAGGGACAAAGTGTCTTTGCTATTTTGGATTTGAGATTTCTGATTTCGGAAAAATATTTTAACATTTCCGAAATCAGAAATCCCAAATTAGTAGTATGCGAAGGATTTTATGATGTTCAGAAACATTCTCATCATGAGCATTATTGCAGTAGCGGCAATTTTATTTTAAAACAAAACTTAAACCTTCGTACAGTGCTAATCTCAAATCTTCAATAATTTAAAAACTCCTCACTCAAAACTCAGCACTCAGCACTCAAAATGCCTTTCCCGACTATTTTATTGTTTGATTTAGATGCTTCTGGTCATCATTCTGAATATCTTACACATTTGATTGAATATCAGCTTGAACATCGTTTACCGATCAAATTAATAGCTTTGGTAAGTCCCATCTTTGCCACAAAACACGCTAAGCTCACGCAAAGAACGTCGGTGGATGCTTCGGTTTTTGAGTGGAAATATATTTCTGAGGAAGAATTTCAGCAGTATCAAGCAGAGAATAATGTCATCAAACGTGGAGATTTTGAATGGGGATTATTCTGTAAATATGCATCAGTATTTCAAGCCAAACATGGCGTTTTGATGTATCTTGACCATTTACAATTGGCGATTTTACAAAAAGGCAATCAAGCGCCTTGCACCTTTTCTGGCATATTTTTTAGAACTACCCTAACCAATTATCGTCCCGATTCTTGGAAAGAGCGTATCAATTTTATTCGTAAAAAATGGATGCTTCGTGGCTTACTTTTTTCTAAAAAGCTGACCAATCTTTATTGCCTTGACCCGTATGCTGCCGAATATATTCAAGAAAAATGGCATAGCAACAAAGCACTATATTTACCCGACCCTGTCAAAACCTATCCTTTTGCTCAGGAAGCTCCTATTCTGCTCAGACAACAATTGGGCATCGAACCGCATCGAAAAGTTTTTCTAATTTTTGGTTTTTTGGACGAAAGAAAAGGAATCATTCCAACGCTGGAGGCATTACTTCAATTACCTCAAAAACAACAACAAGATGCTTGCTTACTGTTAGTAGGCGGCTGGACTGCGGAGGAAAAATACCGTTTTGACGAAAAACTCAAAGCTGTTGAGGGTTCAAACCACTTACAAATTGTTAAAGTTGATTATTTCGTAGAGCCAGAGTTGATTCAACAATTCTTTGCCCTTTCTGATGTAATTATGGGCTTGTATCAAAAACATATCGGTATGAGTGGTATCATGGTGCGCTCAGCTTTTGCCCATAAACCACTCTTGACTTACAATTATGGTTTGATGGGAGAACTCACCCGAAGAAATCAACTGGGAATTACTGTTGAGCCAAATAATCCAGAAGAGTTACAAGAAAAAATACAATTTTTGTTAAGTCAATCAAAAACTGTCGGAAATCAGACCATGATGAAAGAGTTTTCTGACCATCATCAGGTAAAATTTTTCGCAGAATGTATCTTTAAAAAAATAAAAAAATATTATCCTGAAAATCAGGCACTTCAAAAAAACTTAGCCCCTTTACACTTAGAGTTCTAAGTAATTTTCTTACCTTTGTATCCCGTAACCATAGTTTCGGATTTTCTAAAATGAAATCTTCTTTGGGAAATCTGAAACGTCCATGAACTTTCGTTCATCGGAAAATTCACAAATCAATCATTTCTTACAATGTCAGGTAAAGGGCAACCTAAAACCGCGAAATACATCTTTGTTACGGGCGGTGTGACTTCTTCATTAGGCAAAGGTATTATTGCCTCATCATTAGCAAAACTTCTGCAAGCCAGAGGATTATCGGTAACTATTCAAAAATTTGACCCGTATATCAATATCGATCCGGGTACACTTAACCCTTATGAGCATGGGGAGTGTTATGTAACCAACGATGGCGCTGAAACTGACCTTGACTTGGGTCACTACGAGCGTTTCTTGGGCGTACCTACTTCGCAAGCAAACAACATTACAACTGGTCGTATTTACTACAATGTAATCACGAAAGAACGTCGTGGTGATTATTTGGGTAAAACCGTTCAAGTAGTTCCTCACATCACAGATGAAATCAAAAGAAGCATCTTGTTGTTGGGCGAAACTGGCGAATACGACGTCGTTATCACTGAAATCGGTGGTTGCGTGGGTGACATCGAGTCACTTCCATTTATTGAGGCTACTCGTCAATTAAAATGGGATTTAGGTGAGAAAAACACGTTGTTTATCCACCTAACATTGGTACCCTACCTGGCATCAGCGGGTGAGCTTAAAACAAAACCAACTCAACACTCAGTACGTCAATTGTCAGAATCTGGTATTCAGCCTGATATTTTGGTATGTCGCACAGAGCATCCTCTACCACAAGATATGCGTCGCAAAATTGCCCTATTCTGCAACGTATCTGCCAACGATGTGATTGAGGCTATGGACGCTGAGACTATCTATGATGTACCTTTATTGATGCGTAAAGAAAAATTAGACGCAAGAGTATTGTACAAATTAGATATTTACAACGACCGTGATGCAGACTTAGACCAATGGAAAGCGTTCTTGGGTAAATTAAAAAATCCTACAGAACAAATCACAATCGGTTTGGTTGGTAAATATGTAGAATTGAAAGACTCGTATAAATCTATTGCTGAAGCAATTATTCATGCGGGAGCGGTTTGTGAAACAAAAGTAAATATTCGTTGGATTTCTTCTGAAACGCTAATCGATGCTGGTTATGAAAGCAGATTGGCCAACTTGGATGGTATCTTGGTAGCACCAGGATTTGGTGAGCGTGGTATCGAAGGTAAAATCAACGCAGTAAAATATGCCCGTGAAAACAAAATTCCATTCTTTGGTATTTGTTTGGGTATGCAATGTGCCGTAATCGAGTTTTCTCGTAACGTATTGGGTCTAGCAGAAGCTCACTCTTCAGAAATGAACCCAGAGACCATTCATCCAGTAATTGATATCATGGCTGAACAAAAGGACATCACTAACAAAGGTGGTACCATGCGTTTGGGTGCTTATGGTTGTAAAATCGAAAAAGGTTCGTTGGCACACAGCATCTACGGAAAATTGAATATCCAAGAGCGTCACCGTCACCGTTATGAGTTTAACAATAATTATTTTGAACAAATCAAAGCTGCTGGAATGGTTCCTACAGGTATCAATACAGATTCTGGTTTGGTAGAGATTGTTGAAATCAAAGATCATCCATTCTTTATTGGTGTTCAATTCCACCCAGAATATAAATCAACAGTGGTTAATCCTGCTCCGTTGTTTGTACATTTTGTAAAGGCGGCATTAAAAAATGCTTCTCCAGTAGCAAAAGGAACAAGTAAATAACCTTTTGTAAAAAAATACAGCTAAAAAGCCAAGTTCTTTGTAATTTTGCACCGCCAAAGTCGAGGCGGTGCATTTTTATTTCTTTACCATTCGATTTTAAAGATATTGAACATATTGAAGCTGTTTAAACTTGTGGGAGATTGCTTGCGTAAGCTATGAATTTATACTGTTTGAGCGAAGCGAGTTTATAAATTCTTGACTTTCTTTTGCTACTTTTCTTGTGTCAAGACAAGAAAAGTAGGGCTTTGCGAAGAGAAAAATAGTATTTATATACAATCTAAACATTCATTTAACTTTATTCTTAACACGAAAACACTAGCCAACAGTTACTTTTGCTTTTGCCTCAAAATAACCAAGGTCAAACTTTTAAATACTACAATTCCAAAAATAACTAGCCTTTTAAAAATGAAAGGCGCTTTTAAACAAATACCAAATGGATAGAAATCAAATCACGGGGCTATTATTGCTGATGGGGATGTTGCTGGGGTACCAGTTTTTCTTTGCTCCGAAAGATGAACCAAAACAAGCACAAAAAGCGCAAGTTGCTCAAACTACTGTACACAAAACTGTAGCTCCAACCACTGATACTGTAGCTTTGAAGGCCGCAGCTGGTGATTTTGCAACGGCAGCTACAGGCGTGGCACAAGATGTTGTTCTTGAAAACAAAGACATCAAAGTTACTTTCTCAACTCAAGGTGGTAAAGTAAAACAAGTGTTGCTTAAGCACTACAAAACATATAATGACTTTGCAGCTCATAAAGAAACCCCTTTGACGATTTATGATGAAGCATTCGACAAACTTTCTTTTGAATTAGCTACAACAAAAGGTAATGTAGACATCAACAAGTTGTTCTTTACAACCCAATCAAAAGGTGGTGTGGTTGCGGAAGGTCAAAAACAATCTGTAACGTTTACCTTGGCTTTGGCAAATGGTCAGTCTATCGAACAGACTTATACTTTGGCTGGTGAAGGTTTCTTAGTTGACCAAAATACTCAAATCAAAGGGTTGGACGGTTTGTTGAAAAGCCAAACTGCTAAAATCAACTGGATTGAAGAGGTTCGTCCAACAGAAAAAGACTTAAACGAAAACCGTAAGGCTACTGTTAACTACCTAATCGCTGAAGGTGAAGAGTTTGACCAGTTGACCGAAAATCCTACAAGTGCCAACGATGCTACGCTTGAAAAGCCATTAAATTGGTTGACTTTCAAGAAAAAGTACTTCTTGTCAGGTTTTATTGCTAAAAATACTCCTATTTCTAAAGCACAAATTTGGGCTACGCCAAATCCTCAGGATTCGGTGAATATCAAAACTTTGCGTGCAAACATGGAGGTTTCTTTGGCAGATATGAAGGCTGGTAAAGGACAATATCAATGGTATTTCGGTCCAAACGACTATAATAAAATCAAAGAAATTGCACCTGCATTTGGTCGCAACGTAAAATTGAGTTACGATATTTTCTTGCCAATTACTCGCTACGTATTTGTTCCTTTATTCAATATTCTTGAAACAGTATTTAGCAACTACGGTTTATTGATTATTGCATTGGTATTGGTAATTAAGTTTGCGTTGTTGCCATTGACTTACAAATCTTATGTAAGTATGGCAAAAATGCGTATCCTTCAACCAGAATTAAATGCTATCAAGGAAAAAGTGGGTGACGATGCAGCTAAATTGCAACAAGCTCAAATGAAATTGTATGGTGAAGTAGGTGTAAGTCCATTGAGTGGTTGTGTGCCTGTATTGGCTACCATGCCTATTTTGATGGCGGTATTTATGTTGTTCCCTAACTTAATTAACCTTCGTCAGGAGGCATTCTTGTGGGCTAATGACCTTTCTACTTATGACTCTGTATGGGATTTGCCATTTAGCATTCCTTTCTATGGTAACCACGTCAGTTTGTTTACGTTGTTGATGACCCTTTCGAGTATTGCATACGGTTATTACAACAACCAAAATACACCAGATCAAGTAGGCCAGCCAATCGATATGAAGAAAATGGCTTATATCACGCCAGTAATCTTTATGTTCGTGATGAACTCACTTCCAGCAGGTATGAGCTTCTATTACTTCGTATCTAACCTAGTAACGATTTTACAACAAATCGGTATTCGCAAGTTTGTTGACGAAGATAAAATCAAGCAAGTTTTGGAAGAAAACCGTAAGAAAATCGCTGCAGGTGGTGGTAAAAAATCTCGTTTCTCAGAATATTTGCAAAAGCAAATGAAAGCAGCTGAAGAAATGCAGAAACAGCAAAACGAAGAAAAGAAGAAGAAGAAATAATTATCTGATTTGAAAATTATTAATGTAAAAAGGTCTTCACTGAGAAATAAATTGTTTCTCTATGAAGACCTTTTTTTCTAAAATTCAACAACTTTCAATTTACTTAATCTTCAGATTCCCCCATTTTCAAATTACCAAATCATCAAATTACCAAATCGCCTAATTTTCAAATTTTCAAATTCCCAAATTTTCAAATTCCCAAATCTTCAGATTCCCCCATTTTCAAATCGCCAAATTTTCAAATTTTCAAATTAATCTTTCAGCATTTCTATATGCTCAATACCGTCTTCGAGATAAATTTCGCTTGTTTGAACAAAGCCAAAAGACTCGTAAAATCCCTTTAGATACAACTGTGCCCCTATCTTGATAGACGAGCCGTAAAGTTCTTCAGCTAATTCGATAGAATTTCTCATTAATTCCTTTCCTACTCCAAATTTCCTTACTTTCGGAGAAGTTACCACACGTCCAATAGATGCCTCTTCATAGGATACTCCTGGAGGAACGATGCGAGTGTATGCTACAATCTGTTGTGTTTCAGTATCAAATCCCATGAGGTGATGACATTTAAAGTCCTTATCATCAAGGTCTTGAAACGGACAGTTTTGTTCCACAATAAACACTTCGCAACGCAACTGCAAGATTTGATAAAGTTCGGTTGTGCTGAGATTTCTAAAATGTTTATAGTACCAGTTCAAATTCATAAGAGGATCGTTAATAGTTTGTGATTTTAGGTTGACAAAAGTAAATTTAATAATAATGTCATCAATTACCCCAACTTAATCGGCATTCGTCAAAGTTTATTATATTTGTACAATCACAAATTCCATGAATTATGAAGAAATTATTGTTAGGAGTGTTATTGGTGGCATCATCCTACAGCTTCAGTCAGGCCCAGAGCAATCTGTCAGAATACGAAGCTCAATATCAAAAAGCCTTACTTTTCTATCAAAACAATGATTTTGAAAAAGCTAGAATCGCCTTTAGCCAGCTAAGTAACCTTCGTTTTAATAATCCTATTGTTCCTTATTCTTACTATTTTCAAGCTTTGGCAGCCATCAAAGTAGGAAAATATGCCGAAGCAGAAGCTAGTTTGCAAAATCTTCAATTGAGATATCCCAATTGGGAGAAAAATGAAGAAGTAGCCTATCTTTATGCAACCATTGCATTTGAGAATAAAGACTATGCCAAAGGACTCCAGATAGCTAATGCTATTACTTCTGATTCTTTGAAGAATGATATCCTAGATCTAAAGAAAAACTTTCTTGCTGATATTACTGACCCCAAGAAATTAACCTCATTGAGTGAGCAATTTCCTGATGAAATATTACTAAAAGAACGTATTCAAGCCAAATCTTCAGAAATGTCTTCGACTAAAGACCTTCAGCAATACCGCTTGAACAAGGGCTTTCTTAATTTTGCGTTTTTACTTCCAGTAAACATCGACGAGCTATCGCCTGACCACCCTCGTCGTGCCAACCAATATGTGTTCGACATGTATCAGGGTGCCAAACTGGCAAAAGCACAATTGCAAAAGGAAAAGATCAATGTTAATCTTCAGGTATATGATATTTCGAACGACGGAGATCAAATGCTTGAAGTACTGAATAATGCCTACTTCCAAACAACCGATTTGTTAGTTGGTCCCCTTTATTCCGAAAGTAATAAGTTAGCAAATGCCTTTTGTGAAAGCTATCAAATACCACTTATCAACCCTATTTCTAATAATGAAAAACTCTTAGAAATCTTCGATAAGTCATTTTTAGCACAACCTTCTGTCAAAATGCAAGCCATCAAGGCTGCCGAATATGTTACAAAACAAGCATTTCTAGGACGCAACGCCGCAATTTATTATACCTCCTCTAGCACTGATTCCTTGTTGGCAGAAGCCTATAAACAAGTACTAGTTAAAAAGGGTTATGATATTGAGGCTTTTGTAAAAGTAACAGCCAACTCGGAGGTAATTGCTAGTAAAATTCCTGATAAAAAACTCAGTCATGTTTTTTGGCAACTTCTGATAAAAAGGCAGGCTTGGCAATGCTCACGGCTTTACAGAAAGATTTGTCAACGCCACTTGTGACTACTGCTGAGGCATTTCAATCAAGCAATTTGAGTGGCACAACCGTTGCAGGAAGAGAAATTTACTGTATTGACCCAGAGTTTATTGACAATGAAAATCCAGAGGTAGATAAATTTAAAAAGGAATATTTTGCTAAATATGGAAGCATTCCTTCCTATTATTCGTTCTGTGGATATGACATGACTTTGTTTTGGGGAAGGGTTCTTTCTAAATATGGTGTAAACTTCAAAAAAGGCTTGGACGATTTAGATACCTATAAACAGTCTTTCTCAACGTCAGGTTACGATTACACACAGTCTCAAGACAACCAAGTAGTACCCATTACTACTTTCCAAAATTATAAATTTGTATTAGCTAAATAGTGCATGGGCTACCATCGCATTAATTTTTGACAAAATGACTACTAAAAACAGCCAAGAACTTTTCGACAAAGCTAAAAACTACATCCCTGGCGGTGTAAACTCACCTGTAAGAGCTTTTAGAGCCGTTGGAGGAAATCCTCTTTTCATCAAATCGGCTAAAGGTGCTTACCTTTACGATGAAGATGGAAACGCATTTATCGAACTTATCAACTCATGGGGGCCTATGATTTTGGGTCACGCCAATGAGCTAGTCGAAAAAGCCGTTGCCGATGCTATTCAGTTAGGTTTTTCTTATGGTGCTCCTACGCGTCGTGAAGTAGAAATGGCAGAACTCATTACTTCGATTGTGCCTTCTGTTGAGAAAGTACGTATGGTAAACTCTGGCACAGAGGCTACGATGTCGGCTATTCGTGTGGCACGTGGTTATACGGGTCGTGACAAAATCATCAAATTTGAAGGTTGTTATCACGGTCATGGTGATTCATTTTTGATTGCAGCAGGTTCTGGTGCCATCACATTCGGACATCCAGATAGTCCAGGCGTTACTAAAGGTGTGGCCAAAGATACGCTAACAGCTCCATACAATGATTTAACTGCAGTACAAACGCTAGTTGATGCTAATAAAGATCAGATTGCTTGTATTATCCTAGAACCCGTAGTTGGTAATATGGGTTTAGTAAAACCAGCAGAAGGCTTCTTGGAAGGTCTTCGCCAAATTTGCGATAAGGAAGGTATTGTGTTGATTTTTGATGAAGTAATGACTGGTTTCCGTTTGGCAAAAGGAGGTTTTCAAGAACGTTGTGGCGTAACACCAGATATGACGACCATGGGTAAAATTATCGGTGGAGGTATGCCAGTTGGTGCTTACGGAGGTAAAAAAGAAATCATGGATTGCGTTTCTCCTGCGGGTCCAGTATATCAAGCAGGTACACTTTCAGGAAACCCAATTGCTATGGCAGCGGGTCAAGCCATGTTGACTTACTTGAACGAGCATCCAGAAGTATATGAACGAATCGAAACGGTTGGTAATACCTTAACATCTGGTATTCGTGCCAATATGCAAAAACTTGGTTTGAATTATACCCTCAACCACGTTGGCTCCATGTTTACCTTATTCTTTACGGATAAGCCTGTAAATAATTTTGAAGATGCAAAATCATCAGATACTGCACTATTCGGTAAATTCTTTAATGCGATGCTGAAAAGAGGTGTCTATATGGCTCCTTCACAATATGAAGCTATGTTTATCTCGACTGCTCTTACTGATGAACACGTTGCTCAAATCTTGGATGCGAGTTATGAGAGCTTTAAAGAAATTTCAGCATAGTTTAGCGCCAAATATCATATTCCATCGAAGGTCAGCAATTTGCTGACCTTTTTTAAAACCTCTCAGTTCCTTATGAAATCTTATCTTCTTTCTACTTTCGTCATTTTTCTCCTTTTTTCTTGTGGAAGTTCCGAAACAGACAAACTTCGAGAAGAAAATCGCGCTTTGAAAGAGCAATTGCGTATCGCCCAACATGGTGGTGACTCGCATAAGTATATCCTCAAACTTCGTTTGAAACAATCGCATTTATCTTTAAGCATCAAAAAACATATAAAAGATGCTATGAATGCGGTAGATTTTGAGATTCCTGTAGACAAGGAGTTTTATGATAGTGTAGAAGAAGGACAAGAAATCATTGATAATTTCAGATTTGGATCAATGGTATTATATGGAAGCTTCGGGGATTGGGAAATGAAAGTGAAGAAAAAATATGTAAAATGATTAGTTTTGTGGTCTGAAGAGAGTGTCTCCCATTAGAAGAGGTCTGATGCAATGGCACTTTCTTGTTTTCAACACAAAAATTAAACAATAGCTGTTATTTCAACACAGCGCTTTTTCCATGCGAAATTATTCCATTATTATTCCTGTATACAACCGCCCCGACGAATTGGATGAATTGTTGGCTTGTTTAACTAAGCAAACCTATAAAATCTTTGAAGTGGTGGTTGTAGAGGATGGCTCGGCCATAAAAGCCGATAAGATTGTTGAAAAATATCATTCTGAGCTGGAAATAAAATATATCCAACAACAAAATACTGGTCAGGGATTTGCTCGTAATACAGGTTTTAAGCACGCTACTGGCGATTATTTCATTATTCTTGACTCTGACGCGCTGATAGAACCAAACTATTTAGAAATTGTAGAAAAGCAACTCAATAGCAATTTCCTAGACCTCTATGGCGGGCCAGACCGCGACCACCCCAACTTCACTCCTATTCAAAAAGCCATTAGTTACTCAATGACCTCACTATTTACAACTGGAGGAATTAGAGGCAGCAAGAAAAATCTTGGAGGTACATTTCATCCTAGAAGCTTTAATATGGGGATGTCGAAAGAGGTTTATCGCAAAACCCAAGGGTTCATTATTACTCGTATGGGCGAAGATATTGAATTTTCGATTCGTGCCATAAGCCTAGGTTTTAAGTCTGGACTTATTCCTGAGGCATTTATTTACCATAAACGAAGAACTAGTTTTATACAGTTTTACAAACAGTTGAGATTTTTTGGAAAAGCAAGAATCAATATCAGTCGCTTTTTTCCTAAAGAACTCAAATTGGTACACACCTTTCCAATGGTATTTACACTTGGCTTGTTTAGTATTCCTTTATGGTGGTTGGTTTTCAAGCCATTTTTCTATTTGGCCATTGGTATTTTTGCCCTATATACCTTACTCAATTTTATTGATTCAACACTCAAGAATAAGAGTATTCAAGTAGGTTTACTCAGCATAATTGCCATATATGTGCAATTGGTGGGCTACGGTGTAGGTTTTATTACAGAAGGTTGGAAAAAACTGTTTGAAGAAAAAGGATACAAACAACTAGGAGACAACATCGAATATCCATCCTGATGGGAGTGTGGAGCTTCGAATAATTTAGTAAGTGAATGGCGATTGAGTGATTATTTAAAAAATTGTATTCAAACACTGTAGAGACGCAATGATTGCGTCTTAATCCGAGTTATATCTAGCATGGTAGTATCAAAAAAAGCGGTCAAAAATCATTTTTTGACCGCTTTTTTTGATTTTAAGAAAGAGATTTGTAAAAATAATTACTCATCCACAATTCACTCATTCTCTAAATATATATTAGTAATACTTTTGATCTGCTAAATAATTCTTCACATAATCTGTTACGCCTTCTTCTAAAGTATGGAAAGGTTTTTCGTAACCAATCGACTTTAATTTTGACATATTTGCTTCAGTGAAATATTGGTATTTATCACGAATATCTTCTGGAGTATCAATAAATGAGATATTGGGCTCAAGATTCAATGCGTAAAAAGTATTTTTTACCAAATCCAAAAAAGTTCTTGCCTTTCCAGAACCTAAGTTATAAATACCTGAGTTGCGACGGTGGTGCATCAAAAACAAACAAACCTCTACCACATCCTTTACATACACAAAATCACGCATTTGCTCACCATCCTGAAAATCAGGGTTATGGGAGCGGAATAACTTCATCGCGCCAGTTTTCTGGATTTGGTTGAATGTATGCCAAATCACAGATGCCATACGACCTTTGTGGAATTCGTTTGGTCCGTAAACGTTGAAGAACTTCAACCCAGCCCAGAAAAAAGGCTTTTCTTGTTGTTGTAATGCCCAAATATCGAAGTCATTTTTTGAATCACCATAAGGATTCAAAGGCTTCAATTGAGGAATCAAAGACTCATTATCATCATAGCCATGCTCGCCCAAACCATAAGTAGCAGCCGACGAAGCATACACCAATGGAATTTGGTAGTCATGACATTTTTTCCAAATCTTCTTTGAGTAATTCAAATTCAATTTGTTGAAAATATCTACATTGAACTCTGTCGTATCTGTACGAGCACCAATGTGGAAACAGAATTCAATCTCTTGATAGTTTGCATCCAACCACTCAAAAAAGTGTTCGCGGTCTACACGCTCTTGAATTTTTTTTCCTTCAAGATTTTTATTCTTTTGCTCATCGGAAAAATCGTCAACAGCAATGATATAGTTAAAATTGTCCTCATTCAAGCGTTGAATAAGGCAACTTCCAATAAACCCAGCGGCACCTGTAACAATAATCATACAATAGAAACTAAAATTGAGTGGTTCTGGAATGTGTTATTTATGAAAAACTAATGATTCTCTTTATAATCGAGAAAAATCCACTCGGAAGATATGTTCAATCATGTTGGATAATAAATAATTCCGAAAGGTAGTAACTCGACTACGTGGTTCTATTACGAACCTGTCTATTTATTAAATCTATATTGTCAAAATACAATAAGCAGATAAGGAGCAAAGTTGTTTTGTAGGAATAAATACACTGTTTACAAGGTTGTGATTCTATGACAAAAGTCATTTCTTACAAGTAATCAAAACAGCACTAAAATCGAACTATTCCTAGAAAAAGTAAGCAAAAGTACCTAAAGCTTTGCGAAAAACCAATACACTTAACTTTGAAAAAATATAAACTTTTCAAGATAACACTTATAGGGTAATATGAGGGGTTAGAGTAATAGGCTGATTAACAGAAATATCACATCTAAAAATAATGAAATAAATTGAACAAATTAAAGACTTTCGTAAAATGATTGTTTTCAGCTTTCTTTTTTGTGAAACTAAAAGCCATTAACTTTGTGTTCTTAATCCACAGATTGGTTTTGCTACGTTTTCCCAACTCCAATCACGGCGATTTTGCTGGTCATCACTCGTAGTTTTGCGCTTGGGACGTTTGCTTTGTCATTATTGTCTGTTATTGGTCATTTTTACCTATAAACTGATAACAGATATACCACTAGTATAACATCTGAGATTTTCGCAAAACGAATAAATTAACTGAAAACAAATGGTTTACGTAGTTCGTAAAGAACACTTCAATGCCGCTCACAGGCTGTATAATCCTAACTGGACAGAGGAAAAGAATCGTGAGGTATTTGGTCCATGTGCAAATGTCAACTGGCACGGACATAATTTTGAGCTTATCGTTACTGTAAAAGGTATTCCAGACCCTGACACAGGTTTCGTGATTGATATGAAAGTGATGAGCCAAATTATCAAAGATGAAATCATCGAACGTGTTGACCACAAAAATCTAAATCTCGATGTAGATTTTATGCAAGGTAAAATGGCAAGTTGTGAAATATTTGCCATGGAAATTTGGAAAATTTTAGCTCCAAAGCTCAATGAGCAAATTCCACATGGACAGCTACACTGCATCGAACTCATCGAAACGCCTAAAAACTCAGTGAAGTATTACGGCGAATAATTGTACTGTGTGAAGCTTTGGGCTGGTATTCTTGGCTCCTCAAGCAGCCTGAAGCTCTCAGCCTAAAGCCCACAACATGAAATATTATATCATTGCTGGCGAACGCTCAGGCGATTTGCATGGCTCTAATCTCATCAAAGCCATCCTTCAAAAGGATGCCAACGCCCAAATTCGTGCTTGGGGCGGTGATATGATGCAAGAAGCAGGCGCTACGCTTGTAAAACACTACAAAGACATTGCCTTTATGGGCTTTGCCGAAGTCATCAAAAATCTCCCTACAATTCTTGGACTTTTATCGTTTTGCAAAAAGATATTCAAGCCTATCAGCCTGATGTGGTGATTCTTATCGACTATGCGGGATTCAATATGCGTGTGGCGAAGTTTGTCAAATCTATTGGTATCAAAACATTCTATTATATTTCGCCAAAAGTTTGGGCTTGGAATCAATCACGTGCACTCAATATCAAGAAATTTGTTGACCGTATGTTTGTGATTTTTCCTTTCGAAAAAGACTTTTTTAAGAAATATGATTACGAGGTAGATTATGTCGGAAACCCTCTGTTTGATGCTATTGCAGACTTTCAGCCGAAACCTAATTTCAGAAAAGAAGCCCGTGTTGGTCAAAAACCCATTATTGCGCTTTTACCAGGCTCGCGTCACCAAGAGGTAGCCAAAATTCTCCCTATGATGGTGGCACAGGCGTATAACTTCCCCGATTATCAGTTTGTAATTGCTGGGGTTTCTAATCTTCCCAAAGAATTATACGCACGCTGGCAGTCTATTTTTCCGATTAAAGTGGTGTATGATGACGCCTACAATTTGCTCTCAGTAGCTGATGCTGCTTTAGTGACTTCAGGAACGGCAACTTTAGAAACAGCCTTGTTGAATGTTCCGCAAGTGGTTTGTTACAAAACTAGTGGTATTTCTTTCGCTATTGCCAAAATGGTCATCAAAGTGCCCTATATTTCATTGGTAAATCTGGTTGCGCAGAAAAAGGTAGTTCCAGAGTTAATTCAAAATGATTTGAATAATATCACAGTTCAAGAAGAACTAAACAAAATATTAACGCCAGAAGGACGCCAAGCACAACTAGAAGGATATGCCGAAGTGAAAGCTTTATTAGGCGACAAAGGCGCATCTGCTAAAGCTGGCAGTTTGATGGTTGACTATCTTTTGAAATAGTTGGAGCTTATGCGCATGAGTGACTGAGTCATTCTAAGTATTATTACTCAATCACTCATGCACTCAATTAGAGATATTTTCCTTCCAAATAATTCTTAATCCAAGTTTTCTGGACACCTTGTATTTGACTAAAGTAAGTTGCAATTTCTTTGAAATCAGCTTCAACGTTATCGGTCGGATAGAAAGGTTCTCTCACAAAGACAGTCTTTCTTGGGTAATCGAATCCAACCAGCACAATTGGAATATTAGCTCCTTTGGCGACATAATAAAATCCAGATTTTAATTTTTCAACATTTTTCCGAGTCCCTTCTGGTGCCAGCGCTATGTGTAATTCAGTAGTTTTATTGAATACCTGAATAACCGCTTCCACCAAGTTATTATTCCTAGACCTATCAACGGGAGTTCCTCCTAAAGCTTTAAACAGCCAGCCAAATGGAGGTTTAAAAAGCTCTTCTTTTCCTAAATATCCAATCTTTTTACCGATAACAGCCCTTGCACCAAGCCCCACAGGAAAATCTACCCAGCTAGCATGTGGCACAACCGCCACAATACTTTTTTTAAGTGATGCGGGGATTTGTCCTTCCAATTTCCAACCCGCCAACTTAAATAGCATTATAAATATTTTATTTAGCATAATTTTAAGTGAATTAATATTTCAAGTGAAAATAATTAAAATCTTCAGCGGAAACAATTTCACTGGAAAAATTACATCATTCAGTAATAATGAATGTAAAAAGGCACAAAGTATCTGTCTAAATACGATTCAAACAAACACTTTGTGCCTTTGTGTCTTATCCCCTATGTTTACTTACTAATATCAATCAACATAAAAGGATGAGGTGTAAAGCAAAGTATGAATATCCCCAAAGAAATCCATCCTAAAACTTTACGCTTGGTATCGAGTGGCGTATCCTCCTCCACATCGGGATGATAGATTCCTAAAAATCTTCCCAACAAAAAAGCGAAAGGAAAAAACCCTGAGAAACCTTGAAAATCCTTCACCACAGGGATGGCACTCATTACCAATTGAACAACTACCATACTCAAACTGATTACCCAAGGAGTTAGTGGATTCGGAGATATTCGGGAAAGACAGGTTTTCAAGAAAAAGATATAAATACCCAACCACAGGAAAAAATCTAAGTCGGAGCTATAGGCGCTTCCTTCAAAGCCAATTGACTTAATTTCGTCAATCGTATACATTCCAATGCCTGCATAAAACAAAAATCCTACAAAGATGATCGGAGCAATGATATTAAATTTCTTTTTGCCAATAAGACCATACAAAATATGTCCACCGTCTAGTTGTCCAATTGGGAATAAATTTAGCGCAGTAAAAAACAAAGATAGATAACCAGCCCAAAGCAGTGGATAATGCGATAACTCAAAATTAGGTGGTAATAAAGCAGGGTCTGCTACATAATTTTTGAAAAAAAGCATCAGTAAATTGTCCCCTAAGGTCATTTGCCCATTGAGCAAATTGGCATTTTTGGACATTTCATGAGCATAATTAGCCCCATATTTAATATACTCAGGGTGAATTTTGTAAATATACTCAAGTGCTGGCAAATGTGTAAAACCATACCACAGCACTCCAAAACCAACCACAAATCCAGCCAAAGGACCTGCAATCCCAATATCAAAATATTGTTTGCGTGTTCTAGTTCTGTCAAGAATACGAATCACTGCGCCAAGCGTTCCGATACTCATGGCCAATGCGCTTAGCCACATCGGTATATAATAAGGTAGTGTCGTACGAATTTTGTAATACCTTGCCATAAAGAAATGACCAAATTCATGACAGGTTAGAATGGCCAAAAAAGGAATCGAAAACTCAAATCCTTGCCAAAAATCCTGTGGAAATTTGAGAATATCCTTTTCTGGTAAAAAGAAGAAAAAGCGCCCTGTCATTGCCTCCGCTCCTGCCAATGTTGTAGTTATAACTGTCACTACAAACAGCACCAACTGAATCGCTAAAGTTTTATTCTTCATTTGCAAACATATCTAAAATCGTAAATTCATTGGGAATAATCTGTTTTACTTGGATACCAACTTTCGCAGCTCCTTCCAAGTTAGGCAACATATCGTCGAGGAATAATGTTTCGGCGGGATTCAAACCTGCTTCTTTCAAAACAGCTTCATAAATATCGGTGTGAGGTTTGGCTTTACCCATTTCGTAGGATAGAAATAGCTTATCGAATAAATCCTCAAGACGTTTTTCGCCTGTACAACGCTCCAAAATTTTATTTACTTCGATAATATGAATATTGCTAGTATTAGACAAAACATAGGTATTATACTTCTGTCCTAATTGTTTAATCAAGGCTACTCTCTTAGGATCAATATCTAATAACAGTGCATTAAAAGCACGATCGATTTCCTCATCAGAGGCTGTGATATTCAGTTCTTGACGTAACAAATCTCTAAATTCAGCATCCGAATAATGCCCTTTTTCGTAGTTAGCCCAAATTTGTTTTTCCTTCAACAATCTCTCTCCGTCCTCCCAAGAAAAATCCTTTGATAGCTTTGCTAACTCTTTATAAGTTTCGTTCAGATTGATATCGATTACGACATTTCCTAAATCAAAAATGATGTTTTTCATAAAATAAATAAACGGTTGATTCGAAGTTTTGTAGACAAAAAAATAAGAGGTAAACGCTGTAATTTCATCGTTTTACCTCTTATTAATATGCTTATTTTAGTTGCATTTTTACTTACTGATTATTCTGTTACCACGCCCATCGCTGAAAACTTCTCAATTCTTTGGTCGATTCTCTCTTCTGGTGTCAGTTGAGATAGCTCTTTGTAGGTTTCAAGAATTACGTTTTTCACAGTTTGAGTTGCTTGCTCAAAATCTAAGTGAGCACCGCCTAGTGGTTCTGGAATAATACCGTCTACCAACTTATTGCCCTTCATATCTTCGGCAGTTAACTTCAATGCTTCTGCTGCTTGCTCTTTGAAATTCCATGTTCTCCAAAGGATTGTTGAACAGTTTTCTGGAGAAATTACTGAATACCAAGCATTTTCAAGCATCAAAACTCTGTCACCAATCGCAATACCTAGCGCACCACCCGAAGCACCTTCACCGATGATAATACAGATAACTGGTACTTTCAACATGAACATATCGCGAATGTTGCGTGCAATTGCTTCACCTTGTCCACGCTCCTCTGCTTCAAGCCCTGGGAAAGCCCCTGGAGTGTCAATCAAAGTAACGATTGGCTTATTGAATTTTTCAGCCATTTTCATCAAACGCAACGCCTTGCGGTATCCTTCTGGGTTTGGCATACCAAAGTTACGAAGCTGACGTTGTTTGGTATTACGACCTTTTTGTTGACCAATAATCATAAAAGTTTCGTCACCAATTCTACCAAAACCACCCACCATGGCTTTGTCATCGGCTACAGTACGGTCACCGAATAACTCGATAAATTCATCACACATGTGCTCGATGTAGTCGAGTGTATATGGACGTTCTGGGTGACGAGACAGCTGAACTCTTTGCCAGCGTGTCAAGTTTGAGAAAGTTTCTTTTTTGAGTTCTTCAATGCTAGCTTCCAATTGAGCCGCAGCTGTCGATACATCTACATTATTATCAATCGCCAATTTTTTCATTTCTGCCAATTTGGCTTCTAATTCGGCTATCGGTTTTTCAAAATCCAAGAGAGTTCGCATTTTGTTGTTGAATTTATCGCATACCCAAGTTTTGCTTGAGCATAGATTAAGTAATAACAATCCTTACGTTAGGAAGATTTTTAGCCCTCAAAGTTAGTCAAAAAGACCTTTCGCAACACGAAATAATCATATTTTTCAAGTGGCCAATCTAACTCAAACTACATTAATACCTCATAATGAAGCAGTTATCTATATAATTATAAAATGTATTTTTCTGATTTGATTTTATTTTTTCAATAAATCTCTTGGGCAATTTAGGATAATTTCATGAAACAACCGCTTTTTTCTCTAGTTTTTATACAATTCTAAAATGATATGAATCCACGCTTTTTCCTCAAAGCTCGTTTTTTTGTACTCTTAGCGTTATTCGTCTAAGACCCTATTAAAAAAGTTCTATTTTTTAGAGAAAATACGCTACTTATGTTATTTTTGACGTACTATCCCAGTAAATACATAAAACCCTTCAAACATGTCAATTTTAATCTTAGTATTAAGTATTCTATTACTTCTTATCCTCATAACCTTCGGAAAACTCAATGCCTTTCTTTCTCTAATTTTCTCAGCAATTTTAGTGGGTATTGCCAAACAGATGCCCCTTGCAGATATTTTGGCATCCATCCAAAAAGGAATAGGTAGCACGCTTGGGTCGCTCATTCTGATTCTTGGACTTGGCGTAATGCTCGGGAGCTTACTCTCAGAAAGTGGCGCAGCACAGCGAATCAGTCAAGTTCTTATTCAGTATTTTGGGGCATCGAGAGTAAAACTAGCGGTATTACTCACAGGTTTTGTGGTGGGTATTGCCATGTTTTACAATGCTGGCTTCGTGATATTGATACCCATGGTTTTTTCAGTAGCTCTCAATACTGGTCAGCCGATGATTTATGTGGGTATCGCCATGGCCTCGGCCTTGTCGGTCACACATGGCTTTTTACCTCCTCACCCTGGTCCTACGACCATTGCGGTATTGTTTAAAGCAGACATTGGTAAAACTTTGATTTATGGACTTACCGTGGCAATTCCTACCTTAATTGTTGCGGGCTTAGTTTTTCCAGAATTTATTAAAAATATTTCTTCAAATCCACCCAAGGGCTTATTCGAAACCAAACAATTCAAAGAGGAAGAAATGCCTGGTTTTGGTTTAAGTATCCTAACAGCCTTAATTCCTGTGGTGTTGATGGGCATGGCTACAGCGAGTGAGTTAACGATGGACACTAACTCTGCGCTACATCACTATTTAAAGTTCTTGGGTGATCCAAGTATTTCGATGCTGATAGCAGTAACATTTGCATTGATATTCTTGGGTATTCGTCGTGGAAAAACAATGGAGTATTTAATGGAAAAAACAGGAGGTGCTATTAGTTCTGCATCAATGATTATTATGATTATTGCAGCAGGTGGCGCATTCAAACAGGTATTAACTGATAGTGGCATCGGAACAGATATAGCAAAAGCTTTTCAAGATTCTACCTTATCCCCATTGGTATTGGGCTGGTTAATTGCCACCATTATCCGAATAGCGCTGGGTTCAGCCACGATAGCTGGTTTGACGGCAGCAGGTATTATTCAACCTTTGATGGCTACCACCCATGTAAATCCTGAATTAATGGTCTTATCAATCGGTGCGGGAAGTTTGATGTGCTCACACGTGAACGACACGGGTTTCTGGATGTTCAAAGAATATTTTGGTCTGACTATCAAGGATACCTTCAAAACATGGTCGGTGATGGAAACTATTGTGGGTGTAATGGGTTTAATGGGTGTTTTAGTTCTTAATTCGATTGTCTAGTAAAAAATCTAACCTTAAAAAGCTGTGGTAAACTGTCTGTAGACTTTTATTACAGCTTTTTTCTGATTACTGGATAAAACGAGAAAGCCTGATTCAGGTGTATCGACTTTTTCACACATTTTTAAAAAACAGTTTTAAACTGTTAAAAAATGAGTCCAAGACTAAGTCTTGAACTAGTAACTTCAAATTTGTGCAGTAATCAGTTATCCTACACAAAAATTGATTAAAACACTTGCAAATATGGAATATAGTCTATATATTTTATATAGAAATAAAACCTCTATTTGTATGATTCCTCAACAAAACCTTGACTTATGGAACCGCATTCAACAGTTTGAACTGGATGTTCCAAATGTATCTTTGCCCTTTTCGAAAAGACTAGCTAGAGAAAATGGTTGGACACACCAATATTCTTTAAAAGTGATTCAAGAATATAAGAAATTTATCTTTCTCTGTTGTATTAGTCCCACTCCTATTACCCCATCCGATGAAGTTGACCAAGCTTGGCATTTACACCTGACCTATACACAATCCTATTGGATAGATTTCTGCCATAATACGCTACAAAAACACATACACCATAATCCTACAGAAGGAGGTAATCAAGAAGCACTCAAATTTGACAACTACTACAGCAAAAGCTTACAATTTTATCAAGAAATCTTCGACACTCTTCCTCCTCAAAATATCTGGCGACCACACCAAGAACGATTTGGTAAGCAACAATTCCAAAGATTAGATACTAGCAACCATTGGTTTATCCGAAAAAACCTTATTCTCAAAGTTACTCAATCCTTAGCTATTCCTCTTCTTGTTTGTTGCTGTTTGCTCTTGTTTGTTCGAGCATCAGGAACGAGTGTTTTTTGGGTAATCTCAGGAATTTTAGGATTACTTATAGCTATGGTTATGGCTTTTCAAAAAAGCATTGATACCAATCATGACGATAAAGACAAAGCAGATTCAGGTTGTGGAGCTACATTTTTTTCTGATGGTGGCGACGCTGGACATGCAGGTGATGGAGGACATGGTGGCGACGGTGCTGGGCACGGGTGCAGTGGCTGTGGTAGCGGATGTAGTGGTTGTAGTGGTGGATGTAGTGGCTGTGGCAGTTAGCCTCTATACTTTTTAAATAACCATCTGAAAAATCATCCTCAATTTAGCGAGTAGGGATTGAGTGGATGAGTGATTATTTTTAATAAAATTTTACAATTAGAGATGTAACTCTTTACGTCTAAAGAGATATTATTCGAAATATAGTATCAAAAAAGGCGTTCGAAGTTAGTTTTTCGAACGCCTTTTTTGATATAAAACTATGCTATAGTTAAGTTAGTACGCAAAATAAAGTTTAAGATTGTGCTTTCAGGTATCGGCTTTCGGCGGTGGGCTATGGGAAAAATGCATGTCTAAGGTCGTTAAAAACATTTTAACACTCTTTGCCTTGTGCCTGTTGCCTTGTCCCTAAAACACAAAACCTATAAATCGTATGATTGTCCCTTTTCTGGCATTTCGACATTGGCGTAGCCTTTTCCTTCAAGAAGCTCTTTGAAAATAACCATACTTTCTTCCTCACCGTGAACCAAGAATACTTTCTTTACACGCTCTGGTTTATGTTTACTTACAAATTTCAACAAGTCATTTTGGTCACCATGTCCGCTGAACACGTCGATTTTCTCGACTGTTGCCAATACAGGCAATTCCACGTCTTTGATACGAAGTGTTTTTTGCCCGTGCATCAACTTCCAGCCTAGAGTACCTTCAGAAGCAAAACCAACTAATAAAATGGTACAATACACATTATTGATATTGGCAGCAATATGCTGTTCAACACGCCCACCAGACACCATACCAGAAGCAGAGATAATAATACAAGGCTCGGTATAATTCGAAATAGCTCTACTCGCTTTTTCAGATTGAATATACTGCAAGTTTTCAAAGTCAAACAAACCGTCGTTTTCTTCATAAAACTCCTGTGCTGCTTTATTCAACTGACGAACATTCTTCTGATAAATCTTCGTACTAGCATACGCCAAAGGTGAATCACTAAATACCTTAATAGGCTTGAATCCACGTTCGGTATAAAGCTTATTGAGGGTATACAGCAAAGCTTGCGTACGACCTACAGAAAAGGCTGGAATAATCAAACGGCCTGGCAAATCAATACAGGCTCTTTGAATAACCTTTGCCAAAGCATCCTCTGGAATTACCTTATCTTCGTGTAAGCGAGCGCCATAGGTGGTCTCACAAACGACATAATCCGTTTGTGGCAACTCCTTTGCGGGATCAACCAAAAGAGGATAATTTTCTCTTCCGATATCTCCTGAAAAGCAAATACTTTTCTTTTCACCATTGTCAAATGCTTCGACTATCACGTGAGCCGCCCCCAATAAGTGCCCAGCAGGAACAAAAGTTACCCAAACACCATCTTTGACCTTAAAGCGACGATTAAATTGAAGAGTAACAAAATTACTCATCGTATCCTCGACATCCTTCTGTAGATAAAGGTCACCCTTTACCATCAAGCGGTCCATTTTTTTCTTTTTCTTCTTGCTATCTCCTTCCGCTTGCTTCAGTTTTTTGTAGTTCAAACTCGCTGCATCATACAAAAGAATCTCCGCTAATTCGGCCGTAGGAGGCGTACATAGCACTTGTCCTTCATAACCTTCACGGTACAACATTGGAATGTTTCCCGAGTGGTCGATGTGTGCGTGAGTTAACAGAACCAAATTGACCTGAGCAGCTTCGAAGGGGAAGAAGGGCTGATATCCAGTAACGGGTTGCGTAAAATCTAATTCACGCTCCATGTCCGTACCACAATCAATCAGAATCTTGTAATCGTCTTCGAGTTCGAGCAGGTACATACTGCCTGTTACTTGTCTCGAAGCACCCCAAAATGTTAATTTCATTGGTCTATATTTCTGTCTTCGTATATCAAATCAATTTTGAGATATCGTAAAATGACTAATTGTTATCAGGCAAACATTTTTTTCACCATCACCAATCCATTTTAATTTTGCCAATAGTCACTTTTATCTCATACAAGTGGTTTACTTGTATTTACAAATTTCCTCCTAAATAACCCAAGTAGTTACGAATTAATCATTGCAATAGACAGAGGATGAGACAGATGGACTTATCAAACATTTGGTTCTTCGAATCCAACCACCTAATACCTCTCGATTTTTCTGTCAGAAAATACTGACAATGAAGAACCTTTTGTACGTAATTTATGGGAAAGCGGGCATTGCCAACAGGCAGGAAAACTATATTTTTATTGGTGCTTTCTGACAAAGATACCTAAAAACAGGCATTTTTTGGTCACTTTTTCAAATTTAGCGCAAGTTCCTGCAACTTAAGCTTATTTTGGCATAACACAAGAATTACCCGCTTAGTTTAGCATTTAAGGAAGTTTTTATTCGGGTAATGGCTCGGAAGCAAAATCTTGGGTGAGTCTAGCAAAAGGACCTTCCTCAGTCGAATAAGGGCGTTTACAAATTTGGACAGCACATCCAATAAGGCGCATTTCGGGGTTTAAAATATTACGTCTGTGCGGTTTAGACTCCATCCACAAACGAAGCGCCTCCTCTGCAAGTGTCCAATAAGACATCATTTTATAAGGTCGATGTGTACGGCAATCCATATAACGATATTCTCCATTAGACATTCTTTCGGGGCAAAAATCATTTGGAGTATCTATCAAATCTATTTCGGCAATATTTTCGGCTAATTCAAAGTAAGGCCTATCGAATTGCTCAATTCTATCATCCAAATTTCGAAGGCTTCTGTTGTAAGGATTTTGATGGTCATAAAAATCCCGATTAATCATCGCTTCCGAATGATTTCGAGCAGCACGATAAAGCCCTTCTCCTAGTTTGAATGCAGGTAATCCATATTTTTTTCGCATCAAATTGGTCTGATGAAAAATCGCAGCATCCAACAGTTCATAATCTGGCGCAACAGGATTGATAGGCATTTTTATTTGAGGTAATTTACTAAAAGCCTCAGCAGATAGTTGGTAATACTGACTTTGTTGCGAGAACAGCGTCTGAGAAAGAAAGAGAAAAAACATCAAAAATCGTATCATATTCCAGAATTAATTAAGCTTGGATAATCAAACATTGTTGTCATAAATCAATTGTTTAACGTTTTTATAGCTCTAAACTTATCAATAATTTCTCTTCACTTTAAAATTAGGCTATCACTCTTTCTGATTTGTTTATATTAAGTATTAGTGCAAAATTATATTTAAGTTTTTTATCATTTGGACAAGGCAACAGGCGCAAGGCAAAGAGTGTTAAAATGTTTTTTAGTAACGATAGATATATTTTACCGAATGCCCAGAGCCGAAAGCTCAAAAATCAAATCTTATTTTGCCCACTAACTTATCATCCATTTTTTTATTTATAATAATTCTAAATAAATATTGCTTTTTAAAAATTACCTCCCTTACTTTGTGGCATTATTTTTAATAAGTCTAAATAAACAAAATGCTTTTGAACTAAATCTATCATGTCTTTCAAAAAAACTATTGGCAAACTTCATCTTTGGCTTGGCCTAAGCACTGGTCTGATTGTGTTTATTGTGAGCATTACAGGAGCCATGTATGTATTTAAAGAGGAAATACAAGGCATTATCAGAAAAGAATATATTTATCATCAAGAGCCTAATATTACCCAAAAGAGTACGCTCCCACTCCGAAAATTGGAAGCTTTGGTGAATCAACAAACGCATGAAAAGTATCCTTTGCATTGGGTCGAAATTCCATTGAATAAAGCGCAGAGCTATAAATTTGTCTATCATGAATCTGACAAAAGAGGTTGGAATTATTTTGATAGGTTGGTGATATACAAGACTGCTTATGTAAACCCCTTCAACGGAAAAGTGCTAGCGGTATATGATGAGAAGAATGGCTTTTTTAATATCGTAAAATTCATTCACTGGAGTTTACTTCTCAGGAATGATTGGGGCAAATATATCGTCGGTATTCCAGTGCTTATTTTCATCGTTTCTTTGATTTCTGGCATTATTTTATGGTGGCCCAAAAACAAATCAGCTGCCAAACAGCGTTTTTGGTTTTCTTGGAAAAATGTCAAAAACTGGCGTCGCAAAAATTATGACTTACACAATGTCCTAGGATTTTACGCTTCCTTTTTTGCCTTAATTATTGCAATGACGGGCATTTTTTATTCTTTTTTTGCAGTAAAAGCCTTAATCTATTTTACGTTTTCAGGAGGACAAACCAAGTATCCAGACTTTTCAAATTACAAAACTTCGGCGCCAATTGAGCAAAGAAACGCTCAAACTATCGACAGAATTTCACAACAAGTTGAACAACGTTTTCCTAATGCTTACGGTTATCGTATCGACTTGGGACAAGAACATTTAGACGACCATAAACATGAAAATCTATCGGTTTTTGTGAAAGAATTATCCTACTCCTACCATAAAAATCATAATCTTATTTTCGACGAAAACTCTGGTAAACTCCTGTATGTACACAAACATCAAGACAAAAATCTTGGAGAAAAAGCTATAGCAGCCAATTACGATGTCCATGTAGGATCAATTTTTGGGATATGGTCCAAGATTCTGGCCTTTGTGGTGAGTCTTATCTCTGCTAGTTTACCCGTAAGCGGATTCCTGATTTGGTGGGGTCGTCGCAAAAAGAAAAACGTAACATCAAGCAAAAAGCAAATTTTGACAGAAACTGTCACTCACTAATTTTATAAAACAATGAAAGCAATTTTAAATTTTTTGGTCTTAGGAATCCTAAGCCTTGGACATTCTTTTGCCCAAAATGAACGAGCAAAACTCAGTGGTAATATCAAAACTTCTGATGGTAAGTCAGCAGCGTATGTAAGTGTCCAACTCATTGAAATTAACCGTGGTACTTTAACAGATGCCAATGGCACGTATAGTATTGAGCGTATAAAACCTGGGAAATATACCTTGAGATTAAGCTTGATTGGTTTGGAGACGCAAGAGCAAAAAGTAGACTTAAAAGCTGGTCAACATGCTAAACTAAACTTTACTCTAAAAGAAAGCGCTGAGCAATTAGACGAGGTAATTGTGTCGGGAGGAGTGAACAAATTTGCTCAAAAAGAGACAGATTACATTGCCAGAATGCCATTGAAAAACTTAGAAAATCCACAGGTTTACAACAGCATCGGTAAAGAGCTTTTGAAAGAACAAATGATTGTAAGCTTTGACGATGCCTTGAAAAATGCCCCAGGAGTTAATCGTCTGTGGTCGGCAACGGGTCGTGGTGGCGATGGTGCTGGTTACTTTTCGATGCGTGGTTTTGCGGTACAGCCAACCATGGTAAACGGCGTAGCAGGACAAACCAACGGTGGTATTGACCCCGCAAACATCGAACGCATCGAAAGTATCAAAGGTCCATCGGGAACGCTTTTTGGCAGTAGTTTGATTTCGTTTGGTGGACTGTTGAATATTGTAACCAAAAAGCCTTACGAAACTTTTGGGGGAGAGGTATCCTATTCGATTGGTGGATATGACTTGAGTAGACTAAGTTTGGATGTCAATACGCCCCTAGATAAAGAAAATAAGCTCTTGATGCGTGTGAATGGTTCACATCAATATCAAGGAAGTTTTCAGGATGCTGGATTTAGAAAAAGTACTTTTGTAGCTCCTAGTTTTAGCTATAAAGTAAATGACAAGTTGAATGTCAATATTACGGCAGAGTATATGACTCAAACAGGAACAAATCCTTTGATGATTTTCCTGAATCGTTCTCGAAAACTGATTGCTACCAACCCTAGTGAACTTCAATTTGACTACAATCGCTCTTATACAAGCAATGATATTACCATTACCAACAACACACTAAATATCTTCGGTCAGGCGAATTATAAAATTTCTGACAAATGGACATCACAAACCAATATCGCCAAAAGTGTAAGAGAATCAGACGGGTATTATTCGTACATTATGTATTTGCAAGCAAACAATGATACCTTGGTGAGCAGATACATCGCAGACTTGACCTCGACGGTTACCACAACCAATTTACAGCAGAATTTTATTGGTGATTTTAACATCGGAAAAATCAGAAATAGATTCCTGTTTGGGTTTGACTATTTGCAACAAGTAGCACTCAATTACAATACTGCGTATATTTTGTTTGACCAAGTAAATACCAGTAAAAGCAACGACCAACGCTATCCTTTGTTGACCAGACAAGCCCTAGATGCCAAAATTGCAGCCAACAATGCACCAACCAAAACTAAGGCTGTAAGCAATACTTATGGAATTTATGCCTCGGATGTATTCAATCTTACCGAGCAATTGATGGTAATGGCAAGCTTGCGTTATGACCACTTCGAAACCGTTGGTACTACCAACTTTGCGACAGGCGTAACCTCAGGTAATTATAACCAAGATGCCTTTTCGCCAAAACTAGGAGTTGTTTATCAAGTAATCAAAGATAAAGTTTCTGTATTTGGAAATTACATGAATGGTTTCAGAAACGTAGCGCCTGTGACCCAACCGTTGGCCGATATTAGCGGAACCTTCAAGCCTCAACAGGCCAACCAATTTGAAGGAGGTATCAAAGTAGATTTATGGCAAAACAGAATCAATTTTACTGCTAGTTATTACGACATTACTGTCAACAACATGACTCGTGCAGATGTTGTAGTTCGAGATGGAAAGACATATAATATCACCGTTCAAGACGGAACTCAGATTAGTAAAGGTATCGAATTTGACTTGATTGCTAACCCGATTGCAGGATTGAACCTCATTTTCGGATATTCGCATAATGATAGCAAGCAAACAAAAGTTGCCGAAAGTTTACTCAACCGTCGTCCAGTAAGTGCAGGTCCTGCGGATTTAGCCAATTTTTGGGCGAGTTACACACTTCTTCAAGGTAAAGCCAAAGGCTTAGGATTTGGCTTGGGAGGAAATTACGCAAGCGAAAACCTTATTACCAACAATTCGGTAACGGGCGTATTCACGCTACCAAGTTATACAGTACTGAACGCCTCAGTGTTTTATAATATTTCAAAAATGCGTCTAGGATTAAAACTCGACAACCTTACCAACAAACAATACTTCAGTGGTTGGACCACCATAGAGCCGCAAATGCCAAGAAGATTAATGGCGAATGTTAGTTTTAGTTTTTAATATATCAGTCCCACTCCGAGGAGTGGGACTTTTGTTTTGTTTTTATGCAGTATCTTGAAATCAATTAAGGTAAATTTAGGTTATTGAGCAAGATTAAGTCATTTTTAAAACCATGAGACAAAACATCCAACTCATCAAATACGATAACCGTCGCAATGCTAGCCAGTTTGACTTATTGTTGTTAGAGAATTTGCTCCAAAGAGCAGATTTGAGCGATGCATTACGGAATTACCAGAAGAATAATTTCTACACCATTCTGATTTGTACTTCGGGTTCGGGGAAGCATACCATTGATTTTGTGGATTACTCCTATCAGCAAGGGACTATTTTAACCATTCGAAAAGATCAAATTCATCGTTATCATTATTCTGAAAGTAAGGGGTATTTGTTTGTGTTTACGGAGGATTTTTTCATTCAGTTTTTCGAAAAATCTGAGGCGACTAAATGCTTGCAGTTATTTAATGAATTGATTACGGCTCCTCTCACTGAGTTAGATAGTGAGCAATATAAACTTTTTGTTCCTTTAATCGCTGAAATAGCGCAAGAGTATAATAACCTACAAGACGAGTATGCCCTTCCTATCGTCGGTTCTTTGTTACATATTTTTCTTAACAAATTACTACGTCAAAAATCGCTATCGGCTCTACAATTACAAAATCGTAAATATTTACCTGAGTTTGTAAAACTGCAAGCCTTGGTGGAAGCCCATTGCTTGGAGACAAAGAAAGTGGAAGATTATGCAGAAAAAATGAATCTTAGCACCAAAACCATCAATAATATTACCCAAAATATCCTTCATAAATCTGCCAAACAGTTTATTGATGAAATCGTGATTTTGCAAATCAAACGACTACTCACTAATCCGAATTTATCTATCAAAGAAATTGCCTATCAAGCAGGTTTTGAGGAGACCACAAATTTTTATAAGTTTTTCAAAAAATATGTTCAAAATACGCCCGAATCCTTCAGAGGTGTATGTACTAAGGCTTTTGCTTAAATTCTTATTTTAACATTACTATACCAAACAACTTCCTTTTTATTTTACGCTAACATTCATCTTTTATAAAACAAAATCCATCAAAATATCAATTTCTTCTAATTTCCAACTTTCCGATTTTTACACTATATACGCTTATTTTGATAACTACTGTAAAATAGATTGGCTCTACCTTTGTCATATCAAATCGGCGGTTGATTTGAAGATAAAAGCTCAGTTCAACTGCTTTTCTAAAACTTTAAACAGATTAAAAAAATGAAAATCGGAATTACAGCAGCTACAGGACAATTAGGGAAATTGGTAGTAGAAAGTTTGAAACAAAAAGTAGCTTCAGAAAATATTGTAGTATTGGTTCGCACACCTGAGAAAGCAAGCGATTTGGGCGTAGAAGCAAAAGCATTTGATTACAGCAACAAAGCCACACAGGTAGAAGCATTAAAAGGTATTGATACACTTCTGTTGATTTCGGGTAGCGAAGTTGGACAACGGGAGGTGCAACATGCCAATGTAATAGCTTCAGCCAAAGGAGCGGGCGTGAAAAAGATTGTTTATACGAGCTTATTACATGCAGATACTTCAACCTTGAGCTTGGCGGTTGAACACGTTGCCACAGAAAAAAACTTGAAAGAATCAGGCCTAACTTATACGATTCTTCGTAACGGTTGGTACACTGAAAACTACACAGGTTCAATTGGTGGAGCTTTGGCAGGTGGTGCATTTATCGGTAGTGCAGGCGACGGCAAAATCTCTTCGGCAGCTCGTATCGATTTTGCGGAAGCAGCAGCAACAGTGTTAGCAACCGAAGGTCATGACGGAAAAGTGTACGAATTGGCTGGCGATACAGCCTATACTTTGACAGATTTAGCGGCTGAAATTTCGGCACAAACTGGCAAAGCGATTCTTTACGCAAACCTTCCAGAGGCTGAATATGCCAAGATTTTGACAAGCTTTGGCTTACCTGAGTTTTTTGCTCAAGCGATTGCTAGTTGGGATGTAAGTGCATCACAAGGAGATTTGTTTGATGACTCTAAAACGTTATCAGCCTTAATCGGTCGCCCAACTACTTCTTTGGCTGAGACAGTGAAAGAGACATTGGCAAGTTTGTCATAAGTAAAAGACGTTATTTGTTAATCGTATATTCGTTATTTGAAGATAATCAAATGGTCATAGCCAAATTGCATATGAAAGATAGCGTTCTCTTACTTAATCACAAATAACATTACAAAATATGAGTCATCCCAAATTTTTAGGATTGGGATTATTCTCCAAGTTTTTATCAAAAAAGCGGTCAAAAAATATTTTTCGACCGCTTTTTTGATGCTAAAATGTTAGATATAACTTGGCTTAAGACGCAATCATTGCGTCTCTACAGAGAGAATACAAATTTTTACATAATCACTCATCGCTAAATCACAAAATCGCTAAATTCGGGATGATTTTTGTTTTGCTGTTTGCTAGCAAAATCTATCCATCTTCATTCAAAACTAATTTAAAGTAGTTCAAATGATAGCAGATTTGACGAATACCCAAAGAGAGTTAGCCTATTATATGAGCGAAATCTCTGAGAAATGCTATGCAGCCTCTTGGATGCAAGGCTTAGAGTATGCTTTATGGAATGCTGTTATTAACGGAGAACAGGCCTATGGACAAGACTTCATAAGTAAGAAAAATTGTGAGACCTTAAGAATATTATCCGAAGCCTGTGATAGTTGGATATACTTTGATGAGTCTTCAGAAGAAACCGCCATTTCACTGAGTCTGTGGAAAAAAATGGTGGAGATTAAATTGTAAAGAGATATTTATCGTATGCAATAGTTGCTAACAATACCTAAAAACAACTTCAACCTTAGAGTATTAATAATCTTAAAATCAGGACTAATAAATCATCATTAAAAATTTACCTCCTCCCATTTCAACTCTTCTACCTTTTTCTTTTCTCGGGAAAAGTTTATTCCTATGGCAATCAATTTCTTATCCTCATAAGCAAAAGGAGCTAAATATCCCTTCGCCTTTATCTGTTCTATTGCTTTGATAGCTGACTCATCTAACTTGAACTCTATACAATAAACATAATCTTTCAATCGGATAAGGGCATCCATACGACCATCGGATGTCTGTACTTCGGACTGTACATAAACTCCCAAAAGGGTAAACGTTAAATGAATAATCGCATGGTAAAAGTGCTCATTCTCTCCCTGCCAAAGCTCATAAGGTAAAGATTTGAAGATTGTATTTAAGATTGACTCAACTCTTTCTACCTCTCCTTTCTCTAAATATTGTCGAATTTTATCGACATAAACTACCCCAAATCCTAAATCGCTATGACTGTAAGAGGACATCAGCACTTCGATGTATGACTTACGAACTTCTTTATTAGGATAACCTAATACATATACATCACTCATTTCGCTATAAGACTTCATCGTCAAATAGCCTGTCTGAAACATCAACGGAATAATCTCTAGCTTTTGGATATCGTAAGAACTCAAGGCATTGCCTCCAATTTCTATCTCTTCAAAATCATACAGCTGACCCTTTTCTGCTAATTTTATCAAAAATGTAGGCGTACCAGTTTCAAACCAAAAGTTTTGAAAACGCCCCTCTCTGAAAAAGTGCATCAACGAAAAAGGGTTGTAAACACTCGTTGATAAATCCCAAGAATATCCATTATACCACTCTTTAATCCGATCTTTATCATACACTTTTAACTCCTCTTCAAAACAAGATTCTAGTTCTTGTTCGGATATACCACAACTTCCTGAGAAATGCTGACTCATTGTTATATCTGTCAGATTATTCAAATCCGAAAAGATACTGACACGCGAAAACTTCGATACTCCAGTGATAAAAACTAACTTCAAATGAGGATCTGCATCTTTCAATATTGAATAAAAGATTTTCATCACATCTCTATTCTCTATAGCTTTGGCTGTTTCATCTCCTAAATAATCAATAATCGGTTTATCGTACTCGTCAATTAAAACCACAACCTTACCTCTAGAGGCCGATAGCTGCTCTATCAATTCTTTAAACTTTCCACTGATTACACTTTCTGTAAGTACTATTGCATAACTCTCAGCAATTTTATCTAATTGGTCGTCAATAGCTTGGTAAAGCCCTTTTTCTTTATGGCCGATATTGCTAAATGAAATACGAATGATGGGATAACGCTGGCTCCAATCCCATTTATCTTCAATGTATAATCCTTCGAAGAGTTCTCTCTTCGACAAAAATAAACTCTCCAAAGTGCTTATAAGCAGCGACTTGCCAAATCGACGGGGACGAGATAGAAAGTAATACTTCCCTTCAGTCGCTAAGCGATAAACATATTCGGTCTTATCTACGTACAAATACCCTCCTGTACGTAGCTCTCCAAAATCTTGAATTCCTACTGGATATTTTTGTATCATGTCCTTTTCTTTTCTATATGCAAAACTACATTTTTACTTGGACTCTTTAACTCTGACGTTAGTACAAACCTTTTAAAACCTAAGTTTTTGATAAGATTTCAATAAACAATCTCATGTTTAGTAAAGTAAATGCGGTTTAACTCTTTCCTGCCATTTATTAGTATTCGTCAAATCAAGTACGCTAGAAAGAAATGCATTCCAAGGTAAATCAAACAGCTTTTCTGCCTCAAAAACACCCAATAATAAGTCCAGATGACGAGTACCCGCGGGATTGGCTCTTGTTGGATATGGTTTCCAAGCAAAATATTTGGGGTATTGTTCCCTTATCGTTTTTATCAAACATAATCCTGCTAGCGTAGGATGATAAAGTGATGGATTTGTCACCTTAAGCTTTATGCCCAAACAAAGTTCGCCTCGAAATTTACCCTCCTCTGGAATAAATTGACAAGGCTGAAAATCAATGGCTCTTGTTATTTCTGAAAATCTTGTCAAGTCAATATCAATAAGCCAGGGAGCTCCAATTTGGGCAAATGGAGTATCAGAACCTCTTCCATCACTTAAATTGGTGGCTTCCAAATAAGCAGTAACGGGATAAGCAAGCATACATTCCCAAGACAGTATTGCTGGTGAAGTTGGTTGAAAATCGAGATTCCAATCATTAAAAAACATATTCTTTTGCCAATTAAGACAAGGAATAATTTGCAAATTTACCTTTAGTTGTTTTTCTGAATTAAACAATTTAGCCAATTCTCCCAAGGTACAGCCGTGTCGAACAGGAATATCCCATCTACCAATAAACGACGAACAACGTTCTTCATCAAGCATTGGTCCCTCAATAACTCCCGAAAGTGGATTGGGTCTATCTAAAATTACTAGGCGTTTTTGATTTCTGGAACATTCCTCTAATACGTAAGATAAAGTCCAGAGATAGGTATAATATCGTAAGCCAATATCTGGAACATCGAAGAATACGGTATCTATTTCATCTAAATCTGCTTTTGAAGGGGCTAATTTTTCACCATATAAACTTACAATCGGTAAATCTGTAGACAAATCTGTTCCATTGGGCATAAAGGCACCATCAGCGCCTTTGGCAGAGATGCCGTGCTCTGGAGAAAATAGTTTTGTAATCTCAAACCCAGCTTCTAAGAGTGTTATTCGAGAGCGTTTTCCTGATGAGGTGAATGCCGCATCATTTGACACTAACCCTATTTTTCCAAATTTTAAAGGGTCAAAATTTGCCATTAAATGATCTACGCCAAATTGTATCGTTGATTTCATAACTGTTCACCCAAAATTTTAGCCATAGGATTATGCTACTAATTTTTGTTTTTTCATAGTTGGGTAAGTTACTTTCACTTTCCCGTTTTTGATTGATTTCAATTTAAAATAAAGCATTTTCTGTGAAAATGGTAAGAGATGGGCTAACAACAATACCCCATTGATATGATCAAGTTCGTGAAGAATCATACGAGCAGTTAGTCCAGTAAATTCGCACTCTTGTTTTTCAAGATTTTGGTTCAAATAACTAATCTTGATTTTCCAAGGACGACTCACATCACGAACCAAACTGGGTAAACTCAAGCATCCCTCCTTTGCAGTCCAAATCTCACTAGAAGTTTGAACCAGTTTTGCATTGATAAAAGTTTCAGTAATTCCTGTATCATCAGGCTCATAATATTTATGTCTAAACGCCTTACCAATAGACTGAAAAACACTTTTGCTGTCGATGATAAAAACACTGTAGGATACTCCTATTTGTGGCGCAGAAAGTCCACATCCTTGGGCATTACGCATGGTATCCCACAAGTCAAGTATCAAATTAGTAAGTATTGGCGAGTTATGAGGTACGTCAGGACATGGTTGCTCTAGTATCTGCTGGTCATAAACATAAATGGGCTTTATCATAAAGTAGGTTTTGAGTAAAGTTGGGGTATTATCATATTTTTGCAAGATAACATTGTATTGATTAACTACCTCATAATCAAAAACTTTTCACAGCTCCAATAAAAATAAAGCCGAATCGGAATAATAATTTCCAATTCGGCTTTTGATGCAAGTTTTTATACTAAAGTCAATTAATGAACAACCTTCATCTTTGTAACCCAATTTGCTTTAGTGGTTTGAACCCTAGTAATATACATACCAGCAGGTAGATTTTGGACTGAGAGTTCTAGTAACTCTTGATTCTTAAAATCAAGAGTTTTCAGTATGCTTCCTTGAATATCTATAATTTCTACCTTTCCCGAAGTGACATATGGTAGTCGTATCGACATAAACTCGCTACATGGATTCGGGTAAACCAGTGACTCCACAACCAGAGGCTCATTCGCTAAAATTAAGGACGTTACAAATGTTTTCGTCGCAATGGCAGATTCGGTATTAATACCAAAGGCTTGTACAGTATAGGTATAATTAGCTTTTTGGACAAAAGCTGAATCTATCAATGAGGTAGCGCTAACATTAGCTTTCAAACTCTCTGTTGAACCAGCTATAGTTCGAGTTAATTGATATGAAGTCGCCCCAGCAATTGCATTCCAACGAATCGATAGGGTTTTATTTCCTAAATTTTCATCTACAGTCAAGTTCGGAGTCGCTAATACATTCGGAGTTAACACAATTATAGAATCATATTTTGATTCTGTCAATACACCTACCGCCTTTATACGGTAGACATAGGTGGTAGCAGGAAGTAAATTTTGTTCTTTGTAGCTCGTTTGTGAATTATCTAAATTTGTAATGATTTGATAAGCTTTATCTGATTGTTTTCTCTCCAAACTATAATTGGTAGCACCAGTAATCGACTTCCAGCTTAGAGACACAACAGAAACGCCATTGGCAGAGGAATACACAGAGGTGAGGGAAATTGTGGGAACACTTAATTCATTTTTTACTAAAATAGCTACTACGGCCGCTTCAGATTCGGTTAAAACTCCATAAGCTTTGAGGCGATATGTATAAGAGTTACCTAGTTTAATCCCACCATCTACATAAGAGGTTACGTTGGAAGCAAATTCTCCAACCTTTTCAAATACACCAAGTCCAGTCGCTCTTTCTAACACATATTTTGAGGTTCCCAAAATATCATTCCAAGTTACTCTATTTTGATTAATCGCCACTTGTGAACCTTCAAGCTTAGGTGTTACTAGCATTGCTGGGGTAGTTAAGGTGACATATACATAGTCTGATATAGCTGTTGCCGAAATCGCTTTTATTCTATATTTATAAACTGTATTGGGTAAAAGATTAGATAAATTCCAAACAGTTACAGAAGTATCCAGAGTCGTTATTACATGATAACCATCAGCCTGTTCTACTTCCAATACAGTAGAGATAGCCCTATCTACCTGATTCCAATATAATTTGCCTTGGTTGTGATATAAAACTTGAGCACCAAGAGTCGGGTTTGTAATTGGTGCAGTATTTTCATGGTCTATTGCAAGATCATAAAAGGAACAAGCATTTACATAATTTTTGGAGCGTAAACACGGCCCCATAAATTTCTGGAAATCATTCGTATAATAACGAGCTGGGAGGTAGTCTATTTTTGAATAGGAAATAGGATTTGTAAAAGTTAATATCACTTTATTTCCTTGATAAGAAATGTCCGAAATGGTTGAAACTTTTGTTTCATCATTATCAAAGTAAATATAATCTTTTATGCCCAAGGTCACCGTATTACCTGTTGCTGGGCTTTTTATAATAGTGTCTGGAACAGCAATCATTGTAGTTCCAACAGGAAATTCTAATGCGATAGCAGTATGTTGGCTATTGGTAAAATAAGCCCGTTTAACATTTGGAGAGTGATTATTTGGGTCATCTTGAGCACCATAAAACTTAGGCGCTAAAATTTTATACAACTCTGAAGCTATGCGAAAATACCCTTGATTAGAATGGTGAATCCCATCGATTGTTTCTATTCCGATTTGAGAAAAAACCTCGGTTTTACTAAACAGACTAGGAGTCATTCTCTGAAAATTACGAATACTAGCTCCAGTTAGGGTTGGCAATGGTAAAACATTATTTTGGAAAACAATATATTGCTCTACTTTTGGAAAATCTATTTGCCAAGATTGATACAATTTTCTAAAATCATCGGGGTAAGTAGTAGAGTGCTCAAAAGTATCATTCTCACCTTGAGCCCAGATAAATGCACGGATGTAATTTGTGGCTTTAGCTTTTTGAATCCGATACAATAATGAGCCATAAATTGTACCTAAATTAGTTGGATTCTGATTGTCTCTAAAATGTAAAGCTATACTCGTCCCTGGTACTGCCCCATTGATTATGCAAGTTGGTATTCCTGTATTTTGAATAATATATTTTTGCAGTGCCAATGCCCAAGCTCCTACTTGTGGGCTTGGACTAGTCCACAAAGTATCAGAGTCTTTACCCATGTTAACACCAAATGTTCGAATATATGGATTAGACTCATAATAAGGCTCATTTCCAATATTAAAAGCATATGCATTGGATTGCCCATTGACCACATAAAAATCACCTGCCACTAGGTGCTTACGGGTAACAAGCAGAGTTGAATCACTCCCTTTCACCAAATAGATATTGCATTCATATTCAGCTGGTTCTGCTTTTATATAGATATTAGGAATCGTAAAACTTCCTGTGGATGAGTTTGTCGGATAGCTGATGACTCCTTTTGCATAAGTAAATGGTTTACCCTCTCTTGAAAAGCTTACCGAGACATAAGAGTATCCATTTTGCACAACAGTCCCCGCAATAGGAATATTGGCTAAATTATTGGCATCACGTGGAAATAGTTGAGATTCTTGCGGTAAATCCCTAAAAATAATATTATCTATTTTTTGAGAAAATGTACTATTTGAAAGAAAGAGTATTGAACCAACCAAGCCTAGCAATTTTGAAAATGAATAAAAATTGCTCATAATTATCAATGATTAATGTTAAAAGGACTGATAGCTTATACATAAATTAAGCATACAACCCTCCGTCAGCTTTCATGACCAAAATTTAAAGGTTTTGGTTGTCTAGCTTTTGAGCATTTTGTCTGAAGAATATGAAATATTCTGATACAGTTCACTAATGGCGTAGGACCTGCAACACGAATATGTCTTCATGAAGTTTATGAAAGAGTAGAATGAATGGAGAATATTATTAATGAAGATAAGTACACTTTCTGCCCTCTATTCCTTTGACAGGATTGGGATATCAGAACTTAAGCACTAAAATTGAGTGTATTGAACCTGAGAATATCTAATACTCACATGCACTAATAATTGGCTTTCAGTATTTTACAGCTTAAGCAGTAGCACTGAGTTATAAATTAGTACTGCCCGTAGGATTTCTAATTGTTCCACATTTGGCATGTTGGATTTCGGCAATATAGAAGTTTACGCTTCCGAAACCCAACGTTCGATATCCGAAATAAATGGTTTTTATAATCCTAAGTATACTTCTACATGTGAACGCAAATGGTTAATTATTAGCAATTTACATTCAGAATTACTTGAATTTTATAGACATTAGGCCAGCAGCCAAAAACTTCTATGAATTAATGAGAAATATTTTAGCAAAGCGCCCATAGCTGAAAACCGAATCTTGAATTATCGAATTCGATTTTGCACTATTAATTAATTCATCAAACCATATTTTACAATACAATAGAGGGCTCTGAATCCATCTTTCCAGTTGATTTTCTTTCCCTCTTCGTAGGTTCTTCCGTAGTACGAAACCCCTACCTCGTAAATTCGTATCCCTTTTATTTTAGATACTTTCGCTGTTACTTCAGGCTCAAATCCAAATCTTTTTTCTTTTAGCGTCAACGACTGAATAATATCTGTTCTGAATAGCTTATAACATGTTTCCATATCTGTGAGGTTTAGATTAGAAAACATGTTGGATAGAAATGTCAAAAACTTATTTCCAATTGTATGCCAGAAAAATAAAATTCTGTGCGCATTGCCGCCCATGAATCTAGATCCATAAACAACATCTGCGTGACCATCAGTTATTGGTTTTATCAGAATATTAAACTCCTCTGGATCATACTCTAAGTCGGCATCTTGTACAATTAAATATTGTCCAGTTGCATTTTTGATTCCTGTATGAAGCGCCGCACCTTTACCTTTATTTACTTCGTGCTTAAAGTACTTTATGTCAACGGATGGGTTCTCTTTAATGAAAGATTCAACTTCTTTTTCGGTGTTGTCTTTTGAACAATCATTTACAACAAGAAGCTCCATTTGGATATTTTTGATAAGTTCTACCGTGGTAAGCTTGGTTAGGACACTTTTAATCGTCTTCTCTTCGTTATAGGCAGGAATTACAACTGATAGTTTCTGAAAAAGATACATTTGACTGTTTAGTTTAACTATTTTTTTCTTTATCGCTCTATGTTCTAATAGGTGCTGTTAGCTATTTGAATGATCAGTAGAAATTTAAAGCAAAAAAAATATGCTATGACACCTTCTCTTTATAAAAAGAACCAGATCAAGAATTTCTTAATTTTAGTACAAGATAGTGAGCAAAATAAATTTCACCTTAGGGGCACTCGACTTTCAGCAATAGACTCTCGGCAAAATATTCCCAATGAATTCAAACAAGCTTTTGGACTTAAAGCTTATAGTGTATTCATACAAAATAATCTTTAATTCATTGAAGATGTAAGATGTTGATAATTGAAATTTTACATTCACAATTCATACATTAGCACTAATACTTACCAAAGGTAACTCGACTAAAATTAGGTTATTACCCAAACCCTAAAAAGTACTAAAGCAGAGTTTTGGGGAGCGTGAATCTGAAAGGTTTAGTTTTAACACAATGAATATTAATTAATCCATTTCAAAATAGCTTATACTATCGCTTAGGAGGATTTTTACTAAATTAACCATTCAATTCAAGAACAAATATAGAGCAATTTCTTCCCAAGACAAAATACAATTGATCAGCGCCGTTTCAGATTTAAGCAAACCCAATCTCTAAATTTTAGTATTTCTCCCCAAAAGTAAAAAAGTGTACGTTGCCACGTACACCTTCTCCAATAATCTTATCACAAGGATTTACTAAAGTTTTCTTAACTCAATCTTTGAAAAATCTATAGGAAAACCTTCATATTGTAGTAAAATTTTGCCTTCAATAGGCTCTGTTAAAGTACCTTCATTCACTAGCTTTCCATTTAATTCTTGTTTTACGATTCCTTCTTTTACAGTAATAACAGCTGTATTCCATTCACCGACTGGTTTTTCGGCATCTGAAAACCTTGCTGATGTTACACTTTTTCCAGGTTCGGTTTGTTTACCTTTTACCAATAAAGTCACCTCTTGTAACAGTACAAAATCACCTGTCCCACCTTCTTTTACTTGATATTGAATTCCTTTGGGCCAAAGGGTATCTTTGGTTGAGGTAGGCACTAAATACATAATACCACTGTTTCTTTTACTACTTTTACGGGTAATAGTAGTGTCAGTATTCCAGCGAAAAGTTACAGTTAGTTGGAAATTTTTGAATGACTTCTCTGTCATTACATACCCTAATTTGTCTCCATACAAACGAATCATTTTATCCTCCACCCGAAAAATATCAGCTGCGTTTGAGTGCTTACCAGTTTTAGGTTCGTAGGAATACCAGCCTTTTAGATTTTTACCATTAAAGAGCTTATTCTGAGCACGTAACATCGTACTGGTTGTCAATAGCAACAGGAATATAAAAATGTATTTCAATTGTGTACTCATGAAATGATAAGTTTAGTGTTTGATTGAATGATGTACCGTAGCCATAAAAGACAATTCATTCAATTTTTTACCTATCAAAAATAGTGTCAGCCATAGTTTGATATGACTAACACTGCCAGAATGGTTGATTCTAATTTTTCTTAAGGTATTTTTCGATATTGATATGGTTGATACCAAGTTTTTCTACCTTTTCGACTCCTTTAATAATTAAAGTATCTCCCGTGACTTCATAATCAAATTCAAACTCGCCTCCTTCCCACTCGCGCACATTGAAATAATCTAAATATTCTTTATACTTATTTCCTTCAATCTTGACTCTACCTCCTCCTGCACTATAGTCGGCAGTGGAGTCCTTTCCGTGATTGAGGTCATGGCGCAAGAACGAAAAATGAGTTGGAGTGATTATTTTAATCATTTCCTGCCCCTTGGTATAATCTGTGACTGTAGTGTCTGAGCCTTTGATGGTGGTTCCTGAAATTAACTGCCAAGTACCAATAATTGGGGTTTGTTCTGATGATTTAGGATTACAAGCCAAAGTAAGAAATCCCATTGAGAATCCGAAAAGAAGTTTTTTCATGTTAAATGAATTGGGTTTTTATAGAAATTGGTTTCCCGAAGTTATAAAAAAACAAGCCGATAAAGTCATGACCGTTTATACAATTATCAAAATAGGATATTCGAAGTACACCAAAAGCAAGATATATTTGAGGTAAATAGATTTCTGTATCTAAAAAAATCAAAAAAATTATACCTATCATGAAAAGAAACCTCACTCTTAAGCTAGTAATTATGAGTTTACTGGCATTCTCATCCGTAATACTTTCATATATCTACGGATATTATTACCCCAAACAAAGATTTTTAAAAACCGAAATCAATCGGTTAAAATAAGAAAAGCTCAACTATGGTAAGATAGTTGAGCTTTTTTACTTGTTAATAATATCAGTTAAGACATCAGAATGGACACTATCAAAGTACACCATCTATATATTATCCAATATTTTCTCTTGGGTCGCAAAATTCAATAATGCTATTGATTAGCAAATTCTTTTGCCAAATCATCGTATTCCTTATCCGTTACTTTTCCTGAAGTAATTACTGTACGATAGCGGAAAGTTACTGATTGATTAGGAGCTAATTTATAGTTTAAAGTTTCTTTCCCTTTTGAAAACACATTTACTCCTAGCGGATTGGCTGCAAACAAGCCGTATCCACGTGCATGCCAATAGGTAGGATAGCTGACATTTTTAGGGTGATCGATAATCACAATGTTAATATCCTCGTCTTTAATCTTTCCAGAAAGGTTCATCCAATTAGCACGTGTAGCCCACACTTCTTCTCCATTTACACCATTACTGCCGTGATATTTGCCAGAAATACCTGTGTTATCTAATTTATCAACCTTAGTTTCGATACCATTGGCATCTACAAAAACATCTGGTTTATCTGAAGGATGTTCTAATTCACGAACCACGCGGATGGCAAACATTCCGTCTTTTACGTCAGCAAATGTTACAGGTTCCACAGCTGTAAGAGTGGTAATGCGGTCAATGATACGTTGATTGCCTTTGGCTGTAAAAATGTAGGTTGTTTCTTCTTTCAAAAGAGTTTTCCCTTTTCCATCGGTATCAATCCAATCGGCAGTTACTTGCAATTCGCCTTTTCCATGTCCACCCACTACTTTTTCAATACCTGTATGGCGAATAGTTCCGTATTTCGAACGGTCTTTGATAGCCGTTGAATTGTTCCAGAAGTCAAACCCATTCACAGATTCGTAATTGAGCCACATACCTACATGGTGTGGGTGATCCACACGTTCTCCTGCTTTTTTGATGAAAGGATAGCCACGCGTAATCATAGTTCCTTGCGCGGTACGAATAGGAAAAAGTACTGGTTTTTTTAGGATAGAATCACTCGGATAGAAGTAAGAAGTAAAGGGTTGCCCATCGACAAGTACATCTACCTTTCTTTCATTTTTCTTTACCACAAGTTGTACTTTATCTGTTTTTTGTTGAGCAAAAATGCCTGCACTCATAAGCATTAGCCCCATCATGATGATACTTTTTTTCATAATTTGGTTTTCTAGTCGAATAGGATTGTTTGCACAATCTCGTCTTAAATTTTGATATAAAAGCCTTTAAAATCCAAAAGTTACTCAAAATTTTCAAAAAATGGAGACTATTCTGCATTGATTAGACTGCTTGAGTTGGATATATTAACAAAAAGAGGGGCGTCTCTCGCGAAACGCCCCATGTTTTTGGTATTAGGGTCAAGTATATAATTATGCTTTTAGTGGTAAAAGAAGATGAACTAATCCTAAGAGTCATTCATCTTCTTCATTATTTACAACCCAACTAGCTATTAGTAACCAGCATTTTGAGGGAATGCAGTATTACCTCCTTCTGTACGGTCAATTTGTGTTTGAGGAATTGGACGAACATTGTGAATATCTTTGATGTTAGCAGCCGCTTGTGGATTGTATTTTTTCACACGATCCACTAAGATTCCCCAACGTTTTAAGTCCATCCAACGAGTTTGCTCACCTACTAATTCTCTAGCTCTTTCTTCTACCATAAAGTCAAAAGTAGCTTGAGCAGCTGTAATTTCCATAGCAGATTGTTTACCAGCCCAAGCTGCACGACGACGAACCATATTAAGAGCATCTGCCGCCGCTTGTTTGTTACCCAAGCCAATCTGTGCCTCTGCCAACATCAAATAAGTATCAGCTAAACGATACACGAAGAAATCTCGGCTACCTGCTTCATAAGTCATATCAGGACGCTTGGTATCGAAGAATTTTCTCAAAGTTGGGAATAATGCCTCTGAATATTTGCTTGGCACTAATACCTGATATTTTTTCTTAGCACGTTCTTCTTTCGACATTTCGTAGCCTGGAATAAAAATAGCTGTATCACCTGCTGCAAAAGTTACCGAAGTTTTTGAATCATCGAATGCTGTCACATAAGTTCCTGGCTTATTGCTATACCAAGTATCTTTAAAAGTTTTCTTGTAACGTGAATCATTAACTCGTTCTCCAAAAACAACATCTGTACAGTAAGTTGTAGGACGCAAGCGTTTGAAAGGACGACCATTCAAAACGTCACGCTGCATACCTGCCTGTACGTCATACTGCATACCATAAAACAAGTGTAAGTTGTTACCTCCATTAACTGCACCTGTATTATTAGTAAGGTTTGTCAATGGATCTGAAGTATATTGTACTGCAAAAACGATTTCTGAGTTTCTTTGGTTATTCTCATCAAATACACTTGCAAAATCATCCAGCAATTTGTATCCATAATTAGAAATTACGCTTGAACAAAGTGTTGCTGCTTTTGAGAAATCATCTGATGCTTTTACCGACGAATAAGCTTTTGCTAGATACACTTTCGCCAAGCACATCTCAGCAGCAGGCTTGATAGCACGACCATATTGTGATGACGAGTTTGGTAAATCAGGAATAGCCTCTGTCAAATCCTTGATAATGGCAGCATACATTTCGGCATCCGTAGCTCTTTTGGTCTGCTTCGTAGGAGCCAATGTTTCTGTCAATCTCAAATCTACACCTCCATATTGTTGGAATAATATGAAGTAATAGTGCGCTCTCAAGAACTTAGCCTCAGCAATTCTGATTTTTTTGGTAGCATCAGCTATCGTTACTTTTGGAGCGCGCTCAATGATAGCGTTACAAGTATTGATACCACGATATAATTCATCCCAAATTTGAGCTAGATAATCTACTGTTGGATTCAACTGAGTATCATAAAAATGAAAACCTTTGTACGAACCATCCGCACCTGTAGCATAAATATCAGTACCATATTCGGTCATGGTAAGACCTGCCTGAGTGGCATAATAGTTACGAAGAGAAGAATAGGCTGCGTTTACAGCATCTTCATACCCCTTGGTTGTGTTCATATAGTCGTTACCGATACCCGATACAACTGTTTCGTTCAAGACATCTGAGCAAGACTGACCGGTCAACATCAATGCTGCTACCCCTAGTACTCTTGCATGTTTTAATATATTGTTAATATTCATCGTATTAATCATTTTTCGTTAGACTGTTTATCGTTAAGAAATTTCTACTAAGTCGCTCTTAGAACTTAGCGTTGATACCTACTGTAAATACTTTCGTAGATGGTGTAATACCATTGTTTACAGCTGTACCTGAAGTTTCTGGGTCTACGCCATTGTACTTAGAAATAAAGCTAGACCAGATGAACGGTTGTTGAATACTTGAGAAAATTCTCAATGATTCCATGCCTAATTTTTTTGCAACTGTTGAGTTGAATGAGTAGCCAAAGTTGATGTTACGTAACTTGATAAATGAACCATCAAAGTAAATCAACGTTTGTCTGAACTGTGGGAACTCTTGGTTACTGAATGGACGAGGGAATTCTGCATTTGGATTATTTGGTGTCCAGTAATCAACTTTGATCTGTTGGTAGCGACCAGCCAATGCGTTGTTGTCTTGATGGAAACCACTCACAATCATTTGTCCAAAACGACCGAATAAGAAGAATGATAAGTCAAAGTTTTTATAAGTAAATCTGTTAGTTAAACCTGCCGAGAAATCAGGAACGTCTGAGCCTAGTAATACACGGTCATTAGCATTGATTACACCATCACCGTTTGTATCTTGAACTTTGATTTGACCTACACCTGCACCCAAGGCGTTAGCGTTGTCACCAGGGTAGAATTTCTTTGCCTGTTCTGCTTCGCTAACTTGCCAAATACCCACTTTTTTGTAATCGAAGAATGAATTCAAAGGCTGACCAATAAACCATCTGTTACCAACATCATCCTTTGCTCCATTATACAAAGAAACAATGGCTTCACTGTTTTTAGTAAACTGGAAATCAGTTGTCCATCTAAAACCTCCTTTAGTATCAACGTTTATAGTAGATACACCTAGTTCAACACCTCTGTTACGTGTTTCACCGACGTTTTTCGTTACAGCACTAAATCCGATTGAACCTGGCAACTGATCAGACAATAACAGATCTGTTGTGTTGGTTTGGTACAATTCCAATGAACCTTGCACCCTTCCTTTCAAGAAACTAAAGTCGATACCTACGTTTTTAGTAGCAGATGACTCCCATCTCAAATCTGGGTTACCAATCGTATTTGGTCTATAACCAAAAGCAGAAGTATTATCCCAAGCATAAGCAGTACGATTCAACAAACCTTGCGTTTGGTAAGGCGACACCCCTTGATTACCTACTGAACCCCAACCTGCTCTTACTTTTAATAAGTCTAACCATTGCACGCTTTTCAAGAATGGCTCGTTGCTAATGTTATAACCTACAGCTACTCCAGGGAAATTACCATATTTACTATTTACACCAAAACGGCTAGATCCATCACGACGCATTGTCAATGTTACCAAAAATTTATCGTTGTAATCATAGTTGATACGAGCCATCAATGAGTTGATTGTCCACTCTGTCAAGTTACTACCAACTCCTAATACCGAACTCGCATTTCCTAAATTATAAAACTGTTGCGTTTCAGCAGGAACACCTTGAACGTTTGAAGCATAGTTTTCGTAACGATCTCTTTGGATTGAGTGTAGTAACGTTACGTTAAAGTTATGCTTTTGGATAGTTTTTGAGTAGTTAATAATGTTTTCCAAAGTCCAGTTGAATCCGAAATTAGTTTGTGTACTAGCCTGAGCATCACCACCTTTTCTTGCATTTGTTTGAGCACCGATAAATCTACCCCAACGAGATAATGTAAAGTCAGGACCAAAGTTTACACGGTATTTCAAACCTTCCATCAATTTTACCTCAGTATAAATACTGTTGAAAATACGGTACTTTTTCGTGTTGTCAACTTGCGCACCCGGCACGATTTCTGCCAATGGGTTTGTCAACAAAGCATCGTTTGTAGGAGTAAAGTTAATAGAACCGTCAGCCTTGTAAGGAGCTCCGAGTGGGTTTTGGTTAATCGTAAAGCTATATGGGTTTAGGTTTTCGCCATTACGATCACTAAACATCATATATGATGAAATACCTACCTTCAACCATTTGTTGATTTCATGATCAATGTTGGCTCTCAAAGAATAACGAGAGTAATCCAAACCTTCAGAAACCCCTTTGTCTAGAAAATATCCAGCAGAAATATAGAATTGTGTTCTGTCGTTACCACCTTGAATACCAATAGAGTGGTTTTGTTGGAAACCATTTTTCAAAATCAAATCTTGATAATCTGTGCTTCTTCCCTGAGCCAAGCCTTCCACAACGTTAGGGTCACCACCCAATACAGCAACTTTACCATCAGCTACTGGGTCTGATTGTCCTGTAGGAACAATTGCACCTGCCGCATTTCTATAAATACCTGTAGATCTGTAAGCTTCACGAACATATTCTGCAAATTCAGTTCCGTTGAATAATCTCAATTTGTTTAGTACTTGTGATTGACCAACATACATATCATACGTAACCGTAGTTTTTCCTTTTACTGCACCTCTTTTTGTAGTAATCAAAACAACACCATTAGCACCTCTAGCACCATAAATTGCTGTAGCTGTCGCATCTTTCAAAACTTCCATTGACTGAACATCATTTGGATTAAAATCCTCATAACCAGCCGACAATGGAATACCATCTACTACATAAAGTGGGTCGTTACCTGCGTTGAATGAACGACGACCACGAATCAAAATCTTAGCTGTTTGACCTGGTTTTGAACCTGATTGAGACACGTCTACCCCAGCAGTTCTACCTTGAAGTGCCTGACCTAAGTTGGTAATAGGCATTTCTGAAATTTGTTTGGCTGATACCTGCGAAATAGCACCTGTTAATTGGCTTTTCTTTTGAGTACCATATCCAACTACTACAACCTCTGAAAGCGCTTGATTTTCAACATTCAACACAACATTGATAGTATTTTTTGAACCTACTGCTACTTCTGAAGTCGTGTAACCAATCGCTGAAAATGATAAGACATCTTTAGCCGATGATGAGTTAATTTTGTAAGAACCGTTTGCATCTGTGGTTGTACCTCTGTTGGTACCTTTAATCATAACACTAACTCCTGGAATACCCTGTCCGTCTTCCGAAGAAGTCACTTTCCCTGTAATTGCTTGTTGGGCTAGTCCTGTGAAGCTTAACAACATAAAGGTAAGCACCGCACACATTCCAAATAACCCTCTTTTCAATTGTAAAGGTTTACTTTGCATAGTCTATTGGTTTTAAAATGAAACTGATTGATTAGGATAATAAAGATTTATTGATTTTTCGCCAAAGTTCTTCTTCTTCAAATGGGTTCAGGCCCTGACCTTCGCAACTATTCTGAAGAATTTCTTTTGCTGTTTCTATTTCAAAGTATTTATCAGGATATATATCTATCAACTGATTCCAAAAAGCACAATATTCCTGATTACTTGGTGAGGCTACCCATTCTAAAAAAAGGTATCTGAGATAAAATCTTCAGCATGAAAAAACTCATATTTTAGAATGTTGTCGAGGCGTGCCATAAATTGAACTTTTGAAAGTATTTTTTGCAATTTTACTACACAAGACACAATTTATTTTTTTCTACTCGATTTTACAGACGAAAAAGGACAGTTTTTCCAATTTAATTTTAACATATTGATTATTAAATACTTAATTCCGTATATTAATAATAAAATAGGGATATAATGAGGCAATTGTAGGTATTAGAAAAGAAATATTTTCTATGAGGTAGAGCGGAAAAATATATATAATTATTTTACTTATTTTTTGAATTTTAACAACATAAGACAGATAAGTGTTTTTTCTACTGAAAAAAATAAAAAAAACCTGCACAGTTTTTTGTGACAGGTTTTGGTAATCTTATGTATTTAATCTAATCCCTATGCAAAAGCTATTTGTTCGGCACCAATGTGTTGTTTTAAAGTCTTTAAAGCTCCAAAAATAAGATTGTACACCGACTGAGGATTGATGTTCATTTTATTTGAAATCTGGTCGGTATCCATATCATGAAAGAATTTAAGAGAAAGTGCTTCTCTTTGTCTTTTTGTCAAAAAACGAAAAGACTCACTAAGAACATGATTGAATTTTTGCTCCTCTTCAAAAGCCACTAAACGATTTTCATGCGATCCCACAAAATCTGGATTTTCGACATAGTAACCTTCATGATGCAAGGTCTGACGTTGTTGGGTTTCCAAATGACGAACCAACTTTCTTTTTATAGAAGCCATCAGGTAGTAACGAATAGAAGTAGTTTCACCTAAATTCTGGTGATTTTTCCAAAGCTCTACAAACAAATCGTGCAAACAGTCCTTGATTAACTCACGGTCTTGGGTAATACTAGTACTATAGTTATACAAGAGGTTTACATAGCTACGATATATTAATGTAAATGCGTCGTGATCCCCTCCACGAAATGCGTTCCACAAAGCTACTTCATCCGTAATTCTTTTTGCAGTCATCATAAAAATGAGTTGTTTTCTGAGATTCTTTCCTAAAGATATACAAACAAAATAGCACTTTTCAAGGGTTTTATTGAATATTTTTCCGTAAACGTTTACGGAAACGTTTACGAGAAAAATATTATAAAAACTCATTATTATCCTACTGTAAAAATTCACCTTTTGTATTTAAGCGATGGAATCCCTGACTTGGTCTAAATTTGGTCAAAACTTGTTGGAAGTTCGAGATTATCATACAATTTTTACATGATGTAATATTTCATTGGGCAAATCCTTTAGTTTGCCATATCACTTTACACAAACTACCTTTAATCTAAATTTCTTTTTATGAAGAAGATTCTTTACACGTTCATCAACATTATCATGTTTGGAACGGTGCTTAGAGCTCAAACCACCACGTTTCCTCGAAACGGGGTGCAAGATGAGCGTCCAAACACGTATGCATTTGTCAATGCTACTATCGTTTCAGATGCTAATACAGTTTTAGAAGGCGCAACCTTAGTAATCAAAGGTTCTGTGATTGAAGCAGTAGGCAAAAACATTACTCTCCCTGCTGGTACGCAAGTAATTGACCTAAAAGGCAAACGCATCTATCCTTCTTTAGTAGAAGCGTATAGTAGCTATGGTATGCCTGAATTAAAAAGAGAAGGTCGTAGCTTTAGAGGTGATCCTCAGTTCGAATCGAAAAAACAAGGTGCTTACAACTGGAACCAAGCTGTTTTGCCAGAAGTAAATGCAGCAGCTATCTATGCAAGTAATCCTACCGCAGCTGACGAGTTACGTAAGGCTGGTTTTGGGGCTGCTATCACACACGTACAAGATGGTATCGTTCGAGGTACTTCGGCATTGGTTGCCTTAATCGACGGTCGTGACCAAGAGGCTTTGTTGAAAACTAATGTTTCAGCACATTACTCTCTATCTAAAGGGTCTTCAACTCAAGACTATCCAAACTCATTGATGGGTTCAGTAGCATTGTTACGTCAAACTTATTTGGATGCTGATTGGTATAAGAAGAGTAAAAACAAAACAGAGTACAATATCTCTTTAGAGTCTTTCAACAATAGCCAATCAGTACCACAGGTATTTGAGGTATCTGACAAATTGGGTATTTTGAGAGCTAACAAAATCGGAAAAGAATTTGGTGTTAATTACATCATAAAAGGTGGTGGTGACGAATACCAACGTCTTGATGAAGTAAAAGCGGCTGGTGTTTCCTTGATTATTCCTTTGAATTTTCCAACAACTCCTGACGTAGAAGATCCGTTTGATGCAAGCGTGGTTTCGTTATCGGATATGAAACACTGGGAAATGGCTCCTGCCAATCCAGCTATCTTGGCGAAAGCGGGTGTTCCTTTTGCTATTACTACTTCTAACGTAAGAAGTAAATCAGATTTCTGGGCAAACTTGCGTAAAGCTGTAGAATATGGTTTGGATGAAAAAGTTGCTTTGGCAGCTTTGACTTCGGTTCCTGCTCAATTCAACAAAGTAGATAACTTGGTGGGTAGCTTGAAACCTGGTATGCTGGCAAACTTCTTGATTACATCTGACAACCTTTTCAAGGAAAGTAATGTAATTTATGAAAACTGGGTAAAAGGAAAACGTTATGTAGTAAACAACATGAATGTGACTGATATGCGTGCTTCTTACGATTTGAGCGTAGCAGGTAAATCAGGTTTGAAATTGAATGTAACAGGTAAAGTAGATAAGCCAGAGTTCCAAATCCAAGTATCAGATTCAGTTAAGGTTTCTCCAAAAGTGACTAGAACAGGCGATTTGTTGACTTTATCATTCAAATTAGATGCTAAAAAAGACAAAGGTGATACTCGTATTAGTGCTTATTATGATGGCAAAAACATCAAAGGCGATGGATTTGATGCAGCAGGTACTCCTGTAAAATTTGACGCTATTTTCAAAGAAGCTTTCAAAGAAGCTGTTGCAAAAGCAGATACTACTAAGAAACCTGTTCCAACAATAGGCAAAATCGTATATCCTTTCAATGGATATGGTGCTGAGACAAAACCAAAAGCTGAGACTTTATTGATTAAAAATGCTACCGTTTGGACAAACGAGAAGGATGGTATTTTGAAAAATACGGACGTATTATTGAAAGATGGTAAAATCGCTCAGGTGGGTAAAAACTTGTCAGTAACTGGTGCAAAAGTGGTTGATGGAACTGGTAAACACTTGACCAATGGTATTTTTGACGAACACTCTCATATTGCATTGCTTTCTGTAAACGAAGGTTCTCAGTCAGTTACTGCTGAAGTTCGTATGGAAGATGTAGTAAACTCAGAAGACGTAAATATCTATCGTCAATTGGCAGGTGGTGTAACTTCATCACAATTGCTACATGGTTCAGCTAACTGTATCGGTGGTCAGTCGGCAATCGTGAAATTGAAATGGGGTGAAGCACCAGAAGTAATGAAAATTCAAAATGCTGATGGATATATCAAGTTTGCTTTGGGTGAAAACGTAAAACAAGCAAACTGGGGTGACCGTGCTCGTATTCGTTTCCCTCAAACTCGTATGGGTGTTGAGCAAATCATGATGGACGCTTTCTTGCGTGCGAAAGAATATGATAAAGCTTGGGCTGAATATAACAAAGCAGCTAACAAAGCTACTTTGACTCCTCCACGTCGTGATTTAGAATTGGATGCTTTATCTGAGATTTTGAACAAAAAACGTTTTATCACTTGTCACTCTTATGTTCAGTCTGAAATCAATATGTTGTTGAAAGTAGCTGATTCATTGGGTTTCAAAGTAAATACCTTTACGCACATTTTGGAAGGTTATAAAGTAGCTGACAAAATGAAAGCACACGGTGCAAGTGGTTCAACTTTTGCTGACTGGTGGGCATACAAAATGGAAGTAAAAGAAGCGATTCCTTTCAACGCTGCTTTGATGACAAAAGTTGGTATCAATACCTCAATCAACTCTGATGATGCTGAAATGGCTCGCCGTTTGAACCAAGAGGCTGCAAAAACAGTCATGTACGGTGGTCTTACTGAAGAAGAAGCTTGGAAATTGGTAACATTGAACCCTGCAAAAATGATGCACCTTGACAACCGTTTGGGTAGTATCAAAGCTGGTAAAGATGCTGACGTTGTACTTTGGAACGAAAATCCACTTTCTGTTTACGCAAAACCAGAAAAAACTATCATTGAAGGTGCAGTGTATTTCGACATCGAAAAAGACAAAGAATTGCGTGCTAATATCGCTGCTGAACGTAACCGTTTGATTCAAAAAATGTTGAATTCAAAAGCAAGTGGTGCTCCTACTGCTAGACCAGAAATGCGCAAACCAAGATTGTTCGTTTGTAACTCTTTGGGTGGTTTAACTGAAGAAGAAGGCGAAACTCGTGCATTTGGTACATTACAGTTACAAGACAACTGTGACAAATAGAGTGTTGAATGGTGAGTTGTGAATGGTGAATAATTCCCATTTACTACTCTGCTAAGTTAGCAAAGCATCATTTGTCTCAAATTCAGTACATGTTTTAAGATAAAATGTCAAGTTCAGACATTTTTCATGACTTAAAATTTTATTACAAAATGAAAAAATCAGCATTATTATATACGCTAGCTTTGTTTTTGGGTATGAAGACGACCTTCGCTCAAAACCAAGCGGCAGCTACCCCTCAGTCTAAGCCTATTGCTTTGACGGGTGCCACTATTCACACGGCAGCAGGTCCTGTGATTGAAAATGGTGTAATTGTTTTTGATAAAGGAGTTATCACTAAAGTTGGTCCTGCAGGAACAACTTATGATAAAACTGGTACCGAAACCATCGACGTAACAGGAAAACACGTTTTCCCTGGCTTGATTGCTCCTGCCAACCAACTAGGTTTGGTAGAAATCGAAGCGGTTCGTGCTACAGTCGACCAACAAGAAGTAGGTGCAATCAACCCTCACGTTCGTGCTTTGATTGCTTATAACACTGACTCAGAATTAATTCCAACGGTTCGTGGTAACGGTGTTTTGATTACTCAAGTTACGCCAGTAGGTGAAATTATCTCGGGTATGTCTTCTATCATGAACTTAGATGGCTGGAACTGGGAAGATGCCGTTTTGAAGAAAGATGATGGTATTCACCTTAACTGGGTAGGCTATTTCAAACGTGAATTTAACTTCGAAACGTTTTCTTCTACAACAAAGAAAAACGATAAGAAAGAAGAGCAAATCCGTGAATTGGCACAGTTGTTTGACGATGCGACAGCTTATGGACAAATCAAAAACCCTAATCCTATCAATGTAAAATTGGAGGCAATGAAAGGTCTTTTTGACGGAACTAAAAAATTGTACATCTCGGCTGATTATGGTAAAGAAATCATCGAAGCAGTTCAGTTTGCTAAATCAAAAGGGGTAAAAAGCATCGTAATTATCGGTGGTGAAGAGTCTCTTTTGGCAGCAGATTTCTTGCGTGATAACAACGTTCCTGTGATTGTATCAGGTACGCATCGCTTGCCAAATAGCATTGACGATGACACAGATTTACCTTACAAATTGCCTCAACTATTGGCTCAAAAAGGCGTAACTGTTGGTTTGGCCTATATTGGTATGCACTGGCGTACACGTAACTTGCCTTTCTTGGCTGGTACAGTAGCTGGACACGGTATGTCAAAAGACGATGCTTTGAAATTGGTAACAATCAACAACGCTAAAATCTTGGGTATCGACAAATATGTAGGCTCTTTGGAAGTTGGTAAACAAGCTACTTTGGTAGTGTCACAAGGTGATTTGTTAGATATGCGTTCGGCAAAAGTAGAACACGCATTTATTCAAGGAAAGAAAATCGACTTGGATGACAAACAAAAACGTTTGTACAAAAAGTATTCAGAAAAATACGGAACAAAATAAGCGCTGTATCATCTGCTAATAGTATAAAAGCCATTCCTTCGGGGATGGCTTTTTTGATGAATGATAATTATCATTTTTTCTACCTGAACTACTCAGTTTACTCCTCTCCTTTCCAAGCGACCTTTGTAAAAGTCTTCCACAACAAGCTATTTATTTTATGAAAAAGGTCTATTTCTCAATTATATTACTTCTTGTTTCGGCAACCACCTTTGCGCAAGAAAACATTGAAAGTCTATTAAAGCAATTATGTGAAGATCCTGTTTTTGCCAAACAACTCAGCATTACTGAACCCTCGGAGTTACAGGCTTTTTATAAAGACAATAACTTCCAACCTATTTGGCATGAAAATAAAGCATTTCAAGAAAGTTTTATAGAGGAGCTACGCAAAGCCACACAATATGGTCTCAATCCACAAGACTATCACTTCGACTATCTTATTCAACCAAACATCAACCAGCTTGAATATGAGTTGTTGTGTACTCATGCAATGCTAACCTATTTCAGCGATTTTACGTTTGGATGCAAACCAAAAACATTAGCTTTTAATGGAATCGAATACCAAAATCGGTCAATAAACACTCCTCAAATCCTTCATCAAAATATCAAATATGGGTCTTTTGCCAAGCTTCTTGAGAAATATCAGGTATCAAGTCAACATTACAAGAAGACTTTAGAAGTCTACCAACAATTACTAAATGCACCTGATAGTTTATTTATTCCTACAAACTTGTCAAAAACCTTTGTAGAAAATAAGGGTCTTCAGCAAAAGTTAGTCTTTTGGCAATGTATAGAGTCGCTGAGCACTTATGATAGCGAGATCATTTTGACCGAAGCGCTGAAACAGTTTCAAGAAAAATTCAACTTGGAATCAGATGGAAAACTAGGAACAAACACCCTTAAAGCCTTAAACTTAGGCAAATTACAACTACTGAACCTACTTAAGTACGACCTCAATTATATTCGTTTCTTGAATGCATGGAAATTCCCAACTTATTTATGGGTCAATATCCCTTCTGCTGAGTTTTCGATGATTGAAGCACAAACTAAAACCTTATCAATGCGTGTGATTGTTGGCAATCCCAAAACACCCACTCCTAGTTTGATAAGTACGATTAAGCAATGTATTTTCTTCCCTTATTGGTTTGTTCCGTCGAGCATTACTATCAAAGAAATGTTGCCCCAAATCCAAAAAGATGTCAATTATTTGAGCAATAACAGCATACAAGTGCTTGACCAAAAATGGAATGTGATTGATGAAACAACACTTCCTTGGTCGAGCTTTAATGCCAAAAACTTTCCTTATAAATTACGACAAGTGGCAGGATGTGATAATTCTTTAGGCATTGTAAAATTTGATTTTGATAACCCATTTACGGTATACTTGCACGATACCAATGCCAAAAAGCTTTTCCAGAAAGGTAGTCGTTGGTTGAGTCACGGTTGTATTCGTTTAGAAAAACCAACAGAATTAGCTGAGAAACTAATAGGTAATTCTTCATTGATTCAAAAGCTAGTTGCCCAGCAATATGAGCCAGATTTAAAGCCTATTTACTTTCAAGTTCAACCTAATGTACCGCTATTGATTAGCTATTTGTGTTCTGGAATTAATGAAAAAGGCGATTTGATTTTTTACTCAGACGTTTATCAGAAAGTGAGGTAGAGGAAGTTTTATTTCATTATTTGCAAGTCTAAACATTGGTTCGAGACTTAGTCTTGGACTAGGCATATATATTCACCCAAAATAAATTCCGATTACTATTCCATCCAAATATAAATAAGCCGTGATAAACACTAACATTTACTTATATTTGCCCCTGTGTGATGTACCTACTCTTAAAATGAGCTTAACTTACTTTAGTACAAGATCACTACTCCAAATACATAATTTTCATTTCTACGAGGATAGAGTTTTAAGTCACTTTAGCTTTTCACATTGAAGATGGATACAAAATTAGATAATCTTTTTTTTGAGAATATTAGGTTGCTTTTACGTAAAGCTCAAGATACTTTACTAAAGCAAGTTAACTCCGTTATGGTTTATACCTATTTTGAATTGGGAAAACAAATTGTTGAACAAGAGCAAAAAGGGAAAAGCTATGCAGACTACGGAACCTTTATTCTTTCAGAGCTATCTGAAAGATTAACTATTGAATTTGGCAAGGGCTATTCTAAAAGAAACCTTGAGCTAATTCGTAAATTTTATATTACTTTCAAGAATGCGAAATCACCGATTTCGCAAAACTTAAGCTGGACACATTACATACACTTAATGCGTATAGAGGATGAAAATGAACGAGCTTATTATCAAAAAGAAGCTGAACAAAACTCATGGAGCGTTAGGACATTAGAAAGGCAAATTAACTCTGCTGTATACCATCGTTTAATGATTTCGAAGAACGTTAATAACCAAGACCGTTCGGTAGAACGAAATGTCACTAACCCTTTGGAGACCTTAAAAGACCCATATATTTTAGAGTTTCTAAATTTAAAGGAACAGTCCAATTATTCTGAAACACAACTTGAGCAAGCAATAATAGACCGTCTAGAGCATTTTTTACTTGAACTCGGGAAGGGATTCACTTTTGTTGGAAGGCAAGTACGATTTACATTTGATGAAGAGCACTTTCGAGTAGATTTAGTCTTTTATAATCGACTTTTGCGATGTTTTGTTCTAATTGATTTAAAAATTGGGAAATTGAAACATCAGGATTTAGGTCAAATGCAAATGTATGTAAATTATTACGATCGATTTGTTAAGACAGAAGATGAATTACCTACCATAGGAATCATTTTGTGCAAAGACAAGAAAGATGCCATGGTAGAAATCACACTACCAAAAGATAACAAACAGATATTTGCAAGTAAATACTTATTGTATCTGCCAAAGGTAGAAGAGTTGAAAAAATAATAGAAGAATAAGCTATAATTAAAACTTTAGCTTCATTACTCTCAATTTTTCATTTAAAAGCCATAATCACTGCGTTTGGCTGATTGACTAATTTTACCAAAGGTTCAATCATTGATGGCATGACGGCAAAACAACCAAACGAATTGCCTTGACGCTTGTAAAAACTTGCATTCTTTTCAGAAATATAATCAGCAGCATGCACGATAATTCCTCTATCAACCGCATTATCGTTGACTCCTTTATCTAATCCTTTGAGTCGAATACTTAACCCATGCTTTCCATAAAATTGACCAATTGGCTCGAATACACCCAAACTCGAACACAAACTTCCCGAATCATTCGAGAAATACTCAGCCATTGCATTTCTGCCTGAACCTTTTCCGTGAGCCACCCACGTATTCATCAAACACACTTGTTTTTGTAAATCAATCACATACAATCTTTTCTCGAAAGAAGGCTGTGAAAAATCGACCATACAGGCTATTTTCTTTCCCCGAAATCTAGTATCAGATTTTTGCATTTGTTGCAGTTTTTCGGCTACCATTTTAGGAAGTAAAAAAGGAGTTTCATCCCTTTTGGCATCGACTTTTTCTGTAGAAAAAAGTAAAGATATTAATAAGAAAATATTCATGAGTGTGCCATTTAGGCAATTATTACCAGTTTGATTATGAAAAGCTGATTACTGGACAAAATTGAAGTTACTAGTTCAAGACTTAGTCTTGGACTCATTTTTTAACAGTTTAAAACTGTTTTTAAACATTCATTGAAAAAGTCTAAATACCTTTTCTCTTTTTTTCCAGTAATTAGTATCAAAAGATTAAATCAATACTACCTTCCATAACGGTTACACACTACTTTTCATCTATAATAATCAAAGTTTTTCTTCCCTTAATGATATAAATCAACTTAACTATTGACGCCCATCAAGAACAAGCTTGAGAGATTAAGATATTTTTGATTGAAGGCTATTAAAAAAACTAAACTCTGATACCTGAACCCTAACCCCTCATTAGGCTATTTCACTAACAAAAAACAATCCCATGTCAAAATCTGAACACCATTTTATGACCCACAAAAACTCACGTTGGCATGAGTTGAAATATGTATTGAAAGTACTCACCGAGTTTATTAGAGGCTTTCGGGTACTGCATTTTGTAGGTCCATGCGCTACTGTATTTGGCTCTGCTCGTCTGCAAGAGGGTACTGTATTTTATGAACAAGCTCGTAAAATTGGCGTAATGTTAGCCAACATGGGCTTTACCGTCATGACTGGCGGAGGTGGCGGTATTATGGAGGCAGCCAATAGAGGAGCTAAAGAAGCAGGTGGTTTGTCGGTAGGCTGTAATATTATTTTGCCTCACGAACAAGCCCCAAATCCTTATCTCGATAAGGTTGTCGAGTTTGATTTTTTCTTTGTTCGAAAGGTTCTTTTAAGTAAGTATTCGTATTGTTTTATCGTCATGCCAGGAGGTTTTGGAACGCTCGACGAAATGTTTGAAGCAATAACGTTGATCCAAACTCGTAAAATGAGTCCTTTTCCGATTGTTTTATTTGGCAAAGAATTTTATCAAAAACTCTACGAACAACTTGTAGCAATGGAAAAAGCTGGAACTATCTCAGCAGAGGATCTTTCTCTTTTTTTAATTACAGATTCTTTGGAGGAAGCTCAACAACATATTCATAAAAATGCAGTAGAAGCTTTCGGCTTGAATAACTACAAACACCTAACACCTTGGGGACTACTGCTTGAAAAAAGAGTTAATCGCATAAAAAACAATGACCTTAAACAGTAACGCTCCTAACGAGCCTCATTCATAGACCATGAAATTCTTGCCAAATTTGTATCAACAAAACAACAAACTCTATGAAATCAGTTATTGTACCTACCGACTTTAGTGATACTGCAAAAAAAGCACTTGTATTTGCTAGTACTGTGGCTCAAAACCTCAATCTTGACTTGGTGTTATTGCATGTATTTAATCTCACTGGATCTTTGCCTTATGAATCCCCTTCGCAAATCGAACAGGAGATTTATGAAGCACAAAAAGCTTCGGATAAACAATTAGCCATACTCAAAAATCAGTGTCTGGCTGAGTTCAAAAATGAAGTAAAGCTTTTGAGTATCTATGGCGTTATTTCTGAGGTTATTGAGCAAGTATCAGAGCAAGTAAAAGCCGATTTTATCGTGATGGGTACCAGAGGTGCCAAAGATATTTGGAGCAACATCATGGGAAGTAATACCTATCAGGTTGTGAAAAATTCAATTTGTCCAGTTTTTGTTATTCCAGATACTGCCGATATTCAAGACATGAAGAATATTATTTATGCCTCTGACTATACCAACAACGAAGTCAAAATTGTTAGAAATATCGTCGATATAGCAGACCGTTTTAAAGCAAAAACTAATATCCTTCATATTCACGATGTAGAAGAACCGAACTTGGCAGATGACGAAACCTTAGGAGATTGGTTATTGACTTTTTTTGAAAATGAAAATATCGAAAGTCATATTACTTTGGGAAGCAACGCCATAGAAGGTATCGAAAATTATCTACAAAAAAATCAAGGAGACTTACTGGTGTTGGCCATGAAAGATCGAGCTTTCTTCGACAATCTTTTTCATACTAGCGTAACGAAGCATTTTATTCAGGACTTTAATATGCCTTTGCTAGTATTACCCAAATAATTCATTTTTTGCATTTCCTTACTTTGTTCATATAAAATCTATAGCTCATTTTGGCATTTTTGTCGGAATGAGCTTTTATTTTGTCGAATAAGACACCTAACTATACGTTTTGTCGGTACAAGCCCTCTTGTTTGGTTGAAGGTTTTTTCTTTTCTTTGAGTATGGAAAAAAATCAACAACTAAAGAAAGAAATTGGATTGCTAGATGCCAGTATGATTGTGATTGGCTCTATGATTGGTTCGGGAATTTTCATCGTTTCAGCAGATGTAACTCGCAACCTTGGTTCGCCGGGATACCTCCTCCTTACTTGGATTATTACGGGTATTATCACGCTCATATCTGCCCTATCGTATGGCGAACTCGCAGGTATGATGCCCAACGCTGGCGGACAATATGTCTACCTCCGTGAGGCATATAACCCTTTGGTAGGTTTCTTGTTTGGTTGGACTACCTTTTTGGTTATCGAAACTGGTACGATTGCAGCCGTAGCAGTTGCTTTTGCCAAATATACTGGCGTACTCCTACCCGACCTCATCAACGACCAGCCTTTCTTAGGATTCTTTAGCACACAACAATTCTTAGCCATTGCGCTTATTGCTTTTCTTACCTTTATCAATCTCAAAGGTGTTAAGAATGCTAAAATCGTTCAACTCATTTTCACTGTAACTAAAATCGGCGCCTTGCTTGGCTTGGCCGTTGTAGGTATAATAGTCGGACTCAATCCAGACAAAGGCGTGTGGGCTATCAATGCCATCGACTTCTGGAGTCCTGTTAAAATTATTTGGGAAAAAGGCAAAATCATGGATTATGAATACCTTTCGGGTATCGGTCTTTGGTCGGCTGTGGGCTTAGCATTGATTGGTCCGTTATTTTCATCTTCGGCATGGAACAATGTTACTTATATCGCTGGCGAAATGAAAAATCCCAAAAGAGATATTCCGCTCTCTTTGCTATATGGAACGTTGACGGTAAGTGCTTTATATATTTTGGCCAATGTAGCTTATCTAATGTTGCTACCAGTGCAAGGTCATCCAAATGCTCCTGACACACTTTCGAGAGGTATTATGTTTGCTACCAACGACCGTGTAGGTACGGCAGCTGCCGAAATGATTTTTGGTAATCCTGCGGCTATTATCATGGCAGTATTTATCATGATTTCAACCTTTGGTTGTAACAATGGTATTATCCTTTCAGGTGCTCGCGTATATTACGCCATGGCAAAAAATGGCTTATTCTTCAAAAAAGCAGGTGAAATCAATAAGAATGGCGTGCCAGGATTTTCATTGATTATTCAAGGTGTTTGGGCATCATTATTATGCTTATCAGGCACTTATGGAGACCTATTAGACTATACCGTATTCTCGATTTTGGTATTTTATATCTTGACTATTGGCGGTGTATTTATTCTCAGAAAAAAACAACCAGATACTCCACGTCCATACAAAGCTTTTGGTTACCCCTTGATTCCTGCGATATACTTGATTTTTGCAGCAGGACTATGCATCAACTTGTTGATTTACAAGCCTATTCCTTCTTGGGCAGGCGTAGGAATTGTGGCATTAGGAATTCCTGTTTTCTATATTTGGAAAAAGATGGAAAAGAATACAGAAGAGTAGATTAAAAATCTTTTCAAAGAAAATAAAAACGCCGTAGATATGACAAAATACAGTTGATTCTGTGCTTTGTGATATCTATGGCGTTTTTGGTAATGCTAAAAACATCATTCTCCTTAGCCATAAAACCTCGAGGGATACTATCTTTGTGTATAAACAGAACATATTCCCATTGCCCCAATGTCAATAGCCGAATTATGCCCTTGCGGCTCTAAAAAATCATTTCAAGAATGTTGTGAGCCTTTTATCGAGGGAAAAGAATTTGCCTCAACCGCAGAACAATTGATGCGCTCGCGATACACAGCCTACAGCAAAATCAAAGTTGATTATCTAGTTGAAACTACCTATCCGAGCCGAAGAAGTGATTTTGATCCTTCATCAATTCGTGAATGGGCTACTGAAAATGAATGGACTCAACTTCAAGTACTTTCTACTAAGAATGGGAAAGAAACTGATACTCAAGGCGAAGTTGAATTTAGAGCTTCATTTAAAGATGCTGACGGGGTTGCTCGTACGCATTACGAATATTCAAGTTTTATAAAAGAGCAAAATCGCTGGTATTATGTCTCAGGAAAATTCCAACCGCCAGCTAATCAAAAAATTGACCGAAACGCCCCTTGTCCTTGTGGAAGTGGAAAGAAATACAAAAAATGCTGTGGGAAGTAGGAAGTAGTGCTGATTTAGATTTAGTAAGCTTATATTATTTTCCTTTGTAAAAGCGCCGTAGGTGCGACAGAAAGCAGATTATCTTGAAGTCTGTCGCACCTACGGTGCTCTATATTGGTATAGGAAAAAGATTCTTTACTACCAAACTGTCGCTCCTATGGAGCTAAAGAAAAAGATTGGTTTCTGAAAAGCTCCTAGTAAAAAGACAGAACACTTTTGTGTAATTGACAAACTTAATTTTGTAAAAAACAAATACAAAACACTAATTACTTGAATTTCACACCAGTATCCAATCTGATTTTATCCGTAATAAGTTTTATGCCGTCCCGTCAGCTAAAAGTTTAACATGTTTCTGAGGAAATAATGGAAAATTTATTGCCGAATGCCCATAGCTGATTGCCGAAAACCTAGTAATATCATTTTACTTAAAAAACAAACCAACGTATGTTAACCGTTATCGCAAAAATTACTGCACAAGCAGGTAAAGAAGAAATTGCAAAACAAGCTTTATTAGGACTGATTCCTCCTACTGTTGCAGAGGAAGGATGTATTGATTATGTATTGCACCAATCTAACGAAGATGCTAGGATTTTCTATTTTTATGAAAACTGGGAAAGTCAAGAGCATTTAGATAAACACCTGAAAAATACCCATTTAGTGGAATTTGGCAAAACTTCTGGAGAGTTTTTGGCAGGTCCAGCCGAGCTAATTTTAGCTACAAAATTATAATTCAGTGGTCAAAGAGATTTTTCTCTTTGACCTACTTACCTCTCACTAAATCAAACACATAAGCAATCATGCAAAATAAGATCTATGCTATGTGTCGAGGCATTAGGCAACAGGCACTAGGCAAAGAGTTTCAAATTGTTTTTAATAACGAAAGACATGCTTTTCCCAAAGCCCACCGCCGAAAGCCGATACCTGAAAGCATTAAACACAAAAATTAAATTCTATTTTGCGCACTAACTTAATCTCTCGATACTATAACATGAAAAAGCTCTTCTTTTTTTACCTATTTCTCTTTACCATAACCGCTTTTGCTCAAAAACCCCAACAATTTACCTCAGGAATAGCTCCCGAAAAAGTGGGAATGTCAACCGAGCGACTGAATAGAATAGAGCAATTACTCAATCGTAAAATCGCTGAAAAGCGTATTCCTGGAGCAGTAGTATTAGCTGCTCGTCATGGGCAATTGGTATTACATAAAGCCTATGGAATGAATGATATTGAAACAAAAAAAGCTCAAAAAACGGATGATATTTTTCGTATCATGTCTATGACCAAAGCGGCTACTTCGGTGGCGGTCATGATGCTTTATGAAGAAGGTCTATTTAGTTTGGACGACCCTATTTCTAAATATATTCCTGCTTTTAAAAATGGACAAATCGTTGACCAAATCAATCCGCAGGATAGTACTTATACCTCACATCCTGCTAAAAAAGAAATTACCATTCGTCATTTATTGAGCCATACGGCTGGTATTCCTTATCAAAATGCTTTATACGGAAAGGCGAAAATTCCTTATTATTTTTCTACTCAAAATGAAACGATTGCCGAAACAATGAACCGTTTAGGAGCATTACCTAAGTTTCATGAGCCGGGCGAAAAATTCACGTATGGACTCAACACCGACGTTTTGGGCTATTTTGTAGAAGTCATTTCAGGAATGCCATTTGACCAATTTCTCAAGAAAAAAATATTCGAGCCACTAGGCATGAATGATACAGGTTTTTATATTGACGATGCCAAGAAAAATCGACTGGTGACAGTTTATGAAGAAATAGGAAAGGAAAAAGGTATTACTCCAAAACCTCGTTCGCAATGGACTGATTATCCTATTTCGGGCGAAAGAAAATACTTTTCTGGCGGTGCGGGTTTGACTTCTACGGCTTTGGACTATGCCAAACTTTGCCAAATGCTCTTGAATGGTGGGACTTTTAACAATACCCGTTTATTGAGTCGCAAGACCGTCGAGCTAATGACGACTAACCAAATTGGCGAACTCAATATCAGAGATAATACCAATAAATTTGGTCTAGGATTTGAAATTTATACCCAAAAAGGAAAAGCTTCTTTACCAAGTTCGGAAGGAGCCTTCGAATGGGGCGGTATGTATTACACGCACTATACAATCGACCCCAAAGAGGATTTATTACTGGTAGTAATGTTCCAAGTTTGGCCGAAAAAAGACGGAGGAATTGAAAAACAGGTACAACAAATGATCTATCAGTCGATTATTGACTAAACTATTTTGTCAAAATATCAGTTCTAAAACGGTTATCACACAAGGTTATTGGGTAGTGATTTTTTACGAAAAGCTACCCAAAAATCTATATCCCAACAAAAATTATGTCTGAAATCAAAACTGCATTTATTACAGGAGGTTCGAAAGGTATTGGCTACGGAATCGCCGAGGTATTAATCAAAGAAGGTATCAAAGTTGCTATCACCAGTCGTTCGTTGGCTGGTGCTGAGGAAGCTGCTGCAAAACTAAACGAAATCAAAGAAGGTTATGCCTTAGGCTTGGAGTCAGATGTAAGAAGCCTTGCCTCACAAGAAGCTGCTGTTGAAAAAGTATTAGAAAAGTGGGGAAGAATTGACTACGTAGTTGCCAATGCTGGCGTGGGTCACTTTGCTCCTGTTCAGGACTTGACCGAAGAACAGTGGAACGAAACGATTGATATTAACTTGACAGGCGTATTTTTCACTACGAAAGCAACGCTTGAGGCTCTTAAAGCGACACAAGGATATTTCATCTCTATTTCGAGTTTGGCGGGTACCAATTTCTTTGCTAAAGGAACAGCCTATAATGCCAGCAAATTTGGTTTGGTAGGATTTACGCAGGCGCTTATGATGGACGTGCGTAGCGAAGGCATCAAGGTTACGACCATTATGCCAGGTTCGGTAGCAACTTATTTCAACGGTCACAAACCAAACGAACAAGATGCGTGGAAAATTCAACCAGAAGATATTGGTCTAATCGTTGCAGACCTCATCAAACTTCCAGCACGCACTTTACCAAGTAAAATCGAAGTAAGACCTTCGTCACCGAAGTAATTGTGAGTTGTGAATGATGAATTGTGAATTTTGAGAAATCAAAAATATCCTCGTCTAAAATCAAATACCCTAAGTTTCAAGCAAGGACGATTCACAATTTGTCATTCACAATTCACCATTTACCAATTCGTCTCCACGGCTTTTCTGGTATTTGCCTCAATAGTGATTGTTTGTTGCGTATTCAAAATACGCTTTTGAGTATCTTCAACGGCCAAAATAGCTAGTTTATAAGTACCTGCATCAAATTCAAAGGTTGGAATTTGGTTTTCGAAATACGGACCAAAAACTGCATGCCCTCCTATCAGTAACCTTACACCAGCTTTGATCGAACGAAGAGGGAAAACATAAACCCGTTTGTCTGATTTAGCAATCAAGTATACCCCATTGTCAGGATCGAGCCAAGGAAAATGAAAATCGCCAACCCCACGAATCACAACATTGCCGTCCTGCACTTTTGCTTCTTCTAATTTGATTTGTGGATCATGACTAAAATCGTTGGTCAACAAAATAGGCGTTAGGCTACCAAATACTGTCGCAGGATTATAGTATCTAAACTGTGTGGGACTATTAGTTTTTCCTGATAAATCTTCATACGTCCAATTGAACATATTACAAATCAAGCCTTTATAATGGTAATCAATTTGTGAAATGCTCTGCCAAAATCCATTGAAATAGGTCAAAATTGAAAATGGTAGCGCAAACAAGAACATACGCCAACGATGCTTTTCCTCTAGCACTCGCAACAGCCAAACATACATCGTAATCACAAACAAAAGGCTGTAAATCTTATAACGGCTTGTTAAAATGGTTGGCATTCCATACCCCACAACTCTTGTCCATGCTACCATAAAAGATGACAATACAATTAACAATATCGTTGCCAAAATAAAAACAGGCCAGTTTTTGGGAGTAGAATATTTTTTCAATCTAAAATCAAAAGGAATATTTCTTACAACACAAATCAATGCTAAAATGAGTAATATCCCTCCCAAGAATATCGCTTTTATGGTTCGTACCGAAATCGCAGTATCAAGAGAGACATCGGCGGCACTTCCTGCAAAAGAGACAAAAGCCAAAAGTACCTTTTTCAAGTCTGCCAAAGTTGCTGAAGGCGTTGCTGGAGGTTTTTGGTAAGTTGCGAAATAGAGGAAGGCAAGCAAGACACCCAACAAAACCAAGATTCCTAAGTTTTTCCACTGCTGTTTCAACAATAAAAAACCACACATAATGGCTAAGGTAACAAAACCATTGCCACTAGTAAACACTGCAATGGATACCAAAACTAGCGCACTGATGAGCCTTTCCTCCTCTAATTCCCAAAATGCCCAAAGACTTAGGAATACAATTCCAAAATTTTGTATAGAAGCCATTCCCCAAAAGGTATTTTCCTGATTAATTGAGGTCAGTAGAATCCAAGGAAGTGGTAAAAAGTATAAAAGTGAAATTTTATTTTTCTTGAAATAAGCAGCATATATCCCCAACACACCTACTAACAGGATATTACCAAACCACATTAACCATTTGTAATTGATACTTCCATAAATCCCATAAACAAACAAAAACCAAATACGAGTAAGTCCAATTCGGTGTTCGTTATGTTGGGCAAAAATGGCTGTAATTTTTTCTGTCCAAGTTTTACTATCTTGGAATTTTACTAAAAAACCCTTCAGTCCGTGGTCATCCACATAAGGAATATTCATTCCATAAAGCTCAATCAATAGGAAATAAAGTAGAATGGGTAAGATGAGTAAACCCCAAAACCAAAATTTCGACAGGACTTTTTGTTCTTTCACTATCTATAAATTTTAATATTTTGAAAATGCTTTCTAAGTATGAGTGATGAATTGTGAATGATGAATTGTGAATATTTAAAAATCCACAATTCATCATTCACAATTCAATAATTACATCTAGTATCGGTATTTCATACCCTCAAAATTGAACAATACGATGGTTTGTCCATTTCTTCTTAGCAAAACTCGATCTGTTTCTTCAAAGGCAATTCGCTGGATATAGGTTGCGTCTTTAGGGAGATATAAGTTGACCAACTGGGCATCATGATTATCGAACTCGCCTTTTGGGCGATCAATGGCTTTACTAAAACCATTTGCATAAACCGAAGGATACACAATGGTGTCGCCAGGCATATACATCGACTTGATTTTATCAGCTACCATGATATACGGATTCGCTCCACGATTGCGTGAACTCGTGTACTTTTGTTGACCATCAGCATAAAAATGCTTGATAATTTTGGCAAAAGAATAGAACTGGATGAGTAACACCACAGCGAAGCCTGTAAATAGTATTTTATGGTTTTCAAACATTTTGACTAAAAACCAAGCCATCAAAATCGACACAAATGGTAAACCAAAACTAGTATATCTAAAATAAAATCCTGTCATTACACCAGCTTTGTAGGCAGAAACTACAGAGAAAACAAAAGGAATAAATACAATTAGCACCACAAATGTAAATAACTGAAAATCAGACTTTTTTGCCTTTTGCAAAACAACAAATGTTACAACCAATAAGAATCCTATAACCAATAAGAATGCTATTTTATTACCAAATTTTTCATACCAACCATTCGTAAAAATAAAATAGTCTGACACAATGGATGTTCCGCGAACAAATAGATTCTTGGCTGAAGCCAAATCTATAAACCCTTGATAGGAAGCCGCAAGCTTAGGATTTTTCAGAATAGAATTGTACAAATTAGTCGCATCCTTGATATACAAAAGTGCATACTGCCCAGGTCCTTTGGTCATCCAAAGCCCGAAAGGAATAGCCATAATACCATAACAAATCATAAAACTACGAAGCTTCAACCACGTGCGATCAGCTATGAGCCAATACAAGCCATGCACCAAGAATACGGTGAAAGTGAGGTAGTTAGAAAATATAGTTAGGATAATAGAAACCGTGTAGGCAGCATAATATTTCAGGGAACTTTTACCATTTACCATAATTTGTAAAAAGTAATAAGACGCCATTGTTCCGAAGAAAATACAAGTTGTATAAAAGCGAGCTTGCTGACTAAAAATAATATAAAACGGTTCGGTAGCCGCCAAAAATGCTGCAATCAAAGCAATTTTATCATTCTTGAAAATATTGCGACCAATCAAAAAGATAAACAGAATGGTGAGTAAGTTATAAATAGCCGAAACGCTTCTTAAAGCACCATCCGAGTGCCCGAACAAATGCCCAAAGACATTCATTGTAATTAAATGAACGGTTGCATTCCCACTAGTATCGCCACGGGCGTTGGCATCCAACAATTCGGCAATGGTTTTGGGCTGCCAGAAATCTCTCGGCGTAAAGGTTTTGTCAGGAGCCATCAAGGCTTTTTTTCCGCCAATGTTTACATTTCCGACGGCCACCATGATTCCTTGCTTTTCATCACCAAAAATTCCATAGTTATTAATATGGTAAAAGCGTAGGACTGTTGCGAAAACAAAAATGAATAGGAAGGCGATATTTGCAGTATTCTTAGACATTTATTTCTATTTTGAGGTCAATGAGTTTTACTTGTAAAGGTAATTTTTTAAAACAGGTTGCAATTTTCAACCACTTGAGTTCTCTAAGGATTCTGTTCCGGTTTTAGCTATGTAATGAGAACAGTTATGTCAATAGTATTTTATGTTGCTATTGGGATGTAATTATCTGATTATAACCCCTTCAAATAACGAATATACTATTAACAAATAACGTCTTCTTAGCTATTTGCTTAATTGCGTAAGCCTTTCTAAATGGTGATAATCGATACCAAAATAGGCTTTGGTTTGAGCTATTTCTTGCAAAATTTCTGCTTGACGTTTTGGATTAATCCCAGATTTAATCCCTACAACCAATACATTTTTGGGAGTATGAGCATCTGAAATAAATTCAAAAACTTTGGTTTTGTAACCAAAATATTCCAAAATCAATGCACGAATTCCATCCGTGACCATTTCGGCTTGTCGTTCGAGAAATATGCCGTATTTGGTCAAAAACTTCAATTCATTTTGCGCTTTGTTCTTTTCTATTTCTCTTCTGATTTGCTTGTGACAACATGGCGCCACCACAATCAACTCGGCATCAGATTGTAGACCTTTAAATATAGCGTCGTCTGTGGCAGTATCACAAGCGTGCAAGGCAATTAACATACTGATGTCTTTTTGCTCATAATCCAAAATGGTTCCTTGCGTAAAACTCAAACCATCGAAACTTGCATTCTGGGCAAATTGATTACACAAGTCAACCATATCCTGACGATATTCTACTCCCTGAACTTGGGTTTTCAAACCTAAAGTATTGTGCAAATAATCGTATAATGCAAAAGTCAAATAGCCTTTTCCAGAACCCATATCTACCACTTTGTGTAGGTTTTCAATGGCTGAATCTTTAATCAACGAGCTCAAAATCTCTACATAATGATTGATTTGGCGGTATTTATCTTGAGCATTTTTGAAAACATTACCTTGCTCATCCGTAATTTTCAAATCTACCAAGTAGGCTTTTTCTGCTGGCTTGATCAATCGTTTCTTTTCTTTATTATGCTCCAACGATGGTGTTGCTTTCGCACTTGCCGTTTTTTGTTTGAGCATAACTTTACCATTTTTCAAGACTTCATATTGCCAATCAGACTCTGTACTCATGAGTGTCGCAACTTTAAAACCATCTTCCAACCATTCAGCAATGGACTTATATCCCTCTGTCAAATCAAAGTTTTTGACAATATCCTTAGTTTTATATCGAAAAGTAAACGCCAGTTTTTCAATATTTTTAATTAAAACTAAACGTATATAAATATTTTTCAACGCAGGTTCATTACCCTGATAATTGCCCAATGAGACTTTTACCAATGACTTTTGTTCTACTGACTGTTGAATTTGTTCACAAAATTGTGCTATTTGATTTTTCACTAGAATCTCCTTTAAACTTTCAAAGTGCAAAGATACAAAAATAGCCTCGGATTGAGGCCATTTTTGTACTTATCAAAGAAGCTGTTTGGTAAGTGGTTATTTTTTCAACCAGCCATTCGAATCCATCCAGCTTTTCAAACGTTCAAACCATTTATCTGGAGTAGTTTTATTATTCAGACCAAATCCATGACCACCTTTAGGGTAAATATGTAATTCGGCTGGCACTTTCTTTTCTACCAAAGCATCATAAAATCTCAAAGAGTTGTGGACAGGAACACCGCCATCATCTTGGGCATGTACCAAAAAACACGGAGGTGTTTGTGGCGTCACCTGCAATTCGTTAGAATACAAAGTCACTAAACTTTCTGATGGATTTTTACCAATCAATTGCTCCTGTGAGCCTCTATGACCAAAAGGTTTCATCGTGATAACAGGATACAACAACACGGCAAAATCAGGTCGAACGTTGCTTTTATCAGCCAATTCACCTACTGGTTGTGCAAAATGAGTCGCTGTAGTTGCAGCCAAGTGTCCACCAGCCGAAAAGCCCAAAATGCCCACACGATTAGGACTAATACCAAAAGATTCTGCTTTAGCACGCACAAATCTCAGTGCCTGCTGAGCATCCTGTAAGGGTGCAATTGTTTTGTCGACTTGCTTCGTTGAGTCAGGAATACGGTATTTTAACACAAAAGCAGTCACGCCGATTTTGTTTAGCTCCTTTGCCACATCAGAACCTTCGTGTGAGGCAGCCAAAATACGGTATCCTCCGCCTGGAAACACAATAACAGCTGTTCCATTAGCCGTTTCTTTTGGCGCAGGATAGACAGTGATAGAAGGTATTGAAACCTCAGAAATTCTCAAAATACCATTGGCATCCGTCGCCGATGATTCTGTATTTTTATGAGGTTTTGTATTAGGAACTTTTCCTTCATATAAAGGATATTCTTGAATTTGTGCTTGAGCTACTTGCATCATGGTCGCTAAACAAATAGAAAATAAGACTTTTTTGATCATATGTTAAATGATTAAATGTTTGAGGAAACAGTGGTAAAGCCACAAAGAGCTGAAAACGGTATTCGATTTTAAGTAATAATGCTGAACTATGAGTTCTAAATTGGTAGTGAATTGAAAATATAAATTTTAAATTGAACCTGTTTAAACTTTCTTAAAATTGCTGGCGTAAGCAATGAATTTATACTGTTTGAGCGAAGCGAGTTTATAAATTCTTGAATTTTTGTTACTTTTTGTTTCAAGACAAAAAGTAAGACGAAGAATAAATCAATAAAACTATTTATCCCCCAAAACATAAAAACTTCATTATCAATACATTACATTCAAAATCAATTGAATAGCATTTTGCACAGCAACTTATCTTTACCAGTATTTTAAACTAAATTTCATATAAAATCTACTCGTATTTGTTGACCTCAGCAAGGAGAATCTATTTCTTTTTTGAAGTAGTAATCAACGCCACTGCGGCGATAATAATACCTCCTGCGACAATCATCAAGGGATGTAACTCTTCTCCAGCCAATAACCAGCCCAACAACATCGCTACCAATGGGTTGACATAAGTATAGGTTGAGACCAAAGTTGGCGGCGCCACCTTGATAAGCCAATTGAATACGTTGAAAGCCACAATTGAGCCAATAACAATCAAATATAGTAAGGCAAAAATAGCCGTTGACTTTACTTCTATTTGAGTAAAATATTGAAAATCACCCAAAAAGAAGCTTATGACTAAGGACAAACCTCCTCCTATGATCATTTGAATACCCGACAATTGAGGAGTCGAATAGGGTAATCTAGCTTTTTTGAGAATGACCATACTGGCATTGAATGCAATAGTGGCAATTAACATTAAAACCACGCCATAGATATAATATTGCTCGTATCCCTTGAGCGCCAACTTTTTTAAACTAATCAAAATACCTACGCCAATAATTCCCAATAATGACCCTAAAATCACTTTTGGTTGTGGTTTTTCAATATTCGAAAACCAGAGCATCAACACCAACACCACAGGACCTAATGCCGAAAATAACGCCGCGTAACTCGAGGGAATCCATTTGCCTGCAATCGTAAAAAATCCATTTCCCAAGGTAATCATTAATGTACCCGTAAGTGTCATGGTGAGTAAGTGTTTTTTACTAGGTGTAATATATTTTTTGGAGACCATCGCCCAGATTAAAAGAATGGTTCCTGCACTTAAATTACGAATTCCAGACCCCATGACAGGCGGAAAACTTTGCACCATAAAACGAATGGCCAAGTAGGTAGAGCCCCAAACAAAATAAAGGATACCTAAACCTCCCCAAATTTTTAGCTGTTGATTTTGTTCTTTCATCCTACGAAGTTGGCGATTTTTCTGGAAAGTTTGTGAATTCTTACCTCGGTGTTTATATTTACTCAAATGAATTTTTTCAAGAACCTTATTTCTAAAAAAGATTCACTTGGTCATTACCTGCTAAATTGTATTTTTCAACAAACTACCTTTCGTATGAAAAAAATTTCACTCTTGAGTATTTTATTGTTTCTAGTAAGTTTTACTTATTCGTCTCTTGCTCAAAAACTTCCAAGTATCTCTGAAAAAACCAAAGGACTCAAAAAATATGAGGGTTTCTTTCCTTTCTTCTGGGATGAAGATGCTGGAAAAATATGGTTACAAATTGACAAATTTGACAAAGAGTTTTTGTATTATTCTTCGTTACCTGCTGGTTTAGGCTCTAATGATATTGGCTTGGACCGTGGATTATTAGGCGATGAAAAAGTAGTATTTTTCCAGAAAATAGGTCGAAAAATCTTACTTACTCAGCCCAATTATAAATACCGTGCTTTGAGCAACGATGCCAATGAAAAACGTGCTGTGCAACAATCGTTTGCTTCTTCCACTGTCTGGGGATTTGCTGCTGAGGCAGAAGAAGATGGAAAAGTATTGGTTGACGCGACAGATTTCTTAATGAGCGATGTTTCGGGAGTTGCTGACCGTATCAGAGGCATGAAACAAGGTAGTTATTCGCTCGACAAGTCTCGTTCGGCAATGTATTTGGCAAACACGAAAAACTTTCCGCTAAACTCTGAATTTGAAGTTACATTGACATTCGTAGGTGGCGATGATGCAGGTGAATACGTTCGCTCGGTTGCGCCAAGTCAGGAAGCTTTGACATTGCGTGTGCACCATAGTTTTTTGCAATTACCTGATTCTGACTACAAACCAAGAGTATTTGATCCTCGTTCTAGTTTTAATGCTATTTCTTATTTCGATTACTCGACTCCCGTATCCGAGCCTATCGACAAGTATTATATAGTTCGTCATAGATTAAAGAAAAAAGACCCGAAAGCTAAGGTTTCAGAAGCAGTTGAACCAATCATTTATTATCTCGACAACGGTACGCCAGAGCCCATTCGCTCTGCCTTGATGGAAGGTGCACAATGGTGGAATCAAGCATACGAAGCGGCTGGTTATAAAAATGCCTTCCAAGTAAAATTATTGCCAGACGATGCCGACCCGATGGATGCACGCTATAATGTCATCAACTGGGTTCACCGCAGCACACGTGGCTGGTCGTATGGCGCTTCAGTTATTGACCCTCGTACAGGCGAAATCATCAAAGGTCATGTAACATTGGGTTCGTTACGTGTTCGTCAGGATTATCTCATTGCACAAGGTTTATTATCTCCTTTTGAAAAAGGTGAAAAACTAGACCCAGAAAAAGACCCAATGCTCAAAATGGCATTGACTCGCTTAAAGCAATTGGCAGCCCACGAAATTGGCCATACCTTGGGATTAATGCACAATTATTCAGCAAGTATCAATAACAGAGCTTCGGTGATGGATTATCCTCACCCAACGGTAAAACTCAATAGCAAAGGAGAAGTAGACCTTTCTGATGCTTACGCATTGGGCATCGGTGACTGGGATAAATATTCGATTACTTTCGGCTACCAAGATTTTCCACAAGGCACAGATGAGAAGGCTGCTCTGAATAAAATTATTGACGAGGCTAATGCAAAAGGTTTATTGTTTTTGACAGATATTGACGCTCGTCCTGCAGGAAGCCACAGCTCAACGGCTCACCTTTGGGATAATGGTAAAAATCCAGTTGATGAATTAAATAATACCTTGGCTGTGCGTCAAAAAGCCTTGAGTTCTTTTGGAGAAAATAGTATCCGTAAAGGAATGCCAATGTCACACTTAGAAGATGTTTTGGTGCCAATTTACAATTACCATCGTTACCAAGTAGAGGCTGCGGCAAAGATTATTGGCTCAGTAGATTACCGTTATGCTTTGCGTGGTGACGGACAAAAGCCTAATACTTTGGTTAGTAAAGAAACACAACAAAAAGCCTTGGATGCTGTATTACAAACTCTTTCATCAGAAACCTTGACTATTCCTGAATCGATTATCCAATTGATTCCTGCACGTCCTGCTGGTTATTGGCCAAACCGTGAACTGTTTAAAAAACGTACAGGTCGTGCATTTGACCCATTGGCAGCCGCCGAATCTGCGACTGATTTTCCTTTACAATTTTTATTACAACCTGAGCGTGCTAGTCGTATGGTCGAATACGAAGCAAGATATGGCAGTCTAGGTTTGGAAGAAATGCTGACTCAATTAATTGAAAAAACTTGGAAAGCTCCTAAAACCACAGGATTGGCTCGTAAAGTGCAGTTTCAAACTGAACAAATCGTATTAACGCATTTGTTAGCATTGAGTGTAAACGAAGCCGCTAATTATCAAGTTCGTGCGGTTTGTGGCAAAGCTATCAAAGATTTGAAAGCCTATATCGAGACCCAGAAGAATACGAAAGAAAGTGACTATGCTGCGCATTTAGACTATGCTGTTGAAAGAATGAAAAATCCTTCGGCAGCAAAAGTAGCTACTCATAAAGAGATGGCTCCTGGGGCTCCAATTGGTTGTGATGAAGAATAAGGTTAATAAATACTGAGTATTAAACTAAAGTGCTGAATTAGAGTTTCTAATCCAGCACTTTTCTATAAATCTTTAAATTAGTGGGCAAAATAGCATTTAATTTTTGAGCCTTAGGCTTTCGGCGGTGGGCTTTGGAAAAAAGCATTTTAACACTCTTTGCCTTGTGCCTGTTGTCTAAACACATAACTCAAATCTACTATTGTTTTTCCTAAAATTACCCCAAGCCTAGCAATCTTGCTAGGGCTTTTTCTTTGCCCATTTAATCATATAAATCCTAAAGAACCTCCCCATCACTCCTTTAAGCGCAGAAAATCCACTTTTGTTAATGATTGTTAACGTTGGGTTATTTACTAAACCCTAGCCTTCTTCACATATCAAAGAGACAAAATACAGCGTTAGAGAGCTAAATATCTCAAAATTAAAACAAGTAATAATCCATAATTTTTATAAAGCCATGACTCCAAACTTTGTTAAAATTGCGAATCCTACAGTAGGTAAGCAATCTTTCTTGAAACCTATTTTTACATTTTTCATAGCTGGTGCTTTAATGAGCACTTTTACAAACGTACAGGCACAACGCGGTCATGATGACAGATATGAGAGAGGTCGTGACGGAGATTATCGCTACGACAAAAAAGATCGTGACAATCGCGGAAATGATAGACGTGATGATTATTCTCGCCGAAACGACAATCGTCGCGATGACCGCCGTGGACCAGACCGAGTTGTGGTAGTAGACCGTACTCGTCCAAACTGGCAATATGCTAATATTCCTAGTCGCAATGCCCATTACAATGCATTACCTACAGGACATTTAAGTATCAACTTTGGGGGCATTCGCTTTGCTTATCATCAAGGTGTTTTTTATAAACCATATAATTCTGAATATGTAGTGTGTCAAGCTCCCGTAGGGATTCGTGTAAACGTATTACCTCGTGATTGCCGTAGAGTTGTGATCCGAAATGTAGATTATTACTATTATAACGGAACCTATTATCGTCCTTATGGAAACGAATACGCAACTGTAGCTCCTCCAATTGGTGCATTGGTGGAGAGTATTCCTGGTGGATATGAAAAACTGATGATTAACGGTGAAACTTACTATGTAGTAGATGGTATACAATACAGAGCGGTATTAAACCGTGGTGAAATTTGGTACGAAGTAATCAAAATCATGTAAGAATGATGCTGTAGGCTATAAGCTTTAGGCAGTAGGCAAAAAGTTCTAAAGAAGCCCAAACACTCAAGTAATCGTGCAAAATAAAAATTAAGTGATGGTGAAATCAAAGTGTTGAAAATTGGAATCCTATATTTCATAATTCATCATTAATACATTATATAACGAGGCAGTCTTTCGAGGCTGCCTTTTTTATTTATCTAAACCTCATTTTTTCAACAATTCAATAAATAGTAAAATATTATGAAAAAATTTAACTATTCGATAAATTAGCGTTTATTCACTAAACATCGTTCATCAACTCCCTAAATAGTATTGATTATGGAAAGGTATGGTCAGATTCTCAATTTTGCGATGCCCATTTTTTTATTGTTGGTATTACTTGAAAAAACCTACGGTTGGCTCAAATACAAGGATACCTTCAAGCCCATGGATATGCTTTCGAGTTTAAGTTCAGGCTATACAAACATCATCAAAGATGTTTTGGGAATCAGCATTTCCATCATTACTTATGATTGGATGGTAAACCATTGGGCAATTTATCATTTAGAATCTACTTGGGCGATTTATGTTACAGCTTTTATTGCTTTAGACTTTACGGGATATTGGGGGCATCGTTTGAGTCATCAGATTAATTTTCTATGGAATCAACACCTGATTCACCATAGCAGCGAGGAGTTCAATTTGGCTTGTGCTTTGCGCCAAAGTATCTCTACCTTTATCAATTTCTTTACCATATTCCTATTACCTGCCGCATTATTAGGTGTTCCAAGTATTGTGATTGCTACTGTTGCACCAATACATCTATTTGCTCAATTTTGGTATCACACGACGTATATCAATCGTATGGGCTGGTTAGAACATATTTTGGTAACGCCTTCACATCACCGAGTTCACCACTCTATAAATCCCGAATATATTGATAAAAACCATTCACAGATTTTTATCATTTGGGACAAAATGTTTGGTACCTTTCAAGAAGAGTTGCCTTCAGTTCCATGTGTTTATGGCATCACTGTTCCTGTAAGAACGTGGAATCCTATCAAAATCAACTTCCATCATATCTGGATTTTAATACAAGATGCTTGGCATACCAAAAATTGGATAGATAAAGCCCGAATTTGGTTTATGCCCACAGGCTGGCGCCCAGAAGATGTGAAGGACAGATTTCCTTTGGCTAAAATCGAAGATGTTTATCATTTCCAAAAATATACCCCTGAGACTTCGAGTAAACTGGCGACTTGGTCATTTATCCAATTCTTTTTCACCTTTGCTTTGATTGTATATTTCTTTGGGCATTTGGCACAAATAGGTTCGCCTTTGATTTTTGTGTACGGAGGCTTTATTTTCCTAAGCGTATATGCTTACACCGAAATGATGGACCTAAATCCACATTCTTTTTGGTATGAGTTATTTAAAAATATTATCGGATTAGGACTCATAGCCCATTTGGGCGATTGGTTTGGGATGAACCAATACTGGATCGGAGTTGGATATTTTGTAGGGATCTATTTCGTCTTATCTACCATTATAACGGCTTACTTGGTATATTCTGAGAAAAAGGTTTTTCAACAGAAAATCTATACCAACTAGCTATCAGGTATTGTTTGTCAGCTTTCGGCTAGTAATACCTTTTCCGAAAGCTGGCAAGCAATACTCAACTATACATACATATATACCCCTTGTGAATATTGATGTTTGAAACGTTCAAAAGCCTCTTGTTCCAAACGCTCCTGATGGTCGGGGTGGGCTACTTTAATTAATTCTTTCGCTCTTTCCACCAAATTCTTTCCATACAAATAGGCAATTCCAAATTCGGTAACTACATAATGTACGTGCGCACGTGTTGTTACCACACCAGCACCTTCTTTCAAATGTGATACAATTTTAGAATCGCCATCTTTTGTCCCTGCCGCCATGGCAATAATAGGTTTTCCTCCTTCCGACAAACCAGCTCCACGCATAAAATCCATCTGCCCTCCTACACCAGAATACATTCTGTAACCAATACTATCTGCACAGATTTGTCCAGTAATATCGATTTCAATGGCACTATTAATAGCAGTAACTTTAGGGTTTTGACGAATAATGGCGGTATCATTTACATAATCGACAGGCAACATATTAATCAAAGGATTGTCGTCCACAAAATCATATAGTTTCTGAGTACCACAAAGGAAGGTCGACACTATTTTTCCTTGATGTTTTTTCTTAAAACGACCTGTAATAACACCTTTTTCAACCAATGGAATAATGCCATCTGAGAACATTTCGGTGTGAATTCCTAAGTCTTTATGATTTTCTAGGGCTGCCAACACAGCATTAGGGATACTCCCAATACCCATTTGAAGCGTTGCGCCATCTTCAACCAAAGAGGCTACATTATTTCCAATTCTTTGTTCGATATCAGACGGTGTTCCCCACGTTACTTGATGCAAAGGTTGATCAAAAGGCACCAAATAATCAATTTTGCTCACATGAATTTGACTATCGCCTAAAGTTCTAGGCATAAAGCGATTGACCTGAGCAATGACAATTTTGGCAGATTCGAGCGCCGCTAAAGTCGCATCGAGAGATGTTCCTAATGAACAAAATCCATTTTTATCAGGTGTCGACACTGTAATGAGTGCCACATCAAGATTGATGATTTTTTGGCGAAATAGTCGAGGAATTTCAGACAAGAAAATAGGAATATAACTACCTCTCCCCTCCGCAATAGCTTTGCGAACATTTTTACCAATAAAGAACGCATTAGTATGAAAAATCCCTTCAAATTCTGGTCTCGTATAGGGTGCATCGCCTTCGGTATGCAAATGATAGATTTCAACATTTTGAAGATGATCAGCCAATTTCACCATTTCTTGAAGTAGGTGTTGTGGCGCTCCTGCCACACTATGCACATAGACTTTATCACCAGATTTAATAACTTTGAGAGCGTGTTCAGCAGATGTAATCGACATAAGTATGTAATTTTGAGGTTGGGATAGAAATTAATTTTATGACGGCAAGTTGGAGGAATAGTTTGGTCTTCAGAATGACTTTGGTCATTTAAAATACCTTTTTCTATCAGCTACTTTTTGTACAATTCCGATATTTACTTTACCTAACAGCTTAATTTTAAACCCATTCGCTAATTTCTTATCAATAAATAATCAAGAAACCGTAAATTTGACATGGAAACTAATTACATGCCCCTACATATCACTCGCCTTTGGAAGAATATTGCTGGTCAAGGTTCAAGAAGAAAAAGAAATCGTTTTAGGGAAATGTATAAGCTTCATTTGGGAATAACTTCTGATGAATACTTCTACCAAATCATGCGTGGAGAAGTAAAAATACCAGAACCCGATATTCAATATTGTGAAACCTTAATTCGAAATATTAAACAACAGCGATAGCCTATGAGATTCATTCTACTTCTATGTATATTTTTGACTCAAGATATATTGGGGCAGTCGTTAAAAAAAAGCTTAGATTCGACGATTTCTCATCATTTTGCAGGAAAAGAGGCGGGCGGTGCATTCTTGATTATTGAGAATACTAAACTACTTTATGAAAAGGGTTTTGGCTTCGCTGATATCTCCCAAAAACTTGCTAACACTCCTTTCACCAATTTCCGACTAGCCTCAATGTCCAAACAATTTACGGCTGCGGCGATAGTGTTATTAGAAAAAAAGGATTGATAAGTTATGAGGATAAGCTCAGTAAATTTTTCCCCCAATTCGACGGAGTAGTTTCTAATCGCATCAAAATCAAACACTTGCTAACTCATAGCTCAGGGATTTTAGATTACGAAAGTTTGATTCCTTCTAGTCGTCAAGTACAAATCAAGGATGCAGATGTGGTAAGTTTATTGGCTACAGAAAACAAACTTTACTTTGAACCAGGGACAGAGTTTAGATATAGTAATTCTGGTTATTGTCTGTTGTCACAAATTATTGAAATAGTTACAGGCGCGCCTTTCGAATTATTTGTGACAGAAAATATTTTCAAGCCCCTAAAGCTCAAAAATACTTACTATTACAATATTTATTCAAAAATGCCTCTCCGCGCTTTGGGTTATGCACTTAGCCCGAGCAATCAAGTAATTTTAGCAGATCAAAGTGTTACAAGTGCAACCAAAGGAGATGGTTGTATTTATAGTAATATAAGAGATTTTCAAGTTTGGAATGAATCCTTGGTTAATAACACCTTGTTTAATTTATTTGAAGAACTTCAAAAAGTTCAAGCAAACGCTCTACCCAATAGTCCTTTAAAGTATGGCTTGGGATGGTTTTTTACCCAGCAAGATAAAACTTGGGAGCTGTATCATTCAGGCAGTACCTCGGGTTTCAGTAATGCTGTACTATGGTTACCACAGAAAAAAATTTTAATGGTATATCTAACCAATCTTGCTGATAATCATGTTATTGAGGAAAAAATTATGCAAGTACTTAAAGCACACAAAGTCATAAATAACACTTTCGATTTCCGTAAAGCGCTGTCTCTCACTAGATAGAGTTCTACTTTTGCAAGGCAAACTGAGAAGGTTGTACTTGTTTTAATTTTTTAAATACTCGTCCAAAATAAGATACATTATTAAACCCGCTTTCAAAACAAGCATCGGCTACTGTACGACCCTCATTGAGTAATTTACAAGCATGATTTACCCTGTATTCATTCACAAAGTCTGTGAAGGTTTGATTGAGGTTTTTCTTAAAATAATTACAAAATGCAGGAACAGTCAAATTGGCTAGTTCTGCCACCTGTTGAACTTCTATTTCTGTAGTAAAGTTTTCCTCCACAAATTGGTAAATTTTACGTAATCGAAGTTGATCTCGCATGCCAAAATCATAGCGAGTTTCTCTTTTATTCAACAATTCAAACTCATTTGAATTCGCTAAAAATTCCAATAAATTCAATAAATATACCATCCGCTGAAAAGGCGGTATCTCTTTTATTTTAAGTAGTTCTTCTGAAACTGTTTGCTTGGTGACACCTTCAAATTTGATACCCTGTAAGCCTCGCTCTAATAGTTTCTTGATATTTTTCATTTCGGGTTTGTGCAAAAAACCTTCTCCCAAAAATCAGGCATAAACTGGATTACCACTTCCTCGTGCTCGCCAATTGCACCAAAACCAAAGCCTCCATGAGGCACATTTGACCCAATTAATACCAAATCGCCTTCTTGGTAATAACTCAAATGATTGCCCACGTGGCGTCGACCGTTACCACCATATACACAAACAATCTCAATTTCGGGGTGATAATGATAGTCCCAAGCAAAATCCTCGGCTTTAACTTTTTGGTGTAATAATCTAAAGGAACTTCCTTCATCTGCCTGTATTCTTTCGTAGCCTGTCTTCATTGGTTTAGTGATAATGTTACACGAAATTCACTTTTGTCTTTAATGCCCTCATTTCCAAAGAATAATGAAATATTTTTTTAGGAATAGGAGAAGATTGAATGCATGCAATAAAACCTAATTATTCATTGTTTCTCAAAATTATATATAAAAATATTAATACAGTGCTAATACTGCGTAATAAAAGAGTAGTTACCCGCTTAAAATACACGCTAAATTTGTACGTCATTAACCATTTATATAATTTATCTAAGAAAGCGGACTCTCCAGTCCGCTTTTATTTCTCAATCAAATAACACCGATGGCTCACTGGCGACTCAAACTCTCCCTTTTTATTAACTACTTCTTATTTGCCATGCTACTCAACAGTGTGGGTACGGTTATTTTGCAGGTACAATCTACCTACCATATTTCCGAATCCTCTGCTGGTATTTTAGAAGCTTTCAAGGATTTGAGTATCGCTATTATGTCGTTTGTTATGGCGTCATTTATTGGTCGATTGGGTTATAAAAAAGCCATGTTATTGGCTTTGGCATTAGTAGCAGGAGCAAGCATTGCCATGCCTTTGATGAATACCTTTTGGATGACCAAGTTGCTATTTGCCACCGTTGGTATTTCATTCGCTTTAATAAAGGTTTCGGTGTATGCCACTATTGGTTTAGTCACCAAAGACGAAGGCGAGCACATTAGTTTTATGAACTTCATCGAATCATTTTTTATGATTGGTATCTTGCTAGGAAACTTCATCTTTAGTCTTTTTATCGATGACACTAATCCTAGTTCAAGTTCGTGGACACAAGTATATTATTGGTTGGCAGGCTTAGCCATTATTGCTTTTTTGTTATTGTACACCACTCCAGTTTCAGAAACTACCAATAATGATTCTCAAAGCGAAAGCAGTTCTTTTGGCGAAATGTTTCGTTTGGCAATTGTGCCAGTGGTGCTAGTATTCGTGGCAAGTGCATTTATCTATGTACTTATCGAGCAAAGTATTATGAGTTGGTTGCCGACTTTCAACAATAAAGTACTTCATTTACCTGCAACATTGAGTGTACAAATGGCAAGTATTCTCACAGCTTCGGCAGCTTTGGGTCGCTTTTTTGCTGGAATTTTATTACGAAAATTCCCTTGGTTATTCGTCTTAACTATATGTATAATCGCAGCTGGTAGTCTTGTTATTTTAGCATTACCACTTGCACAAAATTTAGGAAATGAAGCCATTACTGGCTGGGGAAATGCTCCGTTAGTAGCATTTGTCTTTCCTCTCATTGGATTTTTAATCGCGCCTATCTATCCCGCAATCAATTCTATTATTCTAAGTACCTTACCACAAAAACAACACGGGCTTATGTCTGGCCTTATCGTTATTTTCTCAGCGCTAGGCGGTACAACTGGTTCATTTATAACTGGTCATATCTTTGAGGCCTTTGGAGGTCAGACAGCCTTTTATTTCTCATTGATTCCAATGGGGATTCTCATAACGCTTTTGTTTTTTTCAAAAGAATACAATCCCGCTACCAAAGCAATCCCATTGACTTTGGCAAAGGTGGCGGTAGCCATTAACCATTTTTTATAAACAATACCTTTTAAAATGAATACGCACGCTGAGTATCTGGAGTTAAGTGCGTTCGAAGAGCTATTCGAAGACGTACAACTGAGTGGGATTTTTCCCGATTCCAAAACATTTAACGATTGTGTACCTCGGTTTGAAAAAGACCAAATTCTCAATACTTATCGAGAGCAAAAACTTTTTTTACAATTCGATTTAAAAGAATTTATCAAGTCCAACTTTATACTAACCACTAATCAATCTACTGAGTACACAAGTGATTCCGCAAAGCCTATCGAGCAACATGTAGATGGGCTTTGGGCGGTTCTTACACGACAACCCGACCAAGTGGGCGGTTCTTTAATTCCTTTGCCTTATCCTTACATAGTTCCTGGAGGACGTTTTCAAGAAATTTATTACTGGGATTCATACTTTACTATGCTAGGGCTTTCAGTAAGTGGACGCTTCGATTTGATTGAGAATATGGTTGATAATTTTTCTTTTCTCATCAAAACCTTAGGGCATATCCCAAACGGTAACCGTTCTTATTATATCAGCCGTTCGCAACCACCTTTTTTCACCTTAATGGTAGCTTTGCTACAAGAAGATTCGAGTGATGATTTATTTCTAAAATATCTATCTGCTATCGAAAAGGAATATAATTTCTGGATGAGTGGATTTGATTCCTTATCAAATGAATGGCAAGCACATCGACGCGTTGTCAAAGGCCCTAAAGGTGCACTATTAAATCGTTATTATGATGACATGGATACGCCTAGACCTGAAGCTTACAAAGAAGATATCGAAATAGCCCACTTATCTCTCCGAAAATCTTCAGAAGTATTTAGAGACCTTAGAGCCGCTGCCGAATCAGGTTGGGATTTTAGTAGTAGATGGCTAGCAGATGGTAAGCATTTAGAACAAATCGTTACCACGCAAATTATTCCTATTGACTTAAATTGTTTGCTTTATCATATCGAAACAGTTTTGGAACAATCTTATCTTAAACTAGGAGATAAAGAGCAACAGGAAAAATATGCAACTCGAGCAGCAAAACGGAAAAATGCTATTTTGGAACTATGCTGGAACCCTCAAAAACAACTCTTTTTTGATTACAATTTCATTCAACAGACACAAACACAGGTAGAATCATTGGCGAGTACTTTTCCTCTTTTCTTTGAAATTGCTACAAAAGAACAAGCTAACTCGGTGGCTATGAGTTTAGAGACTAAATTTTTGAAAGATGGAGGACTCCTAACTACCACACTTAAGACTGGTCAGCAATGGGATTCGCCTAACGGCTGGGCACCACTTCATTGGATAGCTTATAAAGGACTTCGTTTGTATAATAATGATGTTTTGGCTACCAAAGTTAGAGAGGCATGGCTTCTGACCAACAAGAAGGTCTACACCCAAACTGGCAAAATGACAGAAAAGTACAATGTTGTAGACACTACCCTACTAGGTGGAGGCGGCGAATATCCCAATCAAGATGGTTTTGGCTGGACCAATGGAGTATTCTTAAAACTTTTCAGTGACCTATAAACACGAGTAATTACTTGTAGATACATTTTGTTCTGTATGCTTTTTGTCAAACAGGGTGCGATTTAAGTCGTATCCTCTTTGACAAAAAGCATAAAAGTTTAATTTACAAACCTCAAGAGATACCACATACACAATTGTTTATAATAGACTTTTTGCTATTCCGTTTTGCTAGTAAATTATCAATCGAATTTGTAATTCGATTATCATGACTAAATCAGCGACTTTTTGCTTGTTTCTTTGTCCAGAAAGTCACTATTTGCAAATTGGAAAAACTTTAAAACTTTAAGAATGAAAAAAGTACTCTTTATTAGTAGTCTTTTGCTACTATCTGTAACCACATTTGCCCAGAAAAAGAAAACTCCTAAAAAAGGTAATTCCAAAGCCACTGTTGCTGTTGACTCTACCAATTTGTTAAACTTAAATCCTTTGAAGCCTAACCAAACTCAAGCCGAGGATTATATAGTGGCAAGTTTATTACCTAAAGACTTATCCTCAAATAAAAATGGTCAAAAGCAGTATTACGACTCCTATAAAATCTCATTAAAAGCTGGCGAAGAAATGATTCTAGAACACCAGTCAAGTGATTTTAGAGTAATGCTAGGTTTAAAGAGCCCAAATAAAAGCGTAAATACTGAGTTTAGTTACGATGCTAACCCATTTGGAGGTAATAGCTTTAACAAATTTCACTTCACGGCTCCAAGTACCGGAGTCTATACACTCTTGGCAACCTCAATGGATGCTGGTCAGACAGGAAAATATTCTATTCGGAAGACGATTTACGCCCCAAATGCACTAGAATCGAAAGTAGATGCCTCCTTGTCTAAGAATTTTAAAGCCTTGCTAAATGCTAAGAAAAATAAGTTTAAAGATATTCTTGGAGAAAAAATTAAGGTAGCCCGTAAGGAGAAAGCAATGGACAAAGCGACTGGTCAAGATAAATATAACGCCAAAGCAGAGTTAATATCAGGAAAGGCTGGGATTATCGTATTAGAAAATGAAGGACAATCTGCAAGCTACAAATCTGTATTAATTGAGTCTGAAAGCGAGGAAGAAGTCAAAACTCAGTTTCAACAATTGGTCAAGCAATTTCAAATTTTAACAAGAAGTTGGCTTGAACAACCATCTACTGACCTTAGCTATAGCACCTCGACAGATCAAGATATGGTTTCTTTAAACATTAGCTCCACAGAGGATAAAAAGAAAAAGAAGAAACTGTACCAGCTAAATTTCAGCTTAAACTAGTCTGTTTCGTACCCAAAATGAGAACAAAACAAAAAAAAGGTAGAAAATCTACCTTTTTTTGTTTATGCTAAATCCAAAATACATAAATAATCGTATATAGTTTAAAACCGTTGCAAAACAACCTTTGAAGATGATAAATACCTTTTTATTTTGGATTTGGATGGCATGGAGTTTACCTATGGGGATTTACAGAAGTCAATTTAGAAAGATTGTTTATCAAGATAATCATTGGAGTATCAATATCAAGCCTTACTTTCTAAAAGAGCTAAAGGGTTTATTTGGAAATATTTATCCTAATAATCCTGAGTACATCCAGAAAAGATACTTTTATAGGTTCTACTTAATGATATATATCATCTTAGGAGCAAGCTATTTTTTGAGCAAAACCTAAAAAAACACAAACAAAAAAGCCCGACACTACGAGCATCGAGCTTTCTGAATTATAATCCTTACTTTGTTTATTTTTAGTATCTTATATAAAAAAAATTATATTCCTCGAAAAACTGTGATATAGCTCATAAAAATGCTTGCTGTATCACTAATTGCTATTATTTACGATGCAATATACTAAATAACTATGAAATAAAAATAATTCCCTATAAAATTTCTGGATACACTCCTATTTATGATTTTTTGAATTACCATAGAAAAATCATGCTACATGCGGAATTATTAGTAGATTTTGATAGATTGGTATAACTTATACTTCTACACATTCACATCCTTACTCCATATCCTAAAGTTAGAATCAAAAAAGCATACTTATTTTTAGTAATTATTTAATAGATTTTACCAAGAAGCCTTTTTGATGAGTATAGTTATCCGTCTTCTATGAAGATCGATGGCGGTATTACTATTGAGTAGTAATCTCTATCATCTATATAGCAATAGTCGTGCTAAACTTTTTCAGCTAATTAAAAAACCGAATCATCCAATAAATCAGGTCGACGCTGCTTAGTTCGCTCGAGAGCTTGTTCAAAGCGCCATTCGATAATTTTCGCCTCGTGACCAGACAATAATATCTCAGGAATCTGGTGTCCTTCAAATTCTGCTGGGCGAGTATAAACTGGCGGAGCCAATAAATTATCTTGAAATGAGTCGGTAAGCGCAGAAGTTTCATCATTTAATACTCCTGGAATCAAACGAATAATAGCATCTGCACAAACAGCAGCAGCCAATTCTCCTCCAGAAAGTACAAAATCTCCAATCGAAATTTCCTTTGTAATAAACAAATCTCTTACACGCTGATCAACACCTTTATAGTGCCCACAAAGGAAGATCAAATTACCTTTCAATGAAAGAGTATTTGCGATACGCTGATTAAAAGGCTCACCATCAGGCGTCATATAAATCACCTCATCGTAAGTTCTTTGGCTTTGTAAATGACGAATACATCTTGCAATGGGTTCGATACTTAATACCATACCTGCACCACCTCCAAAAGCATAATCATCTACTTGACGATGCTTACTCAATGAATAATCACGAAGGTCATGTAATACCACTTCTACGTGGCCAGCCTCTGCACCTCTTTTGATAATAGAATGAGCAAAAAAGCTCTCCATTAGCTTGGGTACAACCGAAATAATATCAATACGCATGATTAGTAAGGGTTTGATTTAGTCATTCAAATACACATCCAGCAAGCCTTCTGGAAGATTTACTTGTAGCGTTTGCGCTTCTTTATCCGCACCTAAAACGATTTCTGGATCTACAGGAATTAATACCTCCTTGTTTTGATATGACATTACTAATAAGTCTTGTGCTTGCATTGCATAAACTGTTTGCACAAGACCAAGTGCCCCTAGTTTTTCATCAATCACCTGAAAACCTATTACTTCATGGTAATAAAATTGCTCTCCATCTAGTTCGGGCAATACTTCCAAAGGTAAAAATGCTTGAAGATTCAATAGTTCTTCTGCTTTTTCAAAAGTATCACAATCCTCAAACTTTACGATAGCACGGTTTCCTCTCAGTTGATAAGAATCCATAAAGAAAGGTACTAATTCACCTCTTACTTCAAGAAATACGCTGTCCATTTCCTCATAATCTTCAGGAAAGTCAACATCTAGCCACAGAATAACTTCTCCTTTTACCCCGTGAGTTTTGGTAATTTTACCTAATTCAAAACAATCTTCTTTAGTCATTGTAGTATTTTATGGTAGGGACAACTTTGTTTAAAAGTGGCCTTAGTATCAGTATAAACAAAAAATGATACAAATCTAGAATAATAATAGATTTGTATCATTTAATATAGGTAATGTCTTTTTGAGAATTACTCTGCAGACTCTTCAGCAACTTCTTGAGATGCCTCTTCAGCAGCAGGAGCTTCTTCAACTACAGCGTTTTTCTTTGCAATAGCTTCAGCACGAGCAGCATTTACTTTAGTTTCTTCAGCTAAACGAGCAGCTTTCTCAGCTTCTTTCTTAGAAAGTAATGAATCAGCTTTTCCAGAGATTTTAGAATCTTTAACATTCTTCCACTCACTGAATTTAGCATCAGCAGTTTCTTGAGAAATAGCGCCTTTGTTAACACCTACTTGCAAATGTTTTTTCAACAATACGCCTTTGTATGACAAAATCGCACGAGCAGTATCAGTCGGCTGAGCACCATTCAATACCCATTGTAAAGCTTTATCATCATTAAGATTGATGCTTGCAGGGTTTGTGTTTGGGTTGTATGTACCGATTTTTTCGATGAAACGACCATCACGAGGAGCTCTAGCATCTGCTACTACGATATCGAAAATCGCTAATTTTTTACGTCCACGACGTGCTAATCTAATTTTAACAGCCATTTTTTATTTACTTTTTAGTGAAGGAACCCGTCCCTCGGTTATGGTATTTGTAAATTGGAGTGCAAAGATAATCAAAATTACGCAGTTAGCAAGGTTCTTTGGGAAAAATCTCAAAAAAGTATTCAAAATTATAGAAGATAATTATGTTGACACAAAATTACCTCACACAAAGACCTTTTTTGCCAAAACGTAGTAAAAAACTACTCGAAGCAAGCTCCGAGTAGTCATAAGACCTAAAGCAAATCTATAAGCCGGATTCTGTCAGTCACAAAATGTCCAGTTTTGCGCTGTCTTACCATTTATCTCGACGAATCGTCACCGATACGCTCTATCAACCTACCCACTGACATCGGGCGAGCAGCCCTTTTTCCAAACCCGAAAGTTCTTCTCGCCAGCCTATTTGGTCTTTCAACTCATGAGGTTTACCTCTGCCCCGCTTGTCACCAAACGGGCGGTAGGCTCTTACTCTACCTTTTCACCCTTACCCTTACAGGCGGTAATTTTCTGTGGCACTAGCTGTCACGTTTTCGTCACCAAAACCGTGCCTTCCCGTTAGGAAGCATGATGCTCTGTGTTGTCCAGACTTTCCTCCCCTACATAAAGCAGAGGCGATAAGACGACTTACTTCGCCACAAAGGTAACTAAATTTATGGATTGTTTGCAATATGCTCGAATTACGAGCCTATCTAGCTACGAAATACTACAATCCATCGACTTTAAGATTTAACTTGCCTTTGGCGAAAATCACAGCGACAATTGAGTTTGGTGTTAAATAAACTTTGTCGGGATTTAGGTCTGTAATATTTCCATTCAGGCTGATTCCTTTACTAACTTGTTTGTTCAAATTAGCTTGAATCTGTTTCTTCATATCATCCACTTGACCTCCAATTTGAAATGTCATGGCATTTTTCATTACAGAGTTAAACTTTCCTTGAAAAATCCAACTTGCCGTACGATGTAATAGATTTTTTGTTTCTAAATCGTAGTCAAAATGGTCGAGATAAACAGACTTTGTTTCGGGATTATATGTTGGAATACCTTTGTAATAAATATTGCCATTGACACTGCCCTTCAATCCTGCTTTAATCACTACTTTTTCGTTGCTACCATAAATATCCAAGGCAGTTACACCGACATTATATTTACCCTCTTTGAATGAAAAGTTTTGTCCCACAAGCGTATCAGCTGTAAGTCTAGCAGCTTCACTAAATGGAATTTCGGCAATAATTCCTACTTGGAAATCTTCAGGAATTTGCTGTACAACCTTCAAGTCTGGAACAGAGGTTACTGGCTGAACTGTAGGTTTTGCCCCAGTAACTGTCTCGGTATATGCTTTAATGGCAATGGTTGATTTAATGCTATTTCCTGTAGTAACCAATGGCGTCATTTGTAGCTCTACAGGATTGACTTTCAACCACGTACGATATTTGTCTGAGAGTAAATAAGGTTGCATAGAAGTATTCCAAGCTTGGACAACATACTTCTTTATATCCACATTTTTGCGCACGGCATCATCCAAGGCCTTCAGGATTGTTCCTTGTTTGGAGGTCAATGCTTTTTCGACCAAAGAAGTAACATTGATATCGTATCCAGCTATGCGAATGGTTGGCTTTTTGACCCAATCATAACCCATCGGGAAACTTTGTACATTGGCCTCCCAATTGGGGTTGATAGAGAATTTTGAACCAAATTTCACATTAAAATCAAACTGTAACTCTTGTGCTGGCAATTGCATTCCCATCACCTTATATCCTACTTTTACCCAAACTTTGAGTGGTACAGTGAAGTTAAAAGTCTCATTTTGGGCAGTTACCGTAATATCTTCTCGCTTCCAGACTTTACACATGAAATTATCATAATTGTTGTCGTCCATGCTATTGTCCTCAAATACCAAATCCTTGACGTTGGTATTAATCTGACGAGATACGTCTGCCATTGTAATCTCGAAAGGTATTCCTAAGGTAGATAAATAGCGTTCCACTTGTTTCCCTTTAACATTATAAGATTCAGTCGGTGCAGTTGGGTTTGCGGTACTGGCACCTGTGTTATTTGAACTTGCGCAACCTTGCAAAATGAGGGCTCCTAGAGCAAAGGCAGCAATCAATTTTTTCATTGTGAAATTAGGGTTAAATGAAAAATGTCTTTAATTCTTACTTGATTTTCACTTTGGTTGCACCGTAACCAAACTTTTCTTTTTGTGAATCTTCGAAATATTTGACGTTTTTATGTCCAGAAAGTTTTTTGTGTAATTCATTTCTCAATACACCATTTCCTACGCCATGAATAAAAATAATTTCATCCATACCGTTAGCAATCGCAGCCTCAAATTGCTTCTCAAAAGTACTTAACTGTAATTCTAACATCTGTCTGTTTGACATGAACAAATAGTCATCTGACAATTCTTCGATGTGCAAATCTACCACTTTGGCTGGCTTGGGTGGTATAACCAGCGTGGGCGTAGATGATGTTTTCTCAAACATTTTCTCTACAATCTTTTCTGGTTCAATCTTAACTGGATTTATAGAATCCTCAATATCTAATTGAAACAAATGGGCATCTTGATTAAGAATTGGTGCCTTTTGTTTGTTTTTAAAAAATGTATTAATTCTGAATTTAATCGACTTAATCAAGGGTTGCTTCAACTGCATAAATGCAGGGCGATAATAGAACGCTTGAAAAGTAAAGGTTCCCCAATTTTCGAACTCTGGCACTAAAACATGTTGTACTTTTTGCTGCGTTTTGGGTTTCAATATCCCTGAAGCCAAGCCTTTATGATGAGGATCTGTGCCTACCGATAGCATAAACGGCAAATCCCAGTCAGTATTGTTGATGATGTACTGAGAAAGTTCACGGTCGTTGACAGGCACAAAAGCCATATAGATACCTTTGTTCGATAAAACATCGGAAGTTGTTGGACCAACACGGTCATAAATAGAACGCTGAGGCTCGAAAGTCGGCGAGGATGCAACTGGTGCTTTAAAAACCTTTTGTTCCAATTCCGAAATTACTACAGCTTCATTCCTTTTTACTGGAATACGAAAACCATCTTCAATTTCTACTTCTACGATATTATTTGGTAAGACTTTAGTTATTATTCCTTCTTCACGCCCGTGCACAAGACGAACTCTATCTCCTATATTCATTTTAAAATTGTTTTCGTTGGTTGAATGATAGCTCAGCTACCTATTTTTATACAATATTACAGACAATTTGGGTAACGAAATGTTATTTTCTCTTAAATCCTATTTCTAAAATATTGGTTCATGCTAAAAATAGATAGGATGAAAAATTATCCCGTTTTTAGCACTAAACTCAAGCGTTGGAGCAGGAATTTTGATTTGGTCTACAAGAAATAAAAGACCTTTTAAGAATTTAGATTTTGTTCGGATATGACTCAAATCAAAATCTACTGCGAGATAATATTGTCGGTATGGAAAAAACCCATTTTGCTGACTCTTAGCTACTTCTGCATTGACCATATCTTGAATACCATACCCTACAGCTAAGTTAAGCCATTTTGGAAATTTATTTTGTTTCGGTAAAAAACTACTGATATTTCCAGAAAACCAGTAGGTCTGTCCGTTGTAATCTTTGAGCCATTGTTCACTTGCGGATTTTCCCAAAAGCTTTGGGTTTTGAGCCGCAAGGCTAGTATTATGAAATGACCACTTGGGCTGTATTCGGGTTTCGCCCCACAAATATTGCTGCCCGACATAAAGACTTGGTCCAAGGATATTTGCTGCCATATCGCCCCAAGAAAAGCCATAATCTGGCTGAGTACCATCCAGTATTTCGATGGTAGTCATGAAGGTTAAACTAGAAATACCTGCCCATAACGCGGCTTTTTGTTGAGATAAGCCCGCCCATCTGAAGGCTTGAGAATTCACTCTGGTCAAATGATAATTGGTATAAAAATGCCCTAATTTATCAATTTGAAGCCATTCTGAATTATCGTCAAAAAAGCGAAAGCCTTGTGCTTTTTCACCATACCAAGCCGAACTTAGTCCTGCAATTGCTCCTGTGTAAGCAACTGATTCAGCCAAAATTAAATTCCGTAATCTTTGATGATGCAGCGTATCCGACTGTGCAAAAAGTGGATAATATCCTAGGAAGAAGGTAATGAACAAATATTTGAGAGAGCGAAAACCATGGTTTCAACATTAATAATGCACAAAGCTACAGGGATTTTTAGTTTTCTCCCAAATCAGTAAACTTTTATAAAAAGAAAAGGGACTGATTACTCAGCCCCTTTTTTAGAAAGATTATGTTTGATTAGAATTAGATTCTATTCAAAATTTCTTCTCCAATTGCATCTGTTCCCAAAATCATATCTTTAGGAGTATCTTTTGTAGCGATATCGCCCGTACGGAAACCAGCTTTTAGAACTTGGTCTACTGCGTTGATTACTACGTTTGCTTCTTCTTTCAAGCCGAAAGAGATATCCAACAACAACGCTGCTGACAATACAGAAGCCATTGGGTTAGCTAAGCCTTTTCCAGCAATATCGTGTGCAGATCCGTGAATTGGCTCATATACACCTGTACTGTCACCTACTGAAGCAGATGCCAACATACCCATTGAACCAGCAATTTGAGAAGCTTCATCCGTCAAGATGTCACCAAACAAGTTACCTGTTACGACTACGTCAAATTGCTTTGGATCTTTGATTAACATCATCGCAGCAGAGTCAACAAATTGATGTGTTACTTCTACTTCTGGATACTCTGGAGCAATTGCTTGTACAGTTTCTCTCCACAAACGGCTAGATTCCAACACGTTTGCTTTATCAACTGACATTAATTTTTTACCACGAGTCATAGCTGCTTCGAATGCTTTGCGAGCAATACGCTCTACTTCGTATTTGCTATAAATCATCGTATCATACGCTGTATTTCCGTCTTCGATACGTTCTCTTTTACCGAAATATACGTCACCTGTTAACTCACGGAAGAACAAGATATCTGCGCCTTTCAAGATTTCAGGCTTGATGCTTGATGCTTCTAATAACTCATCAAACAATTTGATAGGACGTAAGTTAGCATACAATCCTAACTCTTTACGCATTTTCAACAATCCTTGTTCAGGACGAACTTTTGCATGTGGATCGTTATCATATTTGATGTGACCAACAGCACCAAAAAGGATTGCATCAGAAGCACGCATTTTCTCCAAAGTCTCAGCAGGAAGTGGCTCTCCTGTAGCTTCGATAGCAACGTGACCGATAAGCGCTTCGTCATAAGTAAATTCATGACCGAATTTCTCAGCGATTTTCTCTAATACTTTTTTACCTACAGCGGTAACTTCTTGTCCGATGCCATCACCGGGAACGACTAAGATATGCTTTTTCATTTTATAATTATAGGGATAAGTCGCAAAGGCACATAGGCACAAAGTGGATAATCCCTTTATTTAGTTTTAATTCTAAATTTATATATTAAGCTATTTTAGCTTTTATTTTTGCGATTAAGCTCGTTAACATTCTTTCTATTTCTAAGCACAAACTTATCATCTTATTAAAATCAAAAATCTCAAGAAAATGTAGGTTACTGGCTATCTCTAATTGAGTTTGAATTTCGTATAACGACCCAAGCGCAATCTGCAAATATCGAAGATAACCCTTAGAAGTATTTCGTCCATAACCTTCAGCGATATTACTTGGAATTGAAATACTTGCTCTACGTAATTGAGAAGTAAGTCCAAACATTTCCGCCTGAGGAAAATTTCTCGTAAGTTGATATATGTCAGTAACAAGATTCATAGATTTTTGCCAAACCAATAAATCTCTAAAACTTTTTATTTGTGTCATAGTGTAGAATAGATGCTAACCTAAGAATATTATTGATTGTACTCCACGCACTTAACACACTTTGTGCCTTTGTGCCTAATTCACTTTGAACCTAACTAAATAATATTCAACATCTTCTGTGTCGCTTTGATTGCGGATACAGTTTGGTCTGAATCTAGCCCTCTGGTTTTAAACTCTTTGCCATTGTAATCCCATGTAATGATAGTTTCGCAAAGGGCGTCGGTTTTTCCACCTGGAGGAATACGAACGGCATAATCGGTAAGATTTGGCAATGAAACACCTTTGAGACAGTATATCTTTTTTAAGGCATTCATAAAAGCATCATATTGACCATCTCCTTGAGCACTTTCCTCATAAATTCTCTCACGAACTTGTACTTGAACTGTAGCAGAAGGTTTAAGGTTTTTAGAATGTGTCAATACATAATTCAATACAATGACTTTTTCTTCAATAGTATTGCTATCAAGAACGTCGGAAATAATGTATGGTAAATCTTCACGCGTTACCACCTCTTTTCTATCGCCTAGTTCAATAATACGTTGAGTGATTTTCTTGAGATCGGCATCATCTAATTTAATACCTAGCTCCTGAAGATTTTTCTCAATATTAGCTTTGCCTGAGGTTTTACCCAATGCATATTTACGTTGACGACCAAAACGCTCTGGCATCAAGTCATTGAAGTAAAGATTTTTTTTGTTGTCGCCATCTGCATGAATACCTGCAGTTTGTGTAAATACATTCTCACCAGTAATTGGCTTGTTCACAGGAATACGGAAACCAGAGAATGTTTCAACCAATTTACTAATGGTATACAATGAACTTTCATTAACAGAAGTTGTAGCCTCCTCCTTCATAAAGTCATTGATAATAGCAATAGCACTCGAGAGAGGGGCGTTGCCAGCTCGCTCGCCCATACCATTCACTGTCAAATGCAAGCCATGAGCTCCCGCTTTGATGGCTTCCATCACATTGGCGATACTCAAATCGTAATCGTTGTGTGCATGAAAGTCAAAATGCGTATTTGGATAGCGCTTCACCAACAAATCGATATACTCGAATGTTTCTCTTGGTGTCAAAACCCCAAGCGTATCAGGCAAAAGGACTCTTTTGATAGGTTGTTTCGTCAAAAAATCTAAATATTGTAATACGTATTCCTGAGAATTACGCATTCCATTACTCCAGTCTTCGAGATAAACATTACAATCAATACCTTTTGAACCAGCGAGTTCGATAACCTTAGCAATATCTGAAAAATGTTGCTCAGGTGTTTTTTGAGTTGGTGGGTTAGGTGGTTGAGGGAACCTTTGGTAAGCAAATTCATTACTTTAGCCCCTGCCTCCAGCATCCAATTTACTGAGGTTTCTCCATCGACAAATGTCAATACTTCTACCTTATCGATAAATCCATTTTCGGAAGCCCACTCTGTAACTTTTTTTACAGCTTGGAATTCGCCTTCGGATACTCTAGCAGAAGCAATCTCAATTCTGTCGACTTTTACTTCCTGTAACAGAAGTTGTGCAATTGTCAGTTTTTCGGGAGCGGAAAAAGATACACCACTGGTTTGTTCTCCATCGCGGAGAGTGGTGTCCATAATTTCGATATGTCTCATTAGCTGATGGCTAACAGCTTTCGGCCATCAGCTATAGGCTTTCAGCAAAAAAATTTAATGCTGATGCCGATAGCTGATGGCCGAAAGCCATGTGCTATATTAGTACAAACTCTTCTCTGCGAATGTTTTGATTTCTTCTTTCATTGATTGTAAATAATCGATGTCATCAAAACCGTTCAGCATATTATGTTTTTTGTAACCGTTGATAGCAAAACTTTCGCTTTCTCCAGTGGCAGCAATCGAGATAGTCTGAGCTGGAAGGTCAACAACTAATTCTGCTTTAGGGTCTGCTTCGATAGCTTGGAAGATTTTGTCCAAAAACTCAGGACTAACTTGTACTGGAAGGATACCGATATTCAAGGCATTACCTTTGAAGATATCTGCAAAAAAGCTAGAAACTACACAACGAAAACCGTAGTCATAGATAGCCCAAGCAGCGTGTTCACGGCTAGAACCTGAACCGAAGTTACGACCTGCTACTAAGATTTTACCTGAGTAAGTTGGGTTGTTTAGAACGAAATCTTGCTTAAGAGAGTCGTCACCATTATAACGCCAGTCGCGGAAAAGGTTATCTCCGAATCCTTCACGTTTAGTCGCTTTCAAGAAGCGAGCAGGGATAATTTGATCCGTATCCACATTTTCCAATGGCAACGGAACAGCTGTTGAAGTTAATATTTGAAATTTATCGTAAGCCATTTTTTGAGGGCTGTCGGGTATGGGCTGTCAGCTTTCGATAAAAGGCTAACACCTAAATCCTTTCAGCATTTAATTTTATAATAAAACTAAAAATCTGTTTTTTCAGCGATGTGAGATTAGAAAATAGTAGTTCATGCTTTTCCTTAGACAAAAAACCTAAATCGTAACATAATAACAACAAATAATCAACCTCTGAAGCTGAACTATAGGCTATTTTCAGGTATCTGGCAAATTCTTTTTCTCCGATTGTACCACAACCTTCAGCAATATTGTTAGGAACAGAAACAGCGGCTCTTCTCAATTGTGAAGTAATTCCGTATTTCTCTTCAATTGGAAACAATTGAGTTTCTTTATAAATCAATAAACAAATCTCATGTGCTTGTCGCCAAATATGAAGTTTTCTAAAGTCCCTCATAAGGTTAAGATATTTTGAAGAGTGTAGAAAATTTGCCGATTGCTGAAAGCCTACAGCCGAAAGCTAAAATTACAATAGCTCTCTAGGGTCAGTAACAACACCTGTAACTGCTGCGGCAGCGGCTACTAATGGCGATGCCAATAGTGTGCGTGAGCCTGGGCCTTGACGTCCTTCGAAGTTACGGTTTGAAGTACTTACTGCATATTTGCCAGCTGGAATTTTGTCGTCGTTCATAGCCAAACATGCTGAACATCCTGGCTGACGCAACAAGAAACCTGCTTCTGTCAAGATATCTAAGATACCTTCTTCTTTAATTTGAGCCTCAACAATATGAGAGCCTGGCACCAACCATGCTGTGATGTTATCAGCTTTCTTACGTCCCTTTACGATTGAAGCAAATGCACGGAAGTCTTCAATACGACCGTTTGTACAGCTTCCTAAGAATACGTAGTCAACTTGTTTACCGATAATTTCCTCATTTTCAGCAAATCCCATGTAGTTCAAAGATTTCTTGTAAGAAGCTTCGCCATCTTTTACCGCTGATGCAGTAGGGATTTTTTGTGTGATACCTGTACCCAAGCCTGGGTTTGTACCGTAAGTAATTTGAGGTTCAATTTGTGAAGCTTCGTAAGTCAATTCATGATCGAATGTAGCACCTTCGTCAGTCTTCAAAGTTTTCCAGTAAGCCAAAGCATTTTCCCAAGCTTCGCCTTTTGGCGCTAGCTCACGACCTTCCAAATAATTGAAAGTAGTTTGGTCTGGAGCAATCATACCACCACGAGCACCCATTTCAATAGAAAGGTTACACACAGTCATACGACCTTCCATCGACATATTTTCAAATACCTCACCAGCATATTCTACAAAGTATCCTGTAGCACCTGATGCTGTAATTTGTGAGATAATGAATAAAGCAACGTCTTTTGGTGTAACACCTTTACCCAAGGTACCATTGATAGTGATACGCATTTTCTTAGGCTTAGGTTGCATGATACATTGTGAAGAAAGTACCATCTCAACTTCAGATGTACCAATACCAAAGGCAATTGCACCAAATGCACCGTGAGTAGACGTATGAGAGTCACCACAAACGATAGTCATACCCGGAAGAGTAATACCATTTTCTGGTCCTACCACGTGTACAATACCATTTTTAGGGTTACCTAATCCCCAGTGAGAGATACCATACTTTGCTGTGTTTGTCTCCAAAGCTTTCAACTGATTAGCAGAAAGTGGATCCTCTACAGGTAAGTGTTGGTTGATAGTTGGCGTGTTATGGTCAGCAGTAGCGAAAGTTCTTTCCGGATAAAGCACACTAATGCCTCTCGTTTCAAGACCCAAAAATGCCACTGGGCTAGTTACTTCGTGAATGAAGTGGCGGTCAATCAAAAATACGTCTGGACCATCTTCAATTTTGCGAACAACGTGTGCATCCCACACTTTGTCGAACAAGGTACTTGCTGAATTACTCATAAACTTTATTGTAAAAAAAATAATATGTAACGAATAGAGAATAATCGGTAGGTCTTAGGTAGAAAAACGCATGATTTAGTCTATTTTCAAAATATAAATCAGGATAATTTTCTTCGAAAACTAAGAACCAATGGCAATTTAAAGAAAAAACCAAATAAGATTTGGGTATTCCTCTGAATCACACAACAAATTACCACAAAATAATCCAATAACTCATAACGCCATGAGTTCAAACTATAGCGATTTTAGGCCAAATGCATCTATTTGACTAAAATTATTTATTTTAGGTGGAAATACTTACGGATGGTGATTCCTAAAAATGCGGAGTAGCCAATAGGGTAAAGTTCTATCTTTCAAAACATTGAAAAAAAAGAAGCTCTTTGGGAGAGCTTCTTTTTGAAATAAGACTAATACCTTTATTTTATTTAATTATTTTTCCCAGTTAAGTTAGTGAGCAAAATAAAATTTAAGATTGTTCTTTGCGCTTTCAGGTAACGGCTTTCGGCGGTGGGCTTGGGGTAAAATGCATGTCTGTGGTCGTTAAAAACATTTTAACACTCTTTGCCTTGTGCCTGTTGCCTTGTCACTAAACACATAAATTAAATCTTATTCTTCACGATTACTTATATATCTGTCAACCCAGTTAGGATATTCTTCACATTCGTCACTAAAAATAAAATTTTCTCCATTTAAAACTTTAGCAAAATAAGCAGCTGCTTCTCCATCGCCTGAGTTATCAAATAAGTATGCTTCATCAGAAATTTTAATAGCTTCGTTTAACAAGTTCATACAACGGTAATAACGTTCAATTATTTTCTGTTCAGAAACTGTATGCCCTCCTTTTTCAACACGGTTTTGCACTCGCATTACGTTAATTATTGGGTCTTCTGTTGTTACGAAATATAAAACTATTTTGTAGCCATTCTCTTTTGCTGAGCTCAATAAATCCAGTTTGGAGGAATGAGACATCACAGTTTCAAAGCTGAAATCCACCTTTTGATTTATAAACTCGACACGTAAGAAATCAACTAATAACGCAGACAGATAAGAATTGATATTTAGCCCTACATCCAAAAATAATTTATTGTCTTGCAGATGTATCTTCTCTAGCCAATCAGGGTCAGATACTTTTTTGTTTAAACCATGACCTCTACAAAAATCTTTAAAGGAGGCTTCTTCTATCTCCCAATTAATCAAAGAGTTGAAACTAAAACATCTATTCTCTATGAGTGATTTTTCTATCTCATCAGCATTCAAATAAATACCTATATCAACTTCACTTTTAATACTTTCAGTGATAGTGCTTTTACCAGAACCATTTGGTCCTGCAAATACATATAGTGTAGCCAACTATTTAAGTGTAAAGGTTCTAGATACTATTTTTTTTCTTGGACTAATCTTTTTGAGAATATTGGTTGTGCCATCAGAAAACTCTTCTACAATTTCATTTCCTCTCAACACACAGACGGTCAATCCTTTATCCTTTGATTCTTGGTAAGCGTTAGCGAGACTCTTATTTGCTATTTCAAGAATTCCTTGAGTTGAATTTTGAAGTGCGGTTTCAACCTCTTCTAAACTCTTTGCATGGTGTGAAGGACGCTCACTATTATACTCTAGAATCTCAATAGTTGAGTTGGGACTTTCCTCATAAACTTTTTCAACAATTAATATCAAGTCTCTCTTTCCTCTTACAGGAAAAGAAATAACACCTCCCTCAGATAAGTAAGGTTTTGTATAATACTTTCGGTAAGTCTCTACTTTTAGAGAAGTACTTTTTAGGATATTGTGTAAGCTCTTGGCTGGATTAAACCTTTTAGGTTGAATATTTCTATTACTTGGTTGTATGTTTTGTTTGGTGAGATGTTCCATCCTCCTAGGTAAACGAACTATCCAGTTATCATCAGAGCGTCTCTTTATTATTTTTATATTTTCCATATCAATCCGCTTGTTTATAAATCATTATAAATACACAATTATCATATAGAAAACGAACAAATATTATTACAATTGTGAAACGAATCATCCTCATTATTAACCTAATACCCGCCCATATACTTCCTAACAACCCATTCGGTAGTGAGCAATGCAATAATTAAGAAGAATACCCATTTGAGATTAATAAACTCTTTAAGGTCTTCGTTGGCCTCAATTTTTTCTGGAGCTTTGTGCGCTAAAATTTGCTTTTCAAGCTGTGAAAGCTGACTTGCTGATAAAAACTTCCCTCCTGTTTGTGCTGATAATTGTCTTAGCAAATCAAAATCTGCAGTAGTATTACTTAATTCTACTTGTAAATCTTTTACAATAAATTCACCTGTGCTTTGTTCGTTTTTACCCAACACACTTGCATTGGCTTTGTACTGATAAACGCCCGCAGGCAAGGCACTAATTTCAAACTTAGAGTTATCAGCAGATGGTGTATAATTATATTTTCTAACACGACCCTTTTCATCTTTTAATTCGAGTGCCACAGGGATATTATACATTTTTTCATAAATGCCATTGTATATCTCTGTTTCAAAAACAACTTTATCGCTTAACAAAAACTCATTTGAAATGGGATAAACTCTCAATTTACGTTTATCGTCTTTAGCAGATAGGAATTGTACTACTTTCAAGAATATATCATCTATTAATTCTTGCTTTTCGGTCAAATCAAATTCCTCTAAACGCCAAGTCCAAAGACCTTCTCCTGCAAAAATAGCAGATTTCTTCGGTCCTGTATTAATAGCGAATAATGGCTTCTGTGTTTGTAATGAACCTATTTTCTGATAAAGAATTACTTCCGAATTTGGCAAAAGTGTAATATCACCAAAAGGCACCGAAACCTGTGGGAGTTGTTTGATTAAGTCCAAGGACACTGCTTCAAAGTTGAGCGATTTAAAATTGCCGTTATAATAGCCAGTTACTTTGTCGGTCTGACCTGCTTGAGAATTGATACGCATTACTTGATTCAACTGATTGAGATACGTTGTTCCCGTTTGGTTTCCTAGCACAAACAACGTTGGTATTCCTTTATCAAGTAATGGTTTATAGATATTTGAATAAGAATTGAAATAATCTGGCAACTGATGTAATATCAATACATCATAGTTTTTGTTTGATAAATCTGGAAATGGATTTTCGGTCAAAATTTTGACATCTATTTCAAAATTTTCATTCTTATCCAACATACTTTTGATGGCCTTGATATCTGGATGTGGCGAAAGCGCCATCAACAAAACTTTTTCTTTTCCATCAATCACCTCTACATAGATATCTTGTTGATTGTTTTTGCTACTAAACTCACCACCAAGCACATCTACCTGAACCACAAAATGTTGCACTCCTTTTTGAGATGCTAGCGCATTGAAAGTAACTGTTTTGAGATCATCTTTTTGCTGAAAATTAATAACTTGCTTTTCTAAAACTTTTCTACCTTGCTTTAGATAAACACTTACTGTTTTTCCTTGAAAACCATAAGCACTAATATCTGCCTGAACAGGGAATTTATTTCCTAAATAAGCAATCTTATTGGCATAGACTGATTTTACTGCTATATCTTTTTTGGGAATAGTATCGCCAAGCCCAACCGTATGTACGGTGAAAGTAAACTTTTCGCTACTAGGATTGATACCTTCGTTAACAATACCATCAGATAATAGCACCACATCGGAAAGATTATTTCCCTCTTGTGCATTTTTGATTCCAGAAAGTAAACTTGAAAGGTTCGTACTTTTTTGATTAAACTGAATATCTGTTGCCTTTTCTGGATCTTGTCCATCCAACGTTGCCCAAGAAATCTCAAAATCCTCTTCCTGTAACTTCTCTTTCAATGATTCTAGTTGAGAAAGTACTCCATCCAAGATTTGCTTATTAGCAACTCCCATAGATTGCGAATTATCAATAGCCAGCACCAAAGTACGTTTTTGAACAGACTGGGTTACCTGACGAATCAAGAAATTAAGGAGTAGTAAACAAACTAAGCTTACACTAACGAAGCGACAAGCCGCTAGTAGGCGATTGGTAGATTTATTCCAAGGCGTTGGAGAAATTTGGTATAAAACAAATGCGTAAATCGCCCCTGCCAACAAGCAGAGTAAAATAAACCAAGGAGATGATTGAAATAAAAAGTCGAATTTCATAGAAACAAAGTACTAGGCAAAACTCACAATGTCCGTTAGCAAACAACGAGCCTCAGTCATTTGACCACATTTTTAAGAATAGGAAAAGTAACACGTCTATCAAGCAAACGACGTTCCACAATTGATATTTTACTCAAAATAACCTAAAAAGGAAGATTTTGCAAAGTTACAGCCCGACAAATGGCAATTTAAGGCAAGAATACTTTTAAAATGTGGTAAAAACAAAAAAGCAATAGATCTTCGAGTTTGAAAACCTATTGCTTTTTTAGTAGGAAATTGGCATTTCCTAGGTCAACATACCACCGTCAACTTGCAATACTTGACCAGTGATATAGCGAGACATATCCGAGCCTAAGAATACGCAAGCGTCTGCCACTTCTTCAGCCTGACCTCCACGTTTCAAAGGAATTGATTTCTTCCATTCTTCAGTAGCTGCTTCATTCAACTCACCAGTCATTTCAGTTTCGATAAAACCTGGGGCAATTGCATTTGAACGAATATTACGAGAACCTAATTCTAAAGCTACTGATTTTGTAAAGCCGATGATACCAGCTTTAGAGGCAGCATAGTTTGCTTGACCAGCGTTGCCTCGCAAACCAACTACAGAAGTAAGGTTGATAATCGAACCAGACTTTGCTTTCATCATTGGTTTTGTAGCAGCTTTTGACAAGTTAAATACCGACTTCAAGTTTACTTGAATTACAGTATCCCACTGTTCTTCAGTCATACGCATCAACAAACCGTCCTTTGTGATACCAGCATTGTTTACCAAAACATCGATTTTACCGAAGTCGGCAACAACTTGATTCATCAAATCTTCTGCTTGCTGATAATCAGAAGCATCAGAACGATATCCTTTCGCTTTGATACCCAAAGCGGCCAATTCAGCTTCCAAAGCTTGTCCTTTTTCTACTGATGACAAATACGTAAAAGCCACTTGAGCTCCTTCTTGAGCAAAACGAATAGCAATTGCTCGTCCGATACCTCTAGAAGCCCCAGTTACTAAAGCTACTTTATTTTCTAGTAAACCCATTGTTGTTGAATAATTTAATGAAAATGAATGTTTGCCGACAAATGTCAGATTGCCAGATGCATTCAAGTTTTTTGAATCCCAAAAATAGCAGAACCAACTAAGATGACAAAATAAATCAAGAGAATAAGGTGACTTTACATTGAGTGGTTCGTTTACTTTTGAAGAGGTTTTTATTGTAAAATCTAGTAAAACAGATTATTTTTGAAACTTCTGAAACCGCCGTTCACTTCACTTAGCTATTGTATTCAACAATTCTCTTTTAAAACCGCACCAACATTTATTAAAAATTTGCGGCATTTTCTTCGATGCACATAAAGTAGCCTACAATATTCTTGTTCTTTAGGACAATGGCATGAAATGTGCGCGATTTTATATTCATTAATCTAACAAACTTTTAATTTATACCTTGCTTTTGTATAAGACATCCTTATGAAAACTTATTTTGTAACACAAAACTCACGATTAAATACTTACCCACTATCCATATTTTTCACAGTACTTATGGTCTTACTTGCCATAACTACCGAAGCACAAAATAAGGATGGAGGTAAAAATGCTAACGCTCTCATGTGCTTCAATAACAAATCTGGGGTTCCACTCGAAAGAACAACAGATTTAGACGGAAAAAGCATCGAAGCATTTCCCTTAGACCGGTTGAGAAGCAATGTCAGATATGGTTTTGTTGAAAATTATCGTGAAGGAATGGCACGCATCAAAAAAGATCAAGTCTGGGGCTTTGTAAATCTTTGTGGAGAAGAATATATACCTGCACAGTATGAAGATGCAGAACCTTTCAACTTAGGTAAAGCATTGGTAAAAAAATACAATTGGTTTTTTGTTGATAACAATGGTGTCGAAAGTGATATTTTTGAAAATGTAGTTTCAGCCAAAGCGCTGTCTAATGGTTTTAGTTTAGTCAAAATAGCGAGTGGTAAATATTCGATTATTGATAATTCCTTTGACAAAACGGGAACGTTTCTTTCACCGTTTTATGACGAAATGACCATTATTAGTCACACAAGTTTAGCAGTCAAATTGAATAACAAATGGGGAATTATGAAATTGGGAGATAAACAGCCCCCTGTTCCTACCTTTGATTTGATTGCGCCTATAGGCAAGGATGGCCTAATGAAAGTAAAGATTGGTGATAAGTTTGGCGTGGCAACTATCAACGGAGATATTCTTTTAAAACCTGAATACGGAATACTAACAGACGCAGATTCTCAAGGTTTTATCAAAGGTATTGAAGAGAATAAACAACAGGTTTTCAACGCTCAAAATTTAAAGGTAAGTAAACCTTTCAAGGCCATTAGTGACTTTGACTCAAGAGGTTTAGCAATTGTGCAAGACGATAATAATCTGTTGGGTATAATCAATAAAGATTTTCAGGTTATTATTAATCCGCAATTTAACTCTATCGGAAGTTTAGGAGAATTTGACCTTATCCCTGTTAGTAAAGTAGTGGATGGTAAAGGAGTAAAATTTGGTTTTATCAATCTACAAGGCAAAGAAGTTATTCCATTGATGTATGAATCTGTTGGAAAAATCAACAAAAAAGGACTTTTGGTAGTAAAAGAAATTGTGAGTTGTAATTTAGACGCCAAAGGGAGTAAAATCGGAACTTGTAAAGCAGATAAAGTAATCGATATCAATGGTGGCATTATAGTACAACCAATTACCAAATACCCTGACGCGGGGAAAATTAGTTATGCTGTTACCGATTCTATCATGCAAAATATGAATGTCATCAAGACATTTAGAACAGAAGATAAGGGTAAAAATGCAAAGATAATTTTAGTAAGAGAAGATGACTTTAAAGTAATCACACCAGAGCCTTTTGAAAGTATTCAAACAACTGCTCAAGGACAAATTCTATTTATAAAACTAGATGGTTTATGGGGGACTTTAGATATTTCAGGTAAGTATATCACCAAATGTCAGTTCAAATCATTTGCACCTTCTAAAGAAGATTATTTCTTAGTGCAAAATGCAGAAGGTAAATATGGATACGTAGATGCCAAAGGAAAAATCCAAGTGAACCCAGAATATCAGTCTCTCGAACCATTTAGTAATGGATTAGCAGTAGCTTCAAAAGGCGTCAATCAAGTGGGTTTAATCAATAAATTTAATGCAAAAGTAGCACCTTGTATCTTCAGCACAGTAAGTTTAGATTCTGGAGGAAACTATGACCTGACAGATAGCAGTCAAAACAAATTTAAGCTTAATAAACAAGGAGACTGTTTGAGTAATTGTGCAAAATTTGATGAAGTAAGAAGTAAAGTCAATAAAGAATAAGCTCCATCTGAAAGGATTCTTTACTCTAAATTCAAAGGAATTGAACATGAGTCACCCCCTAATTTAGTGATTGACTGATTGAGAGAATGAGTGATTATGTGAATACATATTTTAGTCCTATGCTGAGTTAAAATCTAGCATGGTATCATCAAACATAAGTCATCCCGAATTATCAGGATTGGGATTATTCTCGAAGTTTTTATCAAAAAAGCGGTCGAAAAATATGTTTTCGACCGCTTTTTTGATGCTACTATCCTAGTTATGAATAACTTAAGACACAATCATTGCGTCTCTACTGATTGAATACAAATTTTCACATAATCACTCAATCGCTAAATTAGGGATGGTTCATGTTTTTGATGTTATATTCCATTATGCTACATCCATAAACAAAAAAGAGAGCTTAGTTTTCTCCAAGCTCTCTTTTTAATAGCGTACTTATTTTATTCTTCTGTTGCAGGTGCCGCCGCAGAAGTACGAGTCAATGTTAGAGAATCTCCTTCACCAGAATAATCAGCCAAGATAACATCGCCTTCGGCTAAATCACCTTTCAGAATTTCTTCAGCTACAGGATCTTCTAAATAACGCTGGATTGCACGGTTCAAAGGACGAGCACCATATTGTTGGTCATATCCTTTTTCTGCTATGAAATCTTTTGCCTTTTCGGTCAACTCCACAGTATAACCCAATGCTGAAATTCTTGTAAACAATTTTTTCAACATTAAATCAATAATTGAATGGATATGTTCACGCTCAAGTGAATTGAACACGATTACATCATCCAAACGGTTTAAGAACTCTGGAGAGAATGCTTTTCTTAAAGCATTTTGGATAGTTCCTTTTACAGTTTCGTCTAAGCTATCTGCTTTAGATTTTGTTGAGAAACCAATACCTGTTCCGAAGTCTTTCAAATCACGAGCACCAATATTTGACGTCATGATGATGATTGTGTTACGGAAGTCTACTCTACGACCCAAACCATCTGTTAAGATACCATCATCCAAAACCTGCAACAACAAGTTGAATACATCTGGGTGAGCTTTTTCGATTTCATCCAATAATACAACAGCATAAGGCTTACGACGGATTTTCTCAGTCAATTGACCACCTTCTTCATAACCAACGTATCCTGGAGGCGCTCCGATTAGGCGAGACACACTGAATTTCTCCATGTACTCACTCATATCGATACGAATAAGAGCGTCTTCTTTATCGAACAAATATCCAGCTAGGACTTTCGCTAATTCAGTTTTACCAACACCTGTAGGTCCTAGGAAAATGAATGAACCGATTGGTTTTTTCGGATCTTTCAAACCTACACGAGTACGTTGAATAGCTTTCACCAACTTCACAATCGCTTGGTCTTGACCGATAACTTTACCTTTCAATTCCTCGTTCATGTTCAACAATTTCTGACCTTCAGTAGCAGCAACACGACTTACTGGAATACCAGTCATTTGTGCAATTACTTCTGCTACACTTTCTTCAGCCACTGTGTAACGACGACGTTTGGTGTCTTCTTCCCAATCACGTTTAGCTTTGTCTAATTGCTCCAACAAACGTTTTTCACGGTCGCGCAACTGAGCAGCCTCCTCGTATTTTTGAGATTTAACTACCGCATTTTTCTCCTTCTTGATATTTTCGATAGCTCCTTCTAACTGCACAATATCATCAGGTACTGTAATATTTGAGATATGTACGCGAGCACCCACTTCATCTAACACATCAATAGCCTTGTCTGGCAAGAAACGGTCAGAAATATAACGTTCTGACAGCTTAACCGCTTGCTCAATAGCTTCTGGAGTGTATGTTACGTGGTGGTGATCTTCGTATTTGTCTTTGATGTTATTCAAAATTTCGATAGTTTCTTCTACCGTAGTGGCATCAACCATTACAGTTTGGAAACGACGAGCCAAGGCACCATCTTTCTCTATATATTGACGATATTCATCTAAGGTAGTTGCACCGATAACTTGGATATCGCCACGAGCTAAAGCTGGCTTAAACATATTTGAAGCATCCAAAGAACCTGATGCACCGCCAGCTCCAACGATTGTATGAAGCTCATCGATAAATAAGATTACATCTGGAGACTTTTCAAGTTCGTTCATTACCGCCTTCATACGCTCTTCGAACTGACCACGGTATTTTGTGCCAGCCACTAAAGAAGCCAAGTCAAGAGTAACAACACGTTTACCAAAAAGCACACGAGATACTTTTTTCTGAACGATACGAAGCGCCAAACCTTCAGCGATAGCCGTTTTACCTACCCCTGGCTCACCAATCAAGATTGGATTGTTCTTTTTACGGCGAGACAAGATTTGAGCTACACGTTCGATTTCTTTTTCACGACCTACAATTGGGTCTAATTTTCCTGCTTCAGCAATTTTGGTAAGGTCACGACCGAAGTTGTCCAATACTGGAGTTTTAGATTTCTCTGCTCCCTTATTAGCCGTTGCACCACTACCCATGCCCGAGCCACTCGCAAAAGATCTTGCGTCATCATCGTTATCATCTGTATCAGACGGTCCCGATTTGATATTTGGGTTAGATTGATATTCGACCATGTCCTTAATCATATCATAGTTAATTTGGAACTTTTCCAAAATTTGGCGAGCCAAGTTGTCCTCATCTCTGAGAATCGCCATCAACAGGTGCTCAGTTCCAACAAGATTCGTTTTAAATATACGTGCTTCTAGGTAAGTCACACGAAGGACTTTCTCTGCTTGACGAGACAAAGGGATATCCTGTTTGTTTTTAATGGTGTAATTAGAGCGAGCCACTCCTTGAGTAGCTTTTTCGATGGTAATACGTAGGTCTTCGAGATTTACCCCACACTTCTTGATTAATTCGAGTGCAATTCCTTCGCCTTCACGAATCATACCCAAAACGAGGTGTTCCGTGCCTATGTAATCATGTCCTAACCTGATCGCTTCTTCGCGGGCTAGAGAGATTACCTCCTTAACTCTGTTTGAAAATTTTGCCTCCATGCGAAAGAGTTTCTGTTTTTCTGGTTCATAGTTTAAAAGCAATGACAACTGAGACTTCCAAACTACCTAAATAACACTAAATTCGCCAAGTTTGTTCATTTGAGAGTTGATTGCTCAAGTATCTTTCTGGCTTGATTTCCCTGACAAAATAATAAGTCGAGGATTGACAAATTAGGCTCAAAATCACTGCCAAAATTCTGACGATACATTATTGGCTCATAAATATTATTTTGGCTGTAAGACCTTTTCGGATGTATTTGCCCTCTGTAATCGTTTTGAGCTACTTTTTCGTATTCTTCTGTAAATATAATCTTTTTTTCGACTTTCAAAAGTTTAAGACAAATTGTCAGCAACTCCATATTCAAATCGAACAAAAAGTCAGGTTTCTTTTCAAATATTTTTGCAAAATAATCTGCATAGTATTCAAAAAATGGTGCTTTCCCATAGGCAGAATAAATAGCTCCCCAATGACGACGTACCCAATCTTGATGGTACTCGACCTTAATGTCCTTAACGATAATTTTCGAGTTTCCATTTTGTACTGGAACAGAAAGAACATCAATTTTATTTGAAGCAAGTATTTTACAACGATTTCGGTAACTTTGCTTTTCGTAATACTCGTAAGCCTCTATCTGAATGGTATCGTGCTGCAAAATGCAAGCAAAATACTCTAGGCTTGGCAGATAATGTAAATCAATAATCATTTATCTAAAATAATGAATTTGGGGTAATTTTTCAAATATTAAGCAACTTTTTGCCGATTTTTTAAGTTAAAAAATCTTTTTTCACAGAATTTACCAATGTTTATTTGGAATTTATGTTTCTAAAATATTCAGTATTTCGAGTATTATCCAAAATAATTACGCTACCATAATTCAGTAGTAATCTGATTTTTATCAAATCTCTAATATGTTGTTTTTTAGAATGCTTTCTAGGCTTCCAATGCCACTTTTGTACGGTTTTTCAGATTTTCTATTTTTCCTAACTTTTTACATTATTAAGTATAGGAAAAAGGTTGTTTTGATGAATATACAAAATTCATTTCCTGAAAAAACATCCCAAGAGCATCAAAAACTAGCGAAAGATTTTTATCATAACCTCTGCGATGTGATTGTTGAGTCCCTAAAATTACTCACAATTTCGGTAAAAGACTTAGAGAAAATGGTGGAGATCAATGGGCAAGAGGTGATTGACGAATGCTTACGTAATAATGAGGTGATGCTAATTATGTCGAGCCATATCAATTGTTGGGAACTTGTACCTCCTCGAACTACACAGACTGGTGTACTTATTGATGTGATTTACAAACCTCTTTCTAGCCCGTTTTTTGATAAACTGATGTACACCATTCGTTCTCGTTTTAATATTTCGCCCATTCCGATGAAGCAAACTTTTCGTGAAATGGTGAAAAAGAAAGGGCAACCTCGTATTGTGGGGATTATCTCAGACCAAGCTGCCGAAACACCAGATTTGGCTTATTGGACTACTTTTTTACATCAAGAAACTGATTTCTTCTTGGGCACAGAAAAAATGGCACGTAGTTTTAACTATCCCATTTTGTATGGAGAAATGGTACGTAAGCGTCGTGGAAGATATGTCATAAATTATTCGCTACTGGTAGAACGTCCTTATGATCAATATCAGTTGGGGGAAATCACTGAGATATATGCGAGAACTCTAGAAAAATCAATCCAAGAAAACCCATCCGACTGGCTCTGGTCACATAGGAGGTTTAAGCATAAAAGAGTGGATAAGTAGTGTAAAGGCACAAAGGCACAAAGTGAAAACATTGTACACTTTGTGCCTTTACACCTATTTCTTTATCACTGAAATAACAAACACTTGATATATTGGTGCCTGTTCACTTTACCACTGACATAACAAACACTTAATGCCTTTGTGCCTGTTCACTATACCCCTGTCATAGCAAACACTTTGTGCATTTACGCCTATTTCTTTATCACTGAAATAACAAACACTTTGTACCTTTACACCTGTTCACTATACCACTAAAATGAAATACCCTTTGTCCCTTTGTGCCTGTTCACTTTGCCACTGAAACACTAATGATCCTCCACTTGCAATGAATCTGCAGTATCTATTCTTAATGAATCAGATTTAATTCCTTTTACATCTTGTGCATAGATTTTGGAGACTGGCGCAAGATTGAGTTTTTGTAAGGCTACATTTAGATTGGAACAATCGATATTCTTCTTACTCTTTTCTAACTGACAAGTTCTAGCATATTCTTGGTAATAGATTTTACTTAATTCAGCATCTTTTAAATGCTTTTCATAAAGTTCTGCTAGTTTAAATATGGCCTTGGGACGTTGATAAGTATCAATAATATGCTTGTATTCTTTTGCTGCCCAGTTATATTCTTTCAATCGAACGTTAGCATCGGCAATAGCCAGACGATAATCTGAAATCTTTTCTGAAGTTCCAAGCTTAATTGCGGTAAACATATTTTGTGTTCCTTTGATAATCATATTTTGATCTTTAGCCGCTAATAAAGCATATCCAAAGCCTGCACGAACGAGTTCGTTATCCTCTCCCCTTTCTATCAAGCGATTAAAAAGAAAGATAGACTGCGCCAAACTATCCAAATAAAAATAGGAAGTTGCCAATAATCGTTGATACAAAACGGAAGAATCACCTTTTGAAAGGGTGTACTTCAAATCTTTTCGTACTTGTTCATAATCAAAATTACGATAAGCATACCTAGCCCGTAATTGTCTCATTTTAATAGAATTACTATCCAATTCCATTCCTTTTTTTATGTAATTAATCGCTTTACTTCCTTGGGTTTCATTCAGTAAAAGATTAGAAATATCTGCCAAAGCATCAATATCAGAAGAATCTAATTTGACAGCCTTTTCTAGTAGAGCTATCCCTTCTTCATTTTTTCTTTGTTTCACAAGGTTTCTTGCTACTTCTTTCAGATAGAAATGATTGGTAGTATCGAGCGATACAAGCTTTTGGTAATAGCCTAGCGCTTGAGGGATATTTGATTCTCGGTCTGCTATGCCAGCCAAGCTCATCAATAGTTCTTGAGATTGGGGATTTTTTCCAGTAACTGCAAATAGTACTTTTTGGCTTGCGGAAGGTGTCCTAATTTTTGATGACAAAAAGCCAAGGTCATTACATTATTTTGAGAAAGGGTATCTTCTTTTGCCGATAACAACTGAGTGGCCTTAGCATATTGTCCTTTAGCAATCAACTCTTGCCAAGAGTTTTGTCCACTTTGACCAATAGTCAAGGTATGAAGTAGAAGAATAAAAAGAGGGAGTAATAGGAGTTTCTTCATAGTAATTCGAAGGGTGATAAGGTTTATAACATTTACCCTTCGAATTTATAACTAAATTTTTAATTACAAAACTAAATAAATAGTTTTTATTCTTTTAGGGAAAAGGCAACAGGCACAAGGCAAAGAGTGTTTTTTTTGTAACGGTAGATATCTATTTGACGAATACTCAGGGCTGAAAGCCAAAAGCTCAAAATTTAAGATTGTGCTTTCGGCTTTCAGGTATCGGCTTTCGGCAGTGGGCTTTGGAAAAAAGTATGTCTGTGATTTTTAAAAATATTTTAACACACTTTGCCTTGTGCCTGTTGCCTAGTGCCTAAAACAGAAAAATTAGATTTTATTTTGCTCACTAACTTACCTCGCATTTACAGCTTTAATCAAACTAATGGTCTCTATTGCCTCTTTTACATCGTGTACTCTTAGGATATTTGCGCCCTTCATTAGAGCGACGACGTTGAGTGCGGTAGTTCCGTTTAGAGCCTCAGAGGCCAAAATATCTAATTTTCGCCAAATCATAGATTTTCTTGAAACACCAACTAACATCGGTAAATTCATTACTTCAAAGTCAGGTAGGTGATTAAGCAATTCATAATTTTGATCCAGATTTTTGGCAAAACCAAATCCCAAATCCAAGATAATATCACGTTGATTGAAGGTTCTTAACTGAGCTACCTTTTGCTGTAATTCATCCAAAACCTCCAACACCAGATTATCATATTGCGTCAACTGCGTCATGGTTTCGATGGTTCCACGCATGTGCATGAGGATGTAGGGAACATCGCCAAAACTCGCGACAGTTTCATACATTTTATCATCCAATAAACCGCCTGAAACATCATTGACAATAACGGCGCCAGCCTCTACACAAGCTTTGGCAACATTAGAACGGAAAGTATCAATAGAAATTAATGCTTCGGGAAAATATTTGAGGATAATTTCTGTGGCTGGCAAAACTCTTTTGATTTCCTCCTCCTCCGATACAGGCGTTGCCCCTGGACGAGTAGAATGCCCACCTAAATCCAAAAAAGTGGCTCCAGCAGATAGCATTTTTTCTGCTTGATTCAAAATTTCCGTTTCGGTATGTACACGACTTCTTTCAAAAAAAGAATCAGGAGTAATATTCAAAATACCCATGACACGAGGTTGAGCAAGATCGATAAGTTTGCCACGGCAATTAATTAAAGTAGTCATACGCACATATAAAAGTTGATGGTGCAAAGATAAAAGCAATTCTAAACTTGGCACACAATGGTATCCTTAAACTAGATTCTAAGGCTGATTAAAAGAATATTGTTAGAATTTTGAACTGAATGCGGTATTTTTGCAAAAACAGTTTCACATAGATAACCTATCTGTACCCTGCTAAGATTCAATAAATGGTAAATATTTAGCAACAGATTTTTCCCAAAAATGACAAAAACAGAATTTGAGTATCGTCAAATAATTGCGATTTGTAGAGAGCTTTTCCAGAAAAAAATAAAGATTATGGCACCTCTTGGCGTATTCTGCGTTTGCCTAGTCTGACAGACCAGATTTTTATTAAAGCACAACGTATTCGTTCTATTCAAGAAAAAGGTGTTCAGAAAATTGATGATGGTATTGAAGGTGAATTTATCGGCATCATCAACTATTGTATTATCGCGATGATTCAAAAGCAGTTGGATAATTCATCACAAATGGAGTTCTCTGAGCAAGAATTAGGTGATTTGTACGATGAACAAGTAACTAAAACCTTGAATTTGTTATTAAACAAAAATCACGATTATGGTGAGGCGTGGCGTGATATGCGTGTAAGCTCAATGACAGATTTAATCTTGATGAAAATCTTCAGAACTAAACAAATCGAAGATAATCAAGGACATACACTGGTATCTGAAGGTGTTGAAGCCAACTATCAGGATATGTTGAACTATGCAGTTTTTTGTCTTATCCAAATGGGTATGGCTCAACAACAGCAACAACAGCAGTAGTTTCTGTAAATTTGAAAATGTGAAGATTGTGTAATTTGAAAGTGATTTTAATATTTGTACAAAAGCAAGACTATTAACTATCGCTTATTTAAAACTCTATAATCTTCTCATTTTCATTTCCATTTTAACAGTTCATTAACAGTTTTATGTAATGAGCTGTCTTAATTTTGTTCTTTCATCTAGAAAATAATTGAAATGTATTTTGGTTGAATACTTGTATATTTAGCTATACTTTCAAAAATGGCATATTTTTGGTTGTTTTAAAGTTTTCTATCCAAACTAACATTTCACATTTTAGCCCTAATATACAAGAATCCCCTTTTTATCTATCATGAAATTCCTCGCACATTTTTCCCGAATCTTTGTTGGTGTAATATTTATTTTTTCAGGACTTATCAAACTCAACGACCCAATTGGTACCGAAATCAAGTTGGAAGAATACTTCGATGTATTCGCAACTGACTTTCCTTGGATGGCAGGCTTTTGGCATTTCTGGGTACCTTTGGCATTATATGTATCTATCTTTTTGTGTACGCTAGAATTGGTGTTGGGGGTATGTTTACTAGTCCAATATAAACTCAAAAGTGCTTCATGGATATTATTAGCCACTGTTGTTTTCTTTGGCTTTTTGACTTTTTATTCTGCTTATTTTAACAAAGTAACCGATTGTGGTTGTTTTGGAGAAGCCATCAAACTAAAACCTTGGACTTCGTTTATCAAGGACATGATTTTGATGTTCTTTATTTTAATCATTCTGTGGCAACGTCATATTTTTGCTGACAAAAAAACAGGTTGGGCGGTAGCTGCATCTTTAGTATTTTGCTTGGCGTTAGGAACGTATGCTGTTAATTATTTACCAGTAAACGACGGCTTACCTTATGCCATCGGAGAAAACATTAAGAATAACATGAAGCCTGCTGAAGCTCCAAAGTTTAAGTATATCATGGAGAAAGGTGGTAAAGAGCAAGAATTTATGGAGTATCCAACAGATACAACTTGGAAGTTCAAACAGATGATTCAGTTGAACGAGGATGCTGCCAAAGCTAGAATTACAGATTATAACCTTTACAGAACAGGTGATTCTGTTGATTACAAAGCAGAAAGTTTTGTCGGAAAGAAATTGATGATTGTAAGCCCATTTGTTGAAAAAGCCAATTTAGGACATATCGAAGAAATCAAACAATTGATTCAAGGACTAAAAGGCTCTGATGTAACGGTTTGGTTTGTAACCGCTTCGACAGATGATGCCGCTCAAAACTTTATCAAGCAAAATCAATTAGATGTTGTAGTGTTGAATGCTGATGTTAAAGTGCTAAAAACCATTGCTCGTGCTAACCCTGTTATTTGGTTATTGAAAGATGGTACTGTAAAAGGTAAATGGTCAAACAAGGCAACACCCGATAAAGAAGAAGTTTTATCAAAATTGCAATAGCTTTTTCCAAAAGGCCATTCGATGTTAACCAATATGAAAAATATATTTTTAGTAGGAATGCCCTCTTCAGGGAAAAGTACGCTAGGAAGACAATTAGCCAAAGCCATAGGATATAAATTTGTAGATATGGACGAACTGATTGAGCGGCATGAAAATCAAACTATTCCTGAAATTTTTAAATGGAATGGCGAGAATCATTTTAGAGAAGTAGAAAGCAAAATCTTGAAGCAATTTTCGCCTAATCAAAAACTGGTTATTGCTACGGGTGGAGGTGTTCCTTGCTTTTTTGATAATATGGATTTTATCAAAGCCAATGGCATCAGTGTTTTTCTCAATGTACTGCCAGAGGATTTATTCAAACGCATCAAATTATCTGATGCCAACAATCGACCTTTGATTAATAAAAGTAGCGGCAATCAGGCTCTATTCGAGGACCTCAAAAAGAGATATGAAACACGTTTACCTTTCTATATGCGTGCTGATATCAAAATTGATGGAAATATTGAGGTACAACAATTACTTTGGTTGTTGGACGAAATCAATGAGAAACAGTTATAAATTAAAAAAGGGTCTCCAATTAATTGGAGACCCTTTTTTAATAATTTTATTTCTTAAAAATAAACGCCAAACGTCAGAACACCTCTTGTCCAGCTTTGGTCCATAATGGCAGTTGCATATAAAGACGAGTCGTTCAACACATAAGGGTTATAGGCCTGTTGTGTTTTGCCATACATTCCTGTCAAATCTACATAGAAAGTTCCCGTTTTGATACCAACACCTGCAGAATACACCATCATTGCACGGTTGACTGCATCATTATCAAAATTAGAATTATAAGGGTTTTGATAATAAGCGAAGCCTCCACGTGCTGCAAACAAACCCATACGGTATTCTCCACCTACTTTTACATTCAAAACATTTTTATAGGTATTCTGGATAGACTTTGTATAAAAATCCAAATCTCCTTTGAAATAAGCATCGTTCATATTCGTACTTAATTTCATACCTTTATAAGCTACATATTCAACATCTGCCGATAGGAAGCCCTTTTTGCCAAAGAAATAAGCCACTCCACCACTAGCTTTGAAAGGAGTTCTTAATTCATAATTTGAGCTTACTGGTTGGGTAGATAACTTTGGAATACGAGTGATATACGAAGTACCTCCTGTGGTATTAATACCATAACCTAAGGAAACTAGTTTACTTCCTATCGAATTCCCTCCCGATAGTACATCTGAAGAGAGCTGAATTCCGCCTGATTTACTAGGGTCAACATCAACGTTGAGAGTAGACGAAGTGGTCTCATCTATCGAATACCAAGTAGGAGTCGTAATAGTTGCTCCTATTCTAAAGTTATTCGTAGGTTTGATAATAGTTCCAACAGTCAAGTTGATACCTTGTCCTGTTGTAGTAAGATATTTAGAAAACGCGAAAGAACGAATGGCATCATAGTTAACGATATTCTCAGTAAAATCCGTTTGAGTTTCGTATCTAAAACTTGGCAATCCCAAAGAGAAACCTATATAGAACTTTTCGTTGGCAGTTCCTCCATAACCAATTGTCCATTGGCTTGTTCTACCTGATGCCTGAAAATCATATCGCTGGTCAACAGACTTTCCTCCTTCTGCACCAACAAATGGGTCTGAGTTAGTACCGTTTGGATTAATCAAAAATGACCAATAATACATATCTGTTTGATAGTAAAAATTGGGGGCATCGTTGGTCAAGCCATCTTTAAAATCTTGTAAGGTTAATCCATTATCTCTAATATCACGGTTTGTAATCTCGCCAAAACTATCCATCATGGAACTCTGAAGATTACGTCCTGCAAAACTCACCTTGTTATATAACGAACTTTGTCTATTGTAGGAAATCGACCAACTTCCTCTCCAACTATCTTTATATCTCGGCTCTTGCCCACCAAATACTATTCCAATATTTGCTATGTTAAAATTATCAGCATTGGCATTAGTCTTCTTGGTATCGATATAACTACTAGCGTTTGAATTGATTTGAAAAGAAGGAGAAATAGAAAATTCAGAACGAGTATAAAAACCTAAACCAGCAGGATTGCTAGAATTGGAAGAGATATCTGCACCCAAAGCCGAATGGTTTCCTCCTAATGCTTGAAATCTAGCAGAGCCACTTGGAGCGGTTTGGGAAAAGAGTCTCGACAATGCATCATAATTATTATCTTGTGCAAAACCAGCGCTTATCGAACTCATAAGTAGAGACGCAAGTAATACTTTACGAATATCTTTCATGTTATTCTTACGGTTTAAAATCATATTCTTTATAATAAGGACAGTTCTATGAGAATTACCCCTCATCATGTGGAGGTAGTATAACGGACTTTGTTGTTAATTTAACGTAAAAAAGCCTCACAAAGTACAACTCTGCGAGGCTTCGAGTGTTAATCATTTGTTAATATTATCTTGGACCACGTGAACGACCTCCGCCGCCACCGCCACCAGAGCTGCCACTTGACGAACTTCCACTTGAAGAATTGTTCCAAGTTGAATTTGTCGTCGTATTGTTTGTTCTACTATTGTTGTTATTAGAAGACCAATCCCAAGAGTTGTTGCGTCCGTTAGAATAGTTACTGTTAGAACTTCTTGATGAGTTGGTGGTAGTACCTGTATTGTAGTTTACACCACTACCATCTCTTCTAGGACGTGAATAATAATCTGAGTTTGTATTTGAATAATCAGCATTAGTACGACTACCACGATTGTAGGCTGCACCTCTGTTATTATTGAAATCTGAGTTATAGGCCGAAGCCGCATACGCTGGTCTTGAACGATATTTAGCTGGCGTTTCTGCTCCAATAACAGAACCTACGTAGTTATTGTAATTATTGTAATAGCCACCATAGAATCCGCCTCCATAAGCCAAGGACGAAAACCCATAGCCATAAGGGTCATAAAAGCTTCCGAAACCATAAGGATTATATCCATAGCCAAATGAATTGCCATACATCCAACGGCTACTTGACCATCCCCAAAACGGATCATTAAAGTTAGAATAGAATGGATCATAATACCCCATGGTTGAAAAACCAAATGGAGACCAACGACTGTATCCTAGTCCGAATGAAATAGCAGGATTTGCGTACCAGTTATTTAAACCAAAATTACCGTATCTGTTGTTTAGACCATTCGCAAAACCATTGTTGTAGCCATTGTTATAACCAGCAGAATAGTCGTCTTGATTTTGATAAACTGAACGAGAATTTAACCAATTTTGAGAATAATACTCATTGGTGCCCTGTGTCGAATTGTTCGTAGAATTACCATTGCGATATACAGGAGCTTGATAGGTAGATTCATCATAACCTTGCTCATTGTATATGCGCCCACCCAAAGTAGTAGGTCTTACGTCACTTGTCGAAGCGTACAAGTCGTCGTAAACTTCACCACTTGAGCTTTTGGAAACAATTGCTTGTTTGGAGGTATTACAACCCCAAACTAAACCAATCAACGCTATAGCTGAAAGGTGCTTTATTGAATGCTGAAGGCTCATAGCTGTTTGAATTTTAGATTGTAGGAGTATTGTCAATAAAACAAATAATTTATTAATATTTATCAGCAATCAGTGAATTGTGCTACGTTTTAAAATATTAACCAGTACTATCTCAAAAAGGTAATGAATTGTTTTTTTCTAAGATAAACTGGCCAGATTAATAACTTAGCAAAAATTTCTTGTAACAAACTTACTACAAAAACTTATCTTTGCAAGATAATTAACACAACATTAACAAAATTAAATCTTTAAATGTTCCAATTGTCCAATACTTTGAAAATGAACTAAATAAGGTTAAGTTGAGGTTAGAGTTTTGTTATTTAGTAATAGATTGGGGACGACTGTTAATCATGCTATTACCATGGTCTCGAACATAACCGAATGGATAACAAATACTTATTTTATATTCATTTCTGGTATTTAGACTATTTAAAGAACGTTTTCCCCCATTAGTTTTGTACATTTTTCGCCGATTTAGCGTTATTCTAATCTCATTTTAAGCTAAAGGGGCATTAACCAACCATAAAACAACCCATGAGCAAAGGCTTACCAAAACGTAGCGAAAATTATTCTGAGTGGTACAACGAACTTGTTAAGCGTGCCGATTTAGCCGAAAATTCTGCCGTTAGAGGCTGTATGGTGATCAAACCTTACGGTTATTCTATTTGGGAAAAAATGCAGCGTGCTTTGGACGATATGTTCAAAGAAACTGGACATACAAATGCTTATTTCCCTCTTTTTGTACCGAAAAGTTTGTTTGAGGCAGAAGAAAAAAATGCAGAGGGTTTTGCCAAAGAATGTGCTGTAGTGACACACTATCGTTTGAAAAACGACCCTGACAATAAAGGTAAATTAATTGTTGACCCCAATGCTCGCCTTGAGGAAGAGTTAGTGGTTCGCCCAACTTCTGAGGCTATTATCTGGAGTACTTATAAAAACTGGATTCAGTCATACCGTGACCTTCCTTTGTTGATTAATCAATGGGCAAACGTTGTGCGTTGGGAAATGCGTACTCGTTTGTTTTTACGTACTGCCGAATTCTTGTGGCAAGAAGGACACACAGCTCATGCTACTAAAGAAGAAGCCATTGCTGAAACGGAACAAATGCTAGATGTATATGCTACATTTGCTGAAGAGTTTATGGCTGTTCCTGTTATTCGTGGTAAAAAGACTGCCAACGAGCGTTTTGCAGGTGCAGATGATACATACTGTATTGAGGCGATGATGCAAGATGGAAAGGCTTTACAGGCAGGCACTTCTCACTTCTTAGGTCAAAACTTTGCCAAAGCTTTTGATGTAAAATTCTCTAACAAAGAAAACCAACAAGACTATGTTTGGGGTACTTCTTGGGGCGTTTCTACTCGTTTGATGGGTGCTTTGATTATGGCTCACTCTGATGACGAAGGTTTGGTATTACCTCCAAAATTAGCGCCAATTCAAGTGGTAATCGTACCTATTTTCAAAGGTGCTGAACAATTAGAGGCTATTTCTGAAAAAGTCTTACCTATTGTTAAAACTTTGAAAAAATTGGGAATTTCTGTCAAATTCGATAACTCTGACAAGCAATCCCCAGGCTTCAAATTTGCTGAATACGAATTGAAAGGTGTTCCTGTACGTTTGGCAATTGGTGCTCGTGACCTTGCCAACGGTACGGTTGAAATTGCACGTCGTGATACAAAAGAGAAAAAGACGTATGAAATTGAAGGCGTGGTAGAGGTTATCCAAAATCTATTGGAAGAAATCCAAGAGAATATCTATAACCGAGCTTTGTCTTTCAGAACAGCAAATACCCTTGAAGTTGATTCGTGGGATGAGTTTGTAAAAACTTTGGACGAAAAACCAGGGTTTATTTCAGCACACTGGGATGGTACGCCAGAAACAGAAGAAAAAATTAAAGAGTTAACCAAAGCTACCATTCGTTGTATTCCTTTGGATGCGAAAGAAGAAGAAGGCAAATGTATTTATACAGGCAATCCTTCATCTCGTCGTGTAATCTTCGCTAGAGCTTACTAATATTTAGTGAATTGTGATTGTGTGAATGAGAGAATGTTTGTTTTTAGTTAAATTTCACTTGTAGAGACACAATACTTGTTCCTAAAGCGTTGATATTCGCAAAAAAGGCGGTCAGAGAATAATTCTCGACCGCCTTTTTGATTTTTGGCATAACACCATTAATACTCCTATTATTGATAAACCCTGATATAGTCCACCTCCATAGTAGCCGAAGTAAAGGCTGGATCAATAGTTCCACCGAGGTTGCCTCCCATGGCAATATTCATGATAAAGAAAAAGTCCTTGTTGAATGGTAGCGTACTATTGTTGGCAAAAGTGTAAAATAATTTGTTATCAACATAAAATTTAATACTACTTGCCGACCAATCAACAGAATAGATATGAAACTCTGTGGTAGCATTGGTAATAGTGGTACTTCCTCCATCAGCATTTCCACCCGAACGACCTGGATAATGAAGTGTTCCTAGTATTACATTTGGTTTGTTGCCAACCATTTCCATAATATCAATTTCGCCACAAGCTGGCCATCCCACAGTCTGGATATTTGACCCCAACATCCATAGCGCTGGCCATGTACCACCACCTGCAGGCAGTTTGGCACGAATATCTACACGTCCATAAGTAAATGAATATTTATTGAGTGAAAGTAAACGAGCTGAAGTATAGTTTGAGCCTTGATAGCTCTCCTTTTTAGCAGTAATTTTCAAAACGCCACCTTGCACTACAGCATTATCCGCACGGTTGGTATAATTTTGAACCTCGTTATTTCCCCAGCCATTGTTGCTGCCCAAATCATATCCCCAAACCGCTGGGTTTGGAGCACCATCAGTATTAAATTCATCTGCCCAAACGAGTTTCTTTTCAGTCACTGGCGTAGTTGCTGACTTAGGTTTTAGCTTCATATACCACGCGTTACCATCTGAGCCAATACTTCTAAGTGTCATACTATTTTCTGAAAGTGCTAAAATTTCATAAGTGGTTCCTCCTGTTCCAAAATTCACCATCCCATTTCCTGGCACTCTAAACTGAACTCTAGTCGAGTTTGAGGACGTGGAAGCAGAAGTTGCTGGTGAAAAAGTCAACTCTTTTGTTCCACCTGTACTAATATCATAACAACCGTCTGGTCCTGAAACACCGTAGAAGGACGTTGCAGCGCCAATCAATGATGACTGACCTTTATTATCGACATTCAAGGTAATTTGATTATTGGCAGTTTTAGCAAAAGTAATTTCGTCATCATACAAACAGGCTGGTCTTTGATTAGGCTCAGCAGCATACCAACTAGGAGTAAAACCATCTGAAGGACCAACTCCCACATGTCCTATTGCCTCATTATCCGTAATCCAAACCTTCGAGCCAGCACCAGTCATTGCGGTAAGGATATTACTTGGTATTTCGAATGCAACAAACACTTTCACTTTTTTACTGAGAGTGGTCATGGCTCCACCAGTTCCAATCGCATTTACCGAAACCACATATTCGTTAGTGCCAGGATTCGCATATCGGTAAGCCACTTTTCCAGATGGAACCATCTGAGAGTTGCCATCACCAAAGTCTATTTTATATGAAAGTGCCTGACCTGCTTGTGCGGCGATATTCACACTTCCTGTTCCATTACCGTTTGGATTATTAGCATCTACTCCAATCACATCAGCAACAATAGTCAAGTTGCTCGGAGTAATAATATCACCAAAACCAAATTCTGTTTGCTTGCAGGCTGTCAGACCAAGTGCACTTGCAATCAAAAATGCTGTAATTGATTTTATTGTATATTTCATAAAAGTCAAAATCTAAACATGAATAAATAATTCTAGAAAATCAGTCTGAAGAGTAATAGCAGATTCTGATTCACCTACTATTAGTCGGACTACATTTCTTTCAGCCATTTTACTGAAGGATAATATCATCAAACCAATAAGTAAAATTAGCTGAGCCATCGCCCATCGTTCCCAAATCAAAAATCAGCACAATTTTTTGGTATGACTGACTTGCATTGATGCCACTATAGTCAAAGGTTAGTTCTTCCCACGCATTAGCTTTGGTGGTGGTTACTTCCTTCTCAAAACTAACCGCCCCATTGGTTAGATTTTCTACTTTTAAAAGCACCTTTGCTCCTACTCGTGGAGAATATACCTTCATTTTAAAGGTTTTTTTAGCAGAAAGATCAATTGGAGACTCTAACGCAATAAATGAACCTCCCCAAGTTTGTCCAGCAGACTTGACCATTTTACCCACTTTTGCCGACGTATTGATACCTGTCTTTTGTGGATTATCCACAACACTTGCATTGCCCCCATCAAAATTGACGAAATCATATTTTAAGGTAGAAGATTCGAATGTCAGTGGCACCGTCAGACTTTCAGCCGTGACTGGCTTATACAATCGAATATCATCAAACAAGAAAGTGTAATTAGCAGAACCGTCGCCCATAGTGCCTAAGTCAAAAATCAAGACAATCTTATGGTAGGCGTTGCTTGTATTAATCGCACTAAAATCAAAACTTAGGTCTTCCCAAGCGTTCGCTTTTGTGGTAGCTACTTCTTTTTCATAACTAATACTTCCGTCGGTAGCATTTTCTACTTTTAATAATACTTTTGCTCCAACTCTTGGTGAAAATACTTTCATGGAAAAGAATTTATTCACCGAAAAATCCATCGCACTTCCTAAGGTAATCAAACTACCACCCCAAGGCTGACCTGCATATTTGATCATTCTCCCAACTTTTGAAGAAGTATTGATGCCACTTTTCTGAGGGTTGTTGATAATACTTACCGAACCTCCATCGAAGTTTGAAAAAGTATAATCTTGTCCAGCAGTTTCGAAATCCAACGGAAGCATCACAGGGCTCACAATCGTTACATTTTGGGTAACCGTTGTGCTAGCAGCACCGCCACTCAACGCTACGACTTTGATAGTGAATGTGCCAACAGAGTTGTAAGTATAGCTTATCGTTTGCCCTTCGTTGAATGAGACTGGCACTTCGTTGGCAGTTTCACCGAAATAGGCTTTGAAATTTGTTTCATATAAGCCTTTAGCCGTTAAATTAACCTTTTTAGGATTAGTTGGGTCAATGGTGGCAGTCATTTCGACGTTTTCTGGAGCTTTGAAAGATACCGTTAAAGGTAAAGTCGTTTCGGTACTCTTCCCTCCCACATTAAAGCCTTTCACGACTACGCTATGATTGCCTTCAGGATATTTCCACTGAACTTTCCTGCCAGGGTTTACCGTAGCTGGGGTGGCACCAGCCAGACCAGAAGCTACCGAAAAGTAGGCAACGCCTTCGCCGTTAGGTGTTATGGTTACCATACCCGTATTATCTTGGGTGATTTCAAATAAAGCCGAAAGCTTACTTGGAGCACTTGCTTTATCCACAAATGCAATATCAGTATAGAGTTGGTCTTGACAAGATGGCAATACGAATACTGCCAGTGCCAATCCAATGCTGGATGCTATATTTTTGAGATTCATGTTTTTCAAAGAAAAAATTGAGATTAATAACCGGGGTTTTGAACAAGTCCAGACACTTCAATCTCGACTTGTGGAATAGGGAAAATTTCATTTTTGCCTACTTTAAAACCCGTCAACTTTGTAGCAGCCTGACCAGTTCTTACAAGGTCAAAGAAGCGGTCACCTTCCATACCAAGTTCGAGACGACGCTCTTTCCAGATGGCATCTCGAAGGTTTGTGCCTGTAGCAGCCACATTGTGGTTATTATCGCCAAATGCTCTTTGACGAACTCTGTTGAGATATACTAATGCCGTTGCATCATCTGGAGACGTTTTGCGGTTTAGAGCCTCTGCATACATCAGATACACATCCGACAAGCGAATAATCCTTTGATTATTCAAATAGTTCAACTCAATCTGTCCACTTGATTCGCCTTTACGAGGAAGGTATTTCTGGTTATACAAACCCGTATTTTTGTACGGTGCTACTTGATAAGTAATATTGAAACTAGGATTTGCAGCCTTGTATGCCTCAATATCCAGACAAGTCACGGCTTTGCGGCTATCGCCAGCCTCATAAGCATTAGCCAAATCTTGAGTAGGCAAATTGGTACTCCAACCCGCAGCATAAGGACTATTACCCGTTAAGCCACGAATGCCACATTGTTGAACAGCATAATTACCTTGTCCACGAGTAGTACCACCCCAATTGTAATAAGGAGAAGCATTTGAATATTGAATTTCAAATACCGCTTCAGAACCATTTTCACCAGATTGTAAGAAGATATTTCCAAAATTACTAACTAAGGTATAAGGGCCTTCAACCACACTTTTTAACACTGGTGCGGCGGCGTCAAACTTGTTTTGATAGAGATACACCTTGCCTAAAAGTGCCTGAGCGGCGTATTTGGTAATTCGTCCATTTTTAGGATCAGTAGTTGGTAATACCGCAATGGCGTTGGTTAAATCCTTTTCAATCTGAGCATAAATCTCAGCTGGTTTAGCCTGCTTGAGCGTTCTAGAATCAGCAATTCCTAATTTTTTATCTACAAAAAGTGGAACATTCCCAAAGACTTTAACCAAGGTAAAATAATAATAGGCTCTCAAAAACGCCACCTCACCATACAATGCATCTTTACCTGCAAAGTTGACAGCTACTCCTGATGGGTTGGTATCTTTATATTGATAGAGATAATTAGCACGATTAATCCCTTCGTAGGCAGCCTTCCAAACTTCTGTCAAAGTTCCGTTCTGACTGTTTACTAAAAAGTCATCGATTTGTTGTAAATCCAATACGTCAGACGCATTCTCACCCCCTGCTACCGCATTATCAGAGGCAATATCTCCAATCGGAACCACCTGATTTAGCCATTGAATTGGTGTATAAACGCTGACGCCCATACTTCTATAATCAGTTTCAGACTTAAGGTAATCTGCATCTGTAACTTTGTAGTCGTCTTTTGGACTGTAGTCAACCCATTGGGTACATCCTCCACAAAGTGCCCCAATGACCAAGAATGTATATATGTATTTTTTCGTATTCATAATCCAGTACCGAGTTAATTTTCTCAGTGTTTTTTAATAAGATTAAACTAAAATTTCAAGTCAAGTCCTAATGACCAAGTACGTGCCTGTGGATATACCCCACGGTCTACACCCGTATCCAAAATTCCTCCCGGGATTTCTGGGTCAAACCCTGAATAACGAGTAAATGTGTAAGCATTTTTTACTTGTGCATAAACACGAATCTTACTAAATACTTTGTTTGATACCCAGCTAGTTGGCAAAGTGTATCCTACCTGAATATTTTTGATTTTTACAAAAGAACCATCCTCTACGTATCTGTCTGACACACGGATATTGCTATTGGCATCTACAAAAGAAAAACGAGGGAATTTGGCGTCATTTGTTGAGCCTTCGCCTGTCCAACGCCCCAAAATACTTCTATCCTTATTTGAGTAAATAGCATTTCTTTCATAGGCACGATATACATCGTTTCCGACCGAAGCATAAGTAAACATCGTAAAATCAAAGTTTTTCAGACTTAAACTAAGGTTCCAACCCATCGTAAAATCAGGGAATGGATTACCTATTTCTGTTTTATCCAAATCTGTAATCTTACCATCTTTGTTTACATCCACAAAACGGATATCTCCCGGCACTGCTCCTGTTTGAGTCGGTGCTTCACTGATTTGAGCAGCATTTTGGAATAATCCTGCGGTCTTGTAACCGTAGAAATACCCTGGCGCATATCCTTGTTGGAAACGGGTCACGCTTTGAGATTGTCCATTGAAATAGTTGCCTCCCGGAATGATGGCAGTACCATCTGAGTTAGTGGCTGTTACTAGGTTTTTAGCCGTAGTAAAAGTAATATTCGTGCTAAATTGTCCTTGCTTTGAAATAGGATACGTAAAACCTAAGTTCAAATCAATACCATTGCTTTTCGTAGAACCAATATTGGCCGTTGGAGGTGCAGCAGTTCCGAGGTATAATGAAACAGAAGGAGTAAACAAAAGACCATCTACAGATTTATCAAAATAATCCGCAGAAAGTGACCAGTATTTTCCAAAACGAGCATCAAAACCTACGTTACTTTGAATTTGTTTTTCCCAACGCAAGGTAGTATTTGCATAAGAGCCAACCGTTGAGCCACTCACAAAGGTATTACCAAAGGTATATCCATTACTGTTGGCATCGCCTGCATAGCTTGGTCCGCCCGAAATAATGCCAACATATTGTGGACTTACGTTTTCGTTACCAATTGTACCGTAGCTTCCTCTGATTTTGAGGTAGTTAATAAAATCTACATTAAAAAAGTCTTCGCTAGATACTACCCAGCCCAAAGAACCTGCATAGAAATTCGCGAACTTATTATCAACCCCAAAGGCATAAGAACCATCACGACGAGCAGAAAATGATACCAGATATTTATCTTTCCAATCGTAATTGACACGTCCAAAATAAGAAAGGTTTTTACGGAAATATTGACTATTTCCCATCGAAATAGCATTAACATTGTCTGCTGTATTAACACCTGTTGCGGCAGTAATATCGGCAAATTCCCATGAGTTAAATGGTACATCTTGGCGAGAACCGTTGGTTTCGTCACCCGAAACTTTGGCTAATGAAATACCTGCAACGGTTTCAAAATGGTGCTCATTTGGGAGCGCAAAATTGTATGTTCCGAATGTTTCGAATGTGTAAGTATTATCCGTACGTTTTGATTCATAAACACTATTATGACGACCCGTCACGGTTGAACCATCGGCATTCATGGTATTTTCAACATTGAGAGGACCGTAGAAAGCCAGAGGAGTAAATGATTTGTAAGTGTTATTCCAATTGGTATAGCCAAATCGAGAAGCAAGCGTCAAGTTTTTAATAACCTCATATTGCAACTCTAATTTCCCATACCATTTGTTACCATTACTTTGATTGTAGTTGTTGTCAAGCTTAGTCAATGGGTTAAAAATTTCAGATAGCAACAGATTACTAAATCCATATTTCCCGACAGTATTTGGAACGGTATTCAAGACAGGAACAGTTGGGTCAAAATTGAGTGCACTACCAATAATCGAGTTAAATGAATTCTCTTGAACTCCAACACTTTGGATATTTACAAAGCTGGTATTGGATAATAACTTAACCTTTTTACTAAGTTGAAAAGTCAAATTAGAAGTCAAATTCAAACGGTTAAAGTTTGAGTTTTTTCCACCACCTACAATACCATCTTGCCCAGTATAGCCTCCAGAAACAAAATACTGTACTTGCTCACTTCCGCCACGAACCGTAACATTGTGTGATTGCAAAGGAGCTTCTTTGAAGATTTGCTTTTGCCAGTTTGTTCCAACACCAACACTAGATAGGTCTTTGAAAATCAGACCGCCACCCGCTAAAGTACTTCCTTCGTTAAGGATTGCGGCGTATTCTGTAGCGTTGAGTACCCCAATGGTTCTCATTACTTGTTGAACACCGTAGTTTGAACTTACCGAAACTTCTGCTTTTTGATTTTTCGCACCGTTCTTGGTGGTTACTACAATTACGCCATTTCCTCCTTTTACCCCATAAATCGCTGTTGTAGCAGCATCTTTCAAAACATTCATTGACTCGATATCTGCTGCATTAATAGCGTTCAAGTCATTTAAGGTTTGGGGTACACCATCAATAATTACCACAGGGTCTGTACCCGAAAAAGAAGGGATACCACGAATTAACACCGTTGGCTTTGAGCCTGGAGAACCATTGGAAATAATCGTTACCCCAGAAGCACGACCTTGTAAAGCATCTTCAGGACGTACAGGGCGAAGTCGCTCAATATCAGCACCTTTCACCGTGGCAATAGCACCAGAAACGTTTGTAACCTTTTGAGTACCATATCCTACCACCACTACTTCACCTAGGTTTTGAGTATCAGGATTGAGACTAATATTTACCGTAAATCTATTTCCTACTACTACTTCAGCCTTGATATAGCCCACCGAAGTAATCACTAATACAGCCTTTTCGTCAGGAACTGTCAGGGTATAATTACCTTGTTCGTCGGAGACAGTACCTTGGTTAGTACCTTTTATGGCGATACTTACTCCGGGAATTCCATCACCCTTTTCTGCGTCGGTAATTTTCCCCTTGATGGTTTGTGCTACGCTTGTAGTCACTTTGTTTTCTAAAAAACCTCCAAGCTCTGTACGTTTGAGGAGTATTTTTCGGTCTACGACTTCATAGGAAATTTTGAGAGGTTTTAAAAGACTTTCCAACAGGGTAGAAAGCTTTTCTTTTTTGGCTGAAATGGAAACTTTACGCCCAGAAGCGATAAGCTGAGGACTATACATAAATTTCACATGAGCTTCTTGCTCAAGCGTTTCCAACACTTTTTCAAAAGCCTGATTAGTAGAGACAATGCTCACTTTTTGGTCTAGTAAATCTTGAGCTTTTACATTCCCAGCATTGGCAATTGACATGCACAAAACTGAGACAATCATCTGCACAAAGGAGATTCGCATAATCTTGATTGGAATCTTAGTGAATTGTCGTTTTTTTGACATAATTTTGATTGGTTGGTTGAAAAACTGACATAAAGCATCCTGTCCATCAAGAATCTTGATGAAAAGCCTGAGAAACTTTCGGATGTACAAGAATAAGTCGATGGTGTTGGTAGCACCGTCGGCTTTTTTTATTTGAGCGAGATTTCAAAGATGTCTCCACTCATCGGAGGTGATTTTGATTTATAGAAAAAAGGCATTTAGAGTAAATTTGAGATTGTTGATTGTTTTTGATTGATAAAAAATAAGCTTAGTTAGCGACTATTGGGCTTTCGGCTCCCAGTTATGGGCTCACGGAAAAACATTTCTCATGAATGCATAAAAGTTTGCTTAAAGCCTAAAGCATCTTAATTGCAAGCTTTTCCGTGAATGACTACTTTTCCTTCCTGCACCTCATAAGTAGCCTCGATTACTGAGCAAATCAATTTTAACTTTTCTGGTAAAGGCTCATCGCCCAAGGATGCCGTAAGTTCGCAAGCTGACATTAATTGCTGATCATAGTCAATTTCTACATGGTAAGTTGATTCTAACATCTGAAAAACTTCCGACAATGGCGTATGCTTGAACTCAAAGCTCTGCGTTTGGATACTTGGTAATTCACGCATCATTTGCGCCGAGATATTTGCTTTTTGTAAGGCTAATTTTTCTCGTAGTAAGGTAATTTGCTGATTAGGTACCAAGGTAGCTTGGGCTGTCGCTTCTATGGCCTGAGGTCGTTGAGCGTCTTTGGCTGTATAAACCCATACTTTTCCCGTTTTTACAATCACCTTTACTTGCGAATCATTCGCAAAAGCTTTGATGGTAAAACTCGTTCCGAGCACTTTGGTTATTAATTCGTTGGCATATACCAAAAAAGGCTGTTGAGGATTTTTAGCAACTTCAAAAAATGCTTCTCCAGAAAGCACCACCGCACGAACAGAATCTTCAAACTGAGCAGGATAGCTAATCCTACTTTTGGGTTGTAAAATGACCGAACTTCCATCTGGCAAGGTAATCACCATAGGCTCGGATGATTTATTGAAAGTTTCGAGCATTTTAGGGTTGCTTACTACAGTTGCCACCGTTTGGGTATATAGTTCTGAGGGTCTATTGCCCCAATAATCGTAAGCATACCAAGTAAGTCCCAATACAGCAATGATACTGGCAGCCCAGCGAATCATGTTTGTAGAAGACCAAATTGGACGAATAACAGGCTTGGGCTGTGCTCCACGTTGATTGGCAGCGGCTACAATTTGCGCAACAGCCACATCAATTTCATCTTCAGAAATTTCCTCTTGGGCATTTTTTAGCGTGATTACAATTTTTCGAGCCTTCTCAATGACTTCTGATTTTTCTGGATTTTGCCACAACCAGTTTTTCCAAAATGCTGAAGCATCGGGTGTAGGCTTCAGTACCCATTCTCGAAAGAATGCGTCCATCGCAAAATCATTGGCTGAAAAGTTTTTGTAATCGAACATAGAATATCTTGTATTTTTCGCACTTTGCTAGTAATAGCCTTTGCTTATACTCAGATACTCACTTTGGAAGTTATTTTTTTGAAATATTTTTTCGAGAAAAGAAAAAACTATTGAAGTCTGACATTAAAGTACAGATAATAAAGAAGATACACTGCTAATTGCCAATTTTGTTTTAGGTTATGAATCGCTCTTTGCAATAAATTAGAAACAGATTGCTTGTTCATATCCATGATTTCAGCAATTTCTTCGATGCTTAGCGTTTCGTAGAATTTGAGAAAAATAACCTCTTGTTGTCGCCTAGGAAGGTTATTTAAGACACTTCTCACCTTTTGCTCATTTTCTGCAAAAAGCTCCAAAGCAATAATAGTGGATTCGATATTGGTATTTTCCGAAAAAGGTGACTCCGTATCAAAATCATCTAAGACCCATTTCTTTTCTTGATTGAGTTTTTTGAAAAGATTATGCTTAAGCGATTTTAAGAGATAAATAGTCACAAAAGGAGACGAATGAAGATTTTCGCGTTGATCCCATAGGTATAAAAATAAATCCTGAATACAATCTTTGATCAGTTCTCTATCCTTGGTAAACTTCGTGGCATAGTTATAAAGTACACGGTAATGCTCACTAGCTAATTGCCCTAGTGCTTCACTATCGCCACTTTTAAATGCCAGCCAAAGTTGTGTATTCCTTAGATTACTATCCATAAAGTCCTCTTTACATCCCAGCGCAAAACTACCAGTAAATTGTATAATAACTGCAAATAGTGTTACTTTTTTAAAGGGCTTATCCTGCCTGTAGAATTGAGTGATTTGTGATTTAATGATTGAGTGATTATGCTAAATATCGTATTTGCTGCTGTAGAAACGTCATACTTTACTTACTTATACGATTCATATTCAGTATTATACCATCAAAACATGAGTTATTCCTAATTAAGTGAGTTGAGATAGAGTGAATTATAAAAATTTGTATTCTAGCAGTAGAGACGCAATGATTGCGTCTTGAGCCGAGTTGGATATACCGTAGTTTCATCAAAAAAGCGGTCAGAAAAATAATTTCTGACCGCTTTTTTGATGAAATTGAGAGAATTATCTATTTCGGATTTCTGATGTTGGATTTCGGAGGTATATAAAAAGAGGTATTTGAACTTTTTCACTGAATTTTGTAAAACAGTTTCAAACTGTTAAAAAATGAGTCCAAGACTAAGTCTTGAACTAGTAAATCCAATTTTGTCTAGTAATCAGATAATTCAGCATTAATCCGACTCAGAACTTACTTCACTGCTAAAACTCCTGTTTTATAAATTTTCTCAAGAATATCTTCTCTAAAACTTCTTCCAATCGGCAATGAGCGATTATTGACAATCAGGTCATTAGCTTCGATAGAAGTTACTTTATGAATCGCGACAATGAATGATTTATGAATTCGAGCAAAATCATCTTCTGGTAGTATTTCTCCTATGCCATTCATGGTTTGATAAGTCACATAAGATTCAGAAGTTGTATGCACTCGGATATAATCTTTCAAACTTTCGATAAACAGAATATCATTGAAATACACTTTCACGATTCGTTTGTCTACTTTGATAAACATTGCCTCTGGCTTACCAGCAGGCGCTTGAGGTTGGAAAGCGTTGGCCTCGGTAACCAAATCTATCTCTTCTGATTTTTGTTGAACCTTATTCACAGCTTTGACAAATCTTTGAAAAGGGATAGGTTTTACCAAATAATCGACCACATCCAACTCATAACTTTCTACAGCATAATCACGATAGGCAGTCGTAATAATTACTTTGGGTGGATTGTGTAAGCTTCTCAATAATTCTAATCCATCTAAAGTTGGCATTTCTATATCCAAAAATAAAAGGTCAATCCCTCCTTTTTGCAATAAATTAAATGCCTGAATGCCATTTTCACAACGCCCTACAAGCTCCAATCCCTCTACTCGCTGAATAAAAGTCTCAAGCACGTCAAGGGCTAATGGCTCATCGTCTACAATTAGCGTTTTTAATTTCATATAAATTTAGTTTTGGGAATATCGTCAAACCTTGGAAAAATAGCGTTTAAACATGACCTAAGCATAAGTGGAAATCCAATTACCAAGGGTCATGCTGCTATTTATTTGATTTTGATTCACTTAAAACAACAGGCTCAAAAGGTAATTCTAGACTAATCGAATACTCTTTGGCCGTTGGTAATATCTGGAGCTTATAGTTCTTACCATACAAAAGATCCAAACGACGTTGTACATTTTTCAAGCCTAGTCCTTTGTGTTTTTTCCTTGAAGATTGATTTTCAAATCTTGGGTTTGTCACACCAAAAACCAATTTGTCATGAAGGATATTCAACTCAATTTTAAGATAAATTTCCCCAGTCTCATGCGATGTACCATGTTTAAAAGCATTTTCGATAAATGGTAAAAGCAAAAGTGGTGGGATTTTCTTTTTGTCCACCTCTCCTATGATATCAAAATCCAAGTGTAGACGCTTGCCAAATCGCAAACCTTCCAAGTCCAAATAATTTTTGATATGTTCTACTTCTTTACGAAGGGTAGTTTCCAAACTATCTGACTCATACAACATATAACTCATTAAATCAGAAAGCTTTACAACAACCTCTGGAGCCAAATCAGACTTCTTTAGTGTTAATGAATATAGGTTATTTAAAGTATTGAAAAAGAAATGGGGTTGAATTTGAGATTTCAAAAACTCCAACTCATTCTTCAAATTTTGTTTTTCAAGATCTTTGATTTTTTCTTGGTGTCCAATCCAATCTTTAGTCAATTTAATTCCCGTAGTCATACCAAATACCGAAATCATGTCAAACATTCGCTTGACAGTTGGCTTGGGATCAAACAAAATATCTGAGCGGTAACCAACAGGGCAATAGTTGATATAAATCAAATGATTAATCAATGTTTGGAAGCAGGCTACGGCCAACAAAGTGGAGCCTGTCAACAAGACCCCGTATTGGAGATATTTACCTTTCAATAAAAACTTTGGAATAAAGTAGTAGATATTACCGTACACAAGGGTCAGGTAAAAAGGAAATTTTACAGCAAACTCAAAAAAAGCTTCTGAATAGTCATCCTTCAAAAAACCTAGATAAAGGGTATTGTACAAGCTAATTACTATCCAGAAAAGCGTATGATAAACTGCTCGTCTAGCCAGAATTTTCTTTAGCGGGATATCCTGTAAAATAACAGTGCGTGTATGATTGAGAGCGGCTGATGTTTCCAATGTAATGCGTTAATATGTGTAAACAAGATTTTTGATAAAATCCTGTATTTCAACTTCGTATAAAAATCCAATTCTATTTTGTCTGTATCCAAAATCTCACCTAAGGCTATTTCTTGGTAATCTTGTTTACCAAAATTAAGAATAATCCTTTGTGTAAAAAACGCCCTAGGTTAAAAAATAAAAGCTTTTTCGACAAACAACTTCGAGCGAATGATAAGTGCCTTTTACGCTGAAAACGTCATTGGTCGAGTACTTATTCAAGCTTGGCGAATAAATTTAGCGGTTAGTCCTAATAATATGATTTTTGCAAGAAGTTTTTTGGTTACACTTCGTTTAACAAACTTGTTGAGGTTCTTCTGAACGTAGCGAATGGACTGGTGAGACATCCATTTTGTGAATCTCAACTTTGGTTAAAAGATTAAAATTAATTTGGTTAGGGGTTAGGGACTTGGCTTTGCTTTGTCCCTAATTTTATGAGCAATAGGTTTGGAGCTATTGGGTATCAGCTTTGGGCTATGGGTTATTTTTTTGGGGGAAAACTTAAGTAATCATGCAGAATAAGATTTTGGTTAGGTGTTTAGGCACAAGGCAATGAGTGTTAAAATGTTTCTAAATAACCACAGCCATGCTATTTTCAAAAGTCCACCACCAAAAGCCCAAAGAACAATTTTGAATTTTATTTTGCCCATGGACTTAAAATCAAATCAGATACGTACATTATCCCTGTTTCAATTGCCATTCAACACAAATTTACAGCACCTTTTAACGAGTTTTTTAAACTTTGTTTTTCCAAAAAATTAACCTCTTTCTTCCATCAACAAGTAAATTTTATCAATATGTTAAAGCTTTTACAGCTAGGAAGTTTTTTGCTTCTCACCCAATCGATATTGGCACAAAATACCTTTACCCCACAACATCCTCGCCAAAAAACCATTGCAAAGAACATTACTAAACCCTTGAAAATAGATGGCAAATTGGATGAGTCAGAATGGGAAAAGGCACCTTCGGTAAGGCTCGAATTTGAGGTAGAACCGCATCAAGGTCAAAAAGCCAAACAAAACACTTCGGTCAAACTACTTTACAATAAGGATTTTCTGTATATCGCTGGTATTTGTCATGATTCTTTAGGAAAAAAGTTTTTACGTGCCCCTGATTTTCGTAGAGATTTTGAACCACGCAACCACGATTCTTTCGGGGTAACTATTGATGGTTTCAATGACAAACGCAATGCCATGACAATGATTACCAACCCTTACGGTACTCAGCGAGATTTGCTTGCCTTCGACGACATCCTCTACGACGAAGATTGGGATGGACTTTGGCGAGTACGCACTTCTCGCTCAGACTCAGGCTGGGTAGCAGAGATAGCTATTCCTTGGCAAACTTTGCGCTATCCCAAAAATCAACAAATACACGCTTGGGGAATCAACTTTTTCAGAAATCGTCGCTCTAGTAATTCTACCTACACTTGGTCGCCCTATCCTCGCTCCTTTTCTGTCAATCGTATGGAATACGCAGGGGTCCTGGATAGCCTTTTAGCACCTCCACCTTCTGTGACCAATATCCGTGTTATTCCTTATATGCTCTATGCTTTTGACCATTATAAAGGCTCTGAGTATGAAAAGCAAGGCGGCTCGGGTTCGTTCAAAACTGGTGGCGAAATCAAATGGGCGATTAATCCCAATACGGTTTTAGACCTGACCTTCAACACAGATTTTGCCCAAGCCGACGCAGACCGACAGGTTAATAATGTGACAAGATTTTCTGTTTTTTTCCTGAAAGGAGACAGTTTTTTCTTGAAAATGCTTCTTTATTTGGCGTAGGTTTGTCACCCATTGAAGATTTGGCGGGTGGCGCTATGCGTATTCAACCATTTTTTAGTAGAAGAATTGGCTTAGATGCCAATGCCCGTCCTGTACCCATTGAAGTAGGTGCAAGAATGGTCTATCGCTCTGAGAAAAGGAATTTTGGCGCCATTGCCATTCGTCAGAATGATGGAGGAAATATTGGTAATACTGACTTTTTTGTAGGAAGATTTTCGGAAAATATTGGCTCTCAAAACCGTATTGGAGCACTCTTTACCCTCAAAAACACCAATGACTACAATAACCTGACAGGTGCTGTAGACGGCTTTTTCCGCTTATCCAATGTGCTTTCGCTGAGTTCGATGGCGATGTTTTCTAAAAACTCCAACGAATCAAATACAGGCTTAGCTGCTTACAATCAGCTTCATTACAGAAACAATCAGGTGGTGGCATGGTACACGCAGTCTTACGTCAGCAAGGAGTATAATCCTGAAATGGGTTTTGTGTCAAGAAACGATGTGCTGAGCAATACCCCAGGCTTTTATTTGACTGTTCGAAAACCTTGGTTGCCAAAGTGGGTACGTAGCTTCGAACCTGGCGTATTTATTGAATATTACCACCAAGCCTCCACTGGCAACTTGCAGGAGCGTCAGCTTAATTTTAATCCCATTTGGGTCAATCTTCAATCTGGTGGATTTGCGGGGATTTTTTATGCTAACTATTATCAAAGACTCGACGAATCTTTTGCACCCTTAGATATCGAAATCAAACCTGCTGAATACAATTATAATCGCTATACGCTTTACCTAGGTAGCGACCAATCGAAAAAGATTTCTTATTTCCTAAACCACGAACGAGGAGGATATTATGATGGAAGTTTGAACTATACCTCTTTTAGTTTGAGACTGGCGCCTTCACCTCATTCGTCCTTTAATTTAGGTTTTGAGAACAATGAGTTTAAAGAAGTAGGTATTTTGAAAGAATCTAAAAGCGTTCAGCTTTATAGCATAGAAGGACGTTTGGCGCTGAATCCACGTTTGCAATTGATTGGTTTTTACCAAAAAAATACCCAAAACAATCGAGATACTTTCAATGTTAGATTTTCGTGGGAATACCGCCCGCTTTCATATATTTATTTAGTATTCAACCAAAGAGGATTTACAGGCACTGATTTTACCAAACAACAAGAACAACATCTGATTAGTAAAATATCTTATTTGAAGCAGTTTTAGGTAAAAGTTCAGGGAGAAAAATTAACATTTTCGCCCTGAATATCCTTTGCAAGTATAGACTTTAGGAAAGTATAAAAAAAGTATTTATGCGTCCAGAAATCATTACACAACCCAGTGAGTCTGTTTTAGAAAGCTTTCAGAATCAAACACTCAGACCTATTCTCAAACAACAGAATGAGCTATTATTAGCTATTTTTCGACAGTATGTTTCGGTTAGAAAAGGAGCATTTTACAAATTATCCGAAACAGAACAACTCGAATATATTAGTCATTCGGTAAAAAGAGATATGAAGTTTAAGCACTATCTCGAAGGTATCATTGCAGGTCATTTTACACTTGAAGAATATCAACTTTTTCTAGAAAATGAAGAAGAATTGACCAAACGCCTTATCAATCTTTTGGTTCAGAGACTACAATCTCAATTGCGTTTGTTGACCAAATAAATACCAAGCATTACAATCAGACCACCTACAATTTGTTCTGTTCTTAAAACTTCATTGAGTAAAAAATAAGATATAACAGCCGTCAATACGGGTTGGAGCAACAAGGTTGGTGACACCACCGCTGCAGGAATATGCCCCAAAGCATAATTTATGGATAACCAACCCGCCAGATGGCAGATTACGCCCATGGCGATAAAAGCCCACCATGTTTGGGTATCAAAACCAAGCAACTGCCAGTCACCAAACCAACATATTCCCCACGAAAGAATCATGCACGGTATAAGCGACCATGCCATAAAATTGACCGTATCGATGCCTCCTCTGACTTTTTGCGTCACCAGCATATATCCAGCATAAAATACCGCCGCTGTAATCGCCATTAGATGGCCAACACCAACGCTTTGATTTTGAAGTAAATCCCTTCCTGCCACAATGAAAATACCTAATAAAGATACGCCCAAGCCCATCCAGTAGCGTCGAGAGAGACGTTGTTTGAAAAAAAACATAGCCCCCAAACCCACAAAAACAGAGGCATTGTTAGCCAATAAAGTAGAAACCGAAGCCGAAGTTTTTAGGATAGAAATATTCCAGAAAGACATATCCAGCACAAATAAGAGTCCACCCAGACCAATCCAGCTCACCGTTTTTGCAGAAGGTACTTTTACGCCTTTTACTAACCAGATAGGCAATAACCCCACAAAGCAAAAAAAGTATCGGTAAAAACCAGAAGTGAGTGCTGGAGCATGAGCCATTTTGACAAATATTGCTGACCATGCAATGCAAAATACGCCTAGTAATAGGCATAGATAAGCTTTAGTTAGTTGATTCAAGGTATTGATTAGTTTGGAAACAGAAGTAGTTATTTTTTCACTTCTCCAAAATTAAGTAAATTGCCGAAAATCTAGATAGCAATTTTTGTAAACAATACATTATCATCAACTACTAATCCCATGAGTGAATTAAGACCTTTAGAATTAAGAAGCGATACTTTTACCAAGCCTACCCCAGCCATGCTCGAAGCGATGTTTAACGCAGAAGTTGGTGACGATGTTTTTGAAGAAGATACCACCGTCAAAAAGCTGGAAGCCAAAGCTGCGGAGATGTTTGGCTATGAAGCTGGATTATTCTGTACGTCGGGTACAATGACCAACCAAATCGCCATTAATGTACATGTCAATCAAGGTGACGAAGTGATTTGTGATGCACTCTCACACGTGTATTTGTATGAAGGCGGTGGTATTGCCTCCAACTCATCGGCATCTGTGAATTTACTTCATGGCAATAGAGGACGAATTACTGCAGAACAAATCATTGATGTGATTCAGCCAGACAACTTGCACCATCCTATTTCGAGATTGGTATCTTTAGAGAATACCGTAAACAAAGGAGGGGGTGCCTATTATGATATTCAAGAGATTGTAAAGATTAAAGAAGTTTGTACAGCTCACAACATGGCATTGCATTTGGACGGAGCACGTATTTTCAATGCCTTAGTCGAAACTAAAGAATCGCCAAAACAATATGGTGAACTGTTCGATTCTATGTCGATTTGTCTATCCAAAGGACTTGGTATTCCTGTGGGTTCTGTTTTATTAGGAACAAAAGACTTTATCAAGAAAGCCCGTCGTGTGCGTAAACGTTGGGGAGGCGGTTGGCGTCAAGCTGGCTATTTGGCAGCCGCAGGGATTTATGCTTTAGATAATCATATTGACAGACTTACAGAAGACCATCAGCGTGCAAGAGCCATTGGCGAATTAATGTCTCAAAAAGCAGAGGTTCTTGAAGTATTACCAGTAGATACCAATATTGTGATTTTCACCTTGGATAATGGTATTCTATCTTCTGACTATGTCAAAAAATTGGCTGAAGTTGGTATCAAGGCAGCGACATTTGGCAAACATCAAGTTCGTTTTGTAACCCATTTGGATTTTACAGACCAAGATTTAGAAGAGTTTTCGGTAAGAATAAAAAAAGATATTTTGTAGAAAAAAATTGGTGGTAAAGATATTAACAAAAGAATCTTGTCAAGGTTTTGCGTATATATACACCTTTGCCACCAAGCCCAACACAATCAACCATTTACAAACAGATACCATTTAATAAGATTCAAATAGTTTGATTGGATGTTTATATATTTTTTAGGTATTTAAGATTATTTCTCATGTAAACCCTACAATGTATAACTCCATAAACTATGAAAAAACTACCTAAAATTCTTTTATTACTCTTTGCAATAGTAATAATCGGAATCGTCGGCATCCTATCCTACGTATCCCTTGCCCTGCCCGATGTGGGTCCTCCTCCTGAGATTAGTATTAAACCCAACGCTGCCTCTATCGAAAATGGTAGATACTTAGCCAATCACGTGGCGGTTTGTATTGACTGTCACAGTACGAGGGATTATACCCTATTCGCTGCCCCTCCTATTGCAGGTACAGAAGGCAAAGGCGGCGAAACCTTCGATCATCGCTTAGGTTTCCCTGGCAGCTATACTGCCAAGAATATCACTCCTTCGGGTCTTGGAAATTGGACAGATGGTGAAATTTATAGAGCTATGACCACTGGTGTGAGTAAAGACGGACATGCACTTTTTCCTATTATGCCATACCCTTATTACGCCTCGATGGATCCTCAAGATGCCAATGATATTATCGCATATATCAGAACACTAAAACCCCTTGAAAATACACCGCCTCCTTCTACCTCAGATTTTCCAATGAATTTTATCATTAATACCATTCCGCAGAAAGCTAAAGCAATGTCCAAACCTCGTGAAGATGATGTGCTAAAGTATGGAGAATACTTAATTACGATAGCTTCTTGCAGAGAATGCCATACAAAACCAGATGATAAAGGAGGAAAAGTACCGGGAATGGATTATGCAGGAGGGTTCGTATTCCCAATGCCAGGATACGGGACACTGGTTTCGCCCAATATTACACCAGACCCTGAAACAGGGATAGGAAAATGGACCAAAGAAGCGTTTGTAGCTAGATTCAAAGCTTATGCAGATAGCACCTACCAATCACCAAAAGTTGGCAAAGGTCAATTTCAAACTATGATGCCTTGGACTATGTACAGTGGTATGAAGGTAAAAGATATAGAAGCTATTTATACCTACCTCAAAAGTATAAAACCTGTAAAAAATAAGGTTGTCAAATTTACTTCTGAAATATAGGCATCTGTGGCGAATTGTGATTGAGTGATTGAAGACTTTTCAAATGGTTCATCTTCACACACTCAATCACAATTCGCTAATTTACTAGATACTTTTATAATGCACTTCTGATAAATCTCTCAAAATTGCCGCACTTTTTTCCGCTGAAATGTCTCTTTGTGGATTGGCTAACATCTCATAACCTACCATAAATTTCTTAACCGTTGCGGAACGCAATAAAGGTGGGTAAAACACAAAATGCCAATGCCACTCTTCGTGAGGCAAACCATCGGTTGGCGCTTGGTGAATACCCGCAGAATACGGGAATGATGTCTCAAACAAGTTATCATATTTCACTGTCAAACGCTTATAGGCATTTGCTAATGCATCACGTTCCTCAGAAGTCATTTCGCTGATACGCGCCATTTTACGTTTTGGAATCAACATGGCTTCAAATGGCCATACTGCCCAGAATGGCACTAAAGCTACAAAATGCTCGTTTTCAAACAATACACGCTCTTTTTTCTCTAATTCTTTTTCCAAATAATCAGCCAAAAGCGAACGGTTGTGTTTAGCCCAATATTTAGCTTGTGCATTTTGTTTCTTTAACGGTTCGTCAGGAATACCGCTTTGTGCCCAGATTTGTCCATGTGGATGTGGGTTTGAACATCCCATGACAAAGCCTTTATTCTCAAAAATCTGAACATAATTGATAAAATCCTTTGCCCCTAAAGCATTGTATTCCGCCACCCAAGCATCTACAACAGCACGGATTCCCTCCTCCGACATTTCTGGAACGGTAAGGTTGTGAGCGGGTGAAAAACAAATCACACGACCTACGCCTTTTTCCGTTTTTGCTAAAAACAATTCGCCATCTTCATATTTTTCGTCTGGCGTATCTTTCAGTAATGCAGCAAAGTCATTATCGAAGACATACACTTGCTCATAATTAGGATTTACTTCGCCATTGGCACGCGTATTTCCTGCACACAAATAGCAATCTGGATCATGTGCTGGACGTTCGTCATTCGCTAATTTTTCTACCTGACCTTGCCAAGGACGTTTGGCACGGTGCGGTGATACTAATACCCAACTTTCAGTAAGTGGGTTATATCTACGATGTGGATTTTCGTCGAAATTCATAAAATATGGTAAGCTGTCAGCAAAACACTGTAAGCTTTTTTGTTTTTTACCATGCCTAAATTTTACTTAAGGACATGATTATTTTTTTAAACTAATTCTGTTCCGTTAGTGAGTGCTACTACATAATACACCAACTCACGGTTATACTCTTTTTGATAAGCTTCTGTCAATTGTGCAATAAGAGCGTCTAATTGAGCTTTTTCGACAATATTAACAGTACAACCACCAAAACCACCTCCCATCATACGAGAACCAATGACAGCAGCGTTATCTTTGGTTTGGTCTACCAAAAAGTCTAATTCTGGACAACTAACCTCATAATCATGTTGTAAACCATGATGGGTTTCATACATTTTTTGCCCAAAAGTGGCTAAGTCATGTTGTAAAAGAGCCTCGCAAGCCACTTCTACACGCTCAATTTCTCCAATCACATATCTGGCACGACGATACACAGCATCAGTCATCGAAGCCTGCACCTGAGCCAACATATCAAATGACACATCTCTCCAAGATTTAACCTCAGAGAATTGAGTTGCAATCAAGCGTAAGCCCTCTTCACATTCCAAGCGACGAGTATTATATTCAGAATCGCCCAATGAGTGTTTTACGCCAGTATTGCATAATACAACCACGTGGTTGGGTAATGCAATTGGGAAATATTGGTACGAAAGATCACGACAATCCAAACGGATTACAGAATCCTTTTTGCCAAACATTGAAGCAAACTGATCCATTATACCACAGTTTACACCAACAAAATTATTTTCGGCAGCTTTCGAGATTTGCACCATTTGCAAAGTCGATAAGCCTAATTCATAGATATGATTGATTGCAAATGAAAGACCTGTTTCGACTGCAGCCGAAGAAGAAACTCCAGCGCCCAAAGGAATATCCCCTCCGAAAACCAAATTGAAACCACCAAACTGATTACCTGCTTTTTGAAGCTCATCTACTACCCCAATCAAATAATTACACCAAGAATGCTCAGAAGCAACAGGATTATCTACCGAAAAAACGGTTGAACTATCCAAATCGAAAGCAACAACATGACATTCGTTGTCTGGACGTGGAGAAACAGAAAAGTAAATAGCCTTGTCTATACTAGCTGGTAAAACGTAGCCATCGTTATAGTCCGTATGCTCGCCAATGAGATTGATACGTCCAGGTGCACGAACTGTAATGGTTGGTTCAGCCGAGAAGGTTTCGACAAATTTTTTGATGATTGATTCAGGATACATGTTAAGTTGTTTCAAAAAGATTGCATAAGGTAAGATGACATAGACTTGGTACTTTTCGATGAATATCAAACAAGAAGCTTTACTCTTCGACTTGTAACCTACTTGTCACCGTAGGCCAAACAGCTTGAAAAAACACAATCTGAAAGTTTTTTTATACAGTTGGCACAAATGGATATTCAAAGGAATCAATTTTTTAAGCAAAAAGCTAACATAACCGATTGGGTAAAGTCTCAATTTAACAAATCTTAAGTAAAATGAGCTATAAAGGGTATAATCAAACATTTGCACAGATTTGCACAATTTAGGGAATCGTAAATCCTACTAAGACTATTGCAGGAATGTTTGTAATTTAGCAGTTCCATAAGCCTAGGCTTGGGACTTCCTGAAAAATATGCAAAAGACACAAGTTACAATCAAACATATAGCGCAAGCGTTGAATATTTCGATTTCGACCGTTTCACGCGCATTGCAAAATCATCCACGAATTGGTTTGAGAACGAAAGAAAAGGTTTTTGAAATGGCTCAAAGACTCAATTATGTTCCTAACCCTGCGGCAATTTTGCTCAAAAAGAATAAAACTTATACAATTGGCGTTGTACTTCCTCATTTACAAGAAGAGTTTTTTTCCCAGGCGATTACCGCCATTGAAGATGTTATTTCAGCAGAAAATTATAATGTAGTTGTTAGTCAATCTCGTGATAAACTGGAAAGAGAAAACAGAGCCATCAAATCCTTCATCAGCAGCCGTGTCGATGGCGTTATTGCTTCTATTTCGGCCGAAACTACCCAATATTATCAATTTAGAGAATTAGAAAAATATGGAATTCCTATCGTATTTTTTGACCGAGCGCCTAAAGATGTTGCTGTCAATAAAGTAAGAGGGAATATCGCAGATGCTGCTTTTGAAGTAATAGATTTTTGGCCAAAAAGGCATTAAAAAAGTAGCCATTCTGAATGGCCCTGCCAGTTTAGAAATCTCCGACGAGCGCCTAATGGGTTATTGGGGAGCTATGAAAAAGTTTAATCTTCCCATCATTCAAAACTATATTAAATCTACTGATTTAAGTAAAGAAGATACCACGAAGAAAATGATTGAGCTGTTGAATGGTGAAGAATTGCCAGAGGCAGTTTTTTGCTTCAATGACTATGTGGCACTGTATGCCATGCAAGCCTGCAAACAAAAAGGTCTTGTTCCGAATAAAGATATCGTGTTTGTAAGCTTTGCCAATCTTCCTATTACTACTTATTTGGATAACCCTCCACTAGCGTCGGTAGAACAGTTCGCGTATCAAATGGGAGAAAAAGCGGCGCAACTATTGTTAAAAATCATCCAAGCAGAAAAGGAAACACTTGAACCTGAAGACATTGTAGTAAACACTAAGCTAATTGTACATTGAGTTGGGCTTTAGTGCCTGAGCTGTAGGCTTTTTCTTAGCCGTTGTTGGTCTTTTGAGCAACAACACAAGTATCAGAAACTCGTAGACTATAAAAACGAACATTTACTTTAGTAGAAATACTGTATTTCATAAGGGTAAATTTGATACTTGCTTTCGCACGTATTGTCGGTCAAAAGACCAACAATGGCAAAAAAGACCAACAACGACAAAAAATCAGAAATCCCAAATCTGAAATAGTCTGATATTTATTGTTGTTTTAACACAAACTGTGGAGGTCGCTGTTTGGACAACATCAATAATATTCCTTCATAGGTTAATGTCTCTAATAGTTTTTTAGCACGGTATTCCGAAATATTAACCAATTTGGCGTATTCTCTTGCAGACACTCTTTTATTTTTCTTCAAAAATACCATTAAGTATTTTACATTTTGTTGTTCCAACAATTCACTTTCAACAGCTTTGTCGGTCTTATCCAAAATTTGAGACATTTCTTTGGATACAGGCGTTGTTTGATCATTGGCACGAACATAAACAGTCCGATTGCCTTTTTCGTCCAAAGCTTCATGAGGTTTATCAGAACTCTCATCAATTTCAACGACTAGAACTTTTTTCCTGTTCTCCCACATAATCGCACGATAACGAATTTCGAGAGGAGGAATAACCAAGTGCTCAGCAGCCTCTGCCAACTTAGTCATTTCTTCTAATTCCGAGCAACCTTTTACCGAACGGTCGTCGTTGATACCAATCAAAAGAGTACCTCCAGCGGTATTAGCAAATGCCGAAATAGTACGGGCTATTTTAAAAGGACTATCAATTTTACTTTTAAATTCAAGCTGAGAAGACTCTCTTTGGGTTAAATATTTGGTTAAGATTTCTGACATTTTATCAAATTAAACAAGCTATATTCTGCTGTTTACAGAGTATTAATTTTCTTTAATCAATTTTGAATTTGGATAGCTTTGTTTTCCAAGAAACAATACTTTTCCCTAGTTTTACACAAAGATACATATTACCATGGTCTATCACTTCGAAATAGTGAGATGTAAAGTAGTTTTTCAAAATTTCAGAAAAATAAGCTATCTTGTAAAGTCTTTTCCTTTGTGGCAAATGCATATACATATCCATTGCTATCACAGGAACCTGTAAAAAAATCCTATTAAAGATTTTAGTTTAATCAAAAATAATAAATCATTTATATTATGAATTTACCTTGGGTAGAATCTCCTTTTTTTAACGAAATCCTCAAAACCAAGAATCTCACCGAAGAAGAGAAACAACTAGCGACTGAATATAACAAGAATGGTTTTGTTGTATTAAGAAATGTTTTTCCAGAGGATGTAATCGACCAAGTAAAAGCCGATATGAATCAAAAGGGCTTTAACGAAGACTTTCCTGTAACTGTTTACAGAGATAAAACTCGTATTCAGGACCTTTGGCAATATTCAGATAGTACCAAACAGATTTCGTCAAACGACACGATCATGAAGACCTTGGAAATGCTTTACGACCGTGAGCCTATTCCATTTCAAACCCTAAATTTCAAGTTTGGGTCTCAACAAAGAGCACACTCAGATACGATTCACTTTAGTTCAATTCCTGCACGTTATATGTGTGGCGTTTGGGTGGCATTGGAAGATGTTACTCCAGAAAATGGTGCAGTATTCTACTACAGTGGCTCACACCGTATGCCAGAATACAACTTTGCGCACATTAAAGATGCTCCAGAGGATACAACCTACAACGACTACGTACAATACGAAGACTTCATGCAAAGCATCATGAATGTTTCTGAATTTGATAAGAAATTTTTCTATGCTAAAAAAGGAGATGCGTTAATTTGGTCTTCAAATATTATTCACGGAGGTTCAAAAGTAGAGGCAGAAGGTAGTACGCGTTACTCTCAAGTAACTCACTATTATTTCAAAGACTGTATCTACTACACGCCAATGTTGTCAAACATGGTAACCAACGAGCTATATTTGCGTAATGGTTTCAAGAATATCAAAACGGGAGAACCAGTTCAATCCAACTTCAACGGACATAATATCACGCCTATTTCAACAGGCAAAGATAAGTCTATCTTAAATAACCGTTTGGACGAAGTGAAGAAAATTATGGATTTAGTAAAGCTTAAAAACAAAATTGTAAATAAGCTTTTCAAATAAAACAAAAAACGCCTCTCGAAACAGTTTCGAGAGGCGTTTTTGTTTGGTGGAGACGGAGAGATTCGAACTCTCGTCCAGACAAGGAAACTCATAGCTTTCTACACGTTTAGTCTTGATTAATTGTCGGGAATACTTTGGTTCAAGCCGGACCAAAAATACTCCTTAGACTCGGTATACTAAATTTTACTCAGAGACATCAGTAAAACCCGACTCTGCATGTCGTCACCCCAATTCCACACGGCAGAGTTTGGCATGGAGGGATGTGGCAGGAAGCATCAACCTAGTTGAAAGCGACCTAAGACTTATCCTAAATTAGGAATTAAGCTGCCATGGCATACGAAGTATTGCCAGTTATTGTTTGAGTTGATTTTTAACAGGAGGTCTACCCTACTCCCGACGTGCTTACTATCAGAATACACAAGCTGTCAATACCGGTCGTCCCCAGTATTTTGTCTTAATAAGGTGCAAATATAACAATATTTCATCAATTTCTAAAATTCAAATCAATTATGCCAATACTGCTCTTTTAAGTCAAATGATTGATAAGATTTTCAAATATGTTAATCTACTAGTAGACATTATCTTACACTTACTGTTTTGCTTGTTATTCAAAGCCGACTCCATAAAATACTCATATTATATTCCCAATTTTATGCCTACATAAATCGTCCTTCCCGCGGCTGTCTCGTAGTATCTGTTAGCAGTTGCGTTGATTTGGATATTGGCAAAATAAGCAGTATCAAAAAGATTGTTTACGCCTACAAATGGTTCGATTAAAATCCCTTTTATGTGCTTTTGCCAACCTGCTCGCAAATTTAAAGTCTGGTATCCATCAACAGAAACACTATTGGCATCATTGGCATACATCGACGATATACTTCGGAATTGAGCAACCGCAAATACACCCGATTTAGGGAAATATCTTAATTCTCCATACACTTGATTTTTAGGAATTCCGGGCAAACGATTTCCTGCAAATTCTCCTGATAAGGTTTTATAACTTGTGTACACAAAATCTGAATAGGTATAATTGAGATAAGTCGTCAGTGCTGGGATAATTTGATAGCTTAATCCCAATTCTATCCCTTTACGAACAGATTCCCCTGCGTTTCTGTAGAAGGTACGTCCTACTTGGTTAGGCAATTGATAAGGAACAATTTCACCCTGTATATTTATCTGAAAAACGCTGACATCAACTCTGGTTTTATTACCTAACCAAGCCTTATATCCCAATTCATAATTTTGTGATTTTTGAGGATTCAAGTCTGGATTAAAGCCTCCTTGACCTGTGGGGTTGTTAGTCAACTCATTGAGAGAAGGTGTTTCGAAATTACTCGTGAAATTAGCATACAAAGTATTTCGTGGTGAAAGACTATATGAAATACCAACCATAGGGCTAAATCGTTGAAAATCTCTCTGAGCCGACTGATTGCCATCTGACAAAAATTTATCAGAAACACCTATTTTTATCCAGTCATATCTGGTATTTAGGACAACTCTGAGTGCTTGCAATGGCGAAAATTCCTGTAGGATATATGCACCAGTATTATCAAAGCTCTCGTCTTGGTCGAGGCGAAGAGTTGTTCGTACGCCTAATTTATTGTCGTATCGCTGACGATTATCAGCCTGATTCTCCAAATCCAAACCAGTACGCAATTTGTATCCCTTGGTCGCAAACTGATACGCTAGTCCACCTCCCCAAAATACACGTTGAAAGGCTATTTGACCACTAGCTTCAAAAGCTTGATTGGTATTGAAATCGCGATTTATCAAAAAACTCGTGCATTGACAGCACTTTTTTCTCCTAACTTTTGATCCAGAATTAACGCATTTCTCAACTGGTTGAAGGACTCTGTTGTATTATAATCTACATTAGCTTTGCGGGCTTGTGTTCGGTCTTTATTTACCTCTTCAATAGTCAATCCACCAGGGTCCTCGGCTTTGGGGCTATCAATATAAGTAGACAATAAACTTAATTTTGTTTTTTCAGACGGACGAAATCCTATCTTGAGGTTCAATAAATTACGCTCTAAAGCACTCTTTTGACGATATCCTGTACTTTCCAAACGAGATACACTTCCCAATACCGACCATGCTCCCCAAGAAGAACCAAACTTTACTTGATAGCGCTTTAAACCATAACTTCCAAATGTGCTTGATATTTCGGCGTATGGCTTACTTGGCATACTTTCGGTATTTAATGAAATAACTCCACCAGAGGCATTTCCATAAATCCCAGCAGTAGCTCCTTTTAGCACCTCTACTCTTTCAATCAACCCCACATCGATATTCCCCAATTTGGCGGTTCCATCTGGTGTTGATTCTGGCACGCCGTCAAGGACAATTTTCAGCCCGCGAATCCCAAAAGCAGCCCGAGCGCCAAATCCTCTTATGGATATTCTTAAGTCTTGAGCAAAATTCTCTGAATTCATGGCAAAAACGCCAGGTACGGTATTCAAAGCATCGAATAGAGATAGTTTTGTTTGACCAATTTGCAAACGAGCTTTTCCTATTGTTGTGACTGATACTGGCAGTTGATTTTCTTTTTGGGGAATTCGTGATGAAAGTACGGTGACAGGAGCTAATTCTTTTACAATATTGAGAGAATCCTGAGATGGTTTTTGTGCCCAAATACTGAAGGGAATTAAAAATAGCAAAGTGGCGTATTTCATGTGCTTGAGTGAAAAAGAAGGATTCATTTGGTTGCATTAAGACTACAGTAATTCAAAGCATAAAGGTACAATCAAAAAAACAAAACCCCGAAAAGTTTAGCTCTTCGAGGTTTATTATTTGATTAGGTATTTACTAAGGAAGTAAGGATTAAATTCTTTGGGAGAATAAAAAAATTTATATTCCATTCTAATATCCTAAGGATGAAAGATGGGGTTCAAAGTCAAAACATCCGCCAATGTTTACAAAACCCCACCAATTCAAACCCGTTCTACATTGGTTCAATTTACTGTTATATGCTTAATACATCCGCCAATGCAAAAGCACAATTAAAACAGAATGACGCCAAAATATAGACTGTAGGCTTCTTTACAGAAACCAAATATCATCAGCCTATCAGCAATCATGCGAAATAGGAATTAAAGACAAAAGTATATAGCTGTACATCCAAAATAATTTTGGGTACAATATCAAAAGTTAAGATTGGTTGAAGTTTTCTTTAAAGCACATAAGCACCTTTTCTAAAAGGCGATTTTTTAAAGAAATTTTAGCTAACAAACTCTTTGTATATTAGGCGAATACAAAAAATTACTAGCAACTCCATAAGCTTTTGTAGCGGCAAAAGGATGGAATAAAAACTAGAATAACTGAAGGCTCAATGTTATTCCAAGGCGATTATGTTTCTAAAAACACAATCTTCATGCCAAATGGAAGAAAAGAAATGAAAATATCCAAGTGTTACCTTTTGCTCAAGTTATTGGAGCTTTTCATTCAAATGAATAAGATTGAGGTACTTTATATTAATTCTTCCCAAAATTACTATGATTTATATTGGTTTAGAAAAATATTTTAGGATAACTCACGAATTATTAAAATAATTTACGAACTGCATATTTACTACCATTCTTCACGAACAATCATCAAAATTGCCGACTGAGAGATAATGATATATTTTTCATGATCTACTTCTACTTCAATGCCATTTCTCTTCAAAAATAAGGCTTGATCGCCTTCTTTTACCTGAAGAGGAATATATCGCACTTGATCTGAATCTTTCCAAGGCTCATCTTCTTGAACCGCTGGAATCGGAAATCCTGGACCAATTTTTATCACATATCCTTTTAATATTTCCTCCTTTTCTTGAACTGTTGGAGGCAAAAACAAGCCTGAACGAGTTACACCATTACTTTCTTGTGGGCGAACTAACACTTTATCACCCATCATAATCACTTTATCCAAAGTATTGATACCACCAATTGTCGTAATCATCTCTTTTAGTCTTTCTATTTTAGAAAAATTTGTTTCCGTGCAAAATTAAACAATATTTTACTCAAAAAATTAACATAGATTTAAAGAAAACTTAGTTAGTAGGCAAAATTGAATTCCAACATTGAGCTTTCGGCTTTCAGCAATGGGCTTTCGGCAAAAATATTCCCAGTTCAAAGAAGCTTTTTTGCGTAACTCCAACGGCTTACAGCCCATAATGTATTGATGCCATTTTATTTTGCACTAATACTTAACTGACTCTCGTTTTAGTTCTTGGCATATTTATGACCTCTACATCAAAAATACGCTTACCATCAATTTTTAGACGAACTGCTGTCTGAACAGGGTGAAAACCATGCTGCCCTGCGGCGCCTGGATTAATAAACAACATACCTTTTCTATTCAAATCTCTTTTAACTTGAAGAATGTGAGAATGCCCGCAAACAAATATTTCTGGCAACTTTAGTTCAAAACATTTCAGTGCATCTGGTTTGTATTTGGAAGGAGCACCAGCAATATGTGTCATACCTACTAAAACTTCTTCGCAATAAAAATGGTTTATTAATGGATAAGTCTGACGAATGGGTGTGCCATCAATATTACCATACACCCCAAAAACTGGCTTAAGTGCTGTCAAGGTATCGGATACCGCTACATCACCCCAGTCACCACCATGCCAAATTTGATCGCACCATTCTACGTGTTCCATCAACCTTGGATCAAGATAACTATGTGTATCTGATATAATTAATACTTTTTTCATATGATCACTCGGTCGTATTTTGTTAGTACTTTTTGTGATTATTTTATACATTTAAGCATATAATACCGAATTACATTCATTGACTAGAGAAACAAAATTGGCAGGTAAGCAATCTCTCTCTTCAGATTTGAAGACTTCCTAACATTCTGTAAATCCCAATATGAGCACTCAAGCATTTGAAATACAGTTATATGAAAAACTCAACCAGTTTTTCTTTGAGCATGATTACCTATTGATGGTAGATAAAAAGCAGTATAGAAAAATTACAAGCTCAGGATTTCTGAACGTTATTTTTACCTGCACTTCATACGAGAACGAAATTTTGCTGGATGTAAATATCGGTTGCCGAAATGAAAAGATTGAGCAAATTGCTCAACAATACCTTGGTAACTCGCGTGATTACTGGGGAGATGCCAACACCTTCGTGATTTCTATTGGAAAATTCAACGACTCCAAAAACTTTCGGTACAAAATTCAAACTGATTCGGATTTGGATGATGTTTGTGAAGAAGTTCGAAGTTTTATGCTAACACATGGCTTTGAGTTTTTAGAAACCCATTCATCGCTTGAAGCCATAAATCATATGTTTAATGCGACACCAAAGATTTCCTGTAAATATGCTTATAATCAATCACATAGACGATTCAAAGGATTAATCGTAGCGAAATTGGTAAATGACGATAACTTTAAGGATTTATTCGAAAAGCATCAACGAGGTCTTATTTTTTCAGTAGCTCCTGAAGAAGAACTTCAAAAATTTGATAGGCTTATGGGATTTTTGATGTATGTATCAGATAATTAAGAGTTTTGTTTGATAGATACAAGGCAATAGTAGACTATTTACCTATTGCCTTGTATCAACAACAACTTAGTTGATAGACTGTCCTACTGACTCAATCCACTCATTGAACAACTTGGTCTCTAATTGACAAGCTACTGAAGCATGATCTTCCCAATTACTTGAAAACTCTTTTAATTGAGTAATCATTTCCGCCAAATGTCCCTCTTCCTCCACAATAATAGATTTCATATTGACTTTTGACTTGGCTTGGTCTAGTACTTCTTGGTAAACAGGATATAATTCATCGGCACGAACTTCGATAGCATAAGTCACCAATAAATAAGCCGCATATTTGAGTTCAACCCCTGATAATTGCAAGGTAGCTTTTAGGTATTTACAAACCTGTAAATCAAGGAGATTCAGATAAGCATAACTAGCAAAAGGAGCTATCAAGAACTCATCATCATAAGTTGCATAATCGTCAATTTGGGCAACTTTCTGAATTTGTTTCTTTAGATAAAAAGCGTGACGAGCCTCCTCAGCGGCGTGTTTTAACACAATATAAGAAACTTTTCTTTTGTGTTCAGATGCTGAAATTTTTCTAGCACCAGTGTTTTCCATCAACGACAAAGTATTCAAAAAACGAGCATGAATTGCATTGTCGGATACGACTTTTCCTAAAATTTCTTGTAATTTCATATTCAAAAATATATTAATCGCAGTATGCTGTGGTTTTCTTCATCAAAAAATTAAATACTTTGTTTATTTTATGCAATTTCATTATGTAAACTATTCAAATCAGGAGCTTGCTGTAGTTCAGGAGTTATTTGAAGAATACTCTCTTGAACTGGGAATAGATCTATGTTTCCAAAATTTTGAGCAAGAACTTCAAACGCTATCAAAAGTCTACGCTCCACCGACGGGTTGCATAATTATATTGTATCATGAACAACATCCTGCAGGTTGTGTAGCACTGAAGCCTATAGGTCAGGGAGTTTGTGAAATGAAAAGACTATATATTCGTCCTGATTTTCGAGGTTTAAAATATGGAAAAAAATTAGCCCACGAATTAGTCTCATTTGCTCACAAAGCAGGGTATTCGACCATGAAATTAGATACCCTCACCACGCTAACAGACGCCATCAGGCTGTATCGTTCGATGAAATTTGTCGAAACAGCACCTTATGTCTACAATCCGTTAGACAATGTTTTATACTTTGAATTAAACTTAGAGGACTATTTTCAATCCAAACTTGAGAGTTAGCCCAATAGCTTTAATGCTTATCTATTCATAACAAACAAAAATAAAGCGCTATTGTTATTTTGCTTTTATCACACTACCTACAACACTTTTGTTGTTATTTAAAATTTTAATGAAAAAACTATTCATCACTTCTTCAGCCATTGTATTGCTTTTGGCACTTGGCTCGTGGGGATTCTTAGTCCACCGCACAATCCACCAAATTTCAATTTACTCACTTCCAAAACCATTGCAATTATTCTTTGGAAGCGAAATGGATTATCTCGTTTACAATTCTGTTCGCCCTGATGTTCGTCGCAAAGATGACCCAAAAGAGGAAACCAAACACTTCATCGACGGCGATGCGCCGGTTTTTGGCAAAGAAGGTCTTGACAATATTCCTCACAAATGGGAAGATGCCGTAAAAAAATACTCAGAAGATACCCTTCGCAAATACGGTACTGTACCTTGGGAGGTTTTGTGGCTCAAAGATAAGCTCACCAACGCATTTAAGAACAAACAAAAAGATAGTATTTTGTATTATGCGGCAGATATGGGACACTATATTTCGGATGCGCACGTGCCTTTGCACACTAGTTACAATTATGACGGTCAGTTGACTAACCAAAAGGGCTTGCACTCGTTGTGGGAAAGTACTGTTCCTGAACTCCATTTTGACTCTTATAATTTGTATCAAAAGCACAAAGCTCATTATTTGAAAAACCCTGAAGCTGAGATTTGGAAAGTTGCCCAAAAATCAAGCGAAATGCTTAAGGCTGTTTTTGAAGAAGAAATTAAGGCTTCTGAAGGATTTACTGAAGCTCAAAAATTTAAGCGTTCAGAAAGATTTGGTCAAATGCGCAAAAACTACACGCCTGAATTTGCCAAAGCCTATGCCAAACGTCTTGGCAACTCAGTAAATGAGCGTTTGTTAGAATCATCGCAATGTGTGGCTGACTTTTGGTACACTTGTTGGGTGGATGCGGGTTGTCCAGATTTGAGTGATATAACTAAAAATATGGACGCTACCAAGCAAAAAATCAAAACTGAAAGTAAAGCTTGGAAGAAAAATGAGCTTTTAAAAAATGGTTTACTTCAATCTCGCAAAGCTTCTCCTGAGAACTAGGTTATTGCTATTGAGTGATTTGTGATTGAATGAGTGATTATTCTTTAAATCTACGTTTCATAAATAGAGAGGCAATGATTGCGTCTAAAGATATGTCATTCTGAAATATAGTATCAAAAAAAGGCGGTCGAAAAACTAATTTCGACCGCCTTTTTTGATAGATAAAAACTTGAAGAATAATTCTAGTTATGAGACGCAATCATTGCGTCTCTACAGAGATTGATTCACTCAATTACTAAACCTTGTCTCTCATTTCAGAAGGCGATTTACCGTATTCCTTTTTGAATATTCTGGTAAAATAAGATGGATCATTAAAGCCCACTTTGTACGCAATTTCAGACACGGTATAACTTTCTGTTTCGAGCAATTGCACTGCACGCTTCAAACGAATATTTCTGATAAACTCATTTCCTGAAAGATTGGTCAAACTTTTGAGTTTTCGATACAACTGCATATTACTCATCTTCAATTCAGATTCTAATTGCTGAATATCAAAAGCTGGATTGTCGATATTCTCTTCAACCGTGCGAATGGCTCGTTCAAGAAAATGCTCATCAGCAGTATTTAGCGTAATTTCTTTAGGTTGAATTTCGACTTCTTGTGTAAAACGCTCACGGAGCTTACGACGAATTTCCAAAAGGTTTTTGACACGAACTTCCAATAAATTTGCATTAAATGGCTTTGTAATATAGTCATCGGCACCAACTTCCCAACCTACAATCTTGCTTTCGTTATTGCTTTTCGAAGTAAGAATAATCACAGGAATATGGCTAGTTTTGACATTTTCTTTTACCAAACCACAAAACTCAACACCTGTCAACTCTGGCATCATCCAGTCCGAAATAATCAAATCTGGAATAAAGTTGAGGGCTTTTTCCCAAGCTAATTTACCATTGTCGGCTTCTAAAACTTCAAAATTCTCACTCAAAACTTCTTTAATATACTCACGAAGCTCTTCGTTATCTTCAGCAATTAGGACAATTGGTTTTTCAGAATTGACGTTCACCTTATCATTTTTCAAAACTGCCTTTTTCAAAATAGTAGGTGTTTCAATACCAATTTCTTTCGTTGTTTCTTTTATCCAACTTCTTTCAAAAGAATTTGCCGACACAGGTAATATGACTTTGAAGGTACTGCCCTCCTGCGGAATACTCGCTACAGAAATGTCGCCTCTATGCAATAAAATCAACTCCTTACAAAGTGCTAATCCTACTCCAGTCCCAACAATTTGTGGTTGAGTAGACTCCTGAATTTGATAAAAACGGTTAAAAATATTAGATATATGCTGTGGAGCAATACCCGAACCTGTATCTTTTACCAAAATTTGTACCTTATCTAACTGCCCTTCTAACTGATAAATTGGCTCAAGGATTACCTCTATCTTTCCTTTTTCGGGGGTGTATTTAAAGGCATTTGATAACAAATTAGTTACCACTTTCTCTAAAATATCAGCATCGTAAAAAGCCATCAACTGTTTTGGCTCTGTCACAAATGATAAATCAATCTGCTTTTGTTCTGCTAAGTTTTTGAAAGAAGAAGTAAGCTTTTCTAAAAACTCTACAATATCACTCTGAGATATTTCTGGAGTGAATTTACCTGCCTCTAATTTTGACAAATCCAACAGTTGATTGATCAATTTGAGCAACTGTTTGGCATTGCGATGAATCAATTTAAACTGAGATTTCTGTTTTTCGGGTAAATCAGGATTTTCAGCAAAAAATCTCTCCAACGGTGAAATAATCAACGTTAGAGGTGTGCGGAACTCATGCGAAATATTAGTAAAGAAATTGGTTTTGAGTTTGTCTAATTCTCTAATTTGCTCTTTCTCTTTTTCCTTCAATCTCAAATCAGATTTGAAACGCTCACGCATTTCAATCATTCTACGAAGAAATACCAAGCCTGCAACCAACATCATGGCATACAAGAAAAATGCCCACCAAGTACGATACCAAGGCGGCAATACCACTACCTGTATTTCGGCCGGTTTTTCATTCCAAACACCATCATTATTGGTAGCTTTTACTTTGAAGGTATAAGTGCCAGGGTTGAGGTTGGTGTAACTGGCAGTTCGCTGCTTACCAACGTAGTTCCAATCTTGATCAAAGCCTTCCATGATATAGGCATATTGATTATTCTTGAGTTGTTGAAAATCCAAGGCTACATAATCAATGGCAAAAACATTCTGACTTGATTTAAAAACAATTTCTTTTGTTACTGAAATATCTTGTTCCAGAGGCGAATCTTCTCCTATAGAAACAGGCTTATTAAACAATTTTACACCTGTCAAATAAATATGAGGCACCTCATTGCTTCCTTTCAAGCTATCAGGATTGAAAACATTGAGACCGCCTGTCCCGCCAAAAAACATATCGCCTTTTTGGTTTTTGGCATAGGCATTAATCAAAAATTCTTTTCCTTGTAAACCGTCTGACTCAGCAAAATTTTTGAACTTCCATTTTTTGGTATCAAAAACAGCCAAGCCCTCATTGGTCGCAAGCCATAAGTTTTGATGACCATCTTCCATAATACCTTTAACAGCATTGTTGGGCAAACCATCTTTGACTGTTAGACTTTTAAACGTCCTGTTATTTGGATAAAACAAGTTTAGTCCTCCGCCATTTGTCCCTACCCAAATTCTTTTTCTAGAATCTTGAAAAATACGAAGTACAGCACTTCCTCTCAAACTTCCTTCGGCGTCAGTCTGCTGGTAATGAGTCACGCGACGTGTACGAGGATTATAAGCAAAAATGCCATTGTTATTTGAACCAACCCACAAATTCCCTAGAAAATCTTCCATCAAGGAATTGACATTTACTCCTAATAGTCGACCAACTTTATTTAGTTCAGGAATCGGTGTAAACGTTTTCGCTTGTTTGTCAAAAAGTAATACGCCTGAGCCTTGTGTACCCAACCACACTTTGTTTGGGTACCTTGACAAGGCAATAGCGGTCATATTCATTCCATATTTACCTCTGGAGTAGGTAAAGTTTTCAAAACCTCCACTTCCTTTCTTCAATAATCTCAAACCAACACCCCAAACGCCCACAAACATATCACCATCTCGGTCATGCTGAAGAAAGACAATATCATTATTATTCTGAATTTTGGCAGATTCTTGGTCGTTGATATAATGTGTAAATTGATTATTGGCACGGTCTAGTAAGGTCAAACCACTATTGCTACCAACCCAAATACGGTCGTTGGTTTCGCAACTGATAGAGGTCACACGATTACTTAATAAACTTTGTGGTGAGTTAGATTTATGACGATATAAAGCAAATTTTGAATGACGACTATAATGTACATTGACGCCACCTTCCCAAGTCCCAATCCATATATTATTGTCTCTATCGACACATAGTGACATGATGGAAAACGAGCTTAATCCAGTATCTGAATCAAGATTTGCCTGTACACGAGAGATATTGGCAAAGTCAGAACTTTTGACCAAAATAGCACCGTTGTCTGTTCCAATCCATAATGTACCTTCCTTATCACGTACCATAGAGGTAATGATGTTTTCTTTGTCAGTTACATAAGGATTGTACAATAGCCGCGTGAATTGTTTGGTACGAATGTCAAATTTATAAAGACCATTGCCACGAGTTCCGACCAACAAATCCCCATTGAGGTCCTCAAATAAACAATTGATTTGATTTTTTTGAGGTGGTAACTCGTTTTCCAGCCTAAAAGTATGCGCTTTTCGCTGAGCATCGAGCATGGTCATTACGCCATAGTGCCCCCCAAGCCAAAGGTTACCTCTTTTGTCTTTGTAAAAACGTGTGATATCATTGGCATTGAGCTGACGAGATTCTGTTAGACGCCAAGCAATGGTATTATCTTCGAGATTGAAACACAGCAAACCATAGCCATAGGTAGCTGCCCAAATTTTGCGGTCTTTGGTAGCGACAATGCCCGAAATACTTCGATCACTAATATTAGATTGATATTTGGCTTGCTTGAAGCGAATAAATTTTCCTGAAGCTACATCTAGCTTATTGACACCACCATTGATTGTCCCAATCCATAAATTACCGTCGGGGTCTTCGGTGATACAAGAAATATTACTACTAGAAATAGAATTAGGGTCGTCAAAATCGTGACGATACACGGTGAAGCTGTAGCCATCGTACTTATTGAGACCATCTGAAGTGGCAAACCAAAGAAAGCCTTTACTATCTTGAAAAATATTGAAAGCAGTGCTTTGAGAAAGACCATGCTGAGTACCAATACGGTTAAACCTCAGTTGCCCTGTGGTTGTGTGTACGTATTGTAGTATTATCAATATAATCAGTAAACTTCTGACTTTCATTAATTTAAACCTCCTTGATGCAATTTAAGGGTAAAAGCGCAATTTTCGAAGCTTTTTTGCCTTTTGACTAAATCTCTTAGTTCATTGCTATCGTTCGCTCGATAAGATACGAATGTATTAAAGTGAATTTCGTTGAATAAAGCGAATAGGTGTTTTGATATGTTCTTTTTTTCGTTGTAAAATTAAATTAGCTGCATGTCGACCAAGTTCTTCGTAATTGATGGTTACCACAGATATTCCTCCACATAAAACTTCTTTTAGAGGTGTTTCATTGTATGAAATAATACCAATATTTTCACCTAATGATAACTGGCGTTTGCTGCAAAGTTTCAGAATATCGGCAAGACCTTGTTCTGAAAGGATCAAAAATACTTGATTTGGTTTAACAACCTCTTCTTTTATTTCATTTATTACATGAAAGTCAAAAGAATATTGTTTTGCAAACTTCTGAATCCCCTCTTCCAGTGACTTGGCAATTGTATTGGATTCGTTCACAACCAAATTAATGGTTTGATATTTACTTAATGAATCTTTTATCTCCGAAAATATTCGTTGAATTCCCTCCTCAAAGTCGTGGTACACACAAGCATATTCACCTCGGATAAACTCGTTTCGTTTATCCAAAATTAGTAGTTTTTCCTTAGGAATACTATTAAGTGTTTTTAGAACATCTTCATGAAGATAAGACGAATGCAACAACACAGCCACATGATCGTATTCGGTAATTCTTTCTCGAATTACTTGGTCGAAGTGCTGAGTTGACAGTGGTGTAACCTGATGAACATATACATCGACATGAGCTTTTTCTCCCAATTTTTCGAGAAAACTTTGGTAGATTTTATCTTTAAAATCACTCAGTTTGTTAAAAACTAGCAGCACCTTCATGGAGGCGACACCAGTCTGATTGTCGAGAATAGTTTGAGGTTTTGTCACGTGTATATGTGGGTACGATGGAATACTTTCTATTTTCAAATCTCTATTTTTTCTACTTACTCAAAAATACTCAGTAGGTAATATAGGTAATGTCCTGCACTATGCCGTAAATAAAATTTGAAGCATGACAGCCACCTACAGCAGGGCATTTCAGGACAGGTCTTGGATCATCGAAAGTCTACCTTTGACAGAAAGTTTTGGTTCAAAAACTTACTTCAACAATTCAATGAAGTTTTAAAGTTTTTGTTAATTAAAGTCCTTTACCTCTGGTCTAGGACTTTTTTGTTTTCAGGAATATTCCCAGAAAAATACAACTTCAACATTTCTACACTTTACTTGTAGCAAACCGTATTTTCTTCTGACATTTTTTACACAATCTGCAATATATGTCCTACCAGATTCAAAAAAAGAACTTTTTGCAAGATATGTACTAGTATTTGCCAAATGTGTCCTAACAGAATCGAGCAATAATGGTCTATCTTTGAATCATCAAAAAACTGGATTTTATCATAATTTTTCGGTACTTATCCAATTCAGTAAAAAATTAAAAAAGCCCTTTTAGTCTTACCTCAATACAACTCGAAGGCATTTGAAACCTATCACAACTTTAGTAAATATCGTTATAAGGTAAACCAGTTTTTTGAGATCCCTTTTTCGTCGAGTACCCAATACCTTATAAAAACTATAGTAATTCCAAAAATTAACGTAATGAAGACTTTTGTAGAATTTGCCCAAATTAAGCACGACTCGAAAACTCCGAAATACCAACAATTGGTAAACTCGCTTTTGACCGATATTGAGTCGGGAGTCCTGAAAGTTGGAGAGCGTCTCCCTTCTATCAATGAAGCTAGCGAGGAGTGCTATCTTTCAAGAGACACCGTAGAACGTGCTTATGCCGAGTTACATCGTTTGGGTGTGATTACGTCTATCTTCAGAAAAGGTTATTTTATTTCTGGAAAATCTGCTCAAAAGAAAACTAAAGTTTTTTTCTTGGTTGGTAAAATCACCGAAAGCAATAAAGCAATTTTTAATGCTTTTGTAAATGCAGCAGGTAAGGAGGTGATTGTAGATATTTTTACTTATAACTACAAGAGCGATAATTTCCGTGAGATTATTAACAACCACCTAGGTAATTATCACTACTATGTGATCATGCCTCACTTAATCGAGGAAAACGAAGAAAATATCAAATGCCTCAAGAAAATTTCTGGCGAACGCTTGATTTTGTTAGACAAATCTCTGCAAAACCTTAACGGTACAAACTCCTCAATTGTCAATAATTCAGGTGAAGAAATTTGTCAGGTTATGCAAAGCCAATTAGAGGTATTTAAGAAATATAAAACACTCAACTTGGTCCTTACAGAAGAAGAATACTTCGATGCTGAGTTGATTACAGGTTTCCGTAACTTCTGCGAAAATAATGGCTTCGATTTCCAAGTGTTGGATGGCTTAGAAGGCGAAGAAGTAGAAGAAGGAAATGCATATTTGACGATGGATGATACCGATTTGGTATATGCTATCAAGTCGAGTACAACACAAGGATTTACTTTAGGAAAAGAAGTTGGCTTGATTTCACTCAATGATTCATGTTACAAAGAAATCCTTGCAGGTGGTATCACGGTAATTTCAAGTCCTTTAGAAGAAGTTGGCAAAATAGCAGCATCTGTTGTGGTTGAGGGCAAAAAAACCAGCACACAAATGCCAATGCAAATCATTTTAAGAAATTCATTATAATAAGGTATATTAGAAAATAATAAAGCAACTTTCCCTTGGATTGTTGCTTTTTTTTGTGCCTTATTTTTTGTCATTCCAACCAATAAAATCAATATTCCTTTTCAGTCCCTCTAATTTGGTTCGTTTGACTGGTGATTTTTTAAAAACTTGGTTAAAAACCTCTGTGGTTATTTCATCCCAATCTTTATTGGTAAAATCTTTCAAGTCGGGGTGTAGATTAAAGAGGGGTTCTTTATGTGGTTTTGAAAAACGATTCCAAGGACAAACATCTTGGCAAACATCACAGCCAAACATCCAATTATCAAATTTACCTTTCATTTCGATAGGAATTGCGTCTTTGAGTTCAATGGTAAAATAGCTAATGCATTTTGAACCATTAACCACATAAGGTTCTACGATAGCCTCTGTTGGGCAGGCTTCGATACAACGTTTGCAAGTACCGCAAAAATCTTTGACAGGACCGTCAGGTTCTAGCTCCAAATCGATAATGAGTTCAGCAATAAAGAAAAAGCTACCGTGACCTTTATTGATCAAATTAGCATTTTTCCCAACCCAGCCTAAGCCTGACTTTTTGGCCCATGCTTTATCCATGACAGGGGCAGAATCCACAAAAGCACGCCCTCCTACTTCACCAATGTTTTCTTGAATAAAATCAAGCAACTGTTTGAGTTTGTCTTTTATCACAAAATGGTAATCCATTCCGTAGGCATACTTGGAGATTTTATAGTCCTCCTCTTTTTCGGAAAGTTTTTCCTCTGGATAATAATTATAAAGCAAAGACACTACCGACTTGGCATCATCGACCAACAAACGAGGATCAAGACGTTTATCAAAGTGATTTTCCATGTAGTTCATCGCACCATGATAATTATTGTTTAGCCACTTTTCTAATCGAGGTGCTTCTTCTTCCAAAAAAGTAGCTTTTGATACCCCACAAAAATCAAATCCAAGCAATTTTGCTTGTTCTTTGATGAGTTGAGTATGATGTTGTCGAAGTTGGTTCATAATATCAAAAGCCCGTTTGTTCTATTACAAAGGTAGTTTGGAATTGTGAAACTTGAAAAATCAGGTGATAATCTGTAATTTTGATAGAGTTTCAGTTATCTCTAATGCCATAGGTTAGTTATTTCACATCTCTTGCTGCCAATTTCCATTTTTTTTAGCTTTAGAAACATCTTTTCTCCAATAAAAGATGTCTTTATTAATACCCATATCAAATTTTTATCAAGCATATAAAATCATCAATTGTATGAAGCGAAGTTTATTACTCCTATCAATATTATTCTTATGTTCACTAAATTCTATAGGACAAGTTATTGGCGGTACAAATTTCTCAGCACTACCACGAGATTATCAACTATATCCACGAAATGTAAGTGGTCAAAGTACCGTCCCTATCAGTGGGAGTACTACCAGAGCCAATGTGAGTTACTACTCAGTACTTATTAACCGAAATGCTCAAAAATATAATTACCAAAAAGCTAATGTGAGTTATATCTCTGGAAAAGGAAGTTTTAGTTTCAGCAACCTTATCATAAAATCAGAGCAAGCCAATTATGATTTCAGCATCTATCAAGTATTATCATCTGGTGACTCTTCTTTGGTAACAAGTGTTAGCAACGTAGTTTCAGGGGAAGTGATTGTGATTACGGGTCAATCTAACTCAACTTGCTTTTTTACAGAAACTCGAACAAATCCATTTTGTAGAACCTTCGGAAAAATCACTGATACCTTTAATACTGCCAATTATAACCCCGCAGACACACTTTGGACATTATCTAACCAAAATGGTTATGATTACAATGTCGGAACCATGGGATTTGAACTACAAAAACTTATTTTGGACAATTATGGCATTCCAACCTGCCTTATTAACGGTGGAACACATTGGAGCAACGCACAGCAACACGCCAATCGAACAGCGTCCAACCCAGCAGATTTAACTAATACCTATGGCAGATTATTATACAGAATACAAAAAGCAGGATTGCAAAATGCAGTAAAAGCATTTATTTATCGACAAGGAGAAAGCGAAGCATACGGAGAAGGCAGTAATTTTAAACTCTATTTCAACACAATTCTATCCAACCTCAAACTTGATTTACCATCAATAAAAAAGACTTATCTTTTTCAGATAGACATAATCGAAAATGCCACAGGATATGCACCCTTAGTCCGTGAAGAACAGCGTGAATTTGGTATCACAAATGCTTCTATTGTTGATGTTATCCCTTCAATTGGTACAGTAGGTTTCGACGGGTTACATTATTCACCTGAAGGCTATCAACAAAATGGGGCTGAATTGTTTCGTCTTTATAAAAGAGATTTTTTAGGTTCGATAGATGATGGTAATTTCTCCGCTCCAAATATTCAAAAGGCTTATTATACCACACCTCAAAGAAATCAAATCGCTTTAATTTTTCAGAAAGGTCAGTTACTCAAATGGCCAGAGAACTTTAATGGTTTGAATATGGTGGATTTCTTTTATCTCAACGGGACAAACGGGCACATCAAATCATGGGCTATCTACAAAAATGCTATCTTGTTTGATTTATTCAATTCTAATTCTTCAAACACTATTAATTATTTACCTCCAATTGTCAATAAAGGAGACCCACTATTTCCATATCTAGGTCCCTACATCAAGAATCAATCTGGTATGCGAGCCCTCGCTTTTTTTCAGTACCCTATCGGTGAGTATGACCCCAAAAATGTAATTCCAGGCAATACAGACCCTGTTATTTCATTTAGTAAAATTCCTCAAAACTTACAAATGTTTCCTCGGAATAGTAGTAATACTTCGGAGATAGAAGTTAAGGCTACCTTACAAGAAGCTCCAATAAAATATGATTATGTCTCTATTTTAACCAAAAGAAATAGTGTCAATTATAGCTACAGCAAAGTGACATTAAACTACAATAATGGAAAAACTGATTTTAGTTTAAAAACAAATATCAAAGCAGAATTAGCTTCTTATGCTTTCAGTATTTATGCTGTAACAGGAACAGACTCTGTCCTTCTGGCGACAAGGACAGATTTGGCATCTGGTGATTTCTTTACTGTAATGGGACAAACAAATGCCAAAGCATGGCATACCGAAAATAATACTGTAACCTATAACTTTTACAGTCCTTACTGTCGCACATTTGGTACAAAAGCAAATACCAATTATGCTTTGTCTGATACGACATGGAAAATTAGCGGTGATGTTCGTTCAGAAGTGGGTGTTTGGGCTTTGGAGCTACAAAGAAAATTGGCTCAACAATATGGTATTCCTAGTACCATTATCAATGAGTCTGCAATATCGACACCTCTTTCACAGCAAAACATTACTAATTCATCTGGCGATGACATTAGCACTGTTTACGGACGATTATTATACAGGGTAAAAAAAGCTGGAGTTGGTAGCCAGCTCAAAGCTGCCTTTTGGTGGGGAGGAGATGTTGAGGCGCGTAGTGCCGCCAGTACTTCCTATCCTAATGAGTTTGATAAACTTTACAAACGTCTGAGGAGTGATTTCCCTAGCACTATCCCACTTTATACCTTCCAGAGTAATATTTATTACAATGGAGTGCAAGATGCTGGTAAAATGCGTGATTTCCAGAGAACTATTGCTAATAACTACGCCAATACAAAGGTATTTTCAAGTCTAGGTTACGATGGGTTTAATGGCGTTTCAGGTCAATATTCATTAGAAGGTTATACGCAAATAGCCAATACTCTTTGGAATACCATCAACAATGATTTGTATGCCACCACCAAGGCTAATATTTCAACCAGCCCGCAGGTCCAGAAAGCTTTTTACACTGATGCCAACAAGAAAGAAGTTACAGTCATTTTTGAAGAAGGACAAACCCTCGTATGGCCGAACGATGTAGACCAAAATGGCAATAAATATGAGATGCGTTTTTACTTCTATCAAGATAAATCGTCGGCAGATATGGGTAGCGGAAGTGTAAATCAAAACCGTCTGACACTCACTAGTAATACCAGTAGTTCAGCCAAGACGTTGACTTATCTTCCAGATTTCATGCCATCTAGTGGTAATACATTCGATACGAGAGTAACATTTAATGGTCCATTTCTCAAAAACTCACAAGGTCTAACAGCTTTTAGTTTCAAAGACTTTCCAATAGCTGATGCCTTAAATAGTCCTGTGTTGTCAGTCAGCAAAGTAACAGCTACCTCTCTGGATATTACTTGGCCAGCTATTGCAACCGCAACGAGCTATATCATTGAAATCTATAAGGCAGGTAATAATACTTTACTAAAACAGAATATTGTTTCAGGCACCACACTGAGTGTGTCATTCACTGGTTTGGAGGATAAAACGCAGTACACTGTCAAGGCTAAAGTTATCTCAGCGGCGTCCGAATCGCCATACAGCTCTATAACAGCACTTACTTTCAATGCTCTAAAAGCTCCAACCCTCACAGGAAGTGCGACTTACTATAATGCGAACCAATTGAATTGGGGAACTACTGACTCTGACGTTACTGGTTTCATACTTGAACGTAAAACACCCGATGTATCAAACTACACAGTAATACTTCAGCCCAATGCTGGAACAAATTCATTCGCAGATATCAATCTTACTGCTAATACCACGTATCAATATCGTATCAAAAGTAAGAATACAGTAACCGAGTCACCCTATACAATGCTGGAAATAAAAACGCCGGCATTACTTAATACTCCGGCACTTAAAGCAACAGCCGCTAGTGAATTTAGTATTAAATTGACATGGGATAATATCGGTGGAACCAATACCTATCAAATTGAAAAAGACGCTGGCAATAATAGTTTTCAAGTCTTGACCAAAACCGATGGTAATACCATAACTTTCACAGATACTAAACTTGAAGCGAATACCACCTATAATTACAGAATTAAGGCTTTTTCAAGTTTCTCTGAATCTAATTACGCCTTTGCCTCTGCTACAACCTTGATTATTTTAGGATTTGACGACCCAAGTTTTAGCAAAACCCTATTGTATCCTAACCCCAATAATGGGAAGTTTATAGTAAAGTTTGAAAAACCTTACTCTGGCGAGCTACGTGTGATAGATTATTTAGGACGTGACAACTACAATGCTAAGCTAAATCAAAGCACTGAAAAAGAGCTAGATTTATCACATTTACCTTCTGGCAATTACTTTATTAATTGTCAATCAGGAAATGTCTGGCACACAATAAAATTCCAGCTCATTCAGAATCCTTAAAACTTTTCAACTGAAAACTGACATTCGGGAGAAAAGCCGTAACTTTGTAATTCTCTAAATCTGCCAAGTTGGCAGAAATCATGAAATGGCAAAAAAATTGAACATTTTTCAGAAAATTAAAAATAAAGCGAAAAGTTCACTGAATATGGAAAATAAAGAGGAATTACAGGCGGAAGAACAAGTTTTACAACAAGATACTGACAATCAGACAGTCGGAACAGAAGAAATTACTCCAGAAGTAGAAAATAAAGAAGCTAGTCAATTAGAGAATTTATCCATCGAATTGGCAGAGTTGAAAGATAAATATATTAGATTATATTCAGACTTTGATAACTTCCGTAAGCGTACTGCAAAGGAAAAATTGGATATGATTCAATCAGCATCTGAAGGAGTAATCAGAGATATTCTTCCTGTGGTTGACGATATAGAAAGAGCAGTTGCGAATGCACAAGAAGGCGAAATTTCAGAAGGCGTTACTTTGATTTTCAATAAGCTAAATCATGCGCTTACCAGCAAAGGCTTAAAACCAATGGACGCAAAAGGTGATGTATTTAATCCAGATTTACACGAGGCTATTACCCAATTCCCTTCTCCTACAGAGGAAGATAAAGGTAAAGTATTCGATGTAATCGAAAAAGGATATTACCTCAATGACAAGGTAATTAGATTTGCAAAAGTTGTAGTGGCTAACTAACATATCATGACATAATGCCACATTGGCATTATTATCTATTATAAAATCATGGCAAAAAGAGATTATTATGAGGTACTTGGCGTAAGCAAAACTGCCAGCGATGACGAAATCAAAAAAGCGTATCGTAAGCTTGCGATTAAGTATCACCCAGATAAAAACCCAGGCGATAAGCAGGCTGAAGAAAGCTTCAAAGAGGCTGCTGAGGCGTATGAAGTATTATCAAATCAACAAAAACGTCAGCAATACGACCGTTTCGGACACGCAGGTATGGGTGGTGCCGCAGGTGGTGGTGGCGCTTATGGTGGCGGTATGAACATGGAAGATATCTTCAGCCAGTTTGGAGATATTTTTGGTGATGGCAGTCCATTTGGCAATATGTTTGGCGGTGGAGGAGGAGGTGGTCGCCGTGTGCGTAAAGGTTCTGACCTTCGTATCAAATTAAAATTAAACCTTGAGGAAGTCGCTAATGGTGTTGAGAAGAAAATCAAGGTAAAACGCCATGTAACTTGTAAGGCTTGTACTGGTAACGGTGCTAAAAATGGTACTGAAGTACAAGGCTGTCAAACTTGTGGTGGTTCGGGTCAGGTGCGCCGTGTTCAACAAACTATGTTAGGACAAATGGTAACTACCTCTACTTGTCCTACTTGTAATGGCGAAGGGAAGATGATTAAAACTCGCTGTGAGGTTTGTTTTGGTGAAGGTCGTGTACTTGAAGAAGAAATCATCCCAATCAAAATTCCTGCTGGTGTAGCCGAAGGTATGCAGTTGTCGATGGGTGGCAAAGGTAACGTGCCTCCGCGTGGCGGTGTTGCAGGTGATTTGTTGATTGTTATCGAGGAAGAACCACATGAAATATTACACCGTGATGGCAACAACGTTATTTACGAATTGTATCTCAACTTTGCTGATGCAGCATTAGGTACTTCTGTAGAAGTTCCAACGATCGGAGGTAAAGCTCGTATTTCAGTTGAAGCTGGTACGCAAGGTGGTAAAATCCTACGACTAAAAGGTAAAGGTATCAAAGAAATCAATGGATATGGTACAGGCGATCAGCTTATTCATGTGAATATTTGGACCCCAAAAACACTAAGTAAAGAAGAAACTGATATTCTTGAAAAATTAAAGAATTCACCAAACTTTGCACCAAAGCCAAGTAAAGGTGAAAAATCTTTCTTCGAAAAAATGAAAGACTTTTTTAACTAAGTAAAAGGAAGTTATTAGATACTAGTATATCAGTTATTAGAATAAATGCATAACTAGTCCATAACGCAGATATAATTCTAATTATATCTTTTCTATTACTTAATTACAAAAAAGGGTTCGATAACAGTTTTGTTATTGAACCCTTTTTCTTTTTCAAGACTTTCATAAACTATGCATTATCTTAAATCCTGAGACAAGAATGATGTTATTAATTTCATTAAAAAAGGGGGCGGAAAATATTTTCGACCCCTTTTTTAATACTACTATGCGATATTTTTATTCTGTGTAAGACACTATCATTGCGTCTCTACTGCAAGAATACAAATTTTAACATAATCGCTAATTCGCTCAATTAGTAATGATTCATATTATGATTGAACTATAAGCTAGCTTTTTGCAACTGACTATTAAACATTTGTTCATATTTAGCTGCTTCAGGCATTTTAGCTTCTTTCAAGCCATTGACGATAATCTGCATTTCGTACAATGCTGTTTGAATTTCTCTAGCATCGCTACCACGACGTTCTGTCAAATAGTAATCTAACGCTTTATTATTACGATTCATCATTGTATCAGCAATCTGAAGAGCGGTTTTCTTGTCTCCTACTGCCAAGTATAAAGCTACATAATTAGCACTCAACTGATCGTAAGGAATCGTTTTATCAGGCATTACCTTCATTTCGTAATCCAACGCTTGTTTTGCCTTTTGCAATTTACCTTCACGTACCAATTGGTCTACCAATCTCAAGAAGCTCAAACGCGCCGTCACTACTGGTACTTCCAAATAGAAATCTGAATGATAATACGTTTTTGGATTATCCAAATCACGCCAAGCCATTTTAGTAGTCATGTTATTATACATGATGTCTGTATTGACAAAGCCATCTTTCGCACCAGGAACTTTAAATGGCATCAAACGATACGCATAACCTTCCAACTGCATAAATTCTTTCATATTCAAATAGCTACTGCTTGCCAATGTTGTAGCGAAGTAAATTGGACGTTTCCAACCTTCAGCTGCGTTTTGAGCAATAATGTCTAATTGAATCAGTTCTGGCTTCATAATGCCACCTTTACCTACATTCCAGCTAATCTGATCAGTTAAGAACTGGTCCATATCTTTTGGAACAATACCAGATTTTTTCACTTGGTCTACATTCACTGGCAGAAATACTGTTTCAGAAGGCATCGTATTGATCATAGAACCATCTTGCAAAGGTACTTTAATTGCTTGATTATCATCCTTCACCAATTTCATGTATTCTTGTAGATTGATTCCTGTTTTTACGTTAGGGTTTTCGTAAAACAAGATTTGGTCGTTAACACCTTCCAAGAAACGATCTTTTGACAATGAAATCGGCAAAGCCTGAGACTCATACGTTTTACGTTTCATTTGATCGATATACCAATCTGTACCTAACAACGACAAGTTACAAACACGTACGTCTGTACGGAAGCCTTCTACTTCTTGCACATACCACAATGGGAATGTATCGTTATCTCCTCCTGTAAATAGGATAGCATTCGGAGCACAAGAGTTCAACATGTTTCTCGCAAAATCTACTTGGTGATAACGGTGATTTCTATCGTGGTCATCCCAGTTTTGCTGAATCAATATCACAGGAACAATCGCAGAAAGCGCTGTAGCAGCAATACCACTCGAAGCACCATTTTTCAAGAACTTTGTCAACCACTCTGCCAATTGCATCACACCCAAACCAATCCATATAGCAAAGAAATAGAACGAACCTACATAAATATAGTCACGCTCACGTGGCTCAGTTGGTGGCGAGTTTAGGAACACAACCAATGCCAAACCTGTCAGTAAGAACATCAGAATAGTTACTAAGAAATCTTTTTCATTTTTACGATATAAAAGATAGAAACCTAATAATCCTAAAATTAAAGGAAGATAGAAATAGTTATTTCTTGCTTTATTCGTAGCTAAAAGCTCTGGTAAAGCTCCTTTTCGAGTATAATCAATCACGCCAGCATCTTGAATATCGCTTTCACGCCCTACAAAGTTCCACAACAAATAACGCATATACATATGTCCCATTTGATGCGAGAACATGAATTTTAGGTTATCTCCAAAGGTTGGTTTCTGTCCCTCTGGAATACCCAGCATTTCTCGATATAATTCTACGTGTTGAGGTGCGCTAGAATAAATACGCGGGAAAAGCATCTGACCATCTTTTGAGTAAGACACTTTTTGCTTGTGATCATATACCACATATTTACCATCCTGCATTTTGTAAACAGGTGCTCCTTGCTCTACACTTTCAACTTCTGCTGTATAGATAGGCCCGAACAATAAAGAACGATCGCCATATTGCTCACGACGTAAATATTTCAAGAAGTTGAGGATATTACTTGGGTCGTTTTCGTTGATTGGTGTGTTATAATTTGAACGAACCAAGGCCAAAGTATACGACAAATAACCAATTAGTACGAATGACAATGCCAACATACCAATATTCAAGTTCACCTTGTTTTTCTTATGAGAATAGGCAACTCCACCTACCATAAGTCCAACAAACAAAATCAAGAACACTACTACCCCAGAACCATAAGGCATTCCCATACCATTTACCATTCCTAGTTCAAAACTGAAGGCAATAGATGGAAGTCCCGGGATAATTCCAGAGTTGATGACTCCTAAAATAACCAAACCCGCAAAAATAGAAGCGAACCCGCCAAGGTAAGTAGGTTTTGGATACTTTTTAAAATAATATAACAATGCCAAAGCTGGTACTGTAACCAAGTTCAATAAGTGAACTCCGATCGATAAACCAACGATGTAGGCAATCAAAATCAACCAACGGTTAGCCGTAACTTCATCTTCAATGATTTCCCATTTAAAGGCTGCCCACACTACCAAGGCAGTGAAGAATGAAGACATAGCATATACTTCGGCCTCTACTGCTGAGAACCAGAAAGTATCTGAAAAAGCATAAGCTAATGAACCAACAACACCTGAGCTCAATAAAATAAGTGCTTCATTGAAAGTAAGTTCATCAAATTTCTTATTAAGAACTTTTCTACCAATCAAGACAATAGTCCAGTGCATAAACAAAATAGTCAGGGCACTCGAAACTACCGATAACATGTTTACCCAATAGGCCACCTGCAATACATCACCAGCCGCGAAAAGGGAAAATAATCGACCCAACAAGAGGAACAATGGTGCCCCAGGAGGGTGTGGAACTTGAAGCTTGTAAGCACAAGCAATGAATTCACCGCAATCCCAGAAAGAAGCAGTTCTTTCTACAGTTGCAGCGAATACGATTAATGAAATAACAAAAACGGCCCAACCAACTAAGTCGTTAATCTTTTTAAAGTTGTTCATTAGGAGATACTTTATCTGTTTTAGAGTCTATGAATACTGTATCCGACAGTATTGCGCAAACGGAATATTTCGCCTTTCAAAGTCAAAAATAGCAAAATAGGCCGGTGTATTTACTTTTACTTTAGTTAAAATGTGTTAAAATGACTGTTTAATGTCAGCTTTTCCAAATGAAATGATTATCTGTACTTGCTCATTACGCAATTATTTCAACCGTCTAAACAACAAAAGACCTCACAGAGAGTTGTCTGTGAGGTCTTTCTGAAGACATTTAGACACCTTCAAACTGGCGCAGGAATCGCACGTCGTTCTCGGTAAATAATCTTAAGTCTTTAATACCATATTTTAGCATGGTGATACGTTCGATACCCATCCCAAAAGCAAAACCAGTATATTCTTTCGAATCGATACCACAGTTTTCTAATACATTCGGATCTACCATACCCGAACCAGCAATTTCTACCCATCCAGTGTACTTACAAACATTACAGCCAACACCTTTACAAATCAAACATGAAATATCAATCTCAGCTGATGGCTCTGTAAATGGAAAATAAGAAGGGCGGTAACGTACTTTGGTATCCTTACCAAACATTTCTTTGGCAAAGTGATAAAGTGTATCTTTCAGGTCTTTAAAACCAACATTTTTATCAATATACAAACCTTCTACTTGATGAAACAAGCAGTGAGCACGTGCCGAAATAGCTTCGTTACGATATACACGGCCTGGCATAATCGAGCGTAAAGGAGGTTGTTTTTGTTGCATCAAACGAATCTGTACGTTTGAAGTGTGCGTACGCAACAATACGTCGTCAGCTACATTTCCACCTTTTTTCTCAATAAAGAAAGTATCTTGCATTTCACGAGCAGGGTGATTTTCTGCAAAATTCAAGGCCGTAAAGTTATAAAAATCTGTTTCGATTTCTGGACCGTCAGAAACATTGAAGCCCATTTTCTCAAAGATTTCGATAATTCTTGCACGCACTACGCTCAATGGATGTAAGGTTCCGTTCTCTTGAGGAACTACAGGTAATGTCAAGTCAAACTCAATACTTACTGCATTCTCAGAAGAAGCTTCAAGCAAGGCTTGCATCTCGTTAAATTTGTTTTGAGCAAAGTCTTTAAGGCCATTCAATTGCTGACCAATTTCTCTACGCTGTTCGGCTGCTACATTTTTTAGTCCATCGAAAAGCTCACCAATAACACTCTTACGCCCTACGTACGCTATACGGAATGCCTCTAACTGATCTTTGTTTTCAATCACAAAAGCATCAACCTGCTGATGTATTTCTTGAATTTTCTCTTGCATTTATTCTAAATATCTTAAGTAAAAGGCTTTGTTCATATCCCAAAACCTTGAATCAGCAACGCTAATTGATTCAAGCCTATACAATGGGTCTGCAAAATTAATAATTTAAGCCAAAGCAACGAGATTTTAATTGGAGGTTTTTCGAAAATGTAGGCAGAAGAAGTTGATATGTGAACATTCTTGACATGAATTAAACTTATTTTCGGTCAATCTTCTACTGCTTTTTCGTTTTGTCAGTTTCATATCCAACTTTTAATCTCACTGGAGGATTATCAGAAAAATTAATGATTGCATCTACAAGTCCTTTTACTTTTGCAAATACACTTTTTTTCTTTCCAGTTGAATCTTTCTCTTCCTCATTGAATACCAACTTGATCCTGAGCTTCTTTTTAGGGTTATCCATAAATTTCTCTACCGTCAAAACTGGAGGAGCTTCTTCTGAGGCATAAATTTTGGTACCATTACTGAGCATGGCAATACTAAAAACCAATAGAAATGTTTTAGTAAAATATTTTTTAGAAGGGAGAGTATTCATCATATAAGTTTAATAAGGTTGAGTCTATTGAGTAATTCAAAAGCATATTGTTAACTGCATAACAAGTTAATCATCAATCGCCCATAAAACCAAATCATATTAAAACAAAAAGCTCATTACCAAGGTAGGTAATGAGCTTTTTATAATTACTTTAAATTTCAATCTTATGCGCGTACTCTCACGCGATTGAAATGCTTGTATAATTTCTGAATTCTACCTTCTACATCTTTATCTGAATCGATTAAAACGCTAATATTTTGTACGGCATGAATAACAGTACTGTGATCACGACCACCAAAATGATAACCAATAGATTTTAAAGGTAAATTGGTAAACTCCTTCATCAAATACATAGCAACCTGACGTGGGAATACAATTTCTTTCTTACGACTTTTACCTTTCAAATCTGTCATAGTAACATCAAAATGAGCAGTAATCGCATCAAAAATATTATCTACCGTAATTTCTTTTTCATTATCGACTACGATGTTCTTCAAAGTAGTACGAGCCAAATCCATATCAATTTCACGACGATTCAACGACGCATGTGCCATCAACGAAACGATTACTCCTTCCAATTCACGCACGTTGGTGTCTACACTATGAGCCAAATATTCAATAACCTCGTCTTTGATATAAATGCCATCCGCTTGCAATTTCTTTTGAATAATAGCAATACGGGTCTCAAAATCAGGCTGTTGTAAATCTGCTGTCAACCCCCACTTAAAACGTGAAAGCAAACGGTCTTGCATACCCGCCAAATCACGTGGAGGGCGGTCAGAAGACATAATAATTTGCTTACCTGATTGGTGCAAGTGGTTAAATATGTGGAAAAACGACTCTTGCGTTTTTTCTTTTCCTGCCAAAAACTGAACGTCATCCAATATCAATACATCAATTTGCATGTAAAAATTCGTAAATGCCTGCAAGGTATTATTACGAATCGCATTGATGAATTGATTGACAAATTTTTCAGAAGACACATACAATACAAATTTGTTTGATTGTGTGCTTTTGATATAATTTCCAATTGCTTGAATCAAGTGTGTTTTTCCCAAACCTACTCCACCATAAATCATCAAAGGGTTAAATGACGTAACACCAGGGCGTTGTGCCACAGCCAAACCTGCTGAGCGTCCCAAACGGTTACAGTCTCCTTCTACAAAATTATCAAAGGCATAATGTGGATTCAAGTAAGAATCCAACTCCAAAGAATCTAAATCCTTTAATTGAAATGGACTTTCATAAATTGTTGGCTCTGGACGTCTTTGTACGGGTGGTGGTGTGGTACTTTTCTGATTTGGTACATTTAAGGCGATAGGAGGATTTTTACGATCACCTTTGTCAACGATAATTGAATATTCGAGCATACCCTGACGACCCAAAGTATAATCAATAGCTTTGCGTAAGGCATGTACATAATTTTCCTCAAGCCATTCATAAAAAAACTGGCTCGGGACTTGTATGGTTAATGTGTTATGTTGAATTCGAAGAGGAACTATGGGTTCGAACCACGTCTTGAAGCTCTGTTCGTTGACTTCTTGACGAATAATTTCGAGGCACTTAGCCCACACTTGCCTTGTTTCGGTTTGCATGGTTGGGGTAAATTTTTAAAATAATGGCGAAATCAGATGTTCTATACACAAACCTCTGGAAGTTAAGCATTTAACTTTTTTGTAAAAAGCAATGACTTGTCTTGTGCCAAATCAAGCCACAAAAATAGTAAATTTTATCATCAGAAAACGCTATTGGGATGAGATAAATCATTTTTCGAATAATCTCAAAACGATTCTCTTAATTCCACTCCTTGACTATCTTATTTGAGCAGAGGTTTTGCTTATTTGAAAGATTTTACCGTATTTATCAAACAAAGTAAAGCCTAAATTATAAAAAAACTCAAAATACAACACATTATCTTTCAGGATATTAATCAACCGTTTAATAAGTTATCGCTTGTTCAGTCTGTTTATTTCTTCCAAAAATAAAGTCATTCAGTAGCGATATCTACTATAGTTTTGTTCTATAAAAAATACAATAAAATCCTTTTGAATATCAAGTTTTGGAGATTTTTTGGTTTGATAAATCTAAGACATTACATTTGTTCAACTTTGAAAAATTAAATTATTTGAAATCCATTTTCAATATGGCAGCATCACTCTTTGAAGACTTTCAACCTCATTCTAAAGAGGTTTGGAAAAATCAAGCAATCAAAGACCTTAAAGGAAAAGACTTTGATCAAACGCTGATTTGGCAAGCCGAAGGCGACTTGCATATTGAGCCTTATTACAATCATGAAGACTTATCTTCTATTCCTGTAGATTTGATCCAAAGTGCGCAAAAAAATACGGCTATGGCCGCATGGCATAATCGTGAGAAAATCATTCTTTCAAGCGAAAAAGCAACAAATCAGCATATTCTAGAGGCTATCGAATGGGGAGCAGATAGCGTGATAATTGATTTTGAAGGAAAAGATATTACAACTATCGACTTCAAAAAACTCTTACATCAAATCAAGCTTTCGGAGATTTATGTCTTTTTTAAAGTACAAAATCAAAGTGTACAACTACTCGAAACCTTAGCTTCTTTGATTCCTTATCAAATGAAAGGTGGTGTACAAGACGACTATTTAGCGACTTGGATGAGTGCTGGGGAGTTATCAAAAGATAGTACAATCCAACTAGCACAATCTATTAGAAAAGTACAAAACCATCCTCACTTTAAAGCGCTTCTAGTTTCGGGTGAAGTATTCCATAATGCAGGTGCAAACAGCGTACAAGAAATTGCCTTTACATTGTCCAATGCCTTAGAATATATCGATCAACTTACAGAGGCTGGTTTATCTTTGGAAGAGATTTTGAACAAAATTGAGTTTAGTATTGCCGTTGGGACAGATTACTTTACTGAAATTGCCAAAATTAGGGCTATAAGATATTTATGGCAAAAAGTATTGTCTGAAGGATACGGTTTTGAAAAAGCGAGTGAATTTCCAGCTGTGATTTCGGCGCACACTTCAACCTATTTTGATGCTGCTTTAACGCCCAATACCAATATGCTTCGTGCCACAACCGAGGCTATGTCTGCTATTATTGGTGGTGCCAACGCCCTAGTTTTACATGCTTATAACTCGACCTTCGAAAATGAAGAGAGTTTTGGGAAAAGAATTGCTCGAAATATTTCAACCATTTTGAAAGAAGAATCGTACCTTGACAAAGTAAATGACCCATCAGCAGGAAGCTATTATATTGAGCATTTGACTTTCGAATTAGCTCAAAAAGCACTAAACCTCCTTCAAGAGGTGGCTTCGTTAGGTGGCAGTATTGCAGCATTCGAGCAAGGATTCATTCAAAATACAATTGCTCAAAATCACAATAATCGTCAGGAAGCTACAACTTCTGGCAAACGTGTTATGGTGGGTGTCAACAAGTTTAGATTTGATGAAAAACCTTTTGTTTACGAAGCAACAGAAACTCCATCATCAACAATACCATTATTAAAAGCCCAAAGATTATCAGAAGTTGTTGAAGCTCTGTAATAATCTCATTGAGAAATAACAAAACAAAGCTGTAAAACCAATTTTTTGTTTGATGACTTTATGAAACCAAACCTTTCAAATATTCAATTACCAGAAGGAAAAGTCAAGGCTATTGCTTCTAGTTCTTCTAAATTCTGGAAATCACCTGAAGGAATCCCTGTAAAAGTACATTTTACTCAAGCTGACCTCAACGATGCCGAGCATTTGAGATTTGCGGCTGGTTTGCCTCCTTACCTTCGAGGTCCATATTCGACTATGTATGTCCAACAACCTTGGACTGTACGTCAATATGCAGGGTTTTCAACTGCTGAAGAATCCAATGCTTTTTACAGACGTAACTTGGCAGCAGGACAAAAAGGGCTTTCGGTAGCATTTGACCTCGCTACTCACCGAGGTTATGATTCAGACCATCCACGTGTAACAGGCGATGTTGGAAAAGCAGGGGTGGCAATCGATTCGGTTGAAGACATGAAAATTCTTTTCGACCAAATTCCATTAGACCAAATGTCGGTTTCGATGACCATGAATGGCGCAGTATTGCCCATAATGGCTTTTTATATTGTAGCAGCAGAAGAACAAGGCGTTGATCCTGAAAAACTGTCTGGTACTATTCAAAATGATATTCTCAAAGAATTCATGGTGCGCAATACCTATATATATCCGCCAGAGCCTTCGATGAGAATCATTGCAGATATTTTTGAATACACCGCTCAATTGATGCCAAAATTCAATTCTATTTCTATTTCTGGCTATCACATGCAAGAAGCAGGTGCTACCGCTGATTTGGAATTGGCATATACCTTGGCTGATGGTTTGGAATATCTTCGCACGGGTATTGCGGCGGGTCTTGATGTAGACAACTTTGCTCCTCGCCTATCCTTTTTCTGGGCTATTGGAATGAACCATTTTATGGAAATTGCCAAAATGCGAGCGGGTCGTTTGCTATGGGCAAAAATTGTGAAACAGTTTAATCCCAAAAATGATAAATCCTTGGCTTTGCGTACGCACTGTCAAACGTCGGGGTGGTCATTGACGGAGCAAGACCCGTTCAACAACGTTACTCGTACTTGTGTAGAAGCAATGGCTGCTGCTTTGGGACATACCCAAAGTTTACATACCAACTCGCTCGACGAAGCGATTGCACTTCCTACGGACTTTTCGGCTCGTATTGCTCGTAATACGCAATTGTATATTCAAAATGAAACCAATATCACGCGTGTCGTTGACCCTTGGGGAGGCTCGTATTATGTAGAATATTTGACCAAAGAATTGGCTAAAAAAGCTTGGTCATTGATTGAAGAAGTCGAAAGTTTGGGCGGAATGGCAAAAGCAATCGAAACAGGCTTGCCAAAAATGCGTATTGAGGAAGCGGCAGCGCGCAAACAAGCCAGAATAGATTCAGGAAAAGATATTATCGTTGGGGTAAATAAGTACAAATTGGCAGAAGAAACCCCAATTGAGATTTTGGAGGTAGATAATCAGGCAGTACGTTTATCACAGATACAAAGATTAGAGCAAATAAAGGCTGTTCGTGATAATGAAAAAGTAGTAAAAGCACTCGAAAAAATCACTGAAGCCGCTAATACCAAACAAGGAAACTTATTAGCTTTGGCAGTAGACGCCGCTCGCGAGCGTGCCACTCTTGGCGAAATATCCATGGCACTAGAAAAAGTATATGGTCGCCACAAAGCTATTATTCGTTCAATTTCAGGCGTATATTCATCAGAAGTGACAGACGACGAGAATTTCAGAATTGCAAAAGAAATGGCAGACGAGTTTGCCAAATTAGAAGGTCGCCGACCTCGTATTATGGTGGCCAAAATGGGACAAGATGGCCACGACCGTGGCGCTAAGGTAATTGCGACAAGTTTTGCCGATTTAGGTTTTGATGTGGACATTACCCCACTATTCCAAACACCAGAAGAAGTAGCCAAACAGGCTGTCGAAAACGACGTCCATGTGGTTGGTGCATCTAGCTTGGCTGCTGGACACAAAACGCTTGTTCCGGAGCTTATTAATGAATTGAAAAAACTTGGTCGTGAAGATATTATGGTAATTGCGGGAGGAGTTATTCCTGCGCAAGACTATACTTTTTTGTATGAATCAGGTGTAAAAGGAGTTTTTGGCCCTGGTACCATTATATCAATTGCAGCACAAAAGATTTTGAAAGAATTGATGGACTAGTTCATTTTTATGAGACATTACTAATTGAGTGAATGATGATTTAGTGGTTGAGTGATTATTTCATAAAGAAATTTACTAAATCATCATTCACTCAATAGTAAAGTTCTTATACCTTTTTAGCCTTATAACCTTGTTGTATTAGCCAAGTGACAACCTTCTCCCTAAAATCACCCTGTAGGATAATTTCTCCATCTTTCACAGAGCCTCCGCAACCGCAAAGGTTTTTGAGTTTTTTTCCCAAAGTATTCAAGTCTTCTTCATTACCTACAAAGCCCGTAACGAGTGTGACTTGTTTACCTGCACGAGCCTTTTTATCTAATAAAGCCTTTAAATTTTGTTGATTAGGAGGAAGTGTTTCCGCCACTTCTTTTTCCTCAAATTCATATTCAAAATCAGGATTTGTAGAATAGACAACTCCTAATGGTATTTTTTTATTTTTTGACATGGTAAATGATTCCTATTGAGTTAGAGTACCAGTTTTTTTAATTCATTATTAACAAAGCTTTCCAACTTTTCTTTATTGGGCAACTGTAATATATACTTACTAACAAAAATATCTTTATCTGTATCAGCAATTGCATATTCCACCAATGCTTTATTTTGATCTGTAACCAATAATATTCCTACAGGGGGGTTATCGTTACTATCTTGAAAATTTTTTTTATAATAATTCAAATACGTTTTGAGCTGACCAATATGTTCATGTTTTGCTTTTTCACTCTTTAATTCTATTAAAACATGACATTTTAAAATCCTATGATAGAATACTAAATCTATGAAATAATATTCATCTCCTATTAAAATTCTTTTCTGTCGAGCTTCAAAGCAAAATCCTATCCCCAATTCTAACATAAACATTTGCAAATGTTCAATTAACGCCTGCTCTAGTTCAGTTTCTTCAATAAGATGTGGTTGTGAAATATTTAAAAATTCAAAGAAATAATGTGATTTGACAAGATCTTCTCTATTTTGAGGTGCTATTTTGTTTTTTACTACTTCAAATGCTTTTTCTTTATTCTCTGAAAAACCTAATCTTTCGTATGTTAACGTTGTGATTTGTCGCTTTAGCTCTTTTACGGAAACTTGTGTTTTTAAAACTAATAGCTCGTAAAATTGTCTCTTTATTTCATCTTCAATTTTAATCAGCTCAGTGAAATGTGAGTAGGATATTGTCCTAAATATTTCTTTTATATACCCAATTTCTCTTTCTTCCTTTATGTTTGCAGATTTTTGGGTTGATAACCCAAAAATTTCATTTTTAATGAAATTCAGTTCAGAATCAAATATCGGTGATTCTGGTTTTATAGAAAAAACATTAGAAATCCGAGTTGGTAAAAGTAAACTAAACTGAGGATATGTATGATAAAATTGCCTACACCTAGATAGTTCAGGAGCAGTAAGCCCTTTGATTTGTAAGATAGCTGCTAAATTGTGAAGTAACTGGCTCCCATAAGAGGCTCTATCTTCTCCTTTTTGTTCAAACTCTACAATATAAAAGCCTACAAGCCAATTTCGAAGCGTAATATGAATATTAACAGCCTTAATAGACTGCTGCTGCAAATATCTATTAGTGTTATGGATAGAGGCTACTAACGATTGAAAATTCATATTATTAAAGAATCTATTAAAATGAAATTACTCTACTCCACTACCCCAGCCACTACTTTTAGCGATTTTGGTTTGATATATACACGAATCTCGTTGGTATCTAGCTGTAAAGGTTCGCCATCAAAGTGAATCAATAAAGGTTTTTCTGACTTGAGCACATAGTCTTCCGAAACCTCCATATCAATGTAACGAGAGTTAGGCAATGTTCCTCTAAACAAACGTACACCAATAATCGGAGCTGCGCCAAAAGGGAAAGGCTTCAATATAACTAAGTCGATTAAACCATCATCAATCTTAGATTTTGGAGAAATCAGGGCATTATTACCGTACTGGGTAGCGTTGGCAAACGTGATGGAAAAAGCCATTTTTGCATAGTCTTTTCCTTGGTGCGAAATTATATAAGCTTCAGGCTTATAGGTTCGAAATGACTTAAGTGACATTTTAGCATAAGTTTTCAATCCTCTTGAATCCTGTTGTGCAAACTCATTTGCCACAAAAGCATCAAACCCAACTCCTGCAGTACAGAAAAAGGGAATTTCATTCAAATAACAAGCATCTATTTGGGCAGTAGGTTGCTGAATAGCAAACTGAATCGCTTTATCAATTTTTAACGGTATATTCAGGTGACGAGCTAAGCCATTGCCAGAACCAATTGGAATGATACCAAGCGCAGTGTCCGAACCCACCAGTCCACGAGCTACTTCGTTGACTGTACCGTCGCCACCGACTGCTACAACACGGCTAATACCCTGCTGAACGGCCTGTTGAGCAATTTCGGTTGCATGACCTGCATATTCTGTTAAGATTAATCTACAATTTGCCTGTTTGTTGATAGCTTGAATTATTTTATTTCTCTTTGCTGGGGTTGTGGTTCCAGACTTAGGATTTAAAACAAACCAAATCATATTATTATGTAAGTTTACAAGACATACGCCCGATCTATAATTTATAAGTGTTTTAATCAATCACCCAAAATCTGTTGGAAGCGTATTTCTATGGTTGAGTTGCGAAACGCAGGTACTAACTGAAAAACACAAACATCAAGATAATCATTATAATAAAAGAAAGATACATAAGGCCATCTACCAAATAGTAGTCTTTATATTTATCTACAAATTCTTTGAATTTCATAAAAATAATTATCTTTATTTGAGCTGAATTGATAAGAATTCAAAACTACAAAATTTTGGAGGGATGTATTCTATCTATTTGGATAAATCTCATATTTAGCACCCTAATTTTATCTATTTCACATGACAAAAGGCTTCATATTTTCCGTATTATTTTGCTTATGCGGTTTTATCAGTTTCTCACAAACTAATCAAGACCGTCAAAAAATTCTAGAAATCTTAGACAAACAAAACCAAGCTTGGAATCGTGGCGATGTGGTTGCTTTTATGAAAGGCTATTGGGAATCCGACTCTTTGATGTATATCGGTAAAAGTGGTGTTACGTACGGTTATCAAAAAACCTTGGCAAGCTATCAGAAAAACTATCCTGACAAAGCCAGCATGGGGACGCTTAAGTTCACCATCATTAAGGTAAATTTTCTAGGACCAAAAAATTGCTTGTTAGTAGGAAAATGGGCCTTGACTCGTCCAGAAAAGGGTGATATTGGTGGGCATTTTACCCTAACATGGCAAAAAATTAAAGGAGAATGGGTCATCATTGCAGATCACTCATCGTAGGGGGCTTTCGGCTTACAGGTATCAGCTTTCAGCAAAATATATCTATTGTTACTAAAAAATATTTTAACGACCAAAGACATGCATTTTACCCCAAGCTCACCGCCGAAAGCCGTTACCTGAAAGCCCCAAAAACAATCTTAAATTTTTGAGCTTACGGCTTTCAGCTCTCGGCAATCGGCAAAAATATATCCATCGTTACTAAAAAATATTTTAACACTCTTTGCCTTGTGCCTGTTGCCTTATGCCTTCAACACAAAGCGCAAATCTAAATCTGCTCAATTATTTAATAGTAAAACCTTTGAGTTGAATCCGCAAAGAGATTACCTGTCAGCAATAGATTATTGTTACTAAAATCAAAATACTAGAAGTATATTTGCACAAAAATAAGAAATGAAGCTACCATTAAATGGGCACTATTTCATTCAAAAAATCTTTTCATTCATGATTGCACTCAATACAGTACATCGTCATAAGTTTTCATTCACGCAAGATGACGTAATTTTATTTGCAAAAGTATCTGGTGACCACAACCCTCTTCACTTAGATGCTGAATTTGCAGCTACTACTCCATTCAAGCGCCCAATTATTCATGGCGCATTAGCTTCGAGTATTTTTTCTAAAGTAATGGGTACGGAATTTCCTGGTTTTGGAAGTGTTTATTTAAAACAAGTTTCCGAATTTAAGCGCCCCATGTTTGTCGACACGGATTATGAAGCAGTTTTTACCGTAGTAAATATTGATGAGAAGAAACACATAGCGGAAGTCAAATGTGAAATATTCGATGTTGCTACCAACAAGAAAACTACAGATGGTATGGCTACGATTATGAATGCAGAACAGTTCTAATAAGTGTCAGTATAAGATAAGATCTGTCTTTCCAAAGATGTTATAAAAGCAAAAGGCTAGCAATCGAAATTGCTAGCCTTTTTTATTTGCCTGAATTATTCACTTTGGTTTTTCTTGTTTTGGATTTCAGTACGAATCTCTTGAGCCAAAGTTTTTAATGCTTGCATGCCACCTCTTACACGAGTTCCAGCAGCTTGATTGCCTTTTTCATAGAACTTTTCGAAGTCACCCTCTAATGACAAAATCAAGTCTTTTACTTCTGAGAATCTGCTCATATTTGTAATTGGATTTAGGTTGGATAAATGGTTAAAAAAGCCTCATATGAAGCCTGTAGGCATTTTTTACGACCGAAATATAGTCAATTTCCAACATGATGCAAATTCTTTTATCAAAAAAAGCATGAAAAAAGCACAAAATCGTATTAAAATTATGCTAATACTGATTTAAACTGCTCAGCTTGTGCCTTATAGAAGCCATCAGCCAATCTTTTTTGTACAATTTCAAACTGGTTCATTGTGTACTCAACGTCCTCCAACGAGTGTGCTGAAGTAGGAATAATACGCAACATAATCTGTCCTTTTGGTACTACAGGATATACTACGATTGAACAGAAGATACCCATATTTTCACGCAAATCCTTAATCAAAGACGTTGCTGTAAGTACATCGTATTCACCGTGCAAAAATACTGGAGTAACAGGAGATGTAGTATCACCAATGTCAAAACCTCTTTTGCGGAAACCATCTTGTAAAGCACGTACGTTTTCCCATAATTTCTCACGCAACTCTGGATGTTTCTTAATCAACTCCAAACGCTTCATACCGCCAATTACATATGGCATAGGAAGTGCTTTTGCATAAGTTTGAGAACGCATATTATATTTCAAGAACATAATAATGTCTTTCGGAGCAGCAACGAAACCGCCGATAGCAGCCATTGATTTTGCAAATGTTGAGAAGTACAAATCAATACCTTCGATACAGTTCAAATGTTCGTGAACACCACGACCATTTTCACCCATTGTACCAAATCCGTGAGCATCATCTACTAAGATTCTGAAGTTAAAATCGCTTTTCAATGCAACGATTTCGTCCAAAGAACCTACTTTACCCGACATACCAAACACACCTTCTGTTATAACTAAGATACCACCGCCAGTTTCTGCAACCTTCTTAGTAGCACGCTCAAGGTTTTTACGCAATGAGCCCATATCGTTGTGATTGAACTTATAGTAAGCACCCATTTTAGCTTTATGCAAACGGATACCATCAATCAAACAAGCATGGCATTCTGCATCGTAGACAATAATGTCACGGTGGTCAACCATACATTCAATAATAGACATTACACCTTGATAGCCGTAATTCAACAAGAATGCATCTTCTTTACCTACAAATTCAGCTAATTGACGCTCAAACTCCTCATGCAAATCAGAGTTACCCGACATCATACGAGCACCCATTGGATAAGCCAAGCCATAATCTGCAGAAGCTTGTGCATCTGCCTCACGAACTTCTGGATGGTTAGCTAAACCAAGGTAGTTGTTCAATGACCAGTTAAGCATACGCTTGCCATTGAAGTTCATATAAGGGCCTAATTCGCCAGTCAATTTAGGGAATGAAAAATAGTGGTGGCCAATTTTGTGGTAAGAACCTAACGGCCCCATGTTGTTTACGACTTTCTCAAAAATATCCACTTTATATCTGCGTTTTAGATTTATGAATAGTGTCAATTATTTTCAAAGCAACAAGTTTTTCTGCCTAATATATTAGCGTAATATGTGCAGTGAAAATCTTAAAATAATCTCAAAGTTAATTCTTTATTTTTTAACTGCCAAATATTGTATTAAACAAAGAATAACAAGACTTGATTTGGTTATTACTTGCAATATTTCAAGAACTTTTTTCGCTAAATACATATTTATCGATTCGTTTTATATCTTGTATCAAAATTGGGTAAAGGCAGCACTTTTTCAATTGTAAGATTTCAAGTTGAATCCATCTTTGAAAAATCCAAATGAGCCATGAGTCTAAATAGTAAACTTACCATTTGCGAAGACCAAAGCACTATCCTAGACTTTTTGGTTGATAATCAGGAGTTACCGCAGGATTTTAGCCAGAATATGGTTAAAAGTGTTTTGAAGGATGGCGCCTTCTATTTGGCCATCTACAAAGCCTACGAAAAGGAGGATAGATTTACGCTTTATCGAATTGATGATTTCGCTTATCAGTTTGATGATTTGCTATATTTATGGCGTTTTTTTGATGAAAAATCATTAGAAAAACAACATGCTCAAGTTATGAAAAAGGCACGCAATATTGTTCATGATATTATTGCAATGCTCGAAACATTAAAGTCCTTATTTGAGCCTCCTCAGAATATTTAAGTTGAAAAATAAGACATTTATAAAAATGACGAAAGTATCAATTAGTGGACAAAATGAATTTTACCCACTTTAAGCTATAGGCATTATCCCGTAAAATGAAGTTGAAAACGGTTTCTCATGGAATATGTCAAATGCCTACATCTTACAGTCTAATGCGTAATAAAGTAAGATAAAATTTAATCTATTTTAAATATAAAATACTGATAATTAAAAAATTATATTCTCAACTTATCATTCTGCATTAATACATTAGTAACAACAAAACAAAATCGAAGAAACCAATCAATGAAAAAAATTCATAAGCTCCTCGTTGCCAACCGTGGCGAAATTGCTTTGCGTGTGATGCGTACTGCTCGTGAAATGGGTATCAAAACTGTTGCTATCTATTCGGAGGCCGATCGTTTGGCACCACATGTAAAATTTGCCGATGAAGCTGTTTGTGTAGGGCCTCCCCCATCCAATCAATCGTATTTATTAGGTGATAAAATCATTCAAATTTGTAAAGATTTGAACGTTGACGCTATTCACCCAGGTTATGGATTCTTGTCTGAAAATGCAGCCTTTTGTAAAAAAGTGACAGATGCAGGCATCATTTTTATTGGTCCGTCGCCTGAGAGTATTGAGGTGATGGGTGACAAACTTTCTTCGAAACACGCAGTTGCTAAATATAATATTCCCATGGTCCCAGGCACACCAGATGCCGTGACCGACCGTGAAGTTGCTAAGCAAAAATCGAAAGACATTGGTTATCCAGTCCTCATCAAGGCATCTGCTGGTGGTGGCGGTAAGGGTATGCGTGTAGTAGAAAATGAAGAAGAGTTTGACGAACAAATGGATCGCGCCGTATCCGAAGCTATTGCATCTTTTGGAAATGGGGCTGTTTTCGTAGAAAAATATATCACTTCACCTAAACATATCGAGATTCAAGTATTAGGCGATAAGCATGGCAATATTGTTCACCTTTTTGAAAGAGAGTGTTCTGTGCAACGTCGTCACCAAAAGGTAGTAGAAGAAGCACCTTCGGCTGTATTAACACCCGAAATTCGTGCAGCAATGGGTCAATGTGCAGTAGATGTAGCTCGTGCTTGTAATTATTATGGTGCAGGTACAGTAGAATTTATTGTAGATGAAAAGTTAGATTTCTATTTCTTAGAAATGAATACTCGCCTACAGGTAGAACACCCTGTGACAGAACAAATTACAGGCGTAGATTTAGTAAAAGAAATGATTTTGATTGCTGAGGGGCATCCTATTTCATTCAAACAAGAAGATCTAACAATTAATGGTCATGCAGTTGAATGTAGAGTTTGTGCAGAAGATCCTCGCAATAACTTTTTACCAGATGTGGGTACACTTACGACTTATGTACGCCCACAAGGCAATGGCGTGCGTGTAGACGATGGTATGGAACAAGGAATGGCTATTCCTATCTATTATGACCCAATGATTGCTAAGTTGATTACTTACGGAAAAGACCGCAATGAGGCTATAGACAAAATGATTCGTGCGATTGATGAATATCAAATTACAGGAATTCAAACAACACTTCCATTTTGCAAATTTGTATTGCGTCATGAAGCGTTTCTTTCTGGGCAATTCGATACACGTTTTATCAGTCTATATTATACGCCTGAGGTTTTGGATACTGCGCCAGATGCAGATGAAGAAGCTATTGCAGCAGCATTGGCAGCACATTTGATTCTTCATAAAAAAGCAACGCCAAGTCAAGAAAGTACTGGTGGACAATTGGTAAAAAGCCAATGGAAAGCCAATCGTACTGCTATGAGATAGTGCTTATTGAGTGAGTTTTGATTGAGTGATTATTTTTTACCCGTTGAGATGCAATATTTTGCGTCCAAATATAGGTCATCCAGTATTGCAGTAAAACTAAAAAGGGTTCGAAAATTATTTTCGAACCCTTTTTAGTTTTACTTAGCTTTAGACGCTAAATATTTCGTCTCAATTTGAGTATATTAATTTTAACCTAATCACTCTTGCACTCAATCTCCAATCACTCAATGAGATAAGCATACTATTTCTTCACTACTTTCACCTCAATTCTTCTGTTTTTTGCTTTACCTTCTTCAGTGGTATTTGATGCCACAGGAACAAATGGACCTTTGCCATCAAAGTCGATACGGATAGCACTAATACCGTTAGTAACCAACATATTACGGATAGCAAACGCACGCTTACGTGACATTGTTTTATTCTGAAGAGTATCGCCAGTATTGTCTGTATGACTAGTAATCTTTACTTGAACCTTCGGATAAGCCGTCATGATTTTTGCTAGATCTTGGATATTCTTTTCTCCACCAGTTACCAAATTGGCTGTATTACCTTCAAATGCAACATTCTCAAGTACGAACACTTGTGATGGGCGGCTTGCGGTATCTGCTACATATTTGGTAAAGCGCTCTACAAATGACCCCGGTAGTGTTTCGATAGTTTGACCATTAGGCAATGCAATTCCAGTCAATTTAACTTCAGCAGCAGTGTTTGATGAATCAATTTTTGCTACAGCTGTATCCTTAGGCAAAGCCGTTGTGTCAATTTCAGCACCTGTTACTTGTTCCACCTGAGTGCTATCTACTTCATCAGTAGTACTGGCAAATGTTGATTGCCAGTCATAATTTACTAAGAAATAGGCAGCAACCGCTACCACCAAAGCTATAATACTAGCAGGGAAAACCCATTTTGGAAGAGGTTGACGTTCCTCGTCTTCCGAATCATAATTTTTGCTAGAATAAGTAACAACCTTATCTCTATCATCAGAGATTTTGGGAGCTGTTGGAGCAGGAACACCCGGAGAACGCAAAGGAGCACCTGACGCAAACTGTACAGGTTTTAACTCTTGGCTCATGAATGTTGCCAAACCTAGCACATCAATCATTTTTACTTGAAGATTTTCTGGTGTTTCACCTAATAGATAACTCTTCAATTCGAGTACATTGTTGGCTAGAGTACTCTTATCTGCATTTTGATTCGCAACAATTTTGCCTAATCTGCCAATAACCACAGGCATCACAAAAGCTAATAATGAAGTAGCCGTAGAATTACGAACACCTGCAAACTGTGAAATCAAGGTTGCGATTGAGCTTTTCTTATCAGGTAGCAACATGCTTACCAAACTATGGCCTTTCTCAACAACTTTGGCAAAACTTTCACGATCTTGTACAACACTTGAAATTTCAGAAAGAATAGCCCCATCGTGACCTCCTTTTTGGATTACGTTCATAAGCGTAGTAGCGCCAGCCTCATTCGTTGCTCTTTTCATGATACCACCAATAATGGTTGGTACAAGCCCCTCTATCGCCAACTTTACTTTGTCTTCTTTTTCACCTACTAGCGAGGCAGCTTTTACACTGATGTCCCCTCCTAATAACTCTTTCAACTCTACAATTAAATTCATATCAAATGTTTTAAGATTATTCTATCGAGATTTTAGATAAGCAATAGGCACTGTTTGTATGTTACGGTACACAACAACTCCATTTTTTTGCTCAAAAATACAATCCTTCCTTGATATTTGGCGCATATTTTCCAATATCTTATCAAATCATTTTATCAACGCCCTTGTTGACTTGTTTAATGCAAAATAGATGTTAAAAAAATGAAATTCTTCTAAAAAAATTTAATTACCAAAACATGAACCTTAACTTTGTGACTCCATACAAAAAGGATAGCTCAAATTTTACCTCCAAAAATGCTATCCTCAGACGTAATCACAAAAACAATGAAAAAAGTTTTATTTATCGACCGTGACGGTACTATCATTCAAGAACCTCCTGTTGATTTTCAAGTTGATTCATTAGAAAAATTAGCTTTTTTACCTAAAGCCATCTCTAATCTTCGCAAAATTGCTGAGGAAACTGACTATGAATTGGTTATGGTGACCAATCAAGATGGTTTAGGAACCGACTCTTTCCCAGAGGATACGTTTTGGCCTGCTCACAACAAAATGATGGATACCCTTACAGGTGAAAACATCATTTTTGCAGACGTACATATCGACCGTACATTTGAACATGAAAATGCGCCTACTCGCAAGCCTTCGACGGGAATGTTGACTAAGTATTTTGATAGCACTCAATACGATTTGGCCAACTCTTATGTATTGGGAGACCGCTTGACAGATATTCAATTGGCGATTAATCTTGGAGCAAAAGCTATTTATTTAGGAGAAAAAGCCATTGAGCAACCAGAACATACAGAAGCTACAGCTTTGATTTCGGCTGATTGGGATACCATTTATGAGTTTTTACGTTTACCTGAACGTAAAGCGTCGGTTGAGCGTATCACAAAAGAAACTCAAATTTGGGTTGAATTGAACCTAGATGGTAAGGGAAAATCACAAATCGAAACAGGCTTAGGCTTTTTTGACCATATGCTTGACCAGTTGGCAAAACACTCTGGGGCAGATTTGAAGGTAAAAGTTATAGGTGATTTACATATCGACGAGCACCATACTGTTGAAGATACAGCACTTGCCCTTGGCGAAGCTTACTTGAAAGCTTTGGGTGACAAAAAAGGTATTGCTCGTTATGGTTATTTCTTATTACCAATGGACGAAGCGCTCGTACACGCTGCGATCGACTTCTCTGGACGTAACTGGATGGTATGGGATGCAAAATATTCTCGCGAGAAAATTGGGGACGTTCCAACAGAAATGTTCTTCCATTTCTTTAAATCATTTACTGATACTGCTAAGTGTAATCTGAATATCAAAGCAGAAGCAGACAATGAGCATCACAAAATCGAAGCTACCTTCAAAGCCTTTGCTAAAGCCATCAAAATGGCAACTAAAAGAGAAATTAAGGACTTGGATATTCTTCCATCAACTAAAGGAGTTTTATAGTTAAGTTCATAAAATATCCGTTCGGATAACTTTGTTTTTTTGACTTAACAAAAAACTACCCAAAGTTTAGCAGTTAATATATGAATCTTTCGGTTTTGAATTTTATCTTTGTGGCATCAAAACTGACTGTTCATTTTCATAAATCTAAAATATAAATACCATGGGTGTTTCAGGAGCTTTATTCTTTATCGTTCTTTTTGTGCTAGCAGCAGTTGTAGGTTCGAAACTACAAAAAATCTATAACGAAAGAGGCAAATAAGATGTCAAGTACAAAAAAAGAGAACTAAAGCAGTTCTCTTTTTTGTATAGTTACTATTCTCAACTACACTTTTTCTACTCTATACGTCGTTCGTCCCAAAAATACATTTCAACTTCTTTACATTTCCTCTATTCACTCAAAAATACGCAATCCGCAATTACTTAAATATCAGCAATTTAATCATCTACAATTCCACATTCTTTTCTTGTGATTGTTTTTCCATTTGAAAGTCCATTTCAATACTACTGCGTTCGTGTAATTCAAGGTTTTCAAATAGGTAATTGGCATAATTACTGCTTACAATTCCACATTAACTCCTTTAAATTCAAGACAATACGGTTATTTTACCTATTTAAAACTATGCTGATTATTAAACTCAAATATTTATTTCGACAACCGTCTCCATACTATCTCTCCCACCTCAATAAAGTCATTTAAACCGCATTATAGCACTCATCACACCTAGCTGTAAATGTCTCAAGTTTAAAGCGCCGTCAAGCAAATGATTTTTCACAATTTAAAACCAAGTAGCCATGAAACAACGTGTTTTCTTCTTATCCGCTTTAGTACTTTTCTTGCTTTCTAAAATCGAAGTCGTTGGCCAAACCGACTCACATACCATAGGTATTACGATTCCTGCCGTTACCATGCTAAGAATTGCACCTACAGCCAGCAAAAATATCACGATGGACTTTACCGCACCAAGTACCGCTGGTGATCCTATTGTAGCACCTACTAATAATACTTCTCTGTATTTGCAGTATAGTTCTATTATGACTGCTCCTGCAACTGGTCGTAAAATTTCAGTACAGGCATCTGCAACTGTTGCTGGTTTGACTATCGCAGTAACCGCAGCAAACCCTGGTGCAACCAATTTGCAAGGTGCTGGTGGTACAGGCAGTACAATCTCTTCGTTGGGAACAACTGCTACCGACATTATTACTGGTATCACAAGTTGTGCAACAGGAACAGGATCTACAGATGGTAGTAATTTAACGTATAGCATTGCGACTACAAGTGCTTCAGCGTATCAAAACATTCGTTCTGGAACATCAAGTATCACAGTGACATACACTTTAGCTGATAACTAAAAGTATCTAAACTCTTTGACATTCAATTACCCGTATCTTAAAGATAGGAAGCCTGCTAGATCACAGCTTATTCTTTAAGATACGGTTGACATTCCGTACCCGTGTTAATTTATTATGCTTATGAATCAACTCATTAAGTGGGCTTTGTGCTGGGCGATTATTTTCTCTTCCTTAACTGGATTTTCAAATATTTTAATTTTGAACGGACTCACCCATGAACACGCCATTTTGGGAGAATCTGCTCAAGTAAAAGGAGTCATAAAACTAAAAAATGATGCCGAGACTCCAATAAAAGTGCTATTTTATAAACAAGAGTATTTACTTGCTTGTGGTCAGGAATCTAATTTTGCCAACACACCAACACACTCGTATTCGTTAGCACGTTATCTCACAACGCCATTATCTGAGAAAATACTCGCGCCTAAAGAAGAATTTGATTTGCCCTATTCGGTAGCATTGCCACAAAGCTCTCCAAATGGAAGTTACTGGTCGGTTATCATGATTGAGGCTGCCGACCCTATTACTAGTAACGACCCTTCGGGGGTAAGTATCAACTCAAAGGTGAGATACGCTATTCAGGTCATTGCGAACAAAGGCGCCTTTGAAAGCCCGAAATTATCTTTCTTGGATGTTCGCTATAATGCTAAAAAACAGCAGGCTTCAAATAGTCAGGTAATTGTCTCACTCAAAAATGAAGGACGTTTTTCGGCTAAAACAAAGGTTTCATTAGAGATTTATAATGACAAAGGTGAAAAAATAAAGGTATTTGAAAGTTTGTCTAGAAGAATTTACCAGGACAAATGCAATACCTTCGAAGTAGATATTGTAGGACTCCCGAAAGGGAAGTACGAAGGAATTTTGATTGCCGATAATGGCACAGATTTATTTGCCTCCAATCTTGAACTATCTATCGAGTAAAGTAGCCTAGGTTGACAATGTGTTCCCTCAAGTACATATTATCCCCAAAAATCTTTATTCTATGTCTAGCAGTAGAGATATTCGGTGCTTTCACAAAAGCACAGGGACAAACATTGCCCAAAATTCAGCAATTAAAATACCCTTCGGATATTTCTCCAGGCGAGCACTTCACTGTTTTTTGTGATATCAAGCATCCTCTAAAACAAGGAATTGTGCCTATTCAGTTAATAGCGCCACCCAATTGGGCAACGATTTTGACCAAGCAAATTCCTATCAATGATAGTACAAGCAGGTTTGTTCAAACGATGGTATGTCCGAATAAGGTAGCGATTCGCCCTTATTATTTTGTATTTCAGTCACAAAAACAATCTATTGCGAATTTTCCCATTACCATCAGAAAGGTTCATCAATTGATAATTACGCCGATCAATCTTCCTGAATTTGCCAAAGAAGGAGATACACTGAATATTTCATTCTCCATTCAGAATGCAGGTAATATTCCTGAAAAAGCAACAATTGGCTTAAATCAAGGTAAAATATTTAGCCAAAAAGATACTCTCGATGTGCCAATTGGAGCGAATGAAAGCTTCACCATTTTTACAAGGCATGTTATTCAATCCACCAACCAAGGAAACTGGAATTATAATCCGATTCTATCACTTAAAACGAAAGACACTTCAATTATTAGCGTTGTATCCATTCCTGTATATGGAACCACTCGCAAGGAAGATAATTCGTGGCTCAAGTTTCCCCTAGAAATTGGTGGCGTTTATATTGGCACAAAGCAGGGTGATTTGTCGACTTCTGCTTACCAATTTGACGTAAGAGGGAAAGGATTCTTAGACCTTTCCAATAAGCACTATATTGATTTTACCGCGCATGGACCCAACCAATTTCAAATTCCTATGATTGGTTCGTATGAGATTTATTCCATGAAATATGATTTCAAAAGAAATCTATCAGTACAAGTAGGTGATTATAATTTAAGGCTTACTAATTTATTAGAATTTGGTCGATTTAGTAGAGGCGCAAAAATAGATTGGCGAAATGGAGCAATTGGGTCAAGTCTTTATTATGCCAAACCTCGTTTTGAATCTGACCTCAACTATCAATTGGGAGGTAATGTATCTTGGTATTATTCAAAAAACAATTTTATTACCGCTGGCTATCAACGAAAAGGCGTGTTGCTCAGAAATCAATCTTTTGATGCTAATGTCTTGAATCTTTTTTCTAGTATTACGACTGCCAAGATTCATTGGGAAACAGAGTTGGCACAAAGTATTTCTAACAATGGAACGGATTATGCGATTCAGAATAATGTTAATTGGTATAATAAATGGATTTCCGTTTCGAGTAATTTGATTTATGCGGGCAAAAATTTTTACGGATTTTATAAAAGTGGCTGGCAGACTTTCAATTCTATCAATTTTACCATCAACAACCATCTTTCTTTGGGGATAAGCCATAATCTCACTAGAATAAATCCTTCTTTCGACCTGCTTGTATATAATTCTTCGCCCTATCTCAAAAGCCTGATCGGGCAGTTGAATTATCGATTCAACTATCGAAGTATGTTGCGACTGAGTTATAATATTCTTGAAAGAGAAGATAGATTAGAGCCAAAATCTTTCTATTACAGAGAATCCTTTGGTGGGCTAGGCTATGATTATAACGGGGAAAAATTTGCGCTCTCTTACAATGGCAGATGGGGTAATGCCGAAAATTTGTTGGTTCCCAATGATGAAAACATCATTAAAACCTCTTTTTCCAATGCTATAAATCCTCAAATCAGGCTAATTCCTTCGCTTTGGCTAGGAGGTATTTTTGAACATCTCTACACGAGTAAATATTCGGCGACCAACAGCAATACAAATTACTATTTCTATGGTGGCTCTTTCAGACTTAACATTCGTCCATGGCTCAATGCAATGGCGACTTATCGAAACAACTTTACGCCTGATGCATTTGTTCAAACACAAAGTTATTTATCAGGAAACCTCAATCTCGATTTCAAGCATCATGCCTTTAGTCTAATTGTTGGTCAATCTTTTATTCCTCAAGCAATTAATCTTGGAAATATCAACCGAGATGCTATTTATTTTTCGTTAAAATATACCCTAAAACTGAATTTACCTTTGGCAAAAGATAAACGCCAAGGTACAGTAATAGGTCAATTGAGTAGCAATGACAACACGCTTTCGGTAGGGAATGTCATGGTATCTTTAGGGGAGAAAAAGGTATTAACAGATGCCAATGGCAAGTTTACTTTTAACAAAATCATTCCTGACAAATATCTTTTCAGAGTAGAACCCAATCCTAACTTTTTTAATGTTGCGATAACCCCTCGTGGTCCTATAGAAGTCCAAGTAAAGAATGATAGTGTTCATACGTTAAAAGTAGCGATTGCCAGAACGGGTATTATCAATGGTATAATTCAACTGTTAGACCAAAATGGCAACAAAAAAATAGATAGCACACTGGTATTTCCTACTATCTTTATTAAAATACAAAATGACCAAGGCTCTATTACTACCAAAGTAAATGCCCTTGGTGAATTTAGTTTTAGTGATGTTATCCCTGGTTCTTGGAATTTATCGGCATGGCTTGTCAATAATCAAAACGCTTTTCAACTAATAGAGGCCAATCAGAATATACAAGTGAATCCTAGTAAAACAGTCGATATCGCCATTGGGTTACAGTCACTTCAGCGAAAATTGGTATATGGTAGTAAAAGTTTTCAGATAAAATTACATAATAAAAATCCATAAAGAATACCCCATGAGATAATTGAAGCCAACATGGGTAAAAACGAAAAGCCTACATGATGAAATTGCTGTTATTTGCTAGAATATTGATTTTATTAATCCTAAGTGAGCAAATTAATGCCCAATCAACTGTATCAGTGGGCATTACCCTAAACTCTGTGGCATTACTAAAATTAAGCCCCAATAGCAACTCAATTTCATTTAGTTTTTCAACACCATCTACTGCAGGTGGCGCTATCACTACTTTGACAAATACGAGCAAATGGCTTAATTTCAGCTCAGCCGTAGCCCCGAGTGCCTCTAGAAGAATCACAGCACAAATTTCGGGAGGCACAGTCCCAAGTGGCTTACAACTCACTGTACTCGCAGGAACAGCCGTAACAAGCACAGGGACAGTTGGTTCGTCATCAGGCACAGTTACCTTATCAACATCTAGCAATACAATTATTAACAATATTGGTGGCGCTTACACAGGAAGTGGCTCAAACACAGGATACAACCTCACCTACTCTTTAAGTGTGAGTAACTATCAACTATTACGCTCAGGAACAAGCTCATTTTCAGTAACCTATACGATGGTCGATAATTAAAGAAAAAGTTTCAGTATATGCTCAAAAATCTGTCATATTATCTCATCTTTACGCTTTTCTTTTTTGTTTTTCAACAAAAAGGCATTACTCAAAGCATTGCCATTCAATCAGGAGGAACCTCTTGGTCTGTTACTGTACCTGCCAGTAATATTACCACTGCCGGGCTTGACTACAGCATCAATATGACTAGCGCAACTAACCAATCGCTAATGAATATCAGTACACTTCTGACTTATGAAGTTCGAGCTAAGAAACAAGATACACTTTGGGATAGTAGATTAGAGTTGTATGTACGAAAAACAGGAGATGGAACTCCTGTGCTTCTTGCCACCATAAGCCCTTCGGGAGTTGGCAGCTATAATTTACTCGGAAGCTCCGACGTAACTCTTTTCTCAGGATTGTTGGGTAGAACAGGAGTTCCACTTCAGTATGAAATCAGGGGAATTTCAGTTGTAGTACCTGTTCGAACTTATTCGACCACCATTGTTTATACTTTTGTGGGGTTATTATAACATACCTTCATCAGCAAAACTGAGATACGTTTTATCGGTAAAAATCAAATGGTCTAAGACAGGCATATCCAAAAACTTTCCAGCTTCCACCATTTTCTTTGTCAAATCTTTATCCGCCTGACTTGGTGCAGTGTTTCCAGAAGGATGATTGTGAGACAAAATCATCGCACTCGCGAGATTTTCTAAAGCAAGTTTAAAAATCAATTTTGGATCGGCAACCGTTCCAGCCACTCCACCAGAGCTAATACATTGACAACGAATTACTTGATTAGCACGATTAAGCAAAATCACCCAAAATTCTTCGTGTGATAAGTCCAGCATATAAGGCTTTAGTACTTGATAAGCATCATTGGAGGAGGTAATTCTTGGTCTTTTAGGTACTTCAGCGTCTTTTCGTCTACGCCCCAACTCCAAAGCACTTACAATCGTGATTGCCTTCGCTTCGCCGATTCCTTTAAATTTGGCGAGTTCTTTGACCGTGAGTCGAGCTAATTGGTTCAAATCACCGCTGACACCTTGTAAGATCAATTTGGCAATGTCGATAGCAGTCAGTTTTTGAATACCAGAACCAATCAGAATCCCTAATAATTCGGCATCCGAAAGAGCTGATTTGCCTTTGAGGAGAAGTTTTTCGCGGGGACGGTCCTCCTCCGCCCACTCTTTGATATTGAGATGTTCGCTAGAATATGATGACATAGGTGAATGTATTTACTATATTTTTTTAGGTAAATATGTAGAAAAGTATTGTAATAAGTCGTATTTTTTGAAAATTTTAGTATTTGTGCTATTACTTCAATAGGTATTAAGTATTAGTGCAAAATTATATTTCAGTTTTTATCCTAGGGACAAGGCAACAGGCACAAGGCAAAGAGTGTTAAAATATTTTTAACGACCAAGGACATACATTTTACCCTAAGCCCACAGCAGGAAGCCATTATCTGAAAGCCCAAAGAACAATCTTAAATTTTATTTTGCCCACTAACTTAAGCTACATGCCTTAAGCTAGATATTTAAAATGTATTGAATGAAATCACGAATACACTTTTGCCTAATGACTTTGGCTTATAATCTAGTATTAATCATACAAAAAGGGTCTCATTCGAAAATGAGACCCTTTCTAGACTTAGTATTTTGAAGCTGATTAAGCTGCTACTTTACTCACCAACTTAGCTAACTTTGATTTCAAGTTAGAAGCTTTATTTTTGTGAATAATGTTCTTCTTAGCCAATTTGTCTAAAGCTGAAGAAACTTTCTTATAGAGTTCAGAAGCTACTGCTTTATCGTTAGTTTCACGTAAACGTTTTACCATTGTACGAGTAGTCTTGTGTTGGTAACGGTTACGCAATCTTTTAGCTTCGTTCGCTCTAATTCTTTTTAACGCTGATTTGTGATTTGCCATTTTTATTTCCCGAATAATATTGGTTTTCTAAATTGAAGTGCAAAGGTACAGAAAAAGTTAGACTTCCACAACCTAATTGTAGTATTTTCTTTTCAGATTTACCAATAATTTACTCAATATTAATTGAAAAATTGATTTTTGCGGTGCAAATGTCGTTGAAATAAATTGCATTTCCAAGATTAGCCATGTAACTTTAATCAATTTATTCATCTTATTTTGATAGTTCTCACATGAAACCTACCCTATTTCTACGAAGTTTTTTACTTCTTATGCTTTATGGCTACTCCTTCCCTGCTAATTCTGATCAAGTTAGTCATTGGGGATTTTTTGGGCATCAACTCATCAATCGACTTGCAGTTTTTACACTCCCACCAGAAATGATTGTTTTTTATAAAAAACATCTTGGGTATATTGTCGAACATGCTGTAGACCCCGACAAACGACGCTATGCGATTCCTGATGAAGCACCAAGGCATTTTATCGACTTAGATTATTATGGCGACAGTGCGTTTTTTCATTTGCAAAAACCTTGGGAGCAGGTGGTGGAAAAATACTCCGAGGATACCCTCAAAAAGCATGGTATTGTACCTTGGCATATTCAGTTTATGAAATATCGCCTCACTAAAGCATTTGAATCCAAAAATTTGCCCCTTATCCTAAAATGTTCGGCAGAAATTGGGCATTATATTGGAGACTCAAATGTTCCATTGCATACTACCTCTAACTATAATGGACAAAAAACACAACAAGTTGGGATTCATGGTCTCTGGGAATCAAGACTTCCTGAGCTTTTTTCTAAGGATTATGATTTTTTTGTAGGAAAAGCCGAATATGTAAAATCTCCACAAAAACGCATTTGGGCACATATTAGGGTTGCGAACGCTTGTCTGGATTCTGTTTTTAGGTTTGAAAAAGCACTACAAACTCATATTCCATCCAACAAGCAATTCAGCGTGGACGAACGAAATGCCATTAACACCAGAACCTATTCTCAGTTCTATAGTCAAACCTATCATAATCTTCTCAATCATCAAGTGGAGCGCCAAATGCAGGCAACAGTGAAAATGATTGGAGATTTTTGGTACACTTGTTGGATCGATGCAGGACAACCAGATTTAAACGATTTATCTCAACAAAACTTGAGTGATTCATTACAAATAGCGGATAAAAAAGAAGCAAATTCTTGGCTCAAACGTATTTTTTCAGCTAGGGACGAAAATGAATAATAAATTTCTGGTAGAAGATAAGGATAAAAATACGGCATTAGGATTTAAGCATTATGCTAAAGACTAAAAGTTGAAAAGTATTTTAGAAACATTATTGCGTAATCACGAAAATTACGCAAGTCTATCACTTGAGCTATAATTTTGCTTCAATTCAGACAATTTATCTTCTACCTTTGTATTATGAAAAATCAATTTAGAAGAAATAGCGATTTTCGTAGAAAAAATCAGCCTAATCATAAGACTAATAAACCTGCTGTAAAGTCAGATTTAAGTCATCTTAGTTTGGATAAACCTGCGGTTGTATTAAATGCAGGCAAAGAATTACCTGTAAAACGTTTTCACCCTTGGGTATTTTCTGGGGCAATTTCCCAAATTTTAGGAGAACCAACAGACGGACAGGTGGTAGATGTATTAGATTTTGAAGGTAGCTTTTTGGCTACTGGCCATTACCACGAAGGAAGTATTGCTGTAAAAATATTTTCATTTGAACAAACAGAAGCTGACGAAGAATTTTGGTTTAACAAAATGGCGCAAGCTTTTGAAGTACGTAAATTAATCGACTTTGAACAAACCAATTGTTTCCGTTTGATTCATGGTGAAGGTGACGGTTGTCCTGGACTAATCGTGGATGTTTATAATGGCGTAGCAGTTTTACAAGCTCATAGCATTGGAATGCACCTTGAGCGTCATAAATTGGCAAATGCCATCAAAAGAGCGTTGGGCGATAACTTAGTGGCTATTTATGATAAAAGCGTAGAGACTTTGCCTCCTCAATATGCCGCAAATCAAAAAAATGGATATTTAATCGGAACAAGTTCAGTACCTCATCCAGCCAAAGAAAATGGTCATACGTTTTTGATTAACTGGGAAACTGGGCAAAAAACTGGTTTCTTCCTTGATCAGCGTGATAACCGAGCTTTATTGGCTCGTTATGCGAAAGATCGCAAAGTGTTAAACTCGTTCTGTTATTCTGGTGGCTTTTCAATTTATGCACTCAACGAAGGAGCAACTTTGGTTCACTCGGTGGACGTTTCACAAAAAGCCATTGACTTGGTAAATCAGAACGTAGAAGCAAACTTTGGAGACAAAAACGCCAATAATCATGAGGCTTATGCTGAAGATGTTATGAAATATCTGAAAGCAAACGACCAATTTTATGACTTGATTGTTCTTGACCCTCCTGCGTATGCGAAAAGTATGGATGCTCGCCACCGTGCAGTGCAAGGTTATAAGCGTTTGAATATGGAAGGTTTTAAGCGTTTGGGCAAAGGTGGCATTTTGTTTACGTTCTCATGCTCACAAGTAGTAGATAGAGAATTGTTTTACAATACAGTTGTATCAGCAGCGTTAGAGGCTGGGCGACAAGTGAGAGTATTACACCATTTGACGCAACCATCAGACCACCCTGTTAATTTCTTCCATCCAGAAGGAAGTTATCTAAAAGGTTTGGTTCTTTACGTTGAGTAAATAAAACCAAAAAGATATACAAAAAGGGCTGACTCAGTGTTGAGTCAGCCTTTTTGTATATCTTTTTCTAGTAAATCAATACTTGAAATCTTATTGCTATTCAACAAATCTGAATAATCTGTTCCAACGAATTTTACTCAAGAAAGATTTGTTCGGGTCAAGTGACATCCAGATGAATACCGCTTTACCAACAATATGATCAGCAGGAACAAAACCAAAGAATCTTGAATCTTCTGAATTGTGACGGTTGTCACCCATCATAAAGTAATAATCTTGTTTGAAAGTATAAGAAGTAACAGGCTTGCCATCGATACTTACTTTATAATTTTCGATAACAACGTTTTTATTTCCTTCGTAATACTTGATAACATACTTATACTTATCGATATTCATTGAATCCAATTGGATTGTCAAACCAGCTTTTGGCACTTGAATCGGTCCAAAATTATCACGATTCCAGTTATAAAGTGCTGAACTCATTGGCGCATCTTCTTGGTGAATGATATTTGCACCAACCTCCATACGCTCACCTTTTGGAGAAATAATAGGAGAGATTTCTTTCACACCATCCAACTGCTTTAATTTAGCAATATTTGATTCGAAAGTATTCACCACATATACAAAATATCCTTTTTTCGTATCAGAAGAATCTCCTTGGTAAGGTCCTACTAGGTTATTATTCTCATGTCCCATGGCATCGATACCATTGTATATTCCCAATTCTTCAAAAGGTTTTACGTCTGTAATTTCTTTTGTTGTTTTAAGAATATAACCATGTTGCATCTTGGCAGGATTGGTAGCAGGTTTACCATTGATGTACAACTGTGTATTTTTAATTTCAATCAAATCTCCAGCTGTAGCAACACAACGTTTGATATAATAGGTTTTTAAATCAACAGGAGCATCTCCATCTGGTGAATAATTTGGCACATTGAAAACAACAGCGTCGCCTTTAGTAACATCAGAAAAACCTGGCAAACGGTAAATAGGAAGATCTAACCAAGTTAAATAAGAAGGTAAATCTGTACCCCAAATTTTTTGGTGAGTCAATGGTACTTGTAATGGCGTTTTAGGCGTACGAACACCATAGTGGAGTTTGCTCACAAACAAGAAATCTCCAACCATCAAGCTACTTTCCATAGATGAGGTCGGAATCGTATAGGCTTCGAAAAAGAAGAAACGAATCAAGGTAGCAGCCACAACTGCAAATACAACTGAATCAACCCACTCACGAAAGGCTGACTTTTTAACAGGCTTTTTTTCAGACATTTTACAAAAATCTTAAATTTCTTTGATGGTTATGTAGCTAAGCTTTTACACAATAAGTCGTGATTCTTTACCTAGAATTACATTTCCATGAATTTATTTTTCAAACATTGACAAAATAAAAGCACTAAGTAATCCAACATTGTATTACTTAGTGCTTTTGAATGCTATTATTCTGCTAACAAATCTTCCATGCCAAATACGCCTTTTTTGTCAGCAATCCACTCTGCTGCAATCACTGCGCCCAATGCAAAACCTTCACGACCATGAGCTTGGTGCAAAATTTCGATTTGGTCAATATCAGAAATATATTTAACAATGTGCGTTCCTGGCACTTTGCCTTCACGAGCCGACCAAATTGCCACTTCATTTTCGGCAGGAATTTCGTTATTAATCCATTTGTCTTTGCCAGCAAGATTTTCAATTAAACCTTCAGCAATAGTAATAGCTGTTCCACTTGGAGAATCTTTCTTTTCAGTATGATGAATCTCGGTAGTGCTTACGCTATACTGTTTTTGAGGACTCATCAATTTGGCTAACATTTTATTCAGTTTAAAAAATATGTTAACCCCAATTGAATAATTTGAAGACCAGAAAAATGCACTTCCTTTTTCTAATGTTAAAGCCTCTAACTCAGGCTTTTTCTCTAGCCAACCTGTCGTTCCTGAAACTACTGGAATACCTTTTTCGATACAAGATTTTACATTTTCGTATGCTGAAAGAGGATGGCTAAATTCAATGACTGCATCTACATCAGCAGCGGTTAGAGCGTCGAATTCGCTACGGTTATTTACGTCGATTCGTGCTACTATGTTATGACCTCGGCTCAGAGCAATCTTCTCTATTACTTTACCCATTTTGCCATAGCCGAGAAGAACAATATTCATGTTAATTGAGACTATTTATGTGAAAATTTTAATTCTATTTATTATTTCAACGCCAATGTGATTTTTGCACCAAACGCAGGACTATTCATAAAAGGAGTCGTCACAGATGGTTGTATTTTCATTGAAATATCATCAGTCAAATCAAATGTTTTTAAGTGTGCCGTTACATTGGCATCAACGATATTGGCTGCCCAAATGACGAGTACAAACAAGATTGCAGTATCTCTATATCGGTGATAATATTGGGTTCCAGTTTTTAGTTGTGCTGCCGTCATCTCACGAGTAACACCATTATAAGTAATGGACGTCCCCGTTAGCTTATTCTCTGTTACATATCTTGATTTATTCAAGAACAGTTGATAGTATTCATTGTTATGAATAATAAAATAGACATTCACCCCAAAACCTGCCGCTAAAATTGGCAACTTCCAATACTGTCGATTATAGATTTGTCCCCATCCTGGCACCATTGCTGAACGAATAGTAGCTATTCTTGGAATAATCTTATACTGCTTTTTCCCTGAATCTAATGACTTAGCTACTTTTGTCAAGTCATCTTTTGGAATTTGAATGGTATCTGCTTTCAAGATTTGTGCTGGTGAACAATAGCTCAACAACATAGCAATTATACTCAAAAGCCATACTTTTTGTATGTGTTTCATGCGTATTCTAGTCAAAATTTCTTGCAAAGTTCATGTAAAATAACTTCGTTTTCAATGCCTTAACAAGATTTAACAAAACTATTGTTGGAAAATCGACCAGAGTTAAGCTTTGATTGAGAGCAAAATTTTGTCTAATTCTTCTTGTGAAGTAAACGGAATCTTGATTTCTCCTTTGCCTTTGTCATCTGCTTTTACGGTTACTTTTGAACCAAAATAAGCCTGAAGTCTAAATTGAAGGCTTCTTATTTCTTGTTTTACGCCACCTTTTTTATCAACACCTTCAGCCATTAATTTGGCGTTTGACAATTCTCTTACAGCCTCTTCTACTTTACGAACAGACCATTCTTCGGCGATGGTTTTGTTAAAAATAGATAGTTGGTGCTCACGATTGTCAATATTGATAATAGCACGCGCGTGTCCCATCGAAATCTTGTTATCGCGTAATGCCACCTGAATCACATCAGGAAGTTTCAACAGACGAATGTAGTTATTGACAGTCGTACGGTTTTTACCAACTCTATCTCCAAGCTCTTCTTGCTTAAGGCTACATTCGGTAATCAAACGCTGATAACTCAAGGCAATTTCGATCGCATTCAAGTTTTCACGCTGAATGTTTTCGATTAAAGCCATTTCCAACATTTGTTGGTCGTCAGCCGTGCGCACATAGGCAGGAATCATGCGTAAACCTGCACGCTTAGATGCTTGCAAACGGCGTTCTCCCGAAATAAGCTGATATTTATTTGGGGCAATTTGACGCACCGTAATAGGCTGAATAATCCCTTGTACACGGATTGAATCGGCCAATTCGTTGAGAGCCTCCTCATCGAAATGAGTACGAGGTTGATACGGGTTGGTTTCGATAGTATCTACCGAAATTTCGTTCATCGAGCTAATTTGCTCCAAACGTTGAGGACGCTCGATGGGTGTAGGGTTACTAGGTCTGGTATTATTTACACCATTAACTGAATCTGAGTCCTGTAACAAAGCTCCTAAGCCTCTGCCAAGTCCAACACGTTTTTTTGCAGGTAATTCCATTTTACTCATGGTATAAAAGTTAATAAGTACAAATGTATATTGGCGCTAATTTCGGCAAGAATGTCTCACCATGTGAATATCCCAATAAACAGATAAGTTGTTTTTAAAAGAAAAGAAGTTGTTGTATCAACGTTTTCTCCACCAATCTATTCCTGATTTACATAGCCATTTTTTGCAAGAATTTCTCTGGCAAGGTTCAAATAACTAATTGCTCCCTTGCTTTCTGAGTCGTGAGCAATAGCTGGTACACCAAAACTAGGGGATTCAGACAAACGAATATTGCGAGGAATAATCGTGTTGAAAACCATGCTTTGGAAGTGTGAAGTAACTTCTGCAACCACTTGATTGGATAGGCGAACACGCAAATCGTACATCGTTAGCAAAATACCTTCGATGGTCAAAGCAGTGTTGAGTCTAGATTGAATAATCTTAACGGTATTCAACAATTTACCCAAACCTTCGAGCGCAAAATATTCGCACTGCACTGGAATAATGACCGAATCAGCAGCTGTAAGAGCATTGATCGTAATCAAGCCTAGAGAAGGCGAACAGTCAACAATCACGAAATCGTACTCGTGCAATACCGTTTGAAGGCATTCTTTCATACGCTGTTCGCGGTCGCGAAGGTTAATCATTTCGATTTCGGCACCTACCAAGTCGATATGTGACGGAATCAAGTGTAAGTAAGGCAAATCCGTCTCGATGATAATATCTTGTACCTGAACCCCATCTACCATGCACTCATAAATAGAGTTTTGGATTTCTTTTGGGTTGTAGCCCAAACCCGATGTAGAGTTTGCTTGAGGATCGGCATCGACTATTAGCGTCCTAAATTCTAGTGCGGCAAGACTTGCTGCTAGGTTGATAGTGGTAGTTGTTTTACCAACTCCTCCTTTTTGGTTGGCAATCGCAATTACTTTCCCCATTTGATTTTTTGAGTTACTTGTTTCAGTTACTGATTATTAGTTATACAGCCGATGGTAATTTGATTTACAGAACTACGAATCCTGAATAACCAATAAGGAATAACTCAATCTACCTTCAAATATCTCTCTTTCGAAGGAGATTTACAAAGAGTGTTCCACAAATGTTTCACGAATATAAAAAATCTTTCCAAAACTTTCCTACTAAACTCTGATAATTGAAATCAAATTTGCGCTTTTGTAAAAAAACTATCTACCCGCACCATCTCGCCCACAAAAGTCATATTAATTATTTGATTAGTACCTTTTTATAAACTCTTCTATTTCTGGTTTTTTCTAAGAATTTGACTTAAAATTTGACCTTGGAGTTATCAAAAAGTTGGTATTCCGCTGATATAGGTTTAACTTAGAATGTTTTTTTCCATAAAAACAGCGATTTTAGACTATATTACAGATATTTCGCCAAAAGTTTTTCTCCTACCCTAATGAATGTTATTTTACTTACAAGTTACAAATAATAAGTCGATTAACGGGATGTAAACAGGGGGATTGACCCTAAGATTTAACATTGAGTTAAATTATAAAACAGGAAGGATATCAGTCTAAAACAAAAACATTATATTAACTTAACAAAAACAAACTATTTACAGCCTACAAAGTGGCAACCACGAATCCTAAAACTACTTTGACAGGCACAAAGCTTTAAAAATATATGACTTCAAATCATTCTAACGAAGCCCTAACAGAAGAAAAGAAAGGTACGTTCCCAAAAGCGATCCCTTACATCTTGGGTAACGAAGCTGCCGAGCGTTTTAGCTTTTATGGTATGCGCTCTATCCTATCCACTTTCTTAGTTGCACAGTTCTTTAATCCTAGCGGAAACCCTGTACTTCAAAAAGTTGCCGAAGCAAAATCCAACGAAATGGTTCACATGTTTGTGGCATTGGCGTATTTTATGCCAATGATTGGTGGCTTGGTAGCTGACTGGTTTTTCGGAAAATACAAAGTGATTTTTTATGTATCTGTTTTGTATTGTTTTGGACACTTAACTTTAGCATTGTTCGAAAACAATTTAGATATGTTCTCATTAGGTTTACTTATTATTGCTTGTGGTGCAGGAGGTATTAAGTCCTGTGTGTCGGCCAACGTGGGTGACCAATTTGACAAGAGTAATGAGCATTTAATGACAAAAGCATATAGTTGGTTTTATTTCGCTATCAACGCAGGTTCTGTAGTATCTAACATCTTCATTCCTGTTATTTATGCTTCTATTGGCGCTGCTTGGGCATTTGGAGTTCCAGGTATTTTGATGGCGATTGCGACGGTAGTGTTCTTTTTAGGAAGAAACAAATATGTGCATGTTCCTCCATCTGGAATCAATCGCAACAATTTTGTATTTATTACCTATTATGCGCTTACCCACTTGGGAGACAAGAAAGAAGGTGAAAGTTGGTTAGACGTATCAAAAGCTGAATATGATCACGAAAAAGTAGAAGGCGTTAAAGCCGTTTACCGTGTTTTGGCAGTATTTGCCTTTATTCCAATATTCTGGGCATTGTGGGATCAAAACTTAGCAGAATGGGTGTTACAGGCTAAAAAATTAGACCTAAATACAGGTTTAGGTTATACATTCTTACCAGAACAAGTTCAGGTATTAAACCCATTATTCTTAGTAAGTTTTATTCCTGTATTTACTTATGTAGTGTATCCTTTCTTCGAAAAATTAGGTATCAAAACTACTCCACTACGTCGTTTAGGTGCTGGTTTCTTTTTAACAGCGGTTTCTTTTGTGATTATTTCCTTGATTCAAACAAGTATTGATGCAGGTGGTCAGCCGTCGGTTTGGTGGCAAATTTTGGCTTACTTGGTATTGGCTTGGGGCGAAATTTTGGTATCTATCACAGGTTTGGAATATGCATATACCAACTCTCCAAAATCAATGAAGAGTACTATGACCGCGATTTGGTATTCTGCGGTATCAATCGGTAACTTAGGTGTTGCTTTGGTCAATGGTAATATTGCTAATGGTGGTTTCTTAGCTCAATTGGAAGGTGCTTCTTACTTCTGGTTCTTTACGGGATTGATGTTTGCTAGTACCGTAGTCTTTATGTTGGTAGCAGGTAAACTTAAAGAAACCAAATACGTAGGATAGTTTCGATAATTTATTTGTGAATGAGTGATTGAGCGAATGAGTGATTATTTTTTATCTCCATTCCACACTCGTAGAGACGTAATACTTTGCGTCTAATCCCAAAATAATAGTAGCAAAAAGGCGGTCGAAAAACAATTTTCGACCGCCTTTTTGCTTGATGAATAGTCAATAATTACTTGACATTTTAGAACCTTTTTCCGAATAGGGTGCGACTTAAGTCGCACCCTATTCGGAATTTACCATACCTTTCGAAATTCCGAAATCTACAATCAGCATTCCCAAATCTAATGTGTTTGAGTTGCCAAAAATTGCATTTTGTGCAATTGGGCATACCAACCGTCTTTTTCCAATAGACTTTCGTGCGTTCCCTCCTCTTTGATTTCGCCTTTGTCCAAAACTAAAATTTTATTGGCATTTTGAATTGTAGATAAACGGTGTGCAATTACGATAGCTGTACGACCTTTCATCAATTTTGCAATGGCATTCTGAATCATCTCTTCCGTTTCGGTATCTACCGACGAAGTTGCCTCGTCGAGCACGATTACTTTTGGATCGTGTACAAGCGCACGCACAAACGAAATCAATTGACGTTGTCCTACAGAAAGCGTCGCACCACGTTCCATTACATTGTAATCATAACCGTCTGGTAATCTTTCAATAAAATCATGGGCACCAACTAACTTGGCAGCCTCAATAATTTTCTCTCTTGTAATAGACTTATCTCCAAGCGTGATATTATTCTCAATTGTATTAGAAAACAAGAATACATCTTGCAATACTACCCCAATTTTACTTCTTAAACTTTGTAATTCGTATTCATGCAAATCACGACCGTCGATGAAAATTTTCCCTTTATTGATTTCATAAAAACGGCTTAAAAGATTTATAGTCGATGATTTTCCTGCACCTGTAGCACCAACAAGCGCAATAGTTTCACCTTGTTTAACCTCAAAAGAAATATCTTTCAATACATATTCTTCGTCGTTATAAGCAAACCAAACATTTTCAAACTTGACATCACCTTTCAAATCATTGGCGCTGTACGAGCCGTTGTTGGCAACATATTCATCTGAATCCAATAATTTCAAAATACGCTCTGTTGACACTATACCCATTTGTAAGGTATTGAAACGGTCAGCCAAAAAACGAATAGGACGGAAAAACAAGTTCATAAACATGATAAACGCCGTAAGGGTCCCCAAGGTAATATCATGATTGAGAATTTGCTTTGAACCAAACCAAACAATTAAACCAGTCCCAGCCGCCAAAATAACATCGGCTACAGGAAAATAAACCGAATAAGCCCAAATTGAACGAATATTGGCATCTCTATGTGTCTGATTGATGGCTACGAACTTTTTGTATTCTAACTCCTCAGCACTAAAAGCCTGTACGATATTCATCCCCGTGATATGTTCCTGCACAAAAGAGTTTAGGTTAGATACTGCAATACGCACCTCATTGAATGACTTTTTAATATATTCTTTAAAAATATAGGTCGACACTACCATGAAAGGAACTGTCATTAAACAAATAAGTGTCAAACGCCAATCGGTATAAAACATTACTCCCGTAATCAATACCAATTGTAAGATATCGCCTGCAATGGATGCCAAACCTTCCGAAAATACATCGTTGAGCGTTTCAATATCCGAAACAGTACGGGTCACCAAGCGACCGATTGGGGTATCGTCAAAAAACTTGAGTCTTAAATGAAGGATTTTTTCGTACAATGCCACACGAATATCTCGAATCACTGTTTGTCCGAGCCAGCCAGCCATGTAGGAAGTTACAAACTGCAAAAAACCTTGCAATAGTAATACCCCAAGCATAGCCAAAAGCATCAAAGATAAGCCGTTGTAATCACCACGTGCTATTTCATTGTCAATCGTATGGCGAATCAATAATGGATTGAGTGGTACCACACAGGCCATTACCATAATCAAAACCACCAACGACCAAAAACGTACTTTGTAAGGTTGCAAAAAACCGTAAATGCGTCTTAATATCTCAAAATCAAAAATTTGCCCGCTTTTTTCTTCTTTTCTCAATGTTCAGAAAAATTAAAATTATAGTCTATTCTCAGTTACAGAAAGCCCAAAGTCCTCTCAAACTTTTGCTATCTTTGACAAAGTTATTAATAAACCTTATCCTTTAAAAACAACAGCGACAAAGCGCAATTAGTTTAGATTGGAGAAAAAACTAAGAAACGAGGCACAAAGGCACAAAGTGTTTTTCTTTGACTCATCGTTTTAAACCATCCACTCATACACTTTGTGCCTTTGTGCCTGTTCCCTGTACACTCAAAAAAAATGAACCTACAACACATTACCGAACAGGTGGCTTTATTGACACGCAAAACAGCTTTGTTTGTGAAAGAAGCTGCTTCTGAATTTTCGAGAGATAGTATCGAATACAAAGGACTCAATGATTTGGTTTCATATGTTGACAAAGAAACCGAAATTCGTTTGGTAGAAGGGCTCAGACAAATTTTGCCTGAGGCTGGCTTTATTGCCGAAGAAGGTACTGCCGAACGTACTGAAGACCAAGAATATGCTTGGATTGTGGACCCTGTGGACGGAACCACGAATTATATGCACGGTTTGCCAGTTTTTGCTATCTCGATTGCGCTCATGCACCACGACAACATTGTAAGCGGTGTTGTGATGGAAATCAACCGTGAAGAATGTTTTACTGCGTGGCTGGGCGGTGGCGCCTATTTGGATGGAAAACCTATCAAAGTGTCATCAGCCAATCACCTGAAAGATAGTCTTTTGGCGACAGGATTTCCATATTATGATTTCAAACAAACTGACCAATATTTGGCTATTTTGAAGGAATTGATGCAAAAATCGCATGGTTTGCGCCGTATGGGTTCGGCAGCTGTGGACTTGGCTTACACAGCATGTGGACGTTTTGAAGGCTTTTTTGAATACAATCTCAAACCATGGGATGTAGCAGCAGGGACACTCATTGTCCGAGAAGCAGGAGGAATTGTAAGCGACTTCAAAGGTGGCGACGATTTTATCTTTGGTCGTGAACTAATTGCCGCATGCGGTGCGTTTCATGAATTAAAGGAGGTCATTCAAAAACACTGGAAATAGCTAAGTGAATTGAAGATATGTGGATTTGAAGATTTGAAAATGGAGTAAACCAAAAAATTTCAAAGTACCTTTTTTCTAACTCAAAACTCATCCATCTTAACCCGTCTCACAATGGAAAATATCATTATAGCACTTATTTTTCTTGCTGCTATTACTTATTTAGTACGATTGGTTTGGAATAATTTTAATCCTAAAAATACAGCAGGATGTAGTAAAGGTTGTGGGTCTTGCGCAGCGCTCGATGCTGATAAAATCATAGCACAAATGGAAAATCACAAGACCATTTAACTACTCGTTGATATTGGCAAAGCCTCGAGCCTTGCCAATGCTTCCTTTGAATTATTTTATTAATTACCAAAATAATCATACTCTATTTACCTATCAGCTTACCATGTCAAAATAACCAACTGTAAATCAGCAACATACCTATCATTCTCTCAATTTTCATTCTAACTTCCTTTGCTGATATTTTAATTTTTAAAAATAAACTACCATCTTTGAGTAAAAAGGAGTTTGTTGCAAAACAAAAAATACTCGCATTTACATAATAAACAATCAAATGGCACAAGCAAAATCGGGCGATAAAGTTAGCGTCCATTACACAGGTAAATTAACAGATGGTACTATTTTCGATAGCTCAGAAGGTCGTGAACCTCTAGTATTTGAACTAGGTACTGGTATGGTGATTGCTGGTTTCGATAATGGTATTACTGGTATGACTATCGGAGACAAAAAAACTGTTCATATTCCAGTAGATGAGGCATACGGTCCAGTAAATCCTGAGTACATGGCGATGTTCCCTCGTAACGAAATTCCTGCTGATATTCCTTACGAAGTAGGTATGCAGTTGAATATGCATCAAGATGGTACTGGTCAAGTAATGCCAGTTGTGGTAACTGAAGTTACAGATACACACATCACTTTGGATGCCAACCACCCATTAGCTGGAAAAGATTTGATTTTTGATATTGAATTGGTGGCTATTGGCTAATCATTTCATTCAGATAGACTATTAAAGAGTGATGAGTTTTGAGTGATGAATTGTGAATGTAAAACTTTGAAAACTAAGTTAGTGGGCAAAATAAGCTTATGTACTTACGCTTTATCTTACCTTCATAATTCATCACTACAGCTTAGATTAGTGGGCAAAATTAAAATGATTTTATCCGCTTTAGGCTCTAGGCATTAAGCTAAAATTCAAAAAGTATTTCTCACGAAATAAGCATACCTTGTGCTTGCCTAATGCCTACGGCTTACTGCTCAAAGCCTATTAATGCAATTTTATTCTGCATTAATACTTTTTACATTTTAGCCAATTGCTTCAATGCCTCTACAAAAGCATCTAAATCTTTGGTGGTAATATATAAATGAGGCGTAACTCTTACACCAAATACTCCTGCGTAACCGATTGCAACTGTAAAGATTTTGTATTCCTCCATTAACTTCTTGGCTAAGTCTGCAGGGTTCATTCCTTTAATACCCACATTGGCAATTCCACAAGCTCGGTGTGACTCCTTCGGCGTATTAACCATTATATTAGGAATATCCCTAACCTTCGAAGTCCAATATTCTTGTAGATATCGTAGTCTCGCCTCTTTTCTAGTAATCCCTATCATATTATGAAAATCGATGGCATCCACAATCGCCAAGTCTGTAGCCACAGGATGCGTACCTGTATGATTGAGTTTTCTAATATCGTCATCCTTGTAACCCATATCGCCAATCATTTGCCAAACGGGCTTTATTTTGTCCTTACGAACATACAAAATACCAGCCCCAAGTGGATTTCCTAACCATTTGTGCAAGCTACTTCCATAATAATCAACGCCACCTAAATCGTCTATTTTAAAATCCAAATGAGCAATCTACCATAACCTCTACCCCATGACGATGCGCCATTTCTGTGATTTTTTGATAGGCAAAATTTGTCCTGTAATATTGATCAAATGACACACCATTAATAGTCGAGTCTTGGGCGTAATCGCTTTTTCATAAACTTCCACAATTTCTTCATCTGATTTGGGATGCAAGGGCACAGAAATAACCTTATTTGTCAAGCCATGCCGTTTAGCTTGGAGCTTAAACATATCCAACATGGCACCATAATCATGCTCGGCCATGAGTGCTTCGTCACCTGTTTTCCAATCAAAACCTGCAATAATGGTATCTAAAGATTCAGTAGTATTTCTGGTGATAATCAATTCTTCAAACGAGCAGCCCAATAAATCAGCTAATTTTTTTCGAGAAATCATTTTATCATCAAACTGACGAGTTCGCATATAATATGAAGACACTTTATTCACAGCTTGAATATGTGCCAAATATTTTTGCATTACAGGTTTGGCTGTCATTGAGTAATAGCCATTTTCTAAATGAATAAAGTCTTTAGGCACCTCATAAGCTTCTCGAATTTTTGTCCAAAACTGTTCATCTTCTGCTAATTTTTCCGCAGGTAAATGTTCATGGAGTCGAATCAAATCAGATAAATTAGTCTGTGATAATACAGCAACACCTGTGAGGTTTTTGAGAAACTGGCGTTTGGAGAGGTAAGGTTTCATGCTTTTATAAAAAATTAATTTAGTTATGTTAGACGTTATTAGTGTATAAGTTAGCGGATTATGCGGTTAACTTATAACTTCCTTTACTTTCTTTCTAAAAAAGATAGGTTGAATAAACGAAATGAGTATAAGTCGTCAAGAGATTTACTATATAGAAAGTGATTTATAATTAGGGCTGTACGAAGGATTCCAAACTATTGCAGATTTGGGATTTCTGATTTCGGAAATAAATGGTTTTTATAATCCTTCTCTCACTACTAATTTATAATTGCCAATTCATTATCACATTCCCAATTTAATTAAAACTGTATGACCATTAAAAGTAAAATTACCTCTCAGATAGCCAGTTTTTGTCTTACTACAGCTCTGCTTTCCTCCTATTCAAGTATTGGAATAGCCCAAAGTACTCCAAAGGCGGTAGGGCCAATTCCTACCGAAAACCAGCTCAAATGGCAGGAAATGGAATATTATGCCTTCGTCCACTTTTCGACCAATACCTTTACCAATCAAGAGTGGGGCTTTGGCGACGATGACCCAAAAATCTTTAATCCTACTCAACTAGACTGCCGTCAATGGGCGCGTGTGTGTAAAGAAGCGGGAATGAAAGGAGTAATAATCACGGCAAAGCATCATTCTGGTTTTTGTTTGTGGCCTTCCAAATACACCGAATATTCAGTTAAAAACTCTCCTTGGAAAAATGGTAAAGGTGATATTGTTGGCGACTTGGCAAAAGCTTGTAAAGAATACGGACTCAAATTAGGGATTTATCTTTCACCTTGGGATAGAAACTTTGCTGATTATGGTAAGCCAGAATACATTACTTATTTCAGAAATCAATTGCGAGAATTGATGACTCAATATGGAGATATTTTTGAGATTTGGTTTGATGGTGCTAACGGTGGTGATGGTTATTATGGTGGTACACGAGGAACACGAAAAATTGATAGAACAACCTATTATGACTGGTCGAATACCTACAAACTCATCCGTGAACTACAACCTAAAATTGTTATTTGGAACGATGGTGGCGACCGTGCTGACCTTCGTTGGGTAGGAACAGAAGAAGGATATGTTGGTGAGAAAAACTGGAGTTTGCTCAATGCCAAAGGTGATGTGCCCGAAGATATGCTACGTCATGGTGTAGAAAACGGTGAAGTTTGGGTACCAGGCGAAGTCAATACTTCGACTCGACCAGGGTGGTTTTATCATGAATATGAAGATAGTCGTGTCAAAACATTACCCGACTTAATGAATACCTATCATCATTCCATAGGTAGAAACGGGACATTATTACTCAACTTCCCTATTGATAAAAGAGGTTTGATTCATGAAAACGATGAAAAAGCGGTAAAAGCATTGGCTAAGGCGGTAAAAGAGGCATACTCAGTCAATTTGGCGCAAAACAAAAAAGCAACAGCGACAAACATTCGAGAAAATGCCTTGATGTTTAATGCTTCTAAAGCTTTGGACGCAGACAAAAATACCTATTGGGCAACTGATGAAGGTATTACCAATGCTGCTATTACGATAGATTTAGGCAAGCCAACCGTCTTTAATCGCTTTATGGCACAGGAATATATTCGCTTAGGGCAACGAGTGAAATCTTTTAAAATAGAGGCTTTGATTGATGGCAATTGGAAAGAATTAGCCCAACAAACTACCATTGGATACAAACGAATTTTGGTTTTTCCGACAGTAAGAGCTACTAAAGTTCGCTTTAAAGTGTTGGATGCCAAAGCCTGTCCTTTGATTTCGAACATTGGTGTTTTTAACGCTCCCCAGATACTCACTGCACCGAGTATTACGAGAAATCAAGCAGGAGAAATAAACATCAAAGCCGATGACCCAGAATCACAAGTTTATTATACACTAGATGGTAGCACACCAACTACCAAATCAGTAAAATATACTGGCACGATTCAAACCAATGGCAAAATGACAGTTAAAGCCATAGCAGTAGAAGCCTCCACTAAAAAGAGTTCGGAGATAGCTGAAGAAAAGTTTGATATTGTAAAAAAAGACTGGAAAATTGTGGGTATCTCAGATGAAAAGGCGTATAAGGTAATCGATGGCAACTCTCATACAGCTTGGTATCAAGCCAAAACACAAACACTTCCTGTTGATTTGGTTATTGATTTAGGAAAAGACGTTACACTTACTGGATTTAAGTATTTACCTTGGCAAAGCACAGATGGTGTCATTTCAAAATATCAGTTTTCTGTTTCGTTAGATGGAATTAATTGGACAATAGTAAACGAAGGAGAGTTTTCAAACATTAAGAATAATCCTCTTTTGCAAGTCAAAACTTTTACTCCTAGCAAAGCCAAGTTTATAAAGTTTACGGCTTTAAAGAACACGAAAAACGATAATTGGGCAGGCTATGCCGAGTTAGATGTGATTACGAAGTAGACATCTTTAATTGAGTGATTTGGTGGTTGAATGAATGAGTGATTGTTTAATGTATCTTAAAACAATCACTCATTCTCTAAACCATAAATCACTCAATCATTTATAAATCTCTCAACATTTTTTCCAGAGCATCTAAGTCTTTAATATAAACTTCACGTGCTTTTGAGCCTTCGAATGGCCCTACAACACCCGCCTTTTCAAGTTGATCGATGATGCGTCCAGCACGGTTATAGCCTAATTTTAAACGACGTTGGATTAGTGATGTCGAGCCTTGTTGGTGAGTCACTATCAACCTTGCAGCCTCTTCAAAATATTCATCTTTATCTTTCGAGTCAAAATCACCTTTTTCATTTCCACCGCCAGAGTCACCTTCAAATTCTGGTAACAAATACGCTGAATCGTAGCCACTTTGTTCCCCAATAAATTCACATACATCTTCTACTTCTGGGGTATCTACAAAGGCACATTGTAAACGAATAATATCAGACCCAGTCGAAAGCAACATATCTCCCATACCGACTAATTGTTCGGCTCCACCTGTATCCAAAATAGTTCTTGAGTCAATTTTAGAGGTCACTTTAAACGACAAACGAGCTGGGAAGTTGGCCTTGATTGTACCCGTAATAACGTTTACTGACGGACGCTGCGTGGCAATAACTAAGTGAATCCCAATGGCACGAGCCAACTGTGCCAAACGAGCGATAGGTTGTTCTACTTCCTTACCTGCAGTCATCATCAAGTCAGCAAGCTCATCAACTACCAACACGATGTATGGCATAAAATAGTGCCCTTTATCTGGATTTAATCGACGATTGACAAACTTGGCGTTATATTCTTTCAAGTTACGGCAACCAGCATCTTTCAACAAGTTGTAACGATTATCCATTTCAATACACAAGGAATTGAGGGTATTTACTACCTTCTTGGTATCGGTAATAATTGCTTCAGCGGCGTTGGGAAGCATAGCCAAGAAATGACGTTCGATTTTATTGAAAAGCGTTAATTCCACCTTTTTCGGGTCAACTAATACAAATTTTAGTTGTGATGGATGCTTTTTGTACAACAATGAAGTCAAAATCATGTTCAAACCTACCGACTTACCTTGACCAGTTGCCCCTGCCATCAACAAGTGAGGCATTTTGGCTAAATCGGTCATAAATATGTCATTACTAATGGTTTTACCTAATACAATTGGCAAATCAGCGGTTGATTTTTGGAATTTTTCAGAGCCAATCACCATCTTAACAGGCACCATTTCACGGTTTTTGTTTGGTACCTCAATACCAATGGTTCCTTTTCCTGGAATAGGCGCAATAATACGAATCCCCAAGGCTGCCAATGCTAGGGAAATATCATCTTCGAGGTTTTTGATTTTCGAAATCCGAACCCCTGCATCAGGAATGATCTCATAAAGCGTTACCGTTGGTCCAATTGTAGCCTTAATATCGGCAATACCAATACCATAATGTCCAAGTGTATCAACAATCTTATTCGAATTTGCCTTCAATTCCTCTTGCGAAACCTGAGCTTTACCCATGTCATAATCCTTCAACAAAGAAACGGATGGGAACTGATAATTAGGCAAATCTAAAGTCGGGTCATATAAGCCAAATCGTTTGACTAGCTCATCGCTGGCTTCGTCTTTTGAGGTTTCTGTAACTGGAATATCCTCCTCGATTTCGTCGATTGTCTCAGGCAAGTCCCCTTCCAAAGTATTTTCTATCGTTAAAGAAACCTCTTTTCTAGCAGTACTTGCAGGGCTAATCGTTTGGGTTGCGGCATTGGCTTTTGCTTCTACAATTGGTGGCAAATACGGTCTTATGCTCTCTTCATCCGCATTATCTTCTCTTGTCAGCAAATCATCATCCTCAAACTCTGGCTCTGGTACTTTTAGGGTATTCTTTGCACCTTTGGCTGTATTTTCGAGGTCATCTCGTACTCTCCGAATATTTTTAGCTTGGCTAATATCATCTGCATTTTGCTCTTCATCAACTTCGACTGATGTTTCAGAGGGAGATAACAACTTTTCCATAAATTCCACCAAAACTTCAGTACCATAGAAAAACGAGATAAAGAGTATTAGTAGAAATAATATGACAAAAATCGTAAATGGTCCCATGAGACTATCCATATACTCGTTGAGATAGTATCCCATGCCCCCACACAAATCACTCCAGTTGTCGGCAATATGAAAAGTATATACCCAAAAGCCTAAGAAAGTACTTCCCCATAAAATACCGAAAATAGACAGTTTGGTAAATCTTTCTAAATTAACAAGGCTTCTTTTTAGTCCGATTTGAACTCCTGTAAAAAATGTCATTGGCACTAGCCAAAAAGCCGAAACACCAAAGTAGCGAAGCACTAATAGGTCTGCCAATTTTGCACCAAATACCCCAAAAAAGTTTTTGGTTTTCTTACCTGTTTCTGCCAAACTTGACAATGAGTTATGTATCTCACTTTGATCTGCTTTACCTGTAAAAAGGTGAGAGAAAAATGAGAAAAACATAAATACGGAAAACAATACCAAAACACCACCAATCAGTAAGCGAGCACGTTCCACACCTGAGCCACCAAAATCTAGTTTGAATGGGCTTGGCGAAGCTGAACGAGCTTTTTCCTTAGGTCGGTTTTGCTCTGGGTCTTTGGGAATATTTCTAGCCATAACATTTTAAATATTTCGAAGTATGTTCGCCCTTCGAAATGATGATTTGAGTTATTTCAACCTCTCAAATCGGATTAGAGTAAGGAAAAAATCAATAGGGACAAAGGTTCAAAGGCACAAAGTGAAATAGTGATTTTAATTAGAATAATAAACACTTTGCCACTTTGCACCTTTATGACTTATGCCTTTAGTTACTTCTTCTTCGCCAAATAACGATTAATTCTACTTACCAGTCCTGGACCTTCGTAAATGAAACCTGTATATACTTGAACCAAATCAGCGCCAGCGTTTAGTTTCTCTTCAGCATCTTCTGGAGAATGAATACCTCCTACACCAATGATAGGAAATGCTTTTCCTGATTTTTGTGACAAATAACGAATCACTTCTGTTGAGCGTTTGGTTACGGGTTTTCCACTCAATCCTCCCATTTCTTTAACTAATTCTTCAGAAGATTGTAAGCCTTCTCTTGAAATAGTGGTATTGGTGGCAATAACTCCCGCAATTTTAGTTTCTTGTACAATTTCAATAATATCATCCAATTGCGATTTGGTCAAATCTGGTGCAATTTTCAACAAAATTGGCTTTTGTTTCGGACGACGTTCATTATCTTTTTGCAACGTTTGTAACAAATCCTTCAAAGGTTCTTTTTCTTGCAAAGCTCTTAAGTTTGGCGTATTGGGCGAGCTTACATTTACCACAAAATAGTCAACCACATCGAACAGTTCGTTGAAGCAAATCATATAATCATTCACTGCTTCTTCGTTTGGTGTAACTTTATTTTTACCAATATTTCCACCAATCAAGACATTACTATTACGCTTTTTCAAACGTGCTGCCGCTTCCTTTACACCATCGTTATTAAAACCCATTCGGTTGATTAAGGCTTCGTCTGCTTTCAAACGAAACAAACGAGGTTTATCGTTGCCGGGCTGAGGTTTTGGGGTAAGTGTTCCTATTTCTACAAAGCCAAAACCCATCGCAGAAAGTTCATCTACTAATACCGCATTTTTATCCAAACCAGCCGCTAAGCCAACTGGATTTTTAAATTTTAACCCAAATACCGTTTTTTCCAAAGTAGGATTTTCATACTGATAAATAGCTTTGAAAATGGTTGGAAAAAAAGGGATTTTGAATAATGCCTTTATTAAATCAAAAGTAAAATAGTGAGCCTTCTCGGCATCAAAACGAAATAAGAGTGGCTGTAAAAAAAGTTTATACATTATATTGTCAGAATCTGCGCCCGTATCCGAAGGATTGGAGGACTTTTTAAGATTTATTACAATAACAAAATTACAAAAAGGGCAAACAAAAACCTCACAGCTTTTGGATTTAGCTATGAGGTTTTGAAATTGTTTTGGTCAAATAGAAAAGTTTTTCCTCATTCATGGGTTCAAACCAGAATTTTAGAGTAAAAATCCTCTATTTTACTTTTTTGAAGGTTTTTTGAAAATTGCTTCATCTATTGTTGGATTCAATTTGATAGAATCAACTTCCATTGTCATTTGACCTCCTCCCATCGGTGATGGAATTTCGGTAGTGAATGGAAAAATCAAACCGTCTACGGCTTTAAAATTTGAAAAAGACAATTCAATATCTGTACTTTTGGCATTAATCACTCTGCTAGCAGTAGTTTTAACAATATAATATGTCGATGGCGAAACGAATACATTGGTTACATCACCATTTTTTTCTGTCAATTTCAAACGATACGCCTCCACATTGTCAACTTTTTCTTTGCCAACCAATTCAAGCGTAGCTCCTTTTTCAACGTAATCGATTAGTGCGCCGCCAAAATTCATTTGACCTTTAGTTTGTTTTGCCACTGCATTCGGTAATTCTTGAGGTTCGCCAGTACCTCCCATCATAGACGGAAGAATGGTCCAGCCTTGATCTCCGTCTAAGGCTGTTACTATTTTTTGCCCCATCACAGATGCCTCAGTACGAAGTCCCTTCCCTACCAAAATAATAGATTTAGACTCCACGTCCATCCCACCTATCGACATACGATTCTTGATTTCGATGCCTTTAATGGCTTTCCATTTTTCTGCTCCACCAATAGCTTCGATATGTTTTTTGCTATTTCTTCGGCTGTTTGAGCCATTGATGACACTGTGGTTGCGACAACAACTAGTGCAGAGACTAAAAATTTTGAAACCTTCATTTTTTGTTTAGTTTTAGTTAATAAGGTATTAAGTAATAGTGCTGAATTATGAGTTATGAATTGTGAATGTTTTTTTTAAATTATCAACATTTTAATTCCAGATCAGATTGAACAATTAGGCTTTCGGCAGAAATGTAATCATGATTTTTTCAAAATACTATTTAAACCTATGGCTTACCTCAATCAAACCTTTGAGCTCCAATTCCTGCTTGAAAGCTACTTTATTTATTGCTACTTATCAAACGGAATTAGGACAAAACGTATTATTCGCTGACAGATGGTTGTACTTTCTTTTTGGGAAAAGATAAATACGCAATCACAAGTCCAAGAGCTGCCAACACCGAACCCGAAAAAAATGCTGCCCCTGGGAAATAAATTGGAGCATTGGGAGAAGAAAAATAGCTGAATAAGTTAGAGGCAATAATAGGCCCCAAGATGGAGGTCATACTAAATATACTGGTAATTCCACCTTGTAACTCGCCTTGTTCATCGGCTCCAACCTGCTGTGTCATAACCGATTGTATTGCAGGCCCTGCAATACCTCCCATGGCAAAAGGCATCATCACGACGTACATCATCCAACCTTTCCAAGCTATAGAATATAAGAAAAAACCAGCCGACCAAAAGGCCAATCCAACCAAGATAGATTTTTTCTCTCCAAGTTTAGGTATAATTTTTCTACTCAAAAACCCTTGTACAATAGCAACTGCCACGCCAGCAAAGCCTAGGGACAAGCCAATCTCTGTTTTAGTCCAATGAAATACGAGTTTGGTGTAATATGCCCATGTACTAGGATTGGTTTGTCCCGCCAATTGGATACAGAATAACGCGATAGACAAGCCAAACAATAGAGGATATTTGGTCATGTTCGACAAGGTTCCTATTGGATTCGAGCGACGCCAATCAAAGGGACGACGGTTTTCTTTAGGTAAAGATTCTGGTAAAATAAAATACCCATATAGCCAATTAATGGCCGTTAGTCCTGCCGAAGCAAAAAATGGTAATTTGATATGAATTTCGCCCAAAACACCTCCAATAACAGGCCCAATAATAAAACCGAGACCAAATGCAGCACCGACCATTCCAAAATTTTTGGCACGGTCTTCTGGTTTGGTAATATCAGCAATATATGCACTTGCGGTAGTGAAGCTCGCTCCTGTAACGCCTGCAATCAAACGACCCACAAATAACCAAGTAATATTAGGGGCAAAAGCCAATAATAGATAATCTACCGAGAAGCCAAATAATGATGCTAAAATAATCGGGCGACGACCATATTGGTCGCTCAAACCACCTATAACAGGCGATAACAAAAATTGCATTACGGCATAAGATGCCATTAGCATTGAACCATAAATAGCGGCATTGGAGGTTCCTCCTCCAACAAATTCCTCAATTAAGTCTGGTAAAATTGGAATGATAATACCAATACCAAGAACATCAATGAGCATGGTGATAAAAATAAAAATAATGGCAGGGTTGCGCTTGTCAGACATAACGACGAAGTGTTTAGCGATTGTTTAAGGCTTTTCAGAACATTAACTTTTTAATAAGACACGACCATACGTCGCTATGATAGCATGAACTACAGTATCATTTCGCATGATAGTTTTTCATGAGATCACAAGTATCTTATCTTAAAATCAAAAAGCTAATAATTACCGAAAATGTATTGTAAAGAATATTCGAAAGGGCATTCTCGCTGTCAGAAGTCAGCTAATGGGTGTACTAGATAGGGTTATCCAATGCCTACACCAAAACCTTAGAGGAAATAGTTAATTCATAATATGTTGGTTTTGAAAACCCTGCAAGATAGGTGTTTTTGTAGAAAAAGGCAAAAACATGAGGTATTTCTATATTCAGTGATTTAGAGGTTGAGCGAATGAGTGATTATTTTTAATCTACATTTTCTAGTAGAGACGCAATGCTTTGCGTCTAAAGATTTGTCAATTAGAATTTTAGCTTAAAAAATGCGACCGAAATTATTTTTTCGATCGCATTTTTTGATAAACAGTTGGTTAATAACTCAAATGTCAAAATTTGGGATGACTCAACTGAAGACGCAAGCATTGCGTCTCTACCGCTAGAATACAGATTTTTAAACAATCACTCATTCGCTCAACCACTAAATCACTCAATTGGATATTCAATATCACTCAGATACGCTCAAACATTCTATATTTTTTGTTTCAAAGTATCATTCAAATAGGCTTTGCTGATAGTCGCTGATTCAAGAGGTGTGCGATTCGGTTCGGGTACACCATCCAACTCAACCACAGCCCAACGGTTAAATTTAACTTTTTCTAAAGCCTTAAATACCGCTGGCAAATCCACGTTTCCTTGTCCTAACTCCACAAATTTATAGGCTTTAGGGTCTGGTTTATCTGCTAGAGGTGATTTCACATCTTTGATATGTAGTGCAAACAATCGGTCTTTATACTGCTCAACTGCCTTGGCAGGTACGCCTCCTCCTTGGTGATAATGGGCTACATCCAAAAGCATTTTTACAAATTTTGGATTCGTTTCTTGCATCAAAATATCTACCTCTTCTGGTGTTTCTCCCCATTGATGCATGTGATTATGATAAGTAGTTTGAACACCCAAATCAGCTGTTTGTTCTCCAATTTGGTTCATCACTTTTGCCAAAGCTTTCAATTCATCTTTGGTTGGCGCTTGGTTATTTTTTCGCAGACTATTAGTCAATTGAAGGGCATCGCCACCCAATGCTTTTACAAAACTCGCATGTGCCACGTGGTAATCCACATTGCTTGAAATACGAGCTGTATCTACCTCCACATTACCACTAGAAAACATAGCTAATGATAAATGATGCTGGTTCAATAAGTCTTTTAACTCCTGAACTTTCGTTTTATAATTATCATAAGCATTGGCACGAAGCTGAATTCCTTTGAATCCCAAAGAGGCAATATCCTGCATGGCATTGAGGTCTTTTCCTCCCCAAGTAATGGCAGAATAGGCAATTTTGATAGATGATGGTTTTGCAGCAAAAAGCGATTGTGAGAGCATAGAAGCAGCCCCAATCATAGTTAAGTCAGCTAAAAACTGACGACGGTTTGAAGTAGACATAAAGGTAGTAAGTTTGTTTCTCGAAAAAGTAAACGAGAGGGCTTTTATACTGATTTTCAAGGAAAAGCTTTTTTTCTGAGTTTATAATTTAAAGTATTACATAGCACCATCAGATAATAGTGATGAATTGTGAGTGGTGAATTGTGAATGTAATTTTTTTATTATTGCTGATTGGGGCTTGCTGATTTCGGAAATAATGTAAAATAGTAAGTTAGAAATCCGAAATCAAACATTCCCAAATCTGCCATCATATCACTGTCGGATAAACTCTACACGGCGATTTTTCTTTTTATTTTCTTCCGTCGAATTTGGTACAACGGGATCTAGAGGCCCACGCCCGACCGCCTTCAGTCTATCCGCTTGAATACCTTTTGTCACTAAATAGCCTATGACTGACTGGCAACGGTCTTGTGATAATTTTAGATTTAAGTTAAAATCTCCCACATTGTCGGTATGACCCCGTATTTCGAGTTTAAGACTTGGATTATCTCTCAAAAGATTGACCAATGAATCTAATTCTTGAAATGATTCTTTTCGTAAAACAGGACTACTCTGGTCGAAATATAAATTGAGCAAAGTAATAGCTCGACCCTTTTCGATAACCCCAAACTCCTTTGATTGAATAACGAGATTAGGCTCTGCTTTGGCTATTACTTTTTTCTTTTTTAGAATAAAATCAATTGAAAATTGTTTATTCTTGATAAAATTCAAAGGTGCGAAACGAGTAATAACAGGCTCGTAGCCATTGGCAACTACATGAATACTGTACTCTTTGGAAGGATACAATTCGACCATTGGAAATAGACCTTGAAAAGCTAGGGGTAGCATGGTATTCGTCTCTAAATCGAATACTTTGTACGAAGCCTGAATATGTTCTGTAAGTTCTTGATCTTCCCAGGATTTCAGGAGAAATGTGTAGCTTTTTCGTTCGAGGGGAATAATCAATTTTGAAAGATTCAACAGGGTATCCGTCACGACAAAATGCTTAGCATAGGTTTGATATTCTTTAGCTGCTATTTCAACGTCTATTTCATCACCATCTACCAAAAGTACTTTGTAGGGCTTGGTTTCAGTCAATTTTAAGTTTGTTGAAACCACCTCAAATACAGGAATCAAATCTTTGGTCAGCTGGTCTTGTGCCACTACTGGAATGACGACACTCGCTTTTTTGACTGGTGTCAACATATAATTTAGCACTCTGTCGAGACTTGAGGAGTCTAATTTGATAGTTTGTGGTTCATATCCTTTTGCCGAAATTTCGAGTTCATATTTGAGAGGTGAATCAAACAAATTCAAATATACTATGCCTTCTGTACTGATAGCTAGGTACTTTTGTAACTCTTCAGTATCGATATTTTTGACAATATAATTTACTTTTTTGACATTCTTCTTCGACTCTGCGTCAATGGCATTGACACGAATAACCCCCACTGCTTTTTCCATTAATGCTTCAAATTCATAATGTTTTCCGAATGGAGCCAGTAAAATTTGGAAGGTTCGTTGTTGGTTCTGATAGCCTTCTGATTGGGCGATGATTGTCAGTTTTGTTTCTTTTGTAAAAGTGACAACATGCGTAGAAGCAGTTTCGATAAGTGTCTTTTGACCATTCTCATACTGTACGATGAATTGACCAAAAATATATTTTCGGGAATGTTTATCTCTCAAACGAAGCGTTAGTGAAGACGGCGTATAAGTCTGCTCTGTTTCCTTTTTGACAGAATCAGCAGCGAAATTTTTCCCCCATATCGGATCTTCACAGGTGACCAATAAAAAAATAAAGCAAGCACAATGTAAAATACCTTTCATATAAAGCACAAAGTAAAAAAATCAGTAATTCACTCAACAAATAGGTAAGTGGTTGTGCAACAGAGTATATAATTTGAGGTATTGGGTTCATGTAAAACTTATCGATTCAAACGAATCGAAAGCTACTTAAGATTTAGTAGTGTCCAAATCCTAAGATTTCTTTTTTCGGAGGTTAAAGAACAATAATTAGTTTGATTTTTTTAATGGATAGGATAAGGGAGAATTTGTCCAAATTTAGTAGACTTCTTGAATAAATTCAAAATATTTGGAGACTTCTATATTAAAGCACAAAGCCCCAACTACCGAAGTAATTGAGGCTTTGATATATAGGTCGTTTTAGGACAGAATCCTAGTAACGGTACAAGTCAGATTTGAATGGACCTTCTACTGTTACGCCGATATAAGCAGCTTGCTCTTCGTCTAATACTTCTAATTTAGCACCGATGTGAGCTAAGTGCAATTTCGCTACTTTCTCATCTAGGTGTTTTGGAAGGATATATACGTTTTTCTCATACTTGTCTGTGTTCAACCACAACTCTAATTGAGCCAAAGTTTGGTTACAGAATGAGTTAGACATTACAAAAGAAGGGTGACCCATTGCACAACCCAAGTTCACTAAGCGACCTTCAGCCAATACAATGATTTCTTTTCCTTCTACAGTATACAAATCAACTTGTGGTTTGATTTGTTGTTTAGTAGCGCCGTAAGTTCCGTTCAACCAAGCCATATCGATTTCGTTATCGAAGTGACCGATGTTACAAACTACCGCTTTGTCTTTCATTGCTAAGAAATGACGACCTTTGATAATGTTTACGTTACCTGTAGCTGTTACAAAAATGTTTGCACGAGTAGCAGCTTCGTCCATTGTAACTACTTCAAAACCGTCCATTGCCGCTTGAAGCGCACAAATTGGGTCAATTTCAGTTACTAACACACGGCAACCAGCACCACGCAATGATTCAGCAGAACCTTTACCTACGTCACCATAACCAGCAACTACAGCTACTTTACCAGCCAACATCAAGTCAGTCGCACGACGGATTGAGTCAACTAATGATTCTTTACAACCGTATTTGTTATCAAATTTAGATTTTGTAACTGAGTCGTTAACGTTGATAGCTGGTAAATACAATGTACCATTTTTCAAACGCTCATACAAACGGTGAACACCTGTTGTAGTTTCTTCAGACAAACCTTTGATACCACCAATCAATTCTGGGTAGTTATCAAATACCATGTTAGTCAAGTCACCACCGTCATCCAAAATCATGTTCAAAGGTTGACGATCTTCGCCAAAGAACAAAGTTTGTTCGATACACCAGTTGAACTCTTCTTCGTTCATACCTTTCCAAGCATAAACTGGGATACCTGCAGCAGCGATAGCAGCAGCAGCGTGATCTTGTGTAGAGAAGATGTTACAAGAAGACCAAGTTACATCAGCACCCAAAGCTACCAATGTCTCAATCAATACAGCAGTTTGGATAGTCATGTGCAAACATCCTGCGATGCGAGCACCAGCCAATGGCTTAGACTCACCATATTCAGCACGAAGCGCCATCAAACCTGGCATTTCAGCTTCAGCCAAACGAATTTCTTTGCGACCCCAATCAGCAAGGGCGATGTCTTTTACTTTGTACGGAGTGTACGGTTGTGTTGTAGTTGACATTTATTTTTTACTTTTATTATTTCTAGCACTTGAAAAATTAAGCTTTTAAAAAACTCTATCTCAGCCACTTAAATAGCTATATTGTTTTTTGATTATTTACTCAATTCTTTATAAAGTACAAAATTAGTAGGTTTTATGAAGATTTAAAAAGCAAACCAATAAATCATTTGGTATTGAATCAAAAAATAGAAATTATAAAACATAAATGCTTATATTTTTGATAAATTATCTAAAAACATACAGTATTAAAGATAATTTATTTAATTCATAGTACAGTGTTTTATGAAATGAAAAAGCACAATACAAATCAATAAAACTCTTTGACTTGTATTGTGCTTTTTTTGGGTGAGTCTTCCATGAATACCTACTTAATTTCAAAACCGCCAATTCCGATTTTAAAACCTTCGGCAAACAACTCAACCGTATATTTACCCGAACGATATGCCGTGCCTCTGTGGTAGGCAACTTCTACGAATTGATTGATATTATCGTAATAAATTTCAGCCTTGGTGGTGTACGCGTAATCTTTGCCTTCAAAAATAAAACTACCTGAGCCTGTTGCCGCATCAAAAAGTGTTGACCCATCAGGATCGAGAATACGAATGAAAACGGTTTTCTTTTCGTGCTCGGTCAATTCATTTTTGGCTAGCATAAAAGAAATTTTAAGACGAGCTAATTTGTCATTTCTCATTCTTCTGTCATCAAATTCTCTGCCTTTTTGATTGATACCTGTAATTTTCACAAACTCCGTTTTTAAGGCTGTCGCACGTGAGACTTTTTCGGCTAATGCCTTATTCCGAATATCCGCATCTTCTTTTTGGGCACGTATTCGAGCAGCAGTAGTGGCAAGTGCAGACTTTTCGGACCTTAAACTGGTGTTCTCTTCGCTAAGATCTTCATTTTGTGAAGCCAATTCTGTATTCTCTGCCCGCAAGCGTTGTATTTCTTGCTCTTTAACAGTTAGTAGTGACTCATAATTCAAAATTTTAGCCTGATACGTAGCCTTAATACTCGCAATTTCTTCAGAAGTATTTTTGAGTAGTTGAGCCTTATCCAGCTCCAACTTAGCTTTGGCTTTTTGTAGCTCAGATATATCTCCTCCCAGTTCTTGAATCTCTGCAATCTTACTATCCAATTGATGCATAATAGAATCTAGCTTGATACGAGTCTCGGCCAACTGTACAACTTTTTCTTCGATGACTTCTTGTTGACTTTTTTTAATATCATTGCTTTGAATTACCATGTATAGCAACACAGCCGCTACCACCGACACGACAGCAATACCTGCTCGCAGCATTCCATTGACACCCTGATTAGGCCCTCTTAGTTCTTTAAACGAATCATTACTCATATTTTCAAACAAAGTTAGAGAAATTGCACTGTAACACTTTAGGCTGTAAGCTATATGCCGTAAGCAAAAAGTTAAATGTTTTATTCATGAAAGAATATAAACTTTTTTGCCTAATGCCCACAGCTTACAGCTTAAAGCATATTGATTTACAAAAACTGTAATACACTTTCTAAGCCCATTCCTCTCGAACCTTTCACGAGAATATGGGTATTTTCAACTTTATGGTCTTGCAACCATACGTGCAAACCAAATTTGTCTGGGAAGTAATGCACCTTCATAATGGGTAACTGAGACACAGCGGATTCCATCAATTTTCCTGCCAAAAGAATATAGTCAAATTGACAATTTTTCAAGAGTTCTCCGATAGCTTTATGCTCTGCTTCTGCCTCCTCTCCCAACTCAAACATATCGCCCAAAATCACCATTTTTTTATCTGCCTTCAAATTATTGAAATTGGTAATAGCGGCATTCATTGAAGATGGGTTTGCATTGTACGCATCCATCAAAACAAGATTTGTTCCTTTTTCAACAAACTGCGAACGGTTATTATTTGGCACATAGTCAGCCACTGCCTGACAAGCAGTTTGAGTATCTATGCCAAAATATTGCCCTATGCGAATGGCAGCGCACATATTGAAGAAATTGTATTTACCCGTCAAATGAGTGGTGTAAGCATGTCCGTCCGAGTCTTCAAACGTCACGCTCGGGATTTCTTCAGTCAAGGTTACTACGGTAGCAAAATCAGTACTTGGCTCAGCACTATAAGTAATTACCTCAGCAAAGTTTTTGCCTTGCGTCATTTCATAAGTTGGAGTTGAAGCAATATTGACAAAAACGGTTCTATGATTTTCTGATAAAAAATCAAACAATTCACCTTTACCTTTTCTAACACCTTCTACCCCACCAAAACCCTCTAAGTGAGCTTTGCCAATATTAGTAATAAAACCATGTGTTGGTTCACAAATTTCAGCTAATTCCTTGATATCGCCTTGCTTGTTGGCACCCATCTCGATAATCGCCAGCTCTATCGAATCATCAATCGCCAATACTGTTAAAGGTACTCCAATATGATTATTGAGGTTTCCAAGCGTTGCATACGTTTTATATTTTTTGGATAAAACACAGTTTATCAGCTCCTTAGTGGTGGTTTTCCCATTTGAACCAGTGAGCCCCACGAAAGGAATATTCAACTGTTTGCGATGGTAATTGGCTAGTTGTTGTAAAGCCAGTAGACCGTCCTCGACCAATAAATAACGTTCATTTTGAACAACAGCGGGGTCATCAACTACCACATATGCAGCACCTTTTTCAAGTGCTTGGGTCGCAAACTGGTTGGCATCAAAGTTGGGTCCTTTAAGAGCCACAAACAAAACTCCTTGATCAATCTTACGGGTATCGGTAGATACGCCAGTACATTCTTTGTATTTTTGGTATAATTCGCTAACCGAAATCATCATTTTTGTCGTTTAGTTGTTATCAACAATTTGCCGAAGAAAAGGTTTGATAATAATAGAATCTCTCGTACTAGTTATAAAGACTACGCTATTTTTTACTTTATTTTGAAAAAACATGCAACCCTCTTTGTATTCAATTGGGTCTTTTAGAAAAGATGATTTTTCCTTTTTGTCGTAAAAAAAATAATATACTGATTAATAATCAATTAAGCCTCACAAACTAGTTATCTGTTAAAAACACATCTTATTTCGTATAATTCAACTGCGAAATAAGCAAACAAATATCGAATGAAAAAATTACTTACGCTCTATATCGTTTGGTCTTCCATTCAAATTTATGCCCAAGAAATATCTTTTAAGTATAATGACCAAGTAAAAATCATCCAGAATGGACAAAACCTTGTCAATGCCTTTGCAGGTGGTTTGAATGCCCCACAGTTTTCGACTTGTCAGCTCAACAACGAGGGTCCAGAAGACTTAGTTGTTTATGACCGTACTGCCCAGAAGGTATTTACTTTTTTGGCTACCAAGAATACTTCTGGAGTATATTATTGGCAATATGCACCACAATACGAAACGTTATTCCCTACACTGCAAAACTGGATGCTATTGGTAGATTATGACAAGGACGGTCGAAAAGATTTGTTTACGCACTCCTCAGCAGGATTAAAATTGTACCGCAATACCACTACTGCGGATAAGGTTTCGTGGCAATTGATTGCGAGTCCACTTTATAGCATCGGTTTTTCAGGGAAAATCAATCTCAATGTAACCGCTACCGATATTCCTGCGATTACAGACATCGATAACGATGGCGACATTGATGTTTTATTATTTGATCCTTCGGGCGATTTTGTCGAATTTCATAGAAATAATGCCGTCGAGAAATACAACGACCCAACTCGTCTCGAATTTGTAAAAATCGGTTATTGCTGGGGGGATTTTATCAAGCAATTATGTCAAGATTTTCAGTTTGGGATAGATTGTGGTGATACACCTGCTGGACAAAAATCTACAGACCCTAGTGCGCAAAAAGTCCTTCATTCGGGCAATGCCTTGCTATTACTTGACTTAAATGGTGACAATAAAAAAGATGTGCTTTTTGGACATATCACCTGTAACAATATTGCTGCGCTGATCAATCAGGGTACGCAACAACGCGCCTCTTTTAAGTCGGCAAACTATGTGTATCCCACCAATACCACTGCCATTGATTTCCCTATCTTTCCAGCGGTATATTTTGAAGACCTAGATTTTGACGGCATCAAAGACTTAGTGGCAGCACCAAACGGATTTGACAGTGCGGAAAGAACTGTTGACTTTCAACAATCTGTATGGTTTTATAAAAATACAGGAAAAGATAACTTGCCTATTTGGAATTTTCAGGGTAAAAATTTTCTCCAAAATACCATGCTCGATTTAGGAGAAAACGCCTCTCCTGTCTTGGTCGATATTGACGGTGATGGCGACAAAGATTTGGTGATTGGATATAGCGGAAATATAACCTTAACTGGCGTAAAAGCTGGTTTGGTTTTATTGGAAAATAAAGGCGATAACACATTTGAAGTAAAGGATACCGATTATTTGGGACTCCTAAAATCTATGCAATTGTTGGATGTTCGTCCCTTCGTGGCTGATATTAATGGCGATGGTGTCGATGATTTGGGCTTTAGTTCTAATTCGTCTAAAGGTATGGAAATCAGATATATTCCCAACAAGGCAGCTCGTAATCAAGCATTTAATATTCAGTTGAGCAACGCTGTTTTATTGCCCACCTTTACAGACTTTTTAGCTGGCGAATCTGTCACTTTTTTTGACTTTGATAAAGACGGAAAAATGGATATCTTACATGGAACCTCTCGTGGAAATATTCGCTTTATCCAAAATACTGGAAGTAATCAATCACCTAAGTATGTGGTGCAAAATGATAACTTAGGCAAGCTTCAAACAGATTATATCGCAGGTAATGTATTTCTGACAACAGGTGATGTCAATCTTGATGGAAAAACTGATTTGCTTGTTGGGAATCGTACTGGCAATATGAGTATTTATAGAAGTTTCCAAGAGCAAAACACCAATCAATTTGTAGCAGATACTAGTCTGATATTCAACAGTTTTAGTAATAAGTCTGAAAACTTATTGATTGGAGGAAATGCCACAATTGCCATTGGAGATTTGGACAATGATTTGCTTCCTGATGTAATCATTGGTACTAATACTGGAGGATTACGAGTATTAAAAAACCTTACCAAGGTGGTCATTACTGGTACTGAGCAAGACCAAATTAGTCAGGTTTATCCAAACCCCACCAATAGGTATGTCTATGTGAAAATGACCGAAAATGCACAGGCAACGCTGATTGATTTGAGCGGTAGTATTGTCCAAAATACAAGAATGGTTCGTGCCAATACAGAAGAGGTCTTCGACTTGCAGGGACTACCCACAGGTATGTATCTGCTCAAAATAGAAACAGGTAAAAAGTCTCAAACCTCTAAAATCATCTTGAGAAATTAGGGCTATTCTATGGCTTTTAGCTGGACAAAATTGAATCTCCTAGTTCAAGACTTAGTCTTGGACTTTCTTTTTTTATACAGTTTACAAGTGTTTTAGTAAAATTGAGTGCCAAAGTCTAAAATTTCCTCAAAATCTCCTAGTTCAAGACTTAGTCTTGGACTTTCTTTTTTATACAGTTTACAACTGTTTTAGTAAAATTGAGTGCCATCCTCAAAATCTGTGATGCCTCCTATTTTTACAAAAAAACTATAACAAGCGCCCAAGGAATTTTGTACTAACCTCTCTATTTAGCCATTATATTTATTTTCTCACAAAGGGACAATAATTGAATTATTTCTATTTAATTTTGTTATAAATCATTTGATTTTGAGTTAGTGCGCAAAATCAAATCTAATTTTTTAGCTTTCGGCTTTCAGCTATGTGCATTCGGCAAAAACGTATCTATCGTTACTAAAAAATTATTTAACTCGCTTTGCCTTGTGCCTGTTGACTTGTACCTAAAACCCAAAACTTAAGTTTATAGGAAAAAAATAAACATTGATTATTGTCATAAATGATGTTTTTCCCTAAAAAACAAGACACCAAGCTGAGTAGATGTTTTTATCTTTACAAAAAGAAAGAAAAGGTTTTTGGTCTACATAAAAGATTTTTTTTGGATACCCCCAAAACCCTGAGTCATAAAACTATCCCAAAACGATGACGTCTATCCAACATATACTATTCAGTGCTATTGAGGCCACAGCAAATGAGAAAGAATTAGAGTGGGTTAAAACTAAGGCTAATTCTGATGTAAAAGCGATTCAAATAGCCTTTGTTTCAGCGCCTAGATTTATTCGCAAAGTAGCAATTCGTGTCGACGAAAAGGTAATTCATTCGGTTGTACCAGATTGGCAAATTGAAGAATGGACTTTAGAAAGATTGGTACGTGTTTATCTGCTATTGCATATTCCAAGCGAACAAAGTGAAGAATATGTCAAAAATATAGAAACGCTTTTTGATACCGCCGAAATCAATGAATTAGTAGCGCTTTATTCGGCCTTGCCTGTATTGTCCTATCCAGAGAAATGGCTTTTTAGAGCCACAGAGGCTGTTCGCTCTAATATGGGCGTCGTTTTTGATGCTATCGGATTTGGCAATCCTTACCCTTTTCTACATTTTTCAGAACTAGCATGGAATCAATTGGTGCTAAAATGTATTTTTAATGATAAACCTATTCATTTGATTGTAGGCTTGGAAAAACGTGCTAACCGCAAACTTGCTGAAACACTTTCAGACTTTGCGCATGAGCGCTGGGCAGCCGACCGCAAAGTGCCTGCACAAGTATGGCGTTTGGTAATCAATTTTATGAATGATACAATTTTGGCTGATTTGGATAAACTTTTTCTGTCAAATGACATCCAAAATCAAACAGCAGCAGCTTTGGTATGCTCCGAAACATCATTTCCTGGTGCTGAAAGTTTGTTAGAAAATTACCCTCAATTACGAGCTTCTGTGCAAAAAGGACAATTTAGCTGGAAGCAATTGGAGGTTCATCAACTGTGTTATGTGTAGTGACTCAAAAGATAAGAAGGAAACGCAAGTAACTCACTAACTCACTCATTTTCAATCCACTCATTCGATTATGTGTAATAAACATTCAGAAATACAACAAAATCCTTCGCACTTTGAAGGTTCGGCAGAGGAGAAAGTAACTGCACAACACGTGCAGGCCAATTTCATGGATTATATAAAGGATATGAAGTTTTTTGACCCTCATATCCACATGACTTCACGTACGACCGACGACTACCAAGCCTTAGCCGACGCTGGTGTTGTGGCGATTATCGAACCTGCTTTTTGGTTAGGACAACCCCGCACAGGTTTGGCGACATTCAAAGATTACTTTAGCAGTCTGGTAGGTTGGGAAAGATTCCGCTCGTCACAATTTGGTATCAAACATTATTGTACCATCGGGCTTAATTCTCGCGAAGCCAACAACGAACCCTTGGCAGAACAAGTCATGGAGATTTTGCCACTATATCTTTACAAAGAAGGCGTGGTTGGTGTTGGAGAAATTGGTTTTGATGACCAAACTCCCGCAGAAGAAAAGTATTATCGTTGGCAATTAGATTTAGCCAAAGAAGCTAATTTACCCGTACAAGTTCACACGCCACACCGCGATAAACGCAAAGGTACCGAGCGTAGTATGGCTATTGCGCTCGAACATGGTATTGCTCCCAACATGGTAATCATTGATCACAACAATGAGGAAACCGTAAAAAGTGTGCTCGACCAAGGTTTCTACGCAGCATTTACGATTTATCCATTTACCAAAATGGGTAACGAAAGAATGGTAGAAATTGTAAAACAATATGGCTCTGAAAGAATCATGATTAATTCTGCGGCTGACTGGGGTATTAGCGACCCACTTGCCGTTGCCAAAACTGCCGCTTTGATGAAAATGAAAGGCATTTCGGACCATGACATCAAAATGGTTACTTATCAAAATGCCATCGACGCATTTGCACAAAGTGGTCAAATCAACGTGGAGGATTTTGAGAACAATACGGTTATTGACCAAAGTAAAACTTTCAATGGAAATACCATTTTGAGAGGAGGACAACAACCACGTATTGATAAAAATGCGATAGTGATTAGATAGGTAGGAGTGATGAATTGTATTTTAGGCACAAGGCAACAGGCACAAGGCAAAGAGTGTTAATTGTTTTTAATAAGCATAAACAGGCTTTTTTCCAAAGCCCATCGCCGAAAGCCGTTACCTGAAAGCTTAAAGCACAATCTAAAATTTTGTTTTACCCGCATTAGGCTAAATAAACAAAAAGTATTTCTCACGAATTTTTGCATAATGCCTACAGCTTATCGCCTACAGCACATTAATGCGATTCTCTATTTTTAACTTCTTTAATAGACAAATTGAAACTTAAATATTATTTACAACTCATGCGACCGGCGAATATGATAACGGCGGTCGCAGACATTTTGGCAGGTATGAGTATTGTACACTTTGTGTTTGATACAAACTATTTTCATGTACAATCTGTTCTATACTTGTCTATATCCACCTTGGGATTGTATGGAGGTGGTGTGGTGTTCAACGACGTATTCGATGCCGAATTGGATGCTATCGAACGCCCCGAACGAGCGATTCCGAGCAAAAAAGTGACTCTTACCGAGGCGAGCATTTTAGGAAGTATTCTGTTACTAATCGGAGTAATTAGTGCCTATTTACAAAGTCCATTAAGTGCCATCTTTGCGATAATAACCGCTGTTGCAGCCTTAGTTTATGACAAATGGGGAAAACATCATTCCTTTTTAGGTCCCATCAACATGGGATTATGCAGAGGTTTTAACCTATTGCTAGGTATGAGTGTCATGCCCGAACAATGGCAAGATTTCCAATATTTAGCCATTATTCCAGTTATATATATTGCTGCAATTACGATGGTAAGTCGTGGTGAGGTACATGGAGGAAGTAAAAATATCCTATACTTTGCAGCGCTTTTATATCTATTGGTGAGTTCGGCGCAGTTGTATGTATCTTTTACAAGAGGGACACTTTGGCTGACATTTATTTTGGTAGCTATCCATCTTTATTTGATTGGAAAACCACTATTCAAAGCTATTCAACTTCCTATAGGTCCCAATATCGGAAAAGCTGTAAAAGCAGGCGTATTATCCTTAATCATTATGGATGCCGCTTGGGTGAGTTTATCAGGAAATATTGTTCAGACCTTAATCGTTGTATTGCTTTTACCACTATCAATGCGTTTGGCAAAAATGTTTGCAGTAACGTAATTGTGAATGATGAATTATGAGTACAAATTTATGATTACTAATATCTTAACTCATCAATAGTCAGCTATCGTATTAGGTAGAAAAGCTTCTATGAATTCATAAGAAATATTTTTGCCGAAAAGCCCATAGCTGAAAGCCGAATGCCAAATAATTGAATTTAATTCACAATTCATCATTCACGATTCATCACTAAAAATCACCACATGTTAATTGTATGACTTAGCGCCCGAAAGTATTCTTAGGCACTAAATGACTTAAAATCTTAATTCAATGTCAGTTATTCAGCAATCTTTTCAGGTACAATTTTCTTATAATATCCAATTTACTAAAAACTTATTTGCGCCTGAAAACTCATTATTCATAGATTTTCTCCGTAACTACGGTAGTCCAACCTTCAAAAAGAAAATACTTTTTCTCATTGACGAAGGCGTTGCCGAGGCACATCCTTACTTGCAAGATGCCATTCGTAACTATTTTGCAACCCAAGATGCCATTGAACTTGCTTCAGATATTCTGGTATTGCCAGGAGGAGAAATCGTCAAAAATCAACCTAGTTATTTCGACAAAGCTCTCGAAGCGATTGATACTTATGGTATCGACCGCCATTCGTTCGTGGCTGCCATTGGTGGTGGTGCGTTTTTGGACATGACAGGCTACGCTTCGGCGGTGGCGCATCGTGGGGTCAAGCATATCCGCATACCAACGACGGTTTTGTCACAGAATGATTCGGGAGTTGGGGTAAAAAATGGGATTAACTATATCGGAAAAAAGAACTTCTTAGGCACATTTGCTCCCCCTGTAGCAGTGTTCAACGATAGTAATTTCTTGACAACCCTCAACGACCGTGATTGGCGTTCGGGCATTGCAGAAGCCGTTAAAGTAGCCTTAATCAAGGATTTGACGTTTTTCACATGGCTCGAAGATCATGCTTTTGCTTTGGCAAATCGCGATGAGGACGCCATGTACCAGCATATTTTCCGTTGTGCCGAATTGCACGTCCAGCATATCTCTAGTGGCGACCCATTTGAAAGTGGTTCAGCAAGACCTTTAGATTTCGGACATTGGGCTGCACATAAGTTAGAATATCTTACCAATTTCAGTATTCGTCACGGCGAAGCTGTTGCGATTGGTATTGCCTTGGATTCGGTGTATTCGCATCTCAAAGGTGATTTAACCGAAAATGATTTGCAGAGAATCATTACACTTTTACAAAATTTAGGCTTTGAGCTATATCACCCTGCCTTAGCTGAAAACGATAAAATCAATCTTTGGAAAGGCTTAAATGAATTTAGAGAACATCTTGGCGGTCAATTAACCATTACTTTGTTAAAAGCATTAGGCAAAGGCGAGGAAGTTCACGAGATAGATTTTGAATTAGTAAAACAAGCCGTAGATTATCTGGCTTCGAAGGTTTGTGTATTTTAGGGCTTTTAGGACATTAACAATAAACTAGCATGAAAACTCCCAATGGTCATTTGACTTATTGTAGCAATATCCATACAGGTGAAGATTGGCAACATCATTTTTCGGTACTTCAAAATAGTATTCCCATAATCAAACAACAGGTAAGCCCTGATGCACCGATGGGAATTGGCTTACGATTAGCTAATCAGGCGAGTATTGATTTAAGTCAAAAAGATCATCTTGAAACTTTCAAAAATTGGCTATCTGAGCAAAATTGTTATGTATTCACGATGAATGGATTTCCTTATGGAGATTTTCATGATGCTGTAGTAAAAGACCAAGTTCATGCACCTGACTGGACTACCACCAATCGTCGTGATTATACCATCCGAATGTTTGAAATATTGGCTGACATTTTACCAACCGATATGCAAGAAGGTGGGATTTCGACCTCGCCTCTCTCCTATCGTTATTGGTGGGAAACGCCTCAAAAACTGGCTGATGCTATTGCTATTTCGACGACGCATATTTTACAAGTAGTTGAAAAACTGGCTGAAATTCAGCAAACGACGGGCAAAATATTACACTTGGATATAGAACCAGAACCAGATGGTATCTTAGAAAATTCGGCTGAGTTCATCGACTGGTATCAACATATATTACTGCCAACAGCCAAAGAACATTTTAAAGATAAGAACCTGACAGACAAACAAATAGAAGACCTAATTCATACGCATGTCCAACTATGCTATGATATTTGCCATTTTGCAGTAAGCTACGAAAAGCCTGAAGCGGCTTTGGCAAAACTAGCGGAATTAGGGATTAAAATTGGCAAGTTTCAGGTTAGTTCAGCGATTCGAGTAGTATTTGATGAGCAAAAAGTGGAAAAACTCGCAGCTTTGGCACAATACAACGAACCTACCTATTTGCACCAAGTAGTCGCGTTAAAAGAAGATGGAAGTTTTGAGAAATTCACTGACCTTGGCGATGCCTTAACCGCTGCTCAAACAGTGTCTTATCAAGAATGGCGAGTACATTTCCACGTACCTCTATTTATTGAACATTACGGACTTTTGTCATCAACCAGAAACGATATTGTTGAAACATTGGCTTTGCATAAACAAAAGCCTGCCACCAATCATCTCGAAATCGAAACATATACATGGGGCGTTTTGCCCGCAGAAGTGCAGGCGCCATTAAATGACTCTATTGTTCGAGAAATCGCCTGGGTAAAAACCTTGGTCTAGCCCTAAATTCATTGCTCCCAATTTTTTAGAAATATGAAAAAAACTGTTGTTATTGATATAGTTGGGCTTAGCACCAGCGTAATTGGTGAACATACACCATTTTTGAAAAAGTATTTTGAAGATCATCATTTTACCCATATCAAACCTGTACTTCCTGCGGTAACTACCACAGCACAAAGTACTTATGTAACAGGCAAATTCCCTACAGAACATGGAATCGTAGGTAATGGTTGGTATGATCGTACTGAATCTGAGGTAAAGTTTTGGAAACAATCTAATAAGTTGGTACAGTCAGAAAAAATCTGGGACGCTGCCAAAAAATTAGACTCCAACTTTACTTGCTCAAAGATGTTTTGGTGGTATAATATGTATTCAACTGCCGATTATTCAGTAACACCAAGACCTCAATATCATGCTGATGGTGTAAAAGCGCCCGACTGTTATTCGCATCCTTCAAGTTTGAGAGATGAGCTACAAGCTGAACTCGGAACATTTCCACTTTTCAACTTTTGGGGTCCCAATGCCAACCTTAAATCTTCGAAATGGATAGCCGATGCTTCTGTTTGGGTAGACAAAAAACATGACCCTACGTTGACCTTAATCTACCTCCCACATTTGGATTATTGTTTACAAAAATATGGGGTTGATTTCACGAAAATTCATAAAGAATTGGGTGAAGTAGATAAGTTGGTGAAAGATTTAGTGACGCATTATCGCCAAAAAGATTGTAATATCATTTTACTTTCTGAATATGGTATCAATACGGTCAACAATCCAATCCATATCAATCGTATTTTAAGAGAAAATAACTTAATCAATGTACGTGTAGAAAAAGGTTTGGAGCTATTAGATGCGGGCGCTTCAAAAGCTTTTGCAGTCGCCGATCATCAAATAGCACACGTGTATGTCAACGACAAAACACAGCTTGAAAAGGCAAGAACAATCTTAAATAATATTGCTGGGGTAGCCTTAGTTTTAGACGAAAATACCAAAAAAGATTATCATCTTAACCACGAGCGCTCAGGCGATTTTGTCTTAATGGCCGACGCAGATAGCTGGTTTACCTATTACTATTGGTTCGACGATGCAGTAGCACCTGACTATGCCCGTTTGGTGGATATTCACCGCAAGCCAGGGTATGACCCAGTTGAGATGTTTATGAATCCTAAAAATCCTTTGATTAAGTTACGCGCTGCTTATAAACTTGCGCGTAAATTACTTGGATTCAGATATCTAATGGATGTTATCCCATTGGATGCCACACTGGTAAGAGGCTCGCATGGTGGTATCAATATTGGTAAAGAATATTATCCAATCCTTGTAACAGACAAAGCAATCGACAAAAAGGAAATCGATGCTACTGAAGTTTATCAAGTCATTTGGGAACACTTGGTAAACTAATAAAATCTTACTGAGCGATTGAAAAACAACACAATCGCTCAGTAAAATCATTTAAAACTACTGATTTGTCACCTCTATAAACTCTACATTTACACCAGTGTAGTACAAAGTTGTAGTAGCTTCAAAGCCCGAGTCGGTACCAATCATCAACCATAATTGTCCTTGAGCGTCGGTTTTACCCGTAAATGTTCCCGAACGTTTAACCAAGGTATATTGATTTTTGTCGGTTCCATTCGCTACATTTCCCATTACTTTCATGTCTTTGCCGTCCGCAGCTTGTGAAATTTTTCCTACATTTTTGATTCTGTAATAGCCGTTATCAACCTCTTTTTTTGGTTCGATTGCGCTAAATCCTGCTCCGAAATACACACTCTCGCCTGGCGAACCACCCACTCCCATCATACCGTTAGGTACTGTACTTGCAAACTCCACCTCAAATTTGGCATTGTACGTCTGATTAGGTTTAAGACCTGTTACTTTCTTTTTCAAGAACATAAATAAATCATCGCTATGATTATTTCCTGAAATTCGTAGAGCTTTTTTTGCTGTATCCAGAGGTGCAGGTAGTTTGGTATGGCTGTAGCTCAACTCATAAAACACAGAATCGGTTGTTGGATAATCTGCAAAATCACCTACCCAACCTTGACTGTTTGTCGTAAATTTATCAGATAAAACGAAGCGTGTAGGAAAGCTATCATTGTCAGAACAAGACATCAAAGTAGCCGCAGCGATGATACTAAAAAGGTATTTTTTCATAATGTTGTGTTGATTTGTTTTGCTTTAAAGAGTGCGTAAAATCAACGGAAGGTTGGAACGAAGTTGTAATTTTTCCTAAAAAAGTATTTAATAATGTGACTATCAGAGCCTTATTTTTTCATTTTTCCCAAACTTGATGCAGTTGATTAGGTAGCTAAAAACTGAATCTTCAAAAAATTGAGTATAATTACTTTTTTTATCCAAAGTTTTGTAACTTTATCCTATCAATATTTCTATCGAGTTATCCAAACACACCCAAATATCATTTTTCCTCTCTGAAAGCTACATTTTTTATGTTTTTTCGATAAAAACAATCAACAAATTCAAAATTCTACCACTTTTAATTCAGTATCTCAAACTCAATTTATTTTAGTTTCACATTTTTCAATAAGGTAGTATTCTCTCTAATTTATTAAATTCCCACTATTGTGTACTATTATGACACCTAAGTTCGACAATTTACATCGCTTTGAGCATCTGAGCTCGACCCTCAAATCCGCTCTTGAGGAAAGAGCCATAACTCAAATGAAAAAACATCATGTGTTATTTAAAACCATGAAAGTCACGGAGCATGAGATAATCATTCAAACAAGTCAGCTCCAAAAAGAAGAAAATGAACCCAATATCAAAGAAGTTTTGGTGAAGGTTACAGAAGAAGTTTTTAGTCCATTTTTATATGGAAGAAGGTTACGTATTGGCGTCAAACTTTTTATTCCAACAAATACTGACGTAGTAGATGCTCAGTGGATTTTGGATAAAATGGCACAGCAAAAACTAAAGTTTGAAGACTTAGAAAGGATTTTGGGAATAGAAAAATACACACTATCGGTTTATACCTCTGGAAAATACAAGCTTAATCGTGCCGAAAAAGGGATGTTCTTTTACTTTTTTACCTACCGCAATTTAGTAGCACAAATCAAAGCAAGCATGAAAAAGAGGGAGAAACAAGAAGAAGTATTCGAAAATGTGGTGGCTCCGGCGGGAATCGAACCCGCATCAAACGTTTAGGAAACGCCTATTCTATCCATTGAACTACAGTGCCAAGTGGTCTACCATACGAGACCACACAGAACAAAATTACTTAAAAAAGTAAGTAATTAAAAGTTTCTCAAATCGAAACAGGGACTTTATTCTGCCCAGCTTTCAGTATTTTCAGTATATGATTCATCAGTATTGAGCCAGTTAGGGAAAATCTGGATATGCTTACTTTTTACCAAATTAAGCACAGTATCTCTTAGTTCGTCTAGATTTTCCTTCTGCTCTGCCGAGATAAATACCGCCAAAGGTTGAGGAGTGTGCAAATATGATTTTTTCAAAAACTCTGTAACTTTCTGAATTCTCGAAGCTTGATCTTTTGGTTCTTCTTCCCAAGGATTCTCACCATGAACAACTTCCCAATCGTCCTGCTCTTTTTCTTCTGTTTCGGGTTCTACCTCAAACTTATCGATTTTGTTAAATACCAAAATCGTTGGTTTATCAGCCGCGCCAATTTCAGTCAAAGTATCGTTTACAATCCCAATTTGTTCTTCGTAATTAGGGTGTGAAATATCCACAACGTGCAATAGAATATCTGCTTCACGCACCTCATCTAATGTCGATTTGAATGATTCAATCAACATGGTTGGCAATTTTCGGATAAACCCTACGGTATCAGACAACAAAAAAGGAATAGAATCAATCGTAACTTTACGAACGGTAGAATCTACGGTTGCAAACAATTTGTTTTCGGCAAATACATCAGCTTTTGCTAAACGACGCATCAAAGTAGATTTACCTACGTTGGTATAGCCAACCAAAGATACGCGCACCATTCTATCACGATTTTTACGCTGAGTAAGGGCTTGTTTGTCAATTTGGCGTAACTTTTCCTTCAAAAATGAGATACGATCGTTGGCTGTACGACGGTCAGTTTCCAATTCTTTTTCACCCGGACCACGCATACCCACACCCCCGCGCTGTTTGGACAAGTGGGTCCACATACGTGTCAAACGAGGAAGAATATATTGCTGTTGCGCCAACTCTACCTGCGTGCGAGCTTGTACTGTTTGGGCACGCATCGCAAAAATGTTGAGGATAAGCAAACTTCGGTCTAATACCTTTACTTCTTTTTGAAAATGTGCAAATTCTGCTTCGATGTTACGAATCTGAATAGGAGAAAGTTCATCATCGAAGATAATCATATCCACATCGTTGTCGATTACATACATCAAAATATCTTGCATTCGTCCTTTTCCTACATAAGTGCGGTTGTCGGGACGTTCGAGTTTTTGAGTAAAAGTGTACAGTGTTTCGATACCCGAAGTATCTGCCAAAAATGCCAACTCATCGAGATATTCTTTGGTCTGAGCAGCATTCTGTTTCTGTGTTTGAACGGCAACCAAAACTGCCGTTTCTTTTTCTTTATAAGTACTATGCATAAAGCTTATTTATCGAATTCACTTACTGAGAGGATAAAATTAGCATTACTAAGTTGCTGTTTTTCAATGCTATATCCGCTCAAAGTGTGTGTGCAAATAAATGGTATAAGGCTTACGGAATCCAATTATACCAGACAAAATTATTTTATATTTACTAGAGATTTATATTGGATTAAATCATTCATTTAATAACATAAAGCCGAACGACAAAGATACTGCTTTCTCTCTAGAGTTGGTACGTCAATCTGTAAAGCATTGACATCCCGAGTTTTGTTATGATTGCTGATCTAATGTAGCCTGATATGGAGCAATAATCAGGTGATTCTCATTATGGATTTTGAGTGTATGACCGAATTTTTGCGCTATTTCAACTACTTCTTGAGGCTTTAAACTACCTTTTTGAAATAACACTTTCGATAAGGCAACCAAATAATCCTTATTTTGAACCAAAAGCTCTTGTGTTTCTTGCTCCAAATTTTTCATCATTTTCTCAATCGGCCAATCAGTTACAGTCATGTCCATACTGTATTCCGCTGAACTCATGTAATAAGATGAAAAATTGCGATCAAAGCCAAATTTCCGAATGTATTCCATCACTAATCCTGCTGCATCTTCTCGATCGAAACTTTGCGCAATTGTGACGTTTTCTTCCCCAAAAATCAATGATTCGGCTAATCCTCCTGCTAAATAAATTTTGATTTTCTTCAAAACATTTTGCTCCGACATATGTATCTGATGGGGAAATGAAAATCCTCCTGCATACGACGACGCTACTCTTGACTTCAACTGTAGTGGTGCAACACCCAATAGTAAAGAATATGCCACTGCATGACCAGATTCGTGTACTGAGATATTAGCAATCATATCTGGCAAGTTGTTCTGACGAATCAAATCTACCTTACCTATATAGGGAATTCGTTTTTCGGAGGTTTCGCCCCAAGTGGCAATAAGCTCTTTTTCAACAAAATTATAATCCAAAGTAATTTCTTCTGCACTTTCAACTAATGCTTCAAAAATAACACTAGACAAATTGGCCTCTACAACGTCCACAATACTCGAAAACACAGGTCTAACACCTTGAACAGGGAATACCCCATTTTGATAAACAAGCTGTTTAACGGCATCTGTCACTGTCGTCTTTAACCCAAAATGCTCAATATTTCTTTCTTGAATTTTATGTATTTCCAAATCAATGAGAGCATTAAAATCTTGCTTTTTGAGTGAACGATAAATCAAGTGAATATTTCCAAAACGTGCGACTTGTTCTGGTTTAAACTTCCTCGATAGCGCCTTTTTAATATCAATGATAGTAATTTTTTCGGTAAAAGCCCTAAAAATATCTGCATCTACATCTGTTTCACCAGCTTCGTCGGCCATTGAATATGCTTCGTCGAGGTTACCACTGATAATAATTAAAGTCTTGGCATGATTAATCGGTTCAAAAACGGTCTTTTTATCTCGTTTTTGCTGCATAATTTTCAACATATCATCCTCTTTCATCTCTGCAATTTCATGTACAGACTCATTGAGAACAAACGTTTTTTTCAAATTATATGCTTCCCACAATCCAACCAAATCATCGTCATCATCTGCTACATCATCATCTACAGGCTTATTTTTTCGTTTCTGACGCTGCGTTGACGAGTGCATATAACGCTGCATATATTCATCTATCGACTCTTTATTATCTTTTTTGGAGAGTCGTCCATCAGATAGCAGTTCCCAAAAATCCTGAGAACGGGTATTCGTAACTACTTTTCCTTCAGGGTCAATCGTATAAAAGCGTTGGATTTCATCGAATAATACAATAGCAGGCTTACCATCATTGATGCAATTACTCTCAAAAATAGAAGCAACCGATGTGTACCAATAGTTTTCGCCATGTGATAACTCAACCTCTACAAATCTATCTTGATATTCAAGTTTTGAAACCAATCGACGAATCAAATCGGTTTTCCCTACACCTGTCATACCCCAAAGGTTTACAACAATCGGGCGAACCAAAACATCTGGCATCAAATACCAGATTTGGATATAGTTGATTAATTCGTCAATAATATAGTCAATGCCGATAAATTCGGATTTCAGTTCTTGTTTAATAACCTCTAAGCGGCGTTTTTTAATATTTATTTCCTCTAGGTTTACCTCAACCTTCTGTTCTGTGCTCATAAGTTTAATTGTTATTTACGTGGTGGGAAACTAAGTCTTTAGGCATCGTATTCATTTCATGCTACGGAATGAACGAATTGGGCAATGACATCCAGAAAAGCTTCTGAATACATAACAATTGCTAAAACAAAAAAATTGAAATTTACAATGACTAAGTTCCCTAAAATAATTTGTAATGAATCAAAAACCAATGGATACTCACTAATGCCATAAGCGGATGAAGTCTCTATCCGATTGATAGATTCTAAAATGATGTAAAGGTTCAATGAAATGCCTTTACTAAGAGAAGAAATTAGGAGAAAAATATAGGAACTTCATGACTTTACCCTAAGGGTGTTTTTATTTTTGCAAAGGTACTATTTTTTTATTTACTGTAAAATAGATAAGGTAAATTTTATTAGGAGGAAGTAGTATTGAGTGAAGTGAGATTGAGTGATTAAATCTACATTCCACCAGTAGAGACGCAATGCTTCGCGTCTTAGGTTGAGTAAAATCTAGCGTAGTGGCATCAAACATGAATCATCCCGAATTTAGCGATTTAGAGAATGAGTGGTTGAGTGATTATGTAAAAATTTGTTTTCTATCAGTAGAGACACAATGATTGCATCTTAAGCCATTCATATCTAGCATAGTATCATCAAAAAAGCGATCGAAAACAAATTTTCGACCGCTTTTTTGATAAAAACTTGGATAGTAATCCCAATCCTAAAAATTAGGGATGACTCATGTTATAATTAAATGCTTTAACACCTAAAAATTAAGCCCAAAAATATGTATCAATTTTCTGAATTTTTCGCTGATAGCATATCGCTTAAAGCCTAAGGCATGAAATTATTTCAACGTAGCAATCAATTTCTCGTTCAATGCTACATAATCATCATTTTTAGCTTCTTTCGCCAAAGCAATAGACTGGTTTGCAGCTGTAACAGCAGCAGCTTTGTCACCCATTTTAGCTAAGATTTTTGCTTTCAAATGTACCATCCAAAAGGCTTTTGGACTGTTTTCGATAGCTTTGTTTGTCCATGCTAATGCTTGTTTCAAATCTTTTCCAGCTTCAAAATAATAGCTAGCCGCTTGGAAATATGGGCGGTTGTCTACGTTCATCGCTATTTCGATAGACTTAGAAATCTTAGCATCGATATCTGCTACTACAGGAATGTTGATTTGAGTTTTTTCCCAAGAAACTTGAATATCAGCTGTCGCAGGCGTTACATTACCCAATTGAATCGTGAAAGTCTCAACTGATGAAGGCAATGCTACTGGTTTTACTTTGAAACGAGCAACATCTTCTTCTTTTTTGTAACCATCTATACCCCAGTTACCTAATCCTTTGTTGAAAATCACTTCCCATTCGTCTTTGTTTGGAACAGTGTAAAGTACATAAGTACCTGCTTTCACCGCTACGCCACCTACAGTTACATCTTCACCAAAAGTTACTTTTGTAGCTGCGTTAGCACCTGTTCTCCATAATTTTCCATAAGGAGCTAGATCACCAAAAACAGTTCTACCCTTCATATTGGGTCTAGAATAATTTACCTCAATAGAAGATAAAGCAAAATCTTGTTTGATGGTTTGGGTTGGGCTTGGCGCTGGAGTTTTGATCCCTTGTGCTTGAGCAGTCATGATAGCTGCAGCTGCCACAAATGTTAATAAAATCTTTTTCATGTTATTGTTTAAATTGGAGAATTGTTTGAAGACTATTCAATCATTTTGAACAGTCAAAAATACGACTTTGTTTTACCTAATGGCATATTATAGAGACAAGAAGATATAAAAATTCGACCAATGGTTCTATTCTACCTCTATCAGTTTTTATAAAGATACTGGCAAGTGCTTAATTACAGAACCCACCATCCAATGTACACTCACGTCGTAGCCAGTCATGAGATTAATCATTTTCTTATCTTTCAGCGCCATTTTCTGGATAATTTCAGCAGTTTTATAACCCTGATTGTACCAAAAGCATACCTGTTCGGTGAAGGATTCAAAATAGTCAAGCTTACGCTCCAGAGATTTTCTACCAAATTCTATTTGTGGGTTATGTGCACAAAAAACTTTATCAAAATCTAATGCTAAAACTCGCTTAAGTGAATCAATTTGCTGCCATATATTCTCTCCTTTTCGAAACACTTTTATGCGTTGACTTACAAATAAATCGCCTGAAAAAAGCCATCCTTCGTTCGGCTCAAGGTAAACATGATGGTCATCGCTATGCCCTGGTGTATAGATAGGCACGAATGAGTATTTGGATGTTTTAATCTCTTCTGGAAGCGTTTTAATAGGTATATCTTGTGGTCGAATTTTACCAAAGAAATACTTTTCATAAAGCATGATATCAAAGCCTTGTCGAACCTTCTCGGCTGTTAAAGGATCTGCAAAAATGGTTGGATGAAAGTGATTGTAAAGTGTAGAAACATTTCCGATATGGTCTTCGTGCCAATGTGTAAGCGCAACTTGCTGAAGAGGCAACTGTTTGAACAAGGATAAAACCGTATGACGACAATTATACTGTCCTGTGTCTATTAGGAGTCCGTCGATGTAGTAAATATGTACCGTAAAAGTGGGTAAACCAGGCCAATGATACCCAAGTTCAAAAGCTTTGACAGGACCATATTGTTTTGTTTTGAGATGCTGCATATTCGTTCAGAATCCTAATAGCTTCGTTGGTCGAAAAGTTGAGATGAAAACTTAAATATAGCATTTTACTCTAATTAAAATGCACTAAATTTTTGAAGTCTTTCCTCGGTAACCCATTTCCAAGTAAAGGCACAAAGGAATAACTCGAGAGCAATGTATTCATAATTAGTGATGAATTATGAGTTTTGAATTGTGAATGTAAAATTTTAATTATCAATATCTTACATCTCTAATTGATCAAATTAATCAGATAAAATATTAGTAATCATAAAATTATACTCAAAACTCATCACTCACAATTCAGCACTCATACTTAAGTCTCTGATTTCTTGGATTATTTTCTTTTGTGCCTTCATATCAAACAATCCAAATTTGATAAATTTTAGTTTTAACAAAACATACGAATCATTCCTTTCTCTAAATTAAATACAACTCTAACAATCATTATTCTATGCAAAGAAGACTCTTTCTCCAACATTCTGCTTTTTTGATGGCAAGTCTCGGTTTGAGTTCCTATAAATTTCCATTTGATACTCCTTACAAAATCAAAGAGTTGCGCAATGGTGTGGGAGTATTTACCGAGAGAGGTGGTACAATTGCCTTTGCTTCAACTAGCAAGGGAATTGCTGTGGTAGATTCTCAGTTTCCTGAACAATCCAACCACTTGATAGAAGCACTTAAAGGGATGTCAGAAAATCCCATAAAATTACTATTCAATACTCACCACCATGGCGATCACTCTGGTGGAAATATTTCTTTTAAAGGTATTGTAGAACATGTTATTGCTCATGAAAACTCTTTAAAAAATCAAAAAGCTGTTGCCGAGAAGCAAAACACAGTAGAAAAACAGCTTTTCCCAGATATAACTTACCAAGATACCCATAAAGAGAAATTAGGAAAAGAGACCATCAAAATGCATTATTTTGGTGCAGGTCATACCAATGGTGATTCTATTATTCATTTTGAAAGTGCCAATGTAGCACACTGTGGTGATTTGGTATTCAATCGCCGTTTTCCTGTAGTAGACCGCAATGCGGGTGCTAGTATGAGCTCTTGGATTAACGTTTTGGACAAAATCAATGGAACTTTTGACAAGGATACCATTTTTGTTTTTGGACATGCGTTTGATCCTGAGAAAATTACGGGGACTCATGAAGATATAAAGGCATTCAAAAATTATTTGGAACAGCTTTTGGGTTATGTTTCGCAAGAAATAAAAGCAGGAAAAAGTAAGGAGGAAATCCTTAAAACCACGGCTATCCCTAATGTCCCAGAATGGAAAGGCGATGGAATCATAAGAAGTTTGACCGCTGCCTACGATGAGTTAAGTAGCAAATAGCGTATTTTGAAGGATAAAAAGAACAAAATGCTAGTTTTCTTGTTAAAGCAACATAGGACGCTTAGTTTTGGGTCAGACTAACAATCAACGTATTTTCATGAAAAACATAGCCTACATTCTTCTATTCATTGTCATAATTATTGCAGTGGTGCTAATCACTTGGGGTGCGATTGTACTACTTGATTCGACAAACGGATTCAATGAAAAAACCTTTTTTATTCTCTTAATTGGAGGAATTATCTCTGTAGGGTTGATTGGACGAGTGGTGATTGTCTTTAAAGATTCTAGAAAATAGAAAAGAATTTAAACTGAAGACTGAAGTATTTAAATTTTAAGAATACTCAAATCTGAACATAAAAAAAGACCTTTCTTTCGGAAGGTCTTTTTTATAATCTTTTTTAACAAGATTAAGCTGAGGCCAATGCTTCGGCACCACCAACGATTTCGAGGATTTCCTTCGTAATCGCAGCTTGACGAGAACGGTTGTAAACGAGTTTCAACTCTTTCAACAATTCACCTGCATTTTCAGTAGCTTTATCCATTGCAGTCATACGAGCACCGTGTTCAGAAGCATTTGATTCTAAAACAGCTTTATACACTTGCAATTTCAACGCTTTAGGAAGCAACTCGCTGATAATTTCTTCTTCCGAAGGTTCGAAGATATAATCAACAGATGAAGCTTTAACGTTACTATCTTGTTTATCAACTAAAGGCAACATTTGTTCTGCTCTCAAAATTTGAGTTGCCACGTTTTTGAATTCATTGAAAATAACTTCTACAACGTCATATTTTTCAGCAACGAATCCATCCATAGCATATTCTGCTGCTTGGCGAACTGAAGCGAAAGACAATTTAGAGAAGATATGAACAAATTTTTCGTTTACTTTATAACCACGACGAGTTAAGTATTCAGCACCTTTTTTACCCAAAGCCAAAATCTCAACATTGCCTGCGGCATTTTGACTAGCGTATTTTTCTGCGATAAGGTTTACAGTTGCCTTACCAACGTTGGCGTTGAATGCTCCACAAAGACCACGGTCAGAAGTAACAACAATCACTAACACTTTTTGAATATCGCGAGTGATTGTGTAAGGGTTCGATTGAGCACCTTCTGCATTAGCCGAAACAGTTGCAATCATTTCGGTTAATTTCTGCGAATAAGGGCGCATTTGAACAATAGCATCAGTTGCACGGCGAAGTTTAGCCGCCGAAACCATTTTCATGGCTTTAGTAATCTGCTGAGTAGAGTTTACTGACACTATTCGGTTACGGACTTCTTTTAATGAAGGCATCTTTTGCTAATGTTTGAAACAGTGAATGATAGAAATGAAATATTTGATGTATTCAAAATCGTTATTTATTACTAATGTATCTGTTATTTGTAAGGACTCAGAAAGTTTACATTAAAGAATATCAAGTCAAATAATGATTTCGTACTAGGTAATCAGTCTCAATTTTGCGAAGCTTTTGTGATGATTTCTCATTCACAATTCACAATTTGCTAATTGATTAATTACTGTAAAAGAGAGAGTAGCGTACTACCCTCTCCTACATTCAAATATTATCCTTGGTATTTAACTGCCACTTCTTTCGCCACTTTCTTCAATACATCAGTCAAAGAATCGTCGAATTTACCTGCTTTCAAAGCATCCATAGTAGATTTTTGAGTAGCATGCATAACTGTAACGAAATCCTTCTCGAACTCACGTACTTTAGATACCGCAACTGTGTCGATTAAACCGTTAGTAGAAACATAAATCATAGCGATTTGGTCTTCTACACGTTGAGGGCTACCGTTAGGTTGCTTCAACATTTCAAGGTTACGACGACCACGTTCGATAGTCAATTTAGTAGCAGCATCTAAATCAGAACCAAATTTAGCGAAGGCTTCCAATTCACGGAATTGAGCTTGGTCCAATTTTAAGGTACCAGCTACTTTCTTCATTGATTTGATTTGAGCGTTACCACCTACACGAGATACAGAGATACCTACGTTGATAGCTGGACGGATACCTGCGTTAAACAAGTTAGTTTCCAAGAAGATCTGACCGTCGGTAATAGAGATTACGTTAGTCGGGATATAAGCAGAAACGTCACCCGCTTGAGTTTCGATAATTGGAAGAGCCGTTAATGAACCACCACCTTTTACGATTCCTTTGATAGACTCAGGAAGGTCGTTCATATTTTTTGCGATTTCGTCAGATGCGTTGATTTTCGCAGCGCGCTCCAACAAACGGCTATGTAAATAGAATACGTCACCAGGGTAAGCTTCACGGCCTGGAGGACGACGAAGAAGCAATGAAACTTCACGGTAAGCAACCGCTTGCTTAGACAAATCGTCATACACTACTAATGCTGGACGACCTGTATCGCGGAAGAATTCACCAATAGCAGCACCTGTAAATGGAGCAAAGAACTGCATTGGAGCTGGGTCAGCAGAACCAGCCGCTACGATTACTGTGTAATCCATAGCACCTGCTTTGCGAAGAGCTTGCTCAACTTGCTTGATAGTTGAAGCTTTCTGACCACAAGCTACATAGATACAGAACACTGGTTGACCTGCATCGTAGAATTCTTTTTGGTTGATAATTGTGTCAATACAAACAGTTGTTTTACCTGTCTGACGGTCACCAATAACTAACTCACGTTGACCACGACCTACTGGAATCATAGCGTCGATCGCTTTGATACCTGATTGAAGAGGTTCTGTTACTGGTTGACGATAAATTACCCCTGGAGCTTTACGCTCAAGTGGCATATCGTATAATTGTCCTGCGATTGGACCGTTGCCGTCAATTGGCTCGCCAAGTGTGTTCACGACACGACCTAAGATACCGTCACCTACTTTGATAGAGGCGATTTCGTCTGTACGTTTTACGGTGTCACCTTCTTTGATTTCAGATGAATCACCCAATAATACCGCACCTACGTTGTCTTCTTCGAGGTTAAGGGCTAGGGCTTTCAAGCCGTTTTCAAATACGAGCAACTCACCCGCTTGTACTTTCGATAGTCCATAAATACGAGCTACACCATCACCGATTTGTAGCACGGTACCTACTTCTTGGAGTTCAGCCTCTGACTTAGATCCTGAAAGTTGTTCTCTCAAGATGGCTGACACTTCATCTGGTCTGACTGATGCCATTTCTTTATAGTTGGATTTGTGATTTTGGAATTCGATTTGAGAGGTTATTCGTTGGATGCAAGTCCTTTACAAGATAAGGAAAGAGATTTTTTTCGCTTTGCTTGGCTGGGGTTTATTACATCTTAAACTTACTAACTCTTTTCGGGTGCAAAATTAGGGAAGAAATTTCACAATTCCACGACAATCTAATTTTTTTCGTGCTAAACGTTATACTTTTTTGAGAGTGGCATTTTTGTTCAAGTATCCAATTTCACTTCAAAACCTATCCCTTACAACGCTTTTTTTGACGCTAATCTTTATTTATTCTAATTTTTGAAGAAGTTTTTCTAAGATATTGTCTAATCCTTATAACATCTTCGTTTATTGTACTAAACAGGATAAAACAAAGAATTTTATCTTAAAGTATCAGCCAACACAATATTATTCCATGACAAACGAAGTTTTACCAAATAATTAACTAAATACATTTAGCAAATTTTCGCTAATTATGAGTCAAATTTATTCTTGGGATTGTACTAATTACTTGATTGAATTGGGGTTAACTTATCACCCAATATATTTTAAAACAAAACTCCATTTTATTCTTTCAAGATACATAAGCAAGAATACCCCTGTAAATACCCTAATTATTTTCATTTTGTGAGCTAAAGGCAGGTTACCCAATGAATATTCACATCTTTGTTTTGAATTTTTCTAGACCTTTAAATCGCTGGTTTATAGACATAACTTCATGGATAAAACTACATCAAAAATTTTGTGTATCATAGCAATTATTAGCCTTTACTCTTGTAACCAAAGACAAAAAGCAGTATCACAAAAAGACAATAGCTTTTATGTGATTAAACAAGAACTTGACAAATCCGATACTCTCTGGGTGAATCGTATTCCTCATGGTTCAGATAGGATGGTCGTTGTAGATTCTTTTGCCTATACTTTACATCAAAAATCTCTTCAAAATTTAAAGTTTACCAATCCTGATGCAGGTGTAGACAGCAAAGTAGAGGCTTACTTCGAAAAATCTTTAGGAATATTTTTGGTGAAAAGTAAAAATTGGCATTTAAAATATCAATTGAAGTCTACGGATGATTCGGTTGAGGCTTGCATTGATAAAATTCAGAATTTGGATTTTGTCAAATAATCTACAGATATTCATCTCAAATTTTAATGGGCTTCGGATTTAAACTATCTATTCTGCTATTAACTAGTGTAATTTTAATGATTAAAAGGTTATCAATGAGAAAATACGTCGGGAAAAATCATTTGAAATACATCAATTCAATTTAACATGAACCTCTCACAAATTTCAAATACAATTCACCCTCTACCTGAAGCTTCCATACAAAAGCTGGAAGGGCATATTTCAGAGCTTAGTTTTCCGAAAGGTCATATTCTACTGCGAGCCAATAAAGTGGAAAGTAATATTTACTTTATCAAAAAAGGAATTGCAAGGCTGTATACTCAAAAGCCTGACAATGAGATTACTTTTCTGTTTTGTAAAGAAGGAGATACATTGATGTCTTTAAAAAGCTATGTCATTGGACAAAAAGGCTACGAAGATGTAGAGCTATTAGAAGATTGTGAACTGTATCAGTTAAAAACAGAGGTATTGGAAGACCTTTATCAGAGTGACATACATATCGCTAATTGGGGACGCAAATTGGCTGAACTAGAACTCATCAAAACGGAAGAAAGATTTATTGCCCGACAATTCAGAACCGCCAGCGAACGCTATCATGAACTTCTAGAATTACATCCTGACCTCATTCAGCGAGTGCAATTAGGACATATTGCTTCATATCTTGGAATTAGTCAAGTGAGTCTGAGTAGAATTAGAGCTGAGATTCGATAGGTAGTATTTTTTAACATTTGTAAAATTATTTTCCTTTTCCGATGCAGAACTTTGCTTGTGAATTTTAACACAAGAAATATGAATTGGATATGGTTAATTATTGCAGGGCTATTTGAGGTAGCCTTTGCTTTTTGTTTGGGCAAAGTAAAAGAAAGTACAGGAAACGAGGTATATCTTTGGTATGCAGGATTTGGAATAGCGCTTTTTATCAGCATGGGGCTTTTGATGAAAGCTATTGAGTCGCTACCTATTGCTACGGCTTATGCTGTTTGGACAGGCATCGGTGCTGTTGGAACAGTACTTTTGGGAATCCTTGTTTTTAAAGAACCAGCTACTTTTTGGCGCCTATTTTTTATCAGTACTTTAATTGGCTCTATTATCGGATTGAAAATGGTGTCGCATTAGTATCGAATATCTAAAAAGCATTTATGACAGAACGACCTCATATTTTGGTGGTTTGTGCTCGAAATAAAAAGCGAAGCAGAACGGCAGAATATATTTTTAAAAATGACAAGCCCACTTACTAACCAATCTTTTACATCAGCTCCGTAGGAGCGACAGTTTGGTAGTAATGAACTTTTTACTGAACCCATGAAGGAGCGCCGTAGGTGCGAAAGAAAACAGACTATTTTGAATTCTTTCGCACCTACGGCGCTCTTTTAAAATTTTTCTAAGGAATTATGCTACCAAACTTTCGCATCTACGGCGCTTTTATAAAAAATAATAAAATAGCTTCAGCTTATTAAATCTTATTTTGCATGACTTATTTCCTTTTGGGAATTTTATTTATAAAGCTCAGGCTAGAAATTCCCTTGTGTCAAACAGTAGATTTTTGTTGAAAAACAGTAAATTTAAACTGCTAATAAACTTGTCAGTTAACCTTTCTCTTTACTCATGAATACAAATACCAGAGTTTTCAAAATGTCTTTTGCGAGTGTATATCCTCACTATGTACAGAAAGTTGAGAAAAAAGGACGTACTGTAGACGAATTACATGAGGTGATTTGTTGGTTAACAGGCTATGATGTTGCCAGTATTCTACAAATTATTGAGCAAAAAATAGACTTTGAAACCTTTTTTGCAGAAGCTCCTCAGATAAATCCAAATGCTCATAAAATTACTGGGGTCATTTGCGGATACCGCATAGAAGATATTGAAGATAAATTGATGCAACAAATCCGATATTTAGATAAATTAGTTGATGAACTAGCAAAGGGCAAAAAAATGGATAAGATTTTAAGAACTTAACATACCTCGTTCTTACCACGCTAACCCTCTCTTTAAAGCTTGAAATTCTACAGACATTATTCAATAATCTTACATATATCTTTGACACCTTTTATCCAAAACCAATTCTAAATGACACAGGAACAAATTTTAAATGGCCTTCAAGCAGAAAAGGAGTCTTTTCTAGCGCAAGAATGTGCAGTCGCACTCCAACAAAATCCTGAGAGTGTTCTGAATGAAATAGTTCAAACGAGAGAGTACCTAACAGGATTATACACTACAAGGTTACGAATCAACAAAAGTTTAAAAAGGAAGTTTTTTGAGAATGAAGAAATAAGTTCTTGGGAAGAAGCGATTAAACAACTCTCAAGTTCTTCAGCGAAAGAAGTGTGTTTGAATACTTTTACTACCGAGGAAAAAGCTTACATGATGTTTTGGGATACAGCAACCAACCAACTGATTACAATTTTCTATCTATATCGAGAAAATGCTCAAGATTTATAACCACTCTTTTTGTGCAAAACTTTAACCTTATTATTCAGGACAACTTCGGACAACTTACTGAGGCTGAGTTGGAACTCCTACGCTCCTACTTTAAAGAAGAAAAACTTTCCAGAAATGCTTATTTCACCCAATCGGATAAAGTTTGTGATAAGCTGAGTCTCATTAAAAGTGGGATTCTCAGGGTTTATGCTGTTGTAGATGGAAAGGAAATTACCCAATGGATTTCGACCGAAAATTATCTTATTACCGAAATAGCAGGTTTTTTCTTTAACCAGCCCAATCGCTGGTCGATTCAAGCATTTACAGATGTTGAACTTTTGACCCTTTCGAAAAAAATTATCTCAAACTCTGCCAGGAATTTCCCAAGTGGCTCGATATTGAAAAAAGATTCATCGTCAAATGTTTTGCGATGATTGAAAATCGTGTGTTTTCACACCTATCAATGACCGCCGAAGAGCGTTATGATGCGTATTTTGAACAAAATAAAGAACTTTTCAATCAAGTACCGCTTCAATACATAGCCTCGGTGTTGGGTATGAGCGCCGAAACATTTAGTCGAATCAGAAAACGCAAATCTGAAAGTTCTTGATTTTTGTCAAGAGTGAATACTTTTAAATGCTCGAATTTTGTGTCATCACAAAAACAAAAACGAACATGACAAAAGATATGAATTTCCTCCTCAAATTAGAAGAACTTGGTCAGCTACTTCTTTCTATCGTATTATTTCAGCAATTAGATTATGCTTGGTGGATATATCCTGCTTGTATTCTGCTGCCAGATATTTCGATGTTGGGGTATTTATTGAATACTAAAGTTGGGGCTTGGGGATACAACCTATTTCATCACAAACTATTGGCTATCGCTATACTTGCGCTTGGATATTGGCTAAATCATGACCTTCTAATTTTATCTGGTATTATTTTATTTGGACATTCGGCTATGGACAGAGCTTTGGGCTATGGACTTAAATATACTGACAGTTTTCAGCATACACATTTAGGTTGGATAGGGAAAAAGTGATAGCCTAAGCAAATCAAAAAGGATAGAATCCTTAGAAAAAAAAGGGTGCTGGATTGGAATCCAGCACTAGCGATGAGAATCCAGCAATTGTTAGGGAGTTTTTTCTAAAACTATCTACATTTGTATAGCCTCATTTCAAATACTACCATACTACTATTTTATTATGCGAAAAAGAAAAGTACGCCGTAAAACCCATTTATGCCCAAACTGTGAAACTGTCCTAGAACGCAATGAAAATTATTGCCACGATTGTGGACAAGAAAATCACAATTTGAATGCACCCATGAAAGACCTCATCATGGAGTTTATTGGTGGTATTACTTTTTTCGAAACCAAGTTTATCGAAACGGTAAAAATTATATTCACACATCCGGGTAAACTGACTTTAGCATTTAACTCAGGGAAAAGAGTTAAATATATGCACCCTGTAAGAATGTATTTTGGGGTGAGTGCCATCTTTTTTTCATCATGAGTTCAGACCTTCTGAAAAAAGATAGCAATACTCAGTTACAGAGCAAAAACACCATTGATTCGCTGAGAAAAGCCGAAAATAGAGACTATAATAGCGGTAGAAACTTTGCTAGACAATTAAAAAAAGACCTTTCGCAAAACCTCGAATCAGAACCAGATACTGTCTCAAAAAGTAATCTGGAGGAATTCAGAAAAGGTATGAAAGATGCTCAAAAAGAGTATAATGCCAGAAAAGATAGCTCCAAATTTTATTTAGGTCTTATCAAAAAACTCATTATTCCAAAAGACTCCATCACTTACTATTTTCAATTAAATGACGAGGCTTTAGATTCCGTGTTGACGGCTAAGGGAATATCTACATTCTTCCCTGTCAGGAAAACTATCAAAAATAGTATTGTGAAGGAATACCATCGCTATCTTGAAGAAAAGTATGGATTAAAATCTGAAATAAATGGCAGAACGATGTTGTTCAACAATTATTTGCCGACAATCATGTTTATTCTATTACCGTTTGCAGCCTATATCTTATGGTTTTTCGAAAGACGTACCAAGTGGCGGTATTACTTTCAACACCTTGTGTTTACCTTATATACCCACTCCGCTATTTTTGTATTTTGGGCAATATGTGAATTTCTGAGTGATTTATACAAATACTTTTTCAATCAAGATTATTATGATTATTCAGGATACATTGTATTATTTGTAGTAATTCTGAGTCTAGTGTATTTCATGATTTCTATCAAAAACGTATATCAGCAAAGTTGGGTAAAAACGCTCATAAAGTTCATACTACTTACTATCTCTTACTCATTTTTATTCTTTTTAATTATCCTCATTGGAATCTTCTCTGGACTAGTGACGACTTAAAATGCTGGTCAAACTTGCCCATTCCAGTTAGGTTTCCAATAGATTACCTCAATAAAAGATAGAATCCTATGAAAAAAGGAGTGCTGGATTGGAATCCAGCACTCTTTTTTCATTGTAAAGATTTTGCTTGGATATTTTCAAGATAACATTCTGCTACTTGCTTGATTTAGATTTGCTCATGGGTTAAATTTGATATTAGCGAAAATACCTCAAAATATTGTTTTCCACTCATTCACCCAAACTAAAACCATGAAAAAACTACTGTATGTATGCCTTTGCCTTTGGGTAGGTATTCCGTGTGCGATGGCTCAACAAGAAATTACCCAAGAATTACAACAAAAATATACCCAATACGCTGCCTTGTCAGATAAAATTTGGCAATGGGCCGAACCGGGATATTTAGAAGACAAAACTTCCAACGCCCTAATAGAAGAATTGCAAGCTGCTGGTTTCCAAGTACAAAAAGGTGTTGGAGCTATGCAAACAGCCTTTGTGGCTACCTATGGCTCTGGCTCTCCAGTGATTGGTATTTTGGCAGAAATGGATGCCTTGCCCGGTTTATCGCAAGAAGCAGTGCCTTTCAGAAAAGCTAAATTTGTGAATGCCTATGGCCATGCTTGCGGGCATAACTTGTTTGGTGTGGGCTCGGTTGCAGCCGCTATTGCTACCAAAAATTGGATGGCGAAAGCCCATATCAAAGGAACCATCCGCTTGATTGGTACACCAGCCGAAGAAGGTGCTGGCGGTGGCAAAACCTATTTGGTGAAAGAGGGTGTTTTCAAAGATATTGATGCCGTTTTGCATTGGCACCCGGGCGATAACAACAACGCTAGTCCGAACTCGTCTCTGGCGTATCGAGTAGCCAATTTTAGCTTTTCGGGCTTGGCGGCTCATGCCTCGGCTAGTCCCGAAAAAGGTCGCTCGGCTTTAGATGCCGTTGAAGCCATGAACTATATGGTAAACTTGATGCGAGAACATATTTCTCCCGAAACACGTATTCATTATGTGATTAAAAACGGCGGACTAACCTCCAACATCGTACCTGATTATGCGATGGTCGAATACACGATTCGTAATCCTACGGCACAGGGTTTAGAAGAAATTTGGCAACGCCTCCTCAAAACCGCAGAAGCAGCAGCTCATGGCACAGAAACGAAGATGAGCTACGAAATTTTGGCAGGATTGTACAATTTACTACCCAATGATATTTTGGCAAAAGAAATGCAAAAAAGCCTTGAAAAAGTTGGGGGCGTGCCTTACACACCCGAAGAAATCGCTTTTGCCGAAAAAATTCGCCAGACGGTAAATGCCCAAACACTTGCCCCTATTAGTTCGGCCCAAACGGTGCGTCCTTATACCACAGGCTTGGCATTTCCTGCTTCTACAGATGTGGGCGACGTGAGTTGGGTTACGCCTACGGCTGGGCTTTCTACAGCTACATGGGTGCCAGGCGTACCTGCCCATAGTTGGCAAGCGGTTGCCTGCAATGGTATGAGTATTGGGCATAAAGGCATGATGAACGCCGCCCAAACGATTGCCCTTACGGCTCAAAACTTGTTTAAATCACCCAATTTGATTGAACAAGCCAAAGAAGAATTGTACCAAAGAAGAGGAACAAAAACATTTGAATATAAATCCTTGGCAGGCGATAGAAAGCCTCCATTAGATTATCGAAAATAGGCTAACACTTCCTTTCACTCAAATTGGACTTGGCAGGAAACTATAGCCTATTATGAGGGATAGAATCCTCAGAAAAAAGGAGTGCTGGATAGGAATCCAGCACTAGCGAGGCAAATGAGGGTTTCCCATGAAGTTAACTTGTTTGTACTGTTCACCCACAAAAAAGAGGTTGGCAGATTATACCAACCTCTATTACTGCTGAAGTATTTATTTTCGCTCGCAACGAAAAAATAGTTACTCCTTATCTTATTGAATTTCTGCCAATACTAGCGCTTTGCAGTGCTGTTATTGCTGTCCTCCTTAGGCTTATATTTCTTCTCTTTAATCAAAAACTGATTAAAGTCTGTTGATTCCTCCTGCGCTCACACCACAACCAATACTGGTGGTATTACTTGTGGCATTGTTGTTATTGGTGTTGCTTTCTCCTCCACCCGATACTTGTGCTGTGATGGTAAAAGCACCCAAAGTTGTTGGTGTTACCGTCAATGGGAAATTAATACTTCCACTTGCTGGTACATTCGGTGCGGGATTGGTACAGGTGACTGTTGTTGTCCCTGAGGATGTGCCTGCAACGGCACATGTCCAGCCATTGCCTCCTCCACTATTGAAAGTCAAACCTGCGGGCAAACTAAAACTTTCTGACACAATTCCTGAACTAAGGCCTGAGCCTACATTCATGACACTGACGGTATAACTGTAAGCTGTATTGGGAGCACCAGAAGATGGTGCAGTTAATGACGTCATCAAGTCGGGGATGGGAGTAGTAAGACATACAGCGGGTCCTCCATAATTATCTTTGTAGGCGTCGGCAAGACTTTCTTTAATCCTTGACAGGTAGATAGAGCAATCAGTATTTAGCAGGGCTGTTCCCGAACGGCTCGGCAAATCTATGCCATTTTGATACATGCGAATATTTCCTAGACAATTTTGTAGTCTAAAACGAAACAAGGGAATTTCAACGTCTTTTGTGATCGTATTTGTAAGTCGTGGTGAGCCAGTCATTCCTATAAAAGCATACTCTGTATTAGCATCGTAGGTAGATCGCTGAATAGTCCACAGATATGAACCAAGATTGTCTGAAGGTACTAAATCTTCAATACTTCCTAGGAGGTTAAGTACCGTTGAGCCTGTATAAGAGATTGGAGAGAACGTTCCTATGGGGGCAACTACCGTAAATTGTATGGTAGAAATGTTATTACTGGGACTTACTGAACTCAGCGTAGTATCCGACTTCATGGTTCCATAGTAGTAGCCATCTGGGCGCAAATCTATTTTAAAACTAATATGAGGATTCACTGATTTTTGAGCAAAAGTAGTTTTGCAGCTTAGTGTAAGTCCTATTAGTAGGAATAAATAATGTAGAAACGTTTTCATAAGATTTTATCAATTTGATGTTTTTTGAACTACACAAAACATGCCAAATACACTTTAATTGGTTTTTGGGTATCAGCCCTTTAAAAAAAGAAGCCAATACCCTAACCAATTTCTTTATTTAGCGATTTTATATAATGTTGTTAATTTTTAAAGATTAACGTACTTAAACAGACAGCGTAAAGACTGTGTGGTTTTTAGAAAAAAGCTAAACGGCTCAGCTTTTTTAAGATAGATATTTAAGGTAATTGCTGAAAAATAATAAAATTATTTAGCTTTTCAGCGTTTTCAGGGTGTGTAAATATTTCGTTGAATAATAAATTTATATCATTGTTTGGTCCTTGTAAAATGGTATTTCCATCCAGATTTAAGTCTGCTCGCAAGTACCCATTTACCATATAATTATTGAGGCTTTCGGTATTGTTTGGATCTGTCAAAATTACACTTCCTACAAAGGTTCTATCATTGTTAGGGCCTTGGTAAATGACAAATCTATCAGGACTGGCATTACCTCCCCACAGTGCACGAATACCTCCAACATCCATCATCGGATAAGCACTAAATTCTGGATCTGTATTTGGTTTTGTATATATGCTTACACTTGGGCTAGTAAAATCAATCAAATTGAAACAAGCATCGGACAGTGGATAACTCAAAGCGCTCATCACAGCCAAATGATTACGGTGACGAATGGCGATATAATAACTGTTGTTACTTATATTCATGAGCCTCAAACAACTTACCCCATCTACATCGACAATATCTCCATCTCGCTGTATGAGTCCCGAACGGCTCGCCAATATACTTGTGGGATTATTTTTATCTCGTAACTCTACAGAAACCCAATCCACAATAGCGTTGTTTCCTGTTACAGCCAGAACATCCGACGTCGTAATTTCGTCTGGACCTATGTGCGGAATATCGGCGTAAGCTCCTTTCCCATAAGGTTGTACCAGAGGTATTAGCCCTTGTGAACGCAAATTGTCCTGCATTAGTCCATCGGTAGGATTATAAGCTCCTTTGAGGAAAACTTTTAAAGTTACTCTTACCGAAAATTGTGCCACAAAAGTCGTCGTAACATTTGATTGAGCCGCCGTACTTCCATTGATAGCCACAGGATCTCCTCCCCCGTACACACCTGCTTTGTTGTAAAAAGTTCCTGCTTGCAAGGCAGCTACAGTGATAGTCACAGAACTACTGCCACCAGCAGGAATACTATTGGTACGAGTACAAGTAACCAATTGCCCCGAAGCACTACAACCCCAGCCCGTATTAACCGTTGCTGAAACCAAAGCCAAACCCATTTGGAGCGTATCTTTGATAATAATCATACCTGAGGTTGGTACCGATCCTGTATTATTTACGGTAAGGGTATAGGTAAAATTATCGAAAAGAGAATACAACCCAGAGGAAACAGCTTTTGTAATACTCAAACGTGGTGATGAACCTGTAACCGTGATATTCACCACCGCATTGGCACAAACACTAGGACTTACCGCCGTATTACAAACAATATAACTCACAGAAACCGTTGAGCCTTGTTCAGAAGTTAGTGGCGAATACGTCATAAATCCAGTAGTCGGCGAAAAAGTAACAGTCCCTTGTGCAGTACCTCCAGAGCGAGTAATACTTAAAGTTATATTAGGTAAAAAATCGTCATTCAATAATACATTAACGGATCCAGTTGACCCAAAACTTGTGGTTAAAACATCATTATTAGCTGTTGGACTTTTAGGATTGGGATCGGTAAAGTTTGTATTCCCATCTTTATCACAGTCGCTCGTTCGCCAAGTTTGGCTTGTGTTAGCTATTACTTGGTCTACAGCATTATAACTACATAAATCAAGTGGATTTGTATTGTCAAAAGTAGCGAGCGGATTTCTGTCTAAACCATTAATTTCATCTTTATTTGTTACTCCATCACCATCACAATCGCCTGAACTTGTGGCCATCAATGTTACTTGAGTAATGTTCAAACTACAAGCACTTTTAGGATCTGTATTATCGGCTGTAGTCGCAGGGTTACCATCCAAACCTGTTGCTTCAGCGTAGTTAGTTACGCCATCGCCATCACAATCTGCATTTCGCCAAACAAGCGTAGCATTGGCAACTACTTGCCCTACTCCCCAGCTACAAGGGTCATTGGCTGCTGGGTCAGAAACATCAGGATCGCCATCACCATCACTATCAGTACCGCCCGCAGCAATTGTAATAGAGGTAGTACTATTGTCATTGCCTGTTAAATTGCCTACCGTTTGTGGTCCGTTAAAACCCATGGTACCTGTAACAGTCAGAGGTCCACCGATGTTTACACCAGTATATCCCAACACAATATGCGAACACTCACCTGGTGCAATAGCGACTGTATTTTCAAGCCTAATTGATTGACCATCATTTGATAAAACAGTCCACCCAACGAAAGTAATCGGCACTACGGTGTTTCCGACCAAACTACTTGGAAAACTAATCAGAGGACGAAGTTTACCAACTGCGGCATTACGGCTTCCCCCATCGTTATTACAAATATCGACCATTACCCGACCCAAGGCAGAGCCTTGAGTCAGCGTAGCGGGTTGATTAATAATATTTATGCTAACATCTTGTGCCTTTATTTTTACACTAAAAAGTGTCAAGCAGGCTAATAGAATGCGAATTTTCTTTAAAATATTCATAAGGCTTGCTTGGTTTTATTAGTTGGCTGTTACTTTCGTTTCAACAATATTGTTGTTTACACGCTCTTCTCCTGCCGAACCATAGATGATAGTAACTGTGATATTTTGACTAGTCAAACTTGGGGTAGTAGCTTTTCGAGTAATAGTAAAGCCTACTACCTTTTTAGTATTTTGTAGGGTAACACTTCCTGCTTTGGCTGTGACGATAATTGAGTTATCATTTTCCACAAAATCCCAATCACTGTTACTATTCGCCGTACCACCCAATACATTAGACAAACCTGAATTTGTAGAATAAGTAATATCGAAGCCCGAAATTTTAGCTACTCGGAAACTGATTGCTCTACCAGGCATATTAAGAATGTTATTTATTTCAAAAACATTTATAACAAAGTCTCGACTGTTGGATATGTTGGTAAATTCCAGATTATCAATTTCTGTAGTTGGGGTCAAATCAGGGAAGCCTGCATCTTTCCAAGTATTTGGCAAACCATCGACAGGGGTCAAAATACCATCACCGTCAGGGTCACAATTGCTTGAGCAGTCTACGACCCCATTATTGTCTAAATCCAAATTCGGATTAAGGCCGTTTTCTGCCAAATCAAACATTCCATCATTGTTGCTATCTAAATCGTACGGATTTGGCAACAAGTCTAAATCAATATCCAGAGCACTCAATACCAAACCTCCAACAGCAGTAGCAGGAATACCATCCACAGAAACGATACCATCGGCCATACCATCGCGATTGAGGTCGATACCCAATGCTTCGTCCACGTCATTTACACCATCATTGTCGCTATCCAAGTCTAAACGGTTAGGAATTCCATCACCATCTATATCAGCGTTCATTTGGGCATCCTCTACGGTGTCGAGAATACCGTCATTATCATCATCCAAATCAAGACTATCAGGGATACTATCCATATCTGTATCAGCAGGCACAGCGATCGTTACGGTAGCAGACGCACACACGTTTGGTATTGTAGCTGTATTACAAACTTGATAAATGATTGTTACTGAAGTTCCACGTTCTGAAAGTAGCGGCGTATAAGTCAATACCCCTGTTGAACCAACAATAGCAATGGTTCCTCCAGCATTTCCTCCTGTTTGAGTAATCGTTGTGGTTATACTAGGGAGAAAATCATCATTTGTCAAGACGTTAAATATTGTGGAGCTTCCAAAGTTTGCCGAGAAATTATCGTCGTTAGCTACTGCCAATTTCGGATTAGGGTCTGTGCCATTCAGATTACCATCTTTGTCACAATCTGCCAATTTCCATAACGGGCTTGTCGCAAGTAAAACTTGGTCAAAGTCATTATAACTACAACCATCTAATGGATCGGTGTTATCCGCAACAGTAAGCGGGTCGTTGTCTGTTCCAGTAGCTTCTTTATAGTTCGAAACACCATCACCATCACAATCTGCAGTGCGCCAAGTAGTTGTAGTATTTGCCAAAACCTGATTATTACTCCACACACATGGATTGTTTGGTGCTGGGTCGGTCGTATCCAAATCTCCATCACCATCTGTATCACAGGCATTTACCGTAACAACTACTCCTGTCGAGGCTGGACTATAACAACCCAATACTGAATCATAATAAAAAGCATAATACGTACCAGCTGCGGCAGTACTCGGTGTGCTGTAGGCTGTTCCTGTATGTGTATTATTCGTAAACCACTGTATAACTGCACCTGATGGCGCGCTACCTATCGCACTTGATAAATTACCTGTCGTCGCGGGACATACATTGCTCACACTACTACTCAACAAACTTGGTGCTACAAAACCCGCAGCATTTGCCAAACGTAATACGGCACCATATACCCTCGTCGTACCAACATCTACTCCTACCAAATTCGCAATCGTGAAACGTACTTCGTTGAACGGCTTCGTCGCTGCAAAGCCAACTACCTGACGAATTGAACTTAGAATAGACAAGCTGATTAATCCGCCTGCATTACTTTCTTGTAACACTCCATTCAAATAAGTACTCACCGTCGCATTACTTAGAAGACTTGCTCCTAATATAGTCGTATTTTCTATGTCAAAGCCTGCAAAGGTTCCGATTGGATAAGTAGTTACAGCGTCTTTTACCGATATTGATCCACTACTCAATAAGCCTGCCGTCAATACAATATCAGCATAGTTTGAAGTGCTAGCATCTACCACATTTTGACTATTATTAATAGAACAGCCCACGCAAGCTACTCCACCAATACCTGTCAAACTACCATTCAATACCGCTGGAAAACTTGGAGATACCAAATACGTATCGGTACAACTCAACGCTGGTCCCGCACAGAAACTTTCTAGTACTACGTTGTAAACTCTTGTCGTACTCAGAATCCCTAATACATTCGTTATTTCTAGTTTTACCTCATCAAATTCTTTCGTACTAATAAAGCCCACTAACTGCTCGCCTGCACCTGTCAAAAGTGAAGAATTAACCGACAATAACGTCCCTACTCCTGAACTCTCCTGCAATACTCCTGCATTGTAAGTGCGGATGGTAATACCAGACAAAAGATTCGCATTGATCAGATTAGGATTCGAAATATTAAACCCGGCAAAAGTTCCGATGGGATAGGTCGTCAAAACATCTTTTACGGAAATAGAGGCATTGCTACCCAAAGAAGCCGACATCGTAATAGTCGCATAATCACTCGTACTTGAGCTGATTACATTTTCTGTATTGCTAATCGAACAGCCTACACATGCAACGCCTGTGATACCTGTCTGACTATCATCTATTACTACGGGATAAGAAGGGTTCGAAACATTCGTCTGTGTATTACATACCAACGCTGAGCCCGCACAGAATTTTTCTATTACTGGATAATACACCTGACCTGTAAAACCAACACCCACCAAAGTAGTGTAAATAATACGTACTTCGTCAAAGCCTTGGGTCGTGATAAAACCTACTGTCGCCAAACCACTGCCATCTAACAAACTTGATTCTATTCCTAGCAAACTCGTTACAACGTCTTTTCCTTCTACAAATACACCATTGTTGTAAGTCTCGATACGTACCGTTGAACCAATGCTTCCGCTCAATAGGCTTGTTGAGGCTATCTTAAAACCTGCATAATATCCCGCAGGATACGTATCTGTAGCATCATTGTCTTTGACACTATAGGTTACATTACAACCTAAACCTGTTACATTAAAGCCCGCATAATTATTTAAGTCTGAATCAACCAAATTATTCGTCGAGGCGGTCGTCAAATTCACACAACCTAACAAACTATTCGTCTTTGTTGCCGCTAGGTTTGTAAACAATCCATTCGTCAGAGGTACTTTCGTATTGCAACTCACGCCACTTGGATCTAAGCCTGTACAAGAAGTAATAAATACATCTACCTCTGAACTTGCAGCACTATAACAACCTGTGGT
>NZ_NJFZ01000164.1 GCF_002270355.1 Flectobacillus sp. BAB-3569 | reverse complement strand
CAAACTTTCAAACTCTCTAAGACCTTTAGGGAATTCACTTAAGAAATGTTTGATTTTACGAATAGCTTCGGCAGAGAAGTCACGCTCCATACCACAAACGCCCCATGTTGGTAGTCAAACGAGCACCACATAGTTCTTCGTAAATTTCATATATATGCTCTCTCCACTGCATTACATACAAGAAACCAGTCATGGCACCAGTATCTACAGCGAGTACCGAGTTACAAATAATGTGGTCAGCGATACGAGCCAACTCCATCATAATCACACGCATATATTGTGCTCTTTTAGGCACTTCAATACCCAACAGTTTTTCTACAGTCATGTGCCAACCCAACTTCTTCGAAAAGGATTCGTTGATGCGTTTTTCAAAGAAGTGAGTAGTTGTCAAATAACAAAATTTAGAATTTAAGTAAAAAAGTT
>NZ_NJFZ01000163.1 GCF_002270355.1 Flectobacillus sp. BAB-3569 | reverse complement strand
GCTAAGCCTATTCAGGGGTAAGTTTGGATCAGCTTCGTCAAAAAAATAACGATTCAGAAAATTMYMAGAAATTTTGGCTTTTATCAAACTTCCTGACGAAATGACAACAGGTAGCTCTATTATGCCTCACAAGAAAACCCTGATGTGGCAGAATTGCTTCGTGGAAAAACCAATAGACTAAAAGGATTGCCAAATGATATTATGCTCGTAATGAGCAACTTGCCTTCTGGATACCACCGTGAAATGCAGATTTTAAAAGAAGTATTAATGCCTGCTTTTGACGAAATTTTGAGTTGCTTGGATATGACACATTTTATGTTGTCAGGTATTCAGGTAAAAGAAGGTATCTTGGACGATTCAAAGTATGATTTATTATTTCGGTAGAAAGAGTCAACGATTGGTACTGCAAGGTGTGCCTTTAGAGAAGCTTACAAAATTATCGGAAACGAAA
>NZ_NJFZ01000162.1 GCF_002270355.1 Flectobacillus sp. BAB-3569 | reverse complement strand
CCTTGTTGATTTATACACTTGAAATCTCCAAAGTTTCAAAACGATTAGAGGGTATTCTATTATCAGGAACTGATTTATCGGAAGAGGAAATTTATGAAAAAATGATTGCCCAAGGCGAAATCATTTCACAGCTAGTACAAGAAGATTTGGTTCTACCGYAATTCAAGATTCCTATTTCGGAAATGGTGATATTGATTCTCCAGAAAAGCCTTAGCATATAAAATCGTTACGGTGTCGACGGCATCATGATAGGCCGTGCCTCTATTGGGTATCCTTGGATCTTCAACGAAGTCAAGCATTTCTTAAAACAGGCGAGCATCTAGCGCCACCAACTATTCAAGACCGCATAGATGTCTGTAAACACCACCTTGATTTCAGTATCCGCTGGAAAGGCAACCATGTCGGTATTGTTGAGATGCGCCGTCATTATGCTAATTACTTTAAGGGAATACCACATTTCAAAG
>NZ_NJFZ01000161.1 GCF_002270355.1 Flectobacillus sp. BAB-3569 | reverse complement strand
TCCAACAGTACGAGTACAACAAGTCCATATCCAATAACGATTCATAAAATTCCAACGGCGCAGTTTGACTCCACAAATATTTATGTAATGTCAGGACAAACTCCCGCTTTGAGCATTTCAACTACAGGAGCATTACCCATCAAATTATTGCTTAAAGACGATAATGCTGTTTTTATAATTATACCACCACAACTTCCCAATTCAGTATTCCTGTAATTGCCACGATGGGAACAAAATTTCTTATCAGTTCAGTGAGTAATAATCTATGTGCTGGAAAAGTTGGCTCAAAATCTCAAGCTCAATTATTGATTGTCACAGGAATTGAAGAGTTATCAGATTGGGGAATWYSAGTAGYWCCAAAYMARYTKTAYSGACCTTTAGCATTCATCGCGTATGAAAACCTATTTTAGATTTTTAACTCTGAGCTTGATACTGGGATTAAGTTCTTGTATCGACGAGCTTAGAGATTATACCCAAGTAACAGGAGAACGATATTTGTCGGTAGAAGCCTCACTTTCTGACTTGAAAGGACCTCATCGAGTG
>NZ_NJFZ01000160.1 GCF_002270355.1 Flectobacillus sp. BAB-3569 | reverse complement strand
CAAATTCTTTACTCCATCATATTTGATGAAGTTGGCTGCTGCTTACGAGGCAAACAAGCAAAACAAGGAAGCTTTGGATGTTTACAACGAAATCGTAGAGAAGTACGCAGAGTCAGCTGAATATATCAMYGCYAMTGWAAGTAMARGGCGRTGTTAGAARSMWCTGTTGTATTACCGAAGGATATTAATTATCAATATGGGGAAGGAAAGTTTTCATTATATGCCCAAAGCAGCACAGGATTAGCAGATGCAATCGGTTTTGAAAGACCAATGATAGGAGGTTCTGGTAAAATTCAGAAAGTTGATAATACAGGACCAAAAATTCATTTATATTTAGATGAAAAATTGAAAAGAGACGTATATTACAACGCCTAATCCTCGGCTATTAGTAGATTTAGAAGATGAAAGTGGCATTAATATTGCAACAGACGGCTTAGGTCATCAAATACTATTAACGCTCGATGATAGTACTCAAGTAATACTAAATCAGTACTATACAAGTGCGCTTAATACCTACCAACAAGGCAAT
>NZ_NJFZ01000159.1 GCF_002270355.1 Flectobacillus sp. BAB-3569 | reverse complement strand
AGGGATTCGATAGAGAGCTTTTCTTTCTCCAAATTGTATTCTCCATTTTCGATTTTGGCTAGGTTCGTAATACTCTGTTCAACTTCTTGCAATAATTCCCCACGAACGAAGCTACAGAAAAAATGTTGATGATTATTTCTGTGATAGCAGCTTTGGTTTCAGCAGCTGTTGCTATGTGATTTATGTGAGTAAAAAGGCTGTTCCAGACGCAGATGGTACTGAGACAGGTCTTCAAAAAGTGGTTTATAACAAATATTATATCGACGAACTTTATGATACTGTATTTGTAAACCAATCACAGCACTTTCGAATGCATTTTATTCATTTGTTGAATTCTTGGTTATCGACTTGATTGTTGAAGGAATTGGCAAATTAGTAAAAGGCATTGCTGGCGAAGCACGTTTGGTACAAAATGGTACAACAGGCTWTTWSRYMTTSGCTATSGTGCAAGTATACCGTAAATGGGTTATCAAAATCAAATTTTACAATGCCTAAAGAATTATCACATCCTGCCACTTGTCGTAATTTATAAGGAAAGTTTTTGGCATTAAAGCTTCGACCAAGGAAGTGTTGTTTCATCAATCA
>NZ_NJFZ01000058.1 GCF_002270355.1 Flectobacillus sp. BAB-3569 | reverse complement strand
ACAAAATATTTTATTCAAAAAATAGTTATATTAGTAATACGAATGTAATTTTGTTTAGATTCCATTCTGAATGATTACACTACCCGATTGTTTTAAGATTTATTAAAATTCGTTGAATAGCTAATTGAATGGCCTTGGTAAAAGGTTCAATCATTTTCTGKWTATTGCCTGTCTTAGACCATTTGATTTTTACCGATAAAACGTATTCTCAGTTTTGCTGATGAAGGTATGTTATAATAACCCCACAAAAGTATAAACAATGGTGGTCGAATAAGTTCGAACAGGTACTACAACTGAAATTCCCCTGATTTCATACTGAAGTGGAACTCCTGTTCTACCCAACAATCCTGAGAAAAGAGTTACGTCGGAGCTTCCGAGTAAATTATAGCTGCCAACTCCGAGCTTATGGTGGCAAGAAGCACAGGAGTTCCATCTCCTGTTTTTCGTACATACAACTCTAATCTACTATCCCAAAGTGTATCTTGTTTCTTAGCTCGAACTTCATAAGTCAGAAGTGTACTGATATTCATTAGCGATTGGTTAGTTGCGCTAGTCATATTGATGCTGTAGTCAAGCCCGGCAGTGGTAATATTACTGGCAGGTACAGTAACAGACCAAGAGGTTCCTCCTGATTGAATGGCAATGCTTTGAGTAATGCCTTTTTGTTGAAAAACAAAAAAGAAAAGCGTAAAGATGAGATAATATGACAGATTTTT
>NZ_NJFZ01000158.1 GCF_002270355.1 Flectobacillus sp. BAB-3569 | reverse complement strand
GTATTCAACCTTTACACCACCATATCTAAAATCAACTCCATCGCCACTGCGAAAACCACGCCCTGTACTATACCCACTCAGCCCTATACCTAATTTTGATTTAATAAATCATTGCCGAGATTGACGAGCCGTTTCGATTCATCCATTTTGGCATCATCACATCGAGCAAAATCAAATCTGGTTTAAATTTTTTTGCCACCTCCAAGGCTTGAAGTCCGTCTGTTGCCGAAGCTGTGTCAAATCCTTCTTTGGTAAGGTTGTACTCTAATAGCTCAATAATATCTGGGTCGTCGTCGACCAAAAGGATTTTGGGAGTTGGTAGCGTATTGCTCATATATTTGATAATTAGTCGTTGAGCGAAAGTATCATTACTCAAAATCAACACACTGGATGCAATTAATTAAAAATTAATCCAATATTACCCCAGCATTAAGTGTCATTAAGTAACGCGGCTAATAACTACTTGCACTCAAAAGCCAATACAAAATTAGTTATCTCAATATTAAGGAATTGTTAATTCTCACGAACCCTATATATTTCACCCTGTTCGTTGGTGATAATTACTACATTTTCATCTAAAAATGCTATAGATTCGGTCTGTTTATGTGGGAATTTTATACAG
>NZ_NJFZ01000157.1 GCF_002270355.1 Flectobacillus sp. BAB-3569 | reverse complement strand
AACGTATAATCAATATGAGTTCGCAGGTTTTCAAAATATTTTGCTGAGTTTTTACTACAATTACACCTTGTCATTTGCTCAAGTTTTGGTGAGATAACTCGCTCAAGTAGTGGAGGATACGGTGCAATATTAGGTGCGATTGGTAGCCTTAATCGTCGTTGGGATATGTCACTGCTATTTCGAAAGTTTACACCTGATTTTCATTCTTTTTACGGTAATGCTTTTTCTGAAAATACACGGAATATCAATGAAACGGGCATTTATTGGGGCATAAAATTTAATCAGCCTGGCTATCAAACACAAGTAGCCTTACAATATGACTCAAGGTAATTACCATGAAGTATTGAGAAGAGGCGTTGCTATGCTTGGC
>NZ_NJFZ01000008.1 GCF_002270355.1 Flectobacillus sp. BAB-3569 | reverse complement strand
AGCCAAGAAGGTGAAATGTGACAAAGGCACAGGGGCACAAAGTGGATAGGTGGTAAAGCCAAGAAGGTGAAATGTGACAAAGGCACAGGGGCACAAAGTGGATAGGTGAAAAGTCAAGAAGATGAAATGTGACAAAGACACAGAGGGATAAAGCCTAATTAAATTTCACTTTGTCCCTCTGTGCCTTTGCTCCTTTGTCACTGACATCCTAATGCTTCGGCATTTGTTTTTCCTCTACATCTTTGTACATCTTATTACCTAATTCTTTATCGAAATTGGGTTTGTGATATACTGATACTTGGTCTACAATTGGGTTCAATTTTTGAATAGAAGGATGTTTCACGTCAAATTCACGATCCCCAGAAATTTGAGCATATTCAGTTTCTGATAAGCCACCAGAATTTGTAGAATAGTCGTTAAATCTAATATTGATATCTTTATCTGCCAATTTACCACCTTCCCAGCTTACAACATTTCCTCCTAAATCCCAGCCAAGGCCAGTAATAGTAAAGGTTTTACCATTAAGGGCTATAACATCTTTTAGGGTCATTCCTGGCTTCAAGCCTAGTTTAGTAGTCCAAGGCGAACCCTCAGCTGCTGGCTTATCATCTTTTATTTGTAATCTTGCTAATACATCACCAATAACTTTGTATTCTTTTCCATCTTGCCAATATACTTCGATTTCTTTGGGAGTTCCTGCAAAAATCTTAGTTGCTTCAAAAGAACCTTCACCAGTTTCGATGGTTGCTTTTTTAACAATATTCTCAGCACCAAATTTTTTCACCAAACCCTCATAATCATTACAAGCCAACACATCATCCAAATACAATGCATCGCTAGCTGGAGTAGTTGATTCCGTTTGTGTAACAGCAACCGAGTCTGTCTGAGTGGATTCTGAACCAGATTTTGATTTACAAGAAGCTAATATTGAAATAGTTAATGCGAATACGGCTATTTTTTTCATGATATTTTTTGTACAAATAGTGATATAATGATGACTACCCTCAAAGCTAAGAAAAAAGTGCGTGAGTTTCAAATCCATAATGCTGATTGAGATAGTCTTTTGGAAATGATTAATGTTGGTATTTTTAATAAAGAAAAAGGCTGACAGAATAATCCATCAGCCTTTTTCTATTTATTTTAATGCCAAAATCTCAGCATAAAAAGTTCAAATTAAGCATGCAAAGCTCTGTTTTCAGTTGCTGCCAAACATGCTTCCTTCATAGCTTCTGTATAAGTAGGGTGAGCGTGTGACATACGTGAAATATCTTCAGCAGAGGCACGATATTCCATGGCAACTACTGCTTCAGCAATCATATCTGCTGCACGAGCACCGATGATATGAACACCAAGAATTTCGTCTGTAGCTTTGTCTGCCAATACTTTTACCAAACCATCAGTATCCATTGAAGCTGTTGCACGACCCAAAGCTTTGAATGGGAATGAACCAGCCTTGTAAGCACGACCAGCCGCTTTTAATTCTTCTTCTGTTTGACCAACAGAAGCTACTTCTGGCCAAGTGTACACTACGCCTGGAATCAAGTTGTAGTTGATGTGTGGTTTTTGTCCAGCAATAGTTTCAGCTACAAATACACCCTCTTCCTCTGCTTTGTGAGCCAACATCGCACCACGAATCACATCACCAATAGCATAGATTCCACCTACTTTTGTTTGTAAAGTATGCTCATCTACTTCAAGTTTACCTCTTTGGTCTGTAGCAAGGCCAGCAGCTTCAAGATTCAAACCATCAGTATATGGGCGACGACCAATACAAACTAATACATAGTCACCAGTAATTGTTACATCTTCGTCTTTTGAGTTTTTCGCAGTAACAGTTACGTCGTCCCCATTGTTAACTACGCCAGTTACTTTGTGGCTTAAGTAGAAATCAGCACCCAATTTCTTGATTGATTTCTGCAACTCTTTACCCATTGTTTTGTCCATAGTAGGAATCATAGAATCAGCAAATTCTACGAAACTTACTTTTGCACCCAAACGAGCGTAAACCGAACCTAACTCAGCACCAATAACACCAGCACCAATAACGATCAAGTGCTTTGGAATTTCTTGAAGATTCAAAGCTTCTGTTGAAGTAATAACACGCTTTTTGTCAACAGGAATAAATGGTAACACCGTTGGTTTTGAACCTGTAGCAATGATGATATTTTTACCAGTAATTTGCTCAGCAGTACCATCTAATTTAGCAATATTCACAGTGTTTTTGTCAACAAAAGAACCTAATCCGTTGTAAACCGTGATTTTGTTTTTCTTCATCAAGAAAGCAATACCATTATTCATCTTTTCGATTACTCCTTTTTTACGAGAAATCATTTGAGATAAATTAGCTTTCAAGTTTTCAAGCTCGATACCATGCTCAGCAAATGAATGTTGTGCATTGTAGAAATGCTCAGATGAGTCCAACAATGCTTTTGATGGAATACAGCCTACGTTTAAGCAAGTACCACCCAATACAGAGTATTTTTCGATGATGGCTGTTTTTAAGCCTAATTGAGCCGAACGGATGGCTGCTACATAACCACCAGGACCTGAGCCTATTACTATTACGTCGTATTGCATACTTTGATTATTTACAGTTATTGAGCCTTTGACTCTTTATCTATAATTGCTTTGTTACTATAAAAGTTCTTTATCGGATAGTTTTGAAATAAAGTGTTTGACTTTCGACCAATCTTCTTCAATTTTTGATGAAAATAGTTTTTCTCGCACATTGAAACAATGGATTTTAAGTCAAAAAATGATACAAAAAAGGCAAAGACACGCATAATATCGTGTCTTTGCCTCAGTAATATCTATTTAAACTAGACGTCTAACAACAAACGAGTTGGATCTTCTAATAATTGTTTGATTCGTACCAAGAAGCTTACAGACTCACGACCGTCGATGATACGGTGGTCATACGAAAGTGCTACATACATAATCGGACGAACTACCACTTGGCCACCAATTACTACAGCACGCTCAACGATGTTGTGCATACCTAAGATAGCCACTTGTGGAGCATTAATAATTGGTGTTGATAACATTGAACCAAATACACCACCATTTGTAATAGTGAAAGTACCACCGTTCATTTCATCAAGTGTCAATTTGTTGTCACGAGCACGAGTTGCTAATCTAATAACCTCAGCCTCGATACCAGCCAATGATAATTGTTCAGCATTACGAATTACAGGAACCACCAAACCTTTTGGAGCAGATACCGCAATCGAAACATCACAATAATCGTGGTAAACAATTTGATCGCCGTCGATAGAAGCATTAACCGCAGGGAATTCTTTCAATGCCACTGTCACTGCTTTAGTGAAGAATGACATGAAACCTAGGTTAACACCATGTTTTTCTTTGAATTTATCTTTGTATTTCGAACGCAAATCCATAATTGGCTTCATATCAACTTCGTTGAAAGTAGTCAACATAGCAGTCTCGTTTTTCACTTGAACCAAGCGACGAGCTACTGTTTTGCGAAGCGAAGTCATTTTCTCTCTTCTTACACCTCTTGAGTCAGAAGAAGCAACTGGCGCTGCCGCAGGAGCAGGAGCTGCTGCTGGAGTTGCAGGCGCTGAAGCTACTGGTTTTTGAGCACTTTGAGCATCTTCTTTAGTAATACGGCCACCTACGCCAGTACCTTGTACAGCACCAGCATCAATACCTTTTTCAGCTAAAATTTTAGCTGCTGCAGGAGAAGCATGACCAGCAGCATAGTTGGCATCGCCCGAAGGAGCTGCTGCAACTGGTGCTGCTGAAGGAGCTGGGGCAGCAACGCTAGCACCTGCACCTACCGTAATAGTAGCTACTAAGCCACCTATTGGCAATGTTGTACCCGCTTCAGCTACGATGTGTAACACTCCCGCCGCTTCAGCAGGCAATTCGAAGGTAGCTTTGTCAGATTCAAGTTCGCACAGTACTTCGTCCATCGATACAGTATCACCTTCTTTCTTATTCCAAGACGAAACTGTAACTTCAGAAATAGACTCACCCACTGCTGGAACTTTGATTTCAACAACCTTAGTTTCCGTTGCAACTGGCGCTGCCGCTGGAGCAGTAGCTACTACTGGAGCCGCTGCAACTGGTGCTGCTGCCGAAGCACCTGCGGCTTCGATAACGCAGATTACTGCACCAATTGGTAAAGTATCTCCTTCTTTTGCAACAATACGCAAAACACCTTCAGCTTCTGCTGGTAGTTCGAAGGTAGCTTTATCAGACTCTAACTCGCACAATACCTCATCCATCTTCACTACATCCCCATCTTTTTTATTCCATGAGGCAATTGTGACCTCGGTTATCGACTCGCCAACTGGCGGAACTTTCATTTCGATTGCCATCTTATTAATTTATTATTTAGTATTCGGATTGGTTGTTTGACACAATCTTCAATTTATAACTATAGTAAAATGTCCTATTGTAATATTGTCTAGTAACATGATGCCAAAACCGACTCTCTGAGCCTTAGCGTCAAAAAGTCGGTTTCAACAAATATTATAACTAAGCAAATGCTCTATCTACTAGGATTGCTTGTTCTTCGTTGTGAACTTTCAAGAAACCTGTTGCAGGTGAAGCAGATTTTTTGCGAGCAATAACTCCTTCAAATGATTTGAAACCAAATTCGCGAGTTACAAATGACCAGTACCCCATGTTTTCTGGCTCTTCTTGTACCCAGTACACTTTCGCTTTTGGATACTTCGCAAGTTCTGCATTTACTTGGCTAGTTGGGAAAGGATGCAACTGCTCGATACGGATAATTGCCACATCGGTGCGATTGTCTTTTTGTTGTTTTTCCAACAAGTCGAAATAAACTTTGCCAGAGCACAACAATACTTTCTTCACTTTCTTAGCATCTGCATAAGTGTCACCGTAAATTTCTTGGAATGAACCGTCGATAAATTCTTCGATTGGAGAAACTACCTTTGGATGACGGAACAATGATTTTGGTGACATGATGATTAAAGGCTTACGGAATTCCCAAGCCAACTGACGACGCAATGCGTGGAAGATGTTTGCAGGAGTAGTCAAGTTTGCTACTACCATGTTATCTTCTGCTGCCAATTGTAAGTAACGCTCAGGACGAGCATTTGAGTGCTCAGGACCTTGACCTTCATAACCATGAGGCAATTGCATTACCAAAGCATTCATGGTACCCCATTTAGATTCGCAAGATGCAATGAATTGGTCAATCATCGTTTGCGCACCGTTTGAGAAATCACCAAACTGAGCTTCCCAGATTACCAAAGCCTCAGGGTTTGCCAATGAATACCCAAATTCAAAACCTAATACACCGTATTCAGACAACAATGAGTTATAGATTTGAATTTGCTCCTGTCCTTCTTCAATAAAGTTCAAAGATGTATATGACTCGTTAGTTTCAGCATCGTGCAAAACTGCGTGACGGTGAGAGAACGTACCACGTTGAACATCCTGACCAGATACACGTACCATTTTACCTTCCAACAACAATGAACCATAAGCCAAAGCTTCAGCTGTTGCCCAGTTTAATTGTCCGTTTTGGAAAAATGCTTTACGGTCAGCTAATACTTTTTCAATTTGCTTCAAGGCATGGAAACCTGCTGGCAATTTTGTTAAAGCAGCCGCAATTTTATCAATCGTTTCTTTCGAAATACCAGTTTTTGGAGATTTCTCAAAATCTTCTGTACCAGCAAAACGCAATTTAGCCCATTTGTTATCCAATTTTAATGGCACATATTCTGGACGAATTTTTTGTTTTACCTGATCAAGGCGAGCTTGTAATTCAGCCTTGAATTCAGAATCCATTTGAGAAGCCAACTGAGCATCGATATCACCACGTGTAATCAATTTTTGTGTATAGATTTCACGAGGGTTTGGATGATTTGTGATATTCGAATACAAAGTTGGTTGTGTAAATCTTGGCTCATCAGATTCGTTGTGACCATTTCTACGGTAACAAACCATATCAATAAATACGTCACGGTTGAACTGTTGACGGAATTCAGCAGCAATTTTCGAGACGAAAACAACAGCTTCAGGGTCATCGCCATTTACGTGGAATACTGGAGCGTCAATAATTTTAGCTACATCTGTACAGTAGATTGCCGAACGAGCATCTTCAAAGTCAGTAGTAAAACCTACTTGATTGTTGATTACGAAGTGGATTGTACCACCTGTTTCATAACCACGCAACTTCGCCATTTGAGTTACCTCATATACAATACCCTGACCAGCTACTGCAGCATCACCATGAATCAAGATTGGTAATACTTTGTCGTAATCACCATCATAATGAGCATCAGCACTTGCACGACAGAAACCTTCAACCACAGGGTTTACAGCTTCTAAGTGAGAAGGGTTTGGCGCTAATTTCAATGAAATTTCAGAACCAGCAGGAGTAATATGCTTAGATGAATAGCCTAAGTGATATTTTACGTCACCATCGCCATGGATTTGGTCAGGAATATTACCTTCAAAACCATCGAAGATTGCAGCGTAAGATTTATGCATGATGTTTGCCAATACGTTCAAACGACCACGGTGAGCCATACCAATCATCGCTTCTTTCACACCAAGATCAGCCGCTGTATTGATAATAGCATCAAGTGCAGGGATGGTACTTTCGCCACCTTCCAAACCGAAACGTTTTTGACCTAAGTATTTTGTACCTAAGAAGTTTTCGAAAACAACAGCTTCATTCAATTTTTGAAGAATCTGTTTTTTCTCGTCGATAGAAGGATTAAAAGCTAGCGCTTCCTTTTCGATCTTGTTACGAAGCCATTCTTTAACATCTGATTCTCTGATGTAAGAATACTCAAAACCAATCGAACCTGCATAGATTTTATAGAGAGATTCCACAATTTTGCGAAGAGAAGCTGGACCTATGCCCAAAAAACTACCCGCTTGGAATACTGTATCAAGATCAGCTTCAGAAAGTGCATAATCTTTTAAATCAAGGCGCGGACGACGATCCTTGCGCTCACGCACAGGGTTGGTCTTTGACAACAAGTGTCCTCTTGATCTAAATGCCTTAATCAAACTGATTACAGACATTTCTTTCTGAACCATTGAGGCATCGACAGATGCACTACTCACTCCAGTTGAAGAGGCCTCGCCACTCCAAGAAGTATAAAAGTCAAAACCTTTGAAAAAGTTCTGCCAACTAGCGTCAACCGAATTGGGGTCTTGCTGATATGACTCGTACAAGTCCGAAATTACCGCAGTATCGGCGTTGGCAATGTATGAAAATTGGTCCATAACTGGCGTTAATCTTTGATATTAATTAAACTTATTCGTAAAGTTTCTTACATAGGGTACGAATAAAGTACAAAGAGATTGGATTTCTGGATTTAATGAAAGTCTCCCAATAGAATTTTGGCAAAGTTACGGTATGCCCGTTAATTAAATCACAAAAATTTATTTGTTTTTTACAGGATTTTTGCCAAATTAATATAGTAGCTAAAATAACCCCTCTAAAAATTTTGCTTTCTTAGAAAAATTCAACTTTACCTTAAAATAGCAACTATTTTAATCAGTTTGTAGTATTTCTAGTTTATGTAAGAAAACTTCTTTTTTGCGGGTGCAAATGTACGCATATATCTATTTGTTTTACCTATTTTTTTTGAAAAACTATCCTTATGTCTCTAAGTCAATCAGGTAGTTAGATTTACTGAATCCTTGAATATTTTCTTTAAGCTCATCCCATTTTGGCACGTAATTAGCTACAAATTATAACACGAGTAGTGCCAAGTAGTTTTGTAGTTGTTTTACTCCTCCGCCAAAAAGCAATTAATCCTACCCAAAAAATACAAATTTTGTCATTTTTTACTCATTTTGTCTTACTACCATATCTGTATTTCATTTGTAGGTGATACTTGTACTTTTCGAATTTATTTGAAGCTTAAATGCTTTTTTTTCTGTAGTTCTGGACTACAAGTAGATAACTATATATTTTTGCATGATAACATTTAAGGAATTTCCCTAAAAACTTGTATTTGCTACCTAAATTGCTCATTCTGTGGTTATTTACACAGAGTTTTTTCACGAAGCACTTATTTATGTAATTTATTTTCAGTATATTAATCCTTGATTATTGCTGAGACTTCCTGCATTTTTAAGGGTATTAATGAGCTTCAACTGTGCTTATTTGCAAGAAGTTGTTGTTAATAATAAGGGCTTTGTGAATAAATAGTGATATTTTCGAATGGAATTTCATGAGACGATTCGTCTTAAGCATATATTTTCTTTGTTCTCAAAAACGTTGAATACTCATTGAAACTATTCCTTACCAAAAACATTACCATACCATGAAACCAGTAAACCTGTCGCAAATCTGTTTTCTTGCCCTTATGTGGGTAAGTGCTCAGACCTTCTCACAGGGAATATCTTTTCGTCAAGATGATTGGCAAAATGTACTTGTTCAGGCAAAAGCTCAGAACAAGTTGATTTTTGTTGATATTTATACTACTTGGTGCCGACCTTGTAAGGAGATGGACAAAAAAACATTCTCCGAAGCGTCTGTGGGTGATAAATTCAATAGCAAATTTATCAATTACAAAATCGATGCTGAAAAAGGATTTGGGATTACTTTAGCCAGACGTTATAATGTGACTTCCTACCCTACTTGCCTTTTTGTAGATGCCACCGAAAATTTGGTGTACAAACAAGAAGGATACCTTGGCTCAACCGATTTGTTAAAAGAAGCCGACTTGGTTTTGACAAATCAGTCAGACTCCAAGCCTATCTATGTGCTCGAAAAACAATACAATGAAGGCAAACGTGATCCTGATTTTTTATATGAGTTTATTGCCAAACGTTCCAGATACAATCTTGACAACATGACACTGGTAGAGGAGTATGTGAAAGCGTTAACTCCTATCCAACAATCGTCAGACAAAACTCTTCGTTTGGTGGTTAATAATGGTTTTAAAATTGATGGAAAAGCGTTTGAACTATTATTAAAATATCGTGAAAAAGCAGAAGGATTGTTTGAAGGTGGAGATGAAAAAGTCAATCAGGCCTTTTCGACCAGTATCAATGAATTCTTTTATCAGGCCATCGAGACCAAAAATAAAGTACTTTTTGAGAAAGCCTTACAAGCGAATTTAAAGGCACTTCCCAATACCGCTGATAGAGTAAATGATAAAAATAAGTTGGCTTTTTATCTAGCCATAAAAGACATCAATAAGTACGTAGAAGCTGCTGAAAATTATTTGGATCAATACGTGATGTTTGTGCAGATTGAAAGTATTCGTAAGCAAGATTTGTGGGAATATGACAAAATGATGCAAGCTTACAGACTCGGGATTCGTGACTCTACAGGTACAGGAGCGCCACTCTACAACAATATCAAAAAGAATGGTCGATTCACGATGGCACGCCTCACGGCCAATGAGCTTCATGATGTGGTGAAAACGTTTTATGAGCAAGTAGATACTCCAGCAAAACTAGAAAAAGCTATTCCTTGGGTTCAGAGAGCTATAGAGCTGGTAGAAAACCCTGAGTATTATCATTCTTATGCTCAACTGATGTTGAAATTGGGCGACAAGCAAAAAGCCCTTGATATAGAGCAAAAAGCTTATGAATTAGCGCTAAAAGAAAAAATAGATACGCAAAAATTTACATCTGCATTGGAAAAGATGAAATAGAAAACGGGTGAGAATTTCTCACCCGTTTTTTATTTATTGTCATGAAACATTTTTAGAAATATTTGAATTGCGCTGATTTCCCATTACCAGAATCAAAGTCAAATCTTAACATAATTTGGTGAAAACCTTGATTGGCTGGCGAAGTTGTGTTGGTCGAATTACTACCTTGGAAGTCGTAGGAATAACCAATTCTCATTTTGTTGAGTTGTATTTCTAAGGAGCCTAACAGTGCCTTATTGACAAATTCAGAGCCTGTATTTTGATACCAAACACCCACTCCAAATCTTTCTTTTACCCAAAGTACTCCGTGCAAATCTATATCGTTTCGGTTATAATCACCATTGCTGATGCGTCTGAACACTACACCAGTTTTGAGCATAAAATCATCAGATAATGGAAACAAATATCCTCCCGAAACAAAGATAGGCACATTATATCCATCACTAGAGGCATTGACATTAGGCATCGAAACACCTGCATACCAATCATCATTTTGATAATATACCCCTAAACCAAAGCTAGAACGTAATCGAGTGGTACCTGAACTCCCAGCCCCAAAAATAGCAGGAACTTGTGTTATACCCGCCAAAGCACCTACAGCCAATTTGCCATCATTAGGCATATTGAAACGATAGGCAAAATTACCATACAGCCCTAAGTTACCTGCCAAGTTCCCTCCTATTCCAATAGCTTGATCAGTATTATATGCTTGAAAGCCTACCCCCATTTTATCTTGGGCGATTGGCATATCTAAGTTAAAATATTGTTGGGTTGAAGTAGCACCAACATTATTGGTAAACAAGGGTCTTTTGCGATAAATACCTGAAAAAGAGATGACTTCTTTCGCACCAGCATAGGCAGGATTGATTGTCATGGGCATGAAAGGATAAGTATAGTACAACTGATCTTGCTGACCATAGCTTTGAAAATATAGCAAGGCGGCTATTAGCCCTAGTAAAAGCTTTTTCATAATGACATTGTGTTTAATCTTAGAACTGACCTACTCGATGAGGTTTTGTAACGAAGTTAGTAGCCAGTACGCTATAATGCAAGAATCACAAACTAGAAGAAGCATATAAAAATACTTGGTAGGATTTTATGATAATAGTGCTTGCACAAATCTCTATTGGCAGTAAATACAAAAATCAGGAAAGATAGTATTGGGGGCTTATCAGAATAGATTGTGTAGAACCTTTACTAGGATATTTTTAACAAAGCTTGATATTAGACTATCCAAAATGCTTTGTGTGGGATTTCAAAAAATTGTACTTCCTAAGTATTTTGTGTACTCATTTTATATAAAAACAAAAGAGGACCCACAAGTTACCTTATGCTTGGGAGTCCTCGATAAGTATAGAGGTCTAACACACATTACGAAAATACATAGTAAAGCTATGTCAAACAATCTACACCTTTTATACGGCAATAAATTACTATTATCTGGTCGAATATGATTGGTACATGGCTTATCGTCCTTTTAGCCATTCTAGAAAATCGGATTTTCGGCGACGAGCTATTGGTAATCGTATGTCATTGGTAAGTACAACCACTCCACCATCCTCATTCAAAACCTTCTGAATATGGAAGTGGCTAATGACATGCGAATCATGTATTCGAAAGAAATCATACTCCTCCAATAGTTCGTGGTAAGTTTTTAAATCACGAGAAGACATAACTGGCTTCCCTTGAAGCAAGTGAATCAGAGTGTAGCCACTTGAAGCCTCACACCGAACAATATCCTGTACCTCTATCATTTCAAACCCCTTGTGCGTAGGTATGGCTATTTTATTCTTACGGCTTCTGGGGTTATTCAAAGTACTAAGTAAATTTCGTAGTTCACCAAGATTATCCTGACTATTGAGTTGTTTTTCTGCCTTTTTGACTGCCTCGATCAGTTCTGCCACATCAATCGGTTTTAGAAGATAATCAATTGCCGAAAACTTAATGGCGTTAAGCGCATACTGGTCAAAACCCGTTACAAATATGACTTTGAAAGAAGGTTCGTCAAATTTCATTAATAAGTCGAATCCTGTTCCATTTGTCATTTCCACATCCAAAAACAAGAGATTAGGATTGAAAGTAACCACCTTTTGATATGCCTCTTCGACTGAGCTGGCTGTGTCTATAATTTTTACTTGCGGACAATAGTTGGTTAAAAGAGTTTTTAAAGCTTCTAGTGCATTATTTTCATCATCAACAATGATAGCTCTAAGCATGGTTAACAATTAGGGATATTTTAGTTTGTCAAAGATAAATAAGTATTTCAACTTTTGTCCCTTGAGACTCACCTATTTCATTGAATTTATCAATAATATTTACTTCGACTTTAGTTTCTTCAATATACTTTAAAGATTGAATTCGCTCTGCTGTAATTTGTGTTGCTTGAGACTGATACGATTTTAGCGATTTTTGTTTTAACTCTGCAGCTTTGGCACGTCCAATTCCATTGTCTTCGATGGTACACAGCACGTAATCGTCCTTTAGACAAAAGTGTATCCTTAGGTATCCTTCATTATTTTTACTATACACCAAGCCATGATTGATAGCATTTTCAACAAATGGTTGAATCAACATGGCAGGAATTTCTAATTCATGTGGTACATCATCCTCAATACTAATTTGGAAGGTAAAACGATTTTTAAAACGCAATTGCTCTAGTGTAATATAGTAATCCAACAGCTCCGATTCTTCATGAACAGATATATATTTGTTACGAGAGGACTCTAAAAAAAGACGCATTAATCTCGAAAATCTACTCAAATAATCATTTGCAGCTTCTATGTCATTATTTAATATATAATACTGAATAGAACTAAGCGCATTGAATACAAAATGAGGGTTCATTTGTGCCTGTAGGGCTTGTAATTCAAGTTGTGCAAATTTCTTGTTCGCCTCAGTTCTTTCACCTTCCACTCTTTGTATAAATTGGATTCGAGCGTAAACCGAAAATAGAATAATGGCAACAATAAGAATCGCTATCACTACCCAAAACCAAGTTTCTTGCCAAAATGGTGCTTTTATGTGAAATCTTATTGGATTTATTTTTTGCGTTATTTTTCCAGTCACATCATAAGCTCTCAAATCAAAAATATAAGTTCCTGGAGGCAAAAATGGAAAGCTTAACTGTAGCTCTTCTACTTCCCTCCAATGTGTATCAGATTGATTACTACCAAGCAAACGATATTGGTATCTGATATTTTTATTACTCATATAAGAAAGCGCCACAAACTCTATTGTAAGATTATTTTGCGTATGCTCAAGCTCATAATGCGTAGTGACCAAAGTATCTTGATTATTCACTTTTACTCGTCTAATCACCAACGGTACCTGAGCTTTGGGCACAGGCATATTGAGCACATACTTTACCCCCAATTTGAAGAGTCCATTGGCTGTCCCGATCCAAACTATGTCATTTTGCACCGTCAGACAATATACTTCATGGGTTGGTAAACCTTGAATTACTGACAACTTTTTGAGTTGATATTGCTTTGTTTTAAAATCAATGTTGGATAGTACAAATACCCCTTTGTTGGTGCCTACCCAAACAGTTTGAGTTTTGTTGTCCAGAAAAACAGCGTTGATATTTTCATAGGCCAGTTCTGATACAACGAACGGACTGCCCCCGTCGAAGGCATATAATCCAAACCCATTGGTACCTACCCAAGCCCTCCCATTTTTGTCCGATACCAAACATTTTACAGCTCGACTCAGTATTGGATATTGAATCTTTTGTTTGTCGAAAAGTTCTGCTGTGGAATCAATCATAGAAAGTTGATAAATACCTTTAGAGTTTCCGACCCATATCTTGTGATTACTGCCCACGTGCATGGCAACAATTTTGGGAATATTAACCTTAGTAAACATTTTTCGAGCCTGATAATACTTTTTTGACTCAAAGAGTTTTACCATCATTAGGGCGTTATATCCTATGATCGTTTTTGCATCAAGGGTATCGATTGTTTTAAAATCGATCCAATGGACGCTCTCTCCATCATATTTTCGGTTAATAGGCTCATGTAAATCGCTTTGACCATTTTTCTTGATGATTTTATTAATGGATAAACGAGTTTTGGTCATGAGTGCCTTTGTGGAATACATGGTATAATCCATTCCAAAATAGGCAATCATAGCCTTTTCCTTTGTAATAGCAATATCCCTAACGGGAAGATGAATGGGGTCTTTAATCAAAAACCGTGTAATAGATTCATCCTGATTGATTCTGTACAAGTCACCTTTACCTGTTCCAAATATGATTTTATTCTCAAATTGTTGCATAGCCACAACCGAATTTCCTCCCTGAAAATTATAGGTGGCAGAATACATTGCTTGCTTTGACAAAAACAATAAACCTTTGTCTTTGGTACAAAACCAAAAGTTTTCCTCACTATCTACATAAATTGTATTGAGAACATATTTATTTAGGAAATCGAACTGTCGAAGTCGGTTGAAATTTTCATCCAAGAGAAAGGATTCCTTTTCTGTAACACATAGTTTATACTTCAAACTCCCTGTGCTGAGAAGTAGTGTGATAGGATTGTTTTTTAATGGACTTAAGTTGGATATATGAATTTGTTTTAGACCTTCTTTACTGTACACTACAAGTTTATCGGCAGTAGCATATATGGTTTTATCATCTTCAAATAAAATCGTGATAAGTTTATCAAAAATCTCGGTTGGAAAGTTGCCTTTATCAAACCTTGGAAGTACGTGAGGTATATTTTTAAGGTTATGGGTAAGCCCTTCGGAATAGGCTCTCAGCGTAAATGGAGACCCTACACTCATTATCACACTAAGATGGGTTTTGTTATTGATAAAAGGATATGATTGATTGCCTATTTTACGTGGCATAAATCTTTTAACCACTTTCTTTTTGACATCTATTTCTAGTACTTCTAACCCTTTACTTAAAATCACTTGTACGGTATTAGGAGCTGTTTGAACATAACACCAAATATGGGAATCTTGTAAATCTGGGTATGGATTCGGAATGGTATAGAATTTATTATCATTCGTATCAAAATAAAAGAAGACAGAGCTGTAAGTTAAGAACCAAATTCTCTTTTGATTATCCTCTGCACATTGCCAGACATCGTTGTTGGGCAAACCATTTTTAGTGGTAAAACTTTCGAAATGATACCCATCAAATCTAGCAAGACCTTTGTCGGTACAAAACCATAGAAAACCTTTACTATCTTGATAAGCACGATATACATTAGAGCTAGGCAAACCATTGTCAACAGTATAAGACCTTAAAAAAGGATACTGTGCAAAACTAAGTGAAGATATAAGTAGAAATATAAAAAGTAAGAGCTGTTTCATGCCACAAAAAAAGTCCGTGTAAGGTAAAGTTACCTGATACACGGACTCAAATATCAATTTCACTCAAATTTATTGCATCTGAATTACTTTAAATTCTGTTCTACGGTTGGTTTGATGTTGCTCTTCAGTACATTCAACACCATCAGCACATTCATTAAGCAATTGTGTTTCTCCAAATCCTGAAGACTCTAATCTGGTTGAGGCGATACCACGTTTGCGCAAATAGCTAACCACTGATTTCGAACGATTTTCTGAGAGTTTTTGATTAAATTCAGTCGATGAGCGAGAATCTGTATGAGAACGCAAATCTATTCTCATTTTAGGATAACGCTTCATTAATGATACCAACTTCTCCAATTCTCTGGCAGCATCAGGGCGAATATTGTATCTACCGTAATCGTAGTAGATATTATCAATGGTGATTACATCTCCTTCTTCAAACATACTCAAGTTAGAGTTGATGTATTTCGGAGGATTGTCGCCAACTTTCTTGATTTTGTTGCTTTTCGAGCCAAAGTTTTCTTTTGCTGCTTCCAAATTATAATCACAACCTTGGCAAATATCAAATTGATAACGACCATCTGCGCCAGTGACTACTTGTTGAATTGTTCCATCGCATTCGTTTCTTAAAGTCACAAGAACGCCTGCAATTGGTTGTTTATCTTTGTTAGAAGTAACTCGACCTCTTAAGGTTGTTACTTTACAAGGTAATGCTGGGTTTGGATTTCCTGATGGATTAATTCTTGCAGAAAGAGAATCACCTTCCACTTCTTTCACTGGTTGCAAAGGAATATCCAGTGTCGACTGTTCGATTTTAGCATCTTTTGCCGAATACCCAACGGTATTTGGAAGATACCCTTCACGAGAAGCCTTTAACAAATATGACTTATCTTCATCCAAACAGATTTTGAAAGTACCATTAGAATCGGTCTTTTTCATTTCTGTCTTACCCTCTGTCGACACTTCAACATCGGCATTATCTAGTGGCAATTTAGATTCAGCATCAAATACAATCACCTGCAATTCGCGACACTCAGGTTTTTCGTCACATTCGCGTGTAAATCTGTAAATATCATCGTCAGCACCACCACGTTTGCGGTTTGAGCTTAGATATCCTTGTCTGCGTTCGCCATCGGTTATAAGTCCAAAATCATCTTGGCTTGTATTGATTGGTGCGCCAAGGTTTTTAATTTTACCTTTTGCTTTTCCATCTTGTAATTCAACGAAGAAAATATCTAATCCTCCAAGTCCAGCGTGACCATCTGAAGCAAAATAAAGATTACCTTTTTCATCTACAAAAGGAAACATTTCATTGCCTTCTGTATTTATCTCAGGACCAAGATTAACAGGCGTTCCAAAATTTCCATTGTTGTATTCAACTACATATACGTCTGTTCCTCCAAAACCACCTGGCATATCTGAAACAAAATACATTAACTTATCGTCTTTTGTCAAAGAAGGATGACCGGTCGAGTACTCATTATTATTAAAAGGAACTTCCTTCACTGTCGACCATTGCCCATCACCTTTTTTATCTTCAGCAGTGTAAAGTTTCAATTTATTTACACGGTCAGCGCTAGTTTTGAAACTTCCTGAATTGTAGTTATTTCTGGTAAAAACAATTTTACGACCGTCACTAGAAAAGGTTACTGGCCCTTCATGATACTTGGTATTAAGTGTTTTTGAAAAAACCTCACTTTGTGTAACAGGGGTTTCGTTGTAGGTAGCATATCCTTTGTACATACCTGTACTACCGTAAGACCCAATTGTTCTAGAATCGTTTGGTGTAGATGGTGTATACTCGTCATCACCAACAACGGCTGGAGCTTTAAACTTACGTTCTTTATTTGCTGTCGAACCACCAACACCTGAAGGCTGAGAAGCAGTAAGTTTACTGATGTCGGATAAATAATATAGGTCAAGAAAGTTTGAATTATCCCATGAATATACTCTTTTCAACCCAACAGACTCTGTACGCCCAGAGTTGAAAACAAAACCATTTTTGTAATAACTAGGACTAAAATCTGCTTTATCAGTATTTAGATTTAAGTATTCAACCTTGTAACAAGCACGGTTTTTATTGAGTGTTTCAATATTTTTATACAATTTTTGAAAGCTTGAACTTCGCTTGTCTGTCGCTGCTAATTTAGCGTATTTCTCATATACCTCTTGAGACTCTTTGTATTTACCGTTGGTAGCAAGCGCTTGCGCATAATAAAGATATGCTTTTGAATCACCTGAAAAAGATGGATTGTCTACAATCTCTTTATATACTCTCTCTGCATTTTGAGAATCTTTGATTTGTCGATAAGCATATGCTAGTTTCAGTTTCGCAGCTTGTTTATCTGCTTCAGAAACCTTGCCTTTTAGGGCATGCTCATACATCTCGGCGGCATTCAAATAACTCATTTTTTCAAATTCAGCTTCTGCATCTTTCAAAGTCTGAGCTGATACTTTTGAAACAAAGAGAAAGGCAGTAAGAATTACCAATCCTATTTTCTTACAATTAATCATTTTTCTAAATAGTTATAACATCATGAGGCGAATTCAAAATCGATAAAGCAACGAAGGGCATGCCTTGTATTCAATACATTCCAGTAATAATAAAAAAAAGTTTTTAGTTAATAGTATATCAGTTATTTGTTTACTCTCATAATAAGACGGCTACTTCCACAGTGCACCACAGATATACTATTAATGTAGTCTTTCGTATTACTTGATTAGAAATAACGTGGAGTAAGGATTTTGGCTTTCTTGAAACCAAATTCGTATCTCAACATAATTTCATGGCTACCTTTTTGCGAGTTCTGCAAGCTATTTAGCATAAAATCGTACGCATAGCCTATACGGAACTGGTCACTTGCTTGAATTTCGAGCATACCAATAGCGGCATCACCATTTTGATTTGCGAAAGGTGAATCAAACTTCTGATTATTAGTTCTCCAAGAAGCCCCAACAGCAACTCTATCACGAATCCATAAGTTAAGATTCAAATCAAATGCAGCGGCGTCACGAGTAGCTTTTACCAAAACGGAAGGCTTCAATGCCAATGAACTACCTAATGGCACAACAAATCCCATCATCAAAAAATAGTGTCTTTCTTGACGCGCTTTTTTCAAAGTATCCTCATTACCAGTATAAGTACGAAGTTCATTTTGTACTAAGTTGGGAACCGAAACACCAATATATCCACGGTCGTTACTCAAATACAAACCTGTACCTACATTGGGTAACCATTTTGAAGTATTACCACTAAAAGCTGGATCTATATCGTTATTATCTAGGGTACGACGAACGCCACCCAAACTACCAACCAAGTTGGTTGCACCAGCTTGGATACCCATAGCCAACGTAGAGCGTTGAGATACTTTTACACGGTAGGCATAAGATAAATAAGCTCCAGTATTGTTGAATACCCCAATTTGGTCGTGGTATGCTTGTAGCCCAATACCAACTTTTTCTTTTTTAACGGGCATATCAACAGTGAATGATTGTGTAGTAGGTGCGCCTTCGATTCCTACCCACTGTTGTCGGTAAACTCCAGTCATGCTCAACACGTCACGGCTACCTGCATAAGCGGGGTTCACTGCAAGCATATTAAACATATACTGAGAATACTGGACTTCTTGCTGAGCATGAGCTTTTTCTACACCTGCCAGCCCCAAGGCGAGTGAGAAGATGATTGCGGTTTTAGCTCTCGAAAGCAAACTTTGGCGTCTCATTGGATGATGGTTTAAATTATTAACCAAAGAAAAAAGGGTAAACACTACTTGGCTTAGTTTTCTTTGATTTGATTTTTTAACTATTTAGGCACCCTAGAGTGAGAGACTCACTCTAGGGTGTTTTTGTATTATCTCACAATTGTGAAGTATTTAACTACAGTGTTTTTACCTTGGGTTAAAATAATTTCACCTGTTGTTCTATCGTAACGAGTGAAGCTGTAGTAGTAAGTACCATCAGGTAAGCCTTGGCCATCACCGATTACTTTCACACCTTGGTTAGCTTCGCCACCCCAGTCATTTTGATAGTCACTTGCAGCGTAAACTAAACTTCCCCATCTGTTGAAGATTTTCAATTCGATGCGTTGATCAGGATTCAATGGCTGTATTACGAACTTGTCGTTAATTCCATCACCGTTTGGAGAGAACCCTTCAGGAATAAATGGACTATCAGTTACTACCGACGCATCGAATATTACAGGAGTCTTAGCATTTTCAGAAGGATTACCATCACCATTAGGATCTGGGTTCGTACCTGCTGTTGATAAGTCAAATGCTTTCTTCGTCGCATCTGCAATACTTATACCTGTTGCGCTAGCTTGAGTATAAATCGTATCCTGAAGTGGTTCACGGATATTCAATGTGTACTCAATCACGATACTGTCACCTTGGGCAAACTTGAATGTACTACTTGCTACTGTAAGAGTTGTATCAGCAATGCCATCGAACAATGAATCTAGTTTTACACTACCACTTACAAGTGTTGGCTTACCTACCAATGACCAAGCCGTTACTTGCTGACCAATATTAGATTGAATATGGTTGGCAAGAACAACATTGTTTAGCGTATCCTTACCATAGTTACGAGCAATCAATCTAAACTTCACGTTAAACGTGCTATCTGTTTGCATCACTGGTTTGCTAGCTGACAATGCTACACCAATTGCGGCATCTCCTAATGGTTTTACTGGGTTACTCAACGTTACTGAAGTAGCCACCTTGTTATTTGAAGGATCACCATCTTTGTCAGGATCTGGATCAGAACCAGCCGTTGAAATATCCTCATAAGTCAAACCATCTGTACCTGTACCTTTACCTATTGCAACGTTACTGAATACTGAGTCAGTAGCAGCAGTAGTATTAACTCTTACTGCCAAGTTGATTGATACTGAATCGCCAACACCTAGCGCAGACGAATCTGGCAATACTAAATCGATATTCAAACCAGAACCTGTATATTTAGAATTTACTTTCACACCTGGACGATTTGTCGAAACAGTAGGTTGACCTACAATAGTTGCTCCTTTCGAAGTATAAACTGCATCTAAGTCATCGGTTACTGACAATTTCGTGATTCTATTTACACCCATGTTAACAACTCTAATGACATAAGGAACTGTCCATTCGTTTGTGCTCTCACGTTTCAAGCCAGAAGCTAGAACTTCTTTTGCTACACCAATCAATGTTCTTGGTAAGTCGAAGCGCAATACTGTTCTGCTAGGCATTGCACTCACATCGGTACCAGCAGATGACTTAGCTGTTACTGTGCCACTTGGAGCAATACCCGAACCATTTACTTGACTGTAGAATGGACCTTTATTGCCGTTTAATGTAAGTGTTACAGTGTAAATCAAAGTATCTACTTTATTTGGAATCATGAAGCTAGAAGCCGCTTTCACCAAATTTGGATCACTAGCGCCAAATGCCTCATTGATTACCAAATTGCCTGTATTCTTCAATACTGGTGCACTCACTGTAAATGTTGCAGGAGAAGGGAAGTTTTTCGCAACCGAATCTACCAAGCTAACATTACGTAGCGTATCACTACAGAAGTTTTTCGCAATCAATTGATAAGTCACGTTGTAAACACCAGTTGATGTTTGGTTTGTATCAATTACAGCTAATGCTAAGCCCAGTCTACAGTCATTTACCACTCTATTGATGATATTAACTTCAACTGTACTCTTATCATTCTCTTTCACAGCATCCAATTTACTTGAGCTTGCTACAAATACAGTGTTAGGTGCAACACCTTGTAATACAGCACGTGCACTGTAGGTTAACGATTTAGTTTCTCCTTTTGCAATTGCTGCAATAGTAGCACTCAATGAATCACCTGTTGCAGTCTTGCCAGTTGAAGTAAAGTCGCCACTGATGTATGACAAATTACTTACTAAGAAGTCTTTCAAGACAACATTTGTAGCATTACCAGGACCCGCATTGGTTACCTTAATGGTGTAGGTTACCAAACTGTCTTTGTTAACTGTTGTAGCACTTGCTGTTTTGACTACTGCCAAATCTGCATAGAGTGTATCGTTTGCAGATACGATTGTCGCAGTTGCTGTATTATTAGTCAACAATGGGTCTGTTGGGCTATACCTAGTTGTAGTCGCAGTAGTTGAGATTGTTTTATCTTCATCTACTTTCACTCTATAAGAGAATGATGCTGAAGCCCCAACTGCCAAATTACCGATAGTTGCTTTTATTGAATCTGCAGTTTTATCTACATCGCCAGATAAGAATGTTAGCCCTTGAGGGAACAACGCTCTTAACTCAATGTTTGAAGCAGCAGCAGGTCCATTATTTTGAACTTTTAATGTATAAACTACTTCATCACCTTTTGATACAATCGACTTATCTGCAGTAAAGCTTAAAGCAAGGTCAGCTAAACCTGTTGGGTTGATAGTTCCAACCTGAACAGTGGTCGTTGCAGTATTGTTATCTGTTTTAGGATCTAAGGTAGAAGCTACTGTAGCTCCAAATAATAGATTTCCAGATGTAATACCTTTCGCGATGAATGTTAATACTTTTGTTTCTCCTTTCTTCAATGAATCGTAGCTAGCTGTCAAAGTATTTCCACTCACTATCCAATCAGTTGCTGCTGACATTAACTCGAACCCTGCTGGAATAGTAGTTGTCACTTTCACTCCTTTAGCTGTAGCAGGGCCATTGTTAGAAACAGTTACTGTTAAAGTTGTTGTTTCATTTAATCCAATGGCTGTTTTATCTGCAACTATAGCAATGGCTGCATCTGCGGCATTTGGATCTACAATTCCTGCATTGATTGTAACAGACGCTTTGTTGTTAGCTGTATTCGGATCTACAGTGCTAGAAGTTCCTGACACCGTAATAGTTGCTTCCGAAGTACTTGTTACCACCGATTTGAATGTGTATGTTTTAGTACCATTCATTGCAAGTGTATCAATATTTACACCAACTGTATTTCCATTTTGAATTAAGCCTCCTGTTTGACTTGCATAAGTAAGCGTTCCTGGGATGATTACACTTAGGGCAACTCCTTTAGCAATTCTTGGTCCAGAGTTAACTACTGTTACTGTAGTTACTACTGTGTCACCTACCGCATATGTTGCTTTGTCTGTTGTTATACCTACACCAATATCAGCCAAATCCATCACTACCAAATCAGTACTTACTGTAATTGGCGAACCAGAAGAGAAACATCCTTGTGCAGTACGATAGAATGCGTAGTATGTTCCAAATCCAACCGCAGATGGAGTTGCTACATCGTTAGATGTTGCCGAACCACCAGATTTAAACACCAAGGTAGCCCCAGTTGGAGTTGTTGATGTTACTAAACTATTCAAGTTGGCAGTCTGACCAGAAGATATCATCAAATTCTTCGTGACTGGAGCAGAGATATCTGCAAGAGGATTCAATGTAGCTGTATCTGATGGTACAGAAGTACATCCATTTGCATCGCTCAAGATATAGTAATAGCTACCCAAACCTTTCACATTGATCGCCTGTGCAGTTGAAACCACAGAAGACGAACCTACTTTATACCATTTGTATTGATAACCATCAATTGCTTTCAATCCTACAGAATCAGTTGTACAAGCTGTCAAATTACCCGAAACGGTAATGGTTGGTTTTACTTTGATTCCATTAATAGTAAGAATCATTGTATCCACAGCAGCCACACATGGACCTGTACCATCAGGGTCATTTGAAGTCAAGAATAACTTCACTGAACCATTTGTCACATCTTGTGCCGAAGCGGTATAGGTAGCAGTTGGCAATAATGGATTATCAAATGTACCTGAACCTGTTGACTTCCATGTAATGAAGTTTGCAGCTCCACTAAATACCCCTTTCAATTGGTAAGATTTAGTATCACAAATTGTAGCATCAGCACCTGCATTTACTGTTGCAGGCGTAGTAGCACAATCTTTAGGAGTGCAATCTGTTGTGATAAACACATTGATTACTGCTGGAGCTGAAGTACAACCTGAAGCAAACTTCTCGAATACATAATAAGTACCAGTTGCTGAAACAGCTTGTGGATTACTTACTAAAGTTGAAGTGCTTGACATACCTGTTCTGAATTCAAATGAGCTACCATTTGACGCTGTACTTAATAAACCAGATGTTAAATCAACGGTTGTTGCTGGACAAGCATTTACCAAATCTTTCGTAGATGGCTTGCTAGCAGAATTTCCTACTTGGATAGTCAACTCATTTGAGTTACCACTTTCACACTTATCAAGTTTACAAATTGCAGTATAAGTTGTCTTAGCTGTTGGTTTTACACTTACCGTTGTTCCAATTTGACCATCACTCCAAATTACAGCACCATCACAACCAGTTGCAGTTAAGTTCACTAATGAACCAGCACAAGCAGTTAATACATCACTTGTAATTACTGGAGCTGTCGGAGTTCCTACTGTAATAGTTGTTACTGCTGAAGAAGCAGACTCACAAGTACTCGTTACACATTTCACTGTGTAGTTTGTAGTTTGAGTTGGGCTTACTGTATGAATTGCACCTGTAAATCCATCAGACCATTGAATTGTTCCACCTTCACATCCAGTTGCCACTAATGTCATTGAACTACCTGGACACATAAATTTCGCAGGACAAGTACACACAACACTAATTGTTGGAATTGCTAATGGTGTAACATTCACCGTTACTTTGTTCGACTCTGCACTTACACAAGTATTTCCTTTACAAGTAGCAGAATAGGTTGTTGTAGTTGTTGGTGTTTCAGTGATAGAAGCGCCAGTTTTACCATTCGACCAAGTTACCTCACCAGCACCACAACCAGTTGCGGTAAGCGTTACTTGAGTACCTGAACAAATTGTATTCGTTGATGCTGTAATAACTGGCGCAACACCTGAACCCACTGTTACCGTTACTGGGCTAGATGTCTTAGCAGTTGCGTTAGCACAACTATTTGATTTACACTGAACAGTATAAGTAGTTGTTACAGTTGGCTTAACATTAATACTTGCAGTAGTTTCACCAGTACTCCACAACAAATCAGCCGTACATCCTGTGGCAGTTAAAGTAACTTCTGTTCCTGCACATACAGGAGAAGTAGTACTTGCCACGATTACTGGTGTTGGCAAATCTGTAGCAACATTTACCGTTACTGAAGCTTTAGCATCTGTAGCACAAGCTACATCTGTACACAATGCAGTATAAGTAGTTGTCACCGTTGGATTAACTGTAATAGTTGAACCTGTTAGACCGCCAGTCCATGTTACCTTACCAGCTTCGCAACCTTTTACTGATAATGTTACTGGAGAACCAGCACATACATTATTCTTATCTGCTGAAGCAACCAATGTTACTACAACCGTTGGTTTAACTACAATTTCTTTTTCGTTTGATTTAACACTTTCACATGCACCTAATGAACAAACAGCTGAGAAAACAGTGGTAATTGTTGGTTTCACAGTAATTGTTGTTCCTGTCATACCATTTGACCATTTTACTGTTGTACCGCTTGGACATCCTAATGCTAAGAAGACAACTTCTTGACCAACACAAATTTCTTGATCTCCACATACAACAATTGGCGCATCAATAGATCCACTGTTTACTTTCACCTCTACAGTATTTGATACTCCAGAGTTACATGTCGCATTTGTAGATGTACAAGTTGCGGTGTAAGAAGTTGTAACCGAAGGCTTAACTGTTACTGATGCACCTGTTTGACCATCTGACCATTTGATTGTACCATTACATCCTGTAGCAGTCAATGTTACACTTTCACCCACACAGATAGCAGTTTTAGATGCTGCAATTGTTGGTTTAGCAAATTCTGAAACTGTTACACTTGCTGTATTCGATGCAATACTTGTACAAGTTCCCATTTTACAAACTGCAGTGTAGTTTGTACTAACAGTTGGCGTTACAGTAATTGACGATCCTGTCATTCCATTTGACCATTCTATTGTACCACCTGCACAACCTGTTGCGCTTAATGTCAATGGAGAACCAGAGCAAATCGCTGATAATGCTGGACTAATTGCTGGAGGTGTTGGTGTACCCACAGTGATTGTCACTGATTGTGATTTAGTTGATTCACAAGTAGCAACTGTACATGTTGCAGAGTAAGTTGTTGTAACCGTTGGATTAACTGTTACCGATGCACCTGTCAATACTTGTGCACCACCGTACCATTTAACAGTTCCAGTACAACCAGTAGCTGTTAATGTTACAGAACCAGAACCACAAATAGAAGTTGATGATGCAACTATTGTTGGAACTGTTGGAGTTGTAACCGTAATCGAAACAGGAGTTGAAGGATTACTTGTACAATTATTTACTGTACAAGTTGCCGTGTAAGTTGCGTTTACAGATGGCGTAACAGTAATAGATGCTGTTGTTTCACCTGTATTCCATTTAATCTGACCTGAACATCCTACTGCCGTGATGTTTACTGATTGACCAGAGCATATAGCTGTTTTCTCAGCTGCAAGCACAGGTGCTGCTACATTACAAACAGTTGGGGTAATAATATCTACACTATCATCATCATCTTCATTTTTATCTGTACCATTATTTGGTGTCGAATCAGGGTCTTTCACATCCGACTTGGTAATTTGTGCAGCGTTCGTGATTTTACCACCTGATGTTACTTTCGCGCGGAAAGTAAATTCTACTTTTGCATCCTTCGCCAGATTTGCAATCGTACCTGTCAATGTACCGTTGTTGTTTGTCAAAGAAGAACTAGACACAAAGCTGATACCCGCAGGAAGCACATCTTGAATTTCAACATTTGTTGCAGCGTGTGGACCTGCGTTAGATACTACTATTGTATAAACAATTTCGTCGTTAACATTTGGAGTAGCATTCGAAACTGTTTTCGTCAAGCTCAAGTCAGCCAATTCAATAGCATTGATAGTTACACTTGATTTGTTATTACCCAATTTTGTTGGGTCTTCACTTGGACTTGAGATTTCGGCATCATTAACGATACTGCCTTTCGAAAGAATCGTTGCCTTTATGTTTAAAGTAACTTGAGCACCAGCTGCTAAAGTACCAATCGTCCATTCGCCAGTTGAAGCATTGTATTGAGCAGAAGGATCTGCACTTACAAACGATAAGCTTGCAGGAAGTACATCTTTTACTTTAACAGTTGAAGCACTCGAACCTCCTAAGTTTTTAGCAACGATAGCATAATTAATCGTCTGTCCTACTAAATAAGAAGGTGATGTTTGCGGAGATGCTACGTCAACAATTGTTTTAACAACTGCTAGGTCTGTCGTTTGACAGCTTGTCACTGTAAAGTTGATAGATGCTCTTTCGCTAATACAACCTTCTGGTGTTACTGCCTCTGCATAATACACTACTGTACCTGTTGCTGTCGGAGTAACTTTTAAGCTAGTACCTGTTCCTACTGATGTTCCTCCTGTAGCGGTTGTGTACCATTTAATAGTATTACCTGTACTTTCAGCAGTAAGTGTATTCGATTCTCCTAAACAAATTTGTGAGCTAGCTGACAAGTTTGATGGTTTTGATGGACGAGTCTTATACGTAAATACTGTCTTAGAAGTTGCAGCAGAACATAAAGTAGCACTACCATCTGGGTCGTTAGTTGTAAACGTAAATTCAATTAAACCTTTTGCCTCGTCTGATGCAGAAGGAGTATATTTGGCAGATACGCTAGTTGCATTATCAAATGTTCCAGTACCTGTCGATGTCCATGTTCCGCTTGTTGCTCCTCCACCCAAAGTAGCAGTTAGTTGCAGTTGTGTGAAACTACCTACGCATTGAGACGAGATAGCAGCAACTGTAACTGTTGCAGGATTAGGACAACTACATGAATTGATATTAACAGTTACTACTGCAGGTGCGCTATAGCAGCCATTAGTTGATTTTTCAAATAAATAATAAGTACCTGCTCCTACTACCGCTGGATTTGCTACCAACGATGCCGATGGCGTTGAGCCTGTTCTCCATTCGAATACACCACCACTTGTTGAAGGAGTACTTGTGATTGCTGATGCCAAATTCACAGTAGTAGTAACTGCTGGTGAACATTGATTAGCTAAAGATGCCAACACTGTTGGAGTCGTAGGCGATGGATTAACCGTAAAGCTGATAGATGCTCTTTCACTTGTACAACCCTCAGACGTTGACGCCTCTGCATAATATATTACTGTACCCGCTGCTGTTGGTGTTACTGTCAAGCTAGTGCCTGTTCCTACTGATGTTCCTCCAGTAGCAGTTGTGTACCACTTAATCGTGTTACCTGCGCTTTCAGCAGTAAGTGTATTAGGTTGTCCTAAACAAATTTGTGAGCTAGCTGACAAGTTTGATGGTTTCGAAGGACGAGCTTTGTAAATGAAAGTCGTTTTAGAAGTAGCAGCCGAACATAAAGTAGCGCTACCATCTGGGTCATTGGTTGTAAACGTAAATTCGATTGAACCTTTTGTTTCATCTGACGCAGAAGGGGTATATTTCGCAGAAACACTCGATGCATTATCAAATGTACCTGTACCTGTTGAGGTCCATGTTCCGCTTGTTGCTCCCCCACCCAAAGTAGCTGATAGTTGCAATTGTGTGAAACTACCCACGCACTGAGATGGAATTGCAGCAAGAATAACCGTTGCAGGATTAGGACATGCACAAGGGTTAATACTCACTGTTACTAACGCAGGTGAACTATAACAGCCTGTAGTTGATTTTTCAAACAAGTAATAAGTACCTGCTCCCACTGCCGCTGGATTTGCTACCAACGACGATGTTGAAGCCGAACCTGTTCTCCACTCAAATACACCACCACTTGTTGAAGGAGTACTCGTAATAGCTGACGCCAAATTCACTGTCGTTGTAGCAACTGGTGAGCATTGGTTTGCAATTGATGCCAATACTGTTGGAGTGGTAGGTTTGGTATTTACTACGATAGAAATACTTTTTCTAGCACTTGTACAGCCATTCGCATTTATTGTCTCTACATAATAAGTGGTATTTGCCGTTGGGGTAACTTGAACACTCGCTGTAGTAGCGAAGGCTGTTCCTCCAGTAGGTAGTGTATACCATTTATAAGAAGAACCTGTACCCGATGCTGTCAGAGTAGCCACATCGCCAACACATAGCGTGCTAGCAGAAGCAACTACATTTGGCATATCTGGGTTACTTGTTACATTGAAGCTTACTCCAGTCGCATCAAGTGCTAGGCATTTTCCAGAAATGGTTGTTTGCAAATCTGAAAGTTTGGTAGTACCTAATGTAATAGCCGTCGTCAAGTTCAAATCTGTAGTATTATAGACTATAGTATGAATCTTGTATGAATCAGCTGCATTGATAGAGAAACTTGGAGTTGTTGCCGTCTGAACAATAGTATTTGTTGTGCCTTTACTCAACAAATATCTCACAACATATCCAGATGGAACTGTTGGTGCTGTCGAAACAGACGCTGTAAGTGTTAATGAACCTCCCGTAGGTAAGCACAAACCTGCTGTACCTGCCAATAGATTACCCGTTATTACATTACAGCTAGGAATAATACCTGCGTCGATATCTTTATTATCACGTGCAGGATCGCCAACTGGTTTTGTGGCATCTATTGTAATAAGTGGACTTTTACCATCGGTACCTGCATCAGAGTCAGTAGAAGATGTTCCTTTTCCTGTTAAAGTAAAGGTTGAGCCCGCAGGCTTATCAAATAATACATAGTACTGACCACTAGCAACGATAAATTCATATTTACCACTCGCATTAGTGGTAGTAGTACTGATTACATTGCCATTTTTATCCAATAAAGAGACTTTCAAACCAGCTACTGGTGTATCACCTGTGTTTTGAATACCATCTTTATTGTTATCATTAAATACATAATCACCAATAGAACCTAAAGGAACGATACCCGCATCTACATTAGGATTGTTTCTCAAAGTATCTGTAACAGCTAATGCAGTATTAATCGTAACTAAATGGCTGCGACCCAATGCACTAAAATCACTGTCTTTAGTGTCATCGCTTCCTTGATTAGCTTTAGAGATTTGACTCTTCGCTGGAAGCGTTACACGTACTTGATAAGAACCAGAAGTCAGGTTATCAAATAAATAATAACCTGTCGATGTTGTAGTAACAGTTTTTACAAATGTATTTGAGCCTGTGTATAAATCTACTTTCACGCCCGCCAATCCAGTTTCTGTAGCATCTTGAATACCATTGGCATTCACATCGCTCCAAACATAATCTCCAATCGAACCAAAAGGATCAGGAAGAAACTTCACTGGGCAACAACCTGTTACAGGACACGTCGAATTGGTAGCAGAAAAAGTAAACTCCGTATAATCTGTAATACTTTCTATATATAATACGCCATTTTGAACATAAGCACCCGAACCTGACGTGGTAGCTGTAATAGCTGTTGCAACACCATTTGTTCCGATACGTCTAGTCCACACTACGTTCGTCAAACCTTTTGGTACTGAAACTTCAAAAACACTTCCAATCGAAAAATATGTTGGGACAGAAAAACATACAGCCGCTTGATCGTCCTCATTAATATTATGATTGTTTGGTTTTGAATCCGTATCTGGTTCGGTTTGAGCAACTACCTCAAAACTAGCATAGGCGATTCCTCTTCCGAGGTCGCCGCTTTTTACTCTTGCCTGAACTTGAAGTGTTATTTCAGTATTGCCTAGCAACTGAGTAATTACCCATTTTTTATTGACATTGTCGTAGGTGACTCCTGAGGCTGGGCTCGAATACACAATCGACTCCAACGTTGAAGGCAAGGAATCTTTTACGGAAATATTGGTAGCCTTATCTCCTGTACTATTCTTTAACTTAATAATATAGGTAACCAAATCGCCAGGATTAGGATTACCATTGCTTACCGAAGCTGTTAAAGACAAGTCTGGACTAGCCACAGCCGTCCAAGCAGTAAGTACTGTAAGGATTAAAGAAGCGAATACAGTTCGAAGGGTAGAAAAACCATTCAATGAACTTGCTGATAATTGTTCTTTCTTATTCGAAGTAAGGCGGTTGGTTAATGTAGACAAACCCCAACTTTCGCATAAGTCCAACACAGATTTCACCATGCGAGATTTTGACAATAGAGTAGCACCCATATTGCTTGCACCTCGAGGCTGAAACAGATTATTAGCCGCTCGTGTCAGGTAAGTAAAAAGATTCATTTGCTGTATGTTTAATTGATAAAATTCACTACTAGGACCTTGTTCGTTTGGGCTATCCGACAAGTAATTACTTGGTGTATCAACAAGAAGTGAATCTTCACTTAGGGGCATAACAGCAGGTATGCTATCAGAAGCATTTAGGGAATTAACTACTTTAGGCTGCAAATGCGATGAAAACCTATGATCCGCTTGACGGCTAGCGCCAACCTCGAATGTAAATGTTTTTTTCATCCGATTTCTTGTTAATGTTTTAATTACTTAGGAGGATACCAAAATCTTGTACTATCGACCAGTTTTGTTCAAACTTCGGATTCGCATGATTTAGTCACTTTTAGGCGTCTCAAAATGATGAGATTGTACGGTAAAATGTACCAAAATTGTGCCAAATACCTAACACTTAAGTTGAGTAACTGACCGCCTTTTTGTGCTATATTAAATCAAGCGCACATCCTCGATTTACGGACTTTGTCATAAAAATTTGACAATACTAGGTCAATTTAATTTTGCTGCAAAAGCTACAAAAAATGTAACGGGGCAGCAAAGCCAAAACTATGCCAAAATTTTGCTTAAATAAAAACTTTATGAAATACAATAAGATACAACCAATGCACTTATGAAAATGCACTAACCGAGAAGACACCAATTAAGGTAACGAAAGGAAGTATATAAATTTATTAATTGCGAGCGAAGCACCTATCTTATCCGATATTAGCTTTGATGATACAAATCAAATAAAAATTTATTAGTCTGTCAAGGTTTTCAGTCTTTATTTTATTAAGTGGCAGGACTTTATACGTAAGCGCTGACAATTTGGCATTTTATGCGGTTTTGGAATTGTATTTGTCAATATCGCTATGTCGGTTACGACACCATTCTATGAATATTTGGTTTGTATTTCTATAAATTATTAATGACAAAATGACCATGCAAGAAAAAGGTAACATTTCGATTCATACCGAAAACATTTTCCCTATTATTAAGAAGTTTTTATACTCAGATCATGAAATCTTCTTACGTGAGTTAGTATCTAATGCAGTTGATGCTTCTCAAAAATTGAAACGTTTGTCGGCCATTGGTGAATACGCTGGTGAATTAGGTGAATTGAAGGTAAAAGTAAGTTTTGACAAAGATGCTCGCACGATTACTATCTCCGATTCGGGTATTGGTATGACTGCCGATGAGGTGAAAAAGTACATCAACCAAATTGCCTTTTCTGGAGCTACTGAGTTTGTTGAAAAATACAAGGATAAAGGAGACGAAAAAGCAATCATTGGTCATTTCGGTCTTGGGTTTTACTCTGCCTTTATGGTTGCTGAAAGAGTAGACATTATTACAAAATCTTTCCAAGATGGTGCACAAGCTGTAAAATGGACTTGTGATGGCTCAACCGAATTCGAAATTTCGGAGGCTACTCGTGAAAGAAGAGGTACTGATATTATTTTGTACGTTGCTGATGATTCATTAGAATTCCTTGAGAATTTTAGACTCAAACAAATTCTTGATAAATACTGCAAATTCCTTCCTATTGAAATCGAATTTGAAGATGCTATCATCAACAACCCTACTCCTATCTGGGCAAAATCACCTGCTGATTTGACAGATGAAGATTATCTGAAGTTCTATGAAGAGCTTTATCCTATGTCAGAAAAGCCTCTTTTCTGGATTCACTTGAATGTAGATTATCCATTCAATTTGACAGGTATTCTGTATTTCCCGAAAGTGAAAAACGAATTGCAATTACAAAGAGAAAAAATTCAACTTTTCAGCCGTCAGGTATTTATTACTGACGAAGTAAAAGATGTAGTTCCTGAGTTCTTGATGTTGTTGCATGGGGTAATTGACTCGCCAGATATTCCTCTTAACGTTTCAAGAAGCTTCTTACAAGCTGACTCTAATGTTAAGAAAATCAATAACTATATTACTAGAAAAGTAGCTGAAAAACTGAATGATTTATTCAAAAATGACCGTGCTGGCTTTGAAGAGAAATTCGAAAACATTGGTCTTTTTGTAAAATACGGAATGATTTCAGATGAGAAGTTCTACGACAAAGCGAAAGACTTCTGTTTGCTACAAAGCACTTCGGGCAAATACTACACTTTGAATGAATACGCCGAGTTTGCTCAGGAAAATCAGAAAGATAAAAACGATGACGTTGTATACCTTTACGCGACTGACTTACTAGGACAAGATGGCTATATCCAATCGGCGACTAAACGTGGCTATGATGTTTTGAAATTGGATGCTGTTTTGGATAGTCATTTTATCAATATGCTTGAAACCAAATTGGTAAAAACTAACCTTAAACGTGTTGATGCCGATACGGTAGAAAAATTAATTGATAAAGGTATCGCCTTAGAAGCTGTACTTTCAGACTCAGAAAAAGAGACTGTGAAAAAGGTATTTGATGAGGTAATCAATGATAAAAACAAGTCGGTTCAAGTAGAGGCGATGCCAGTAGACGAACTTCCTGCTATCGTTACCCAAAATGAATTTATGCGCCGTATGAGCGATATGTCAAAACTTGGTGGTGGCATGGGAATGTTTGGAGCAATGCCAAACAATTATACTATTGCAGTAAATGCCAATCACCCTTTGATTAATAAAATTCTTAAAACAGAAGAAGAAGGTGAACAAAAACGTTTGGCGAAACAGGTTTATGACCTTGCTTTATTGTCTCAAAACTTGTTGACAGGTGCCGACTTAACAGCCTTTATCCAACGTACTGCACAAGGATTATAGTTAATTGAAGAATTTAGAATGAGTGAATTGTGAATGTATTATTTTCATAATTTGACACTTACATCTGATTTTAGTTATAACCTTGATAAAAATAAAAGCCCTTCAATCGAAGGGCTTTTATTTTTCTAACCTAAAAAACACATCTAAATTTCTCTTTATTACGATTGTTATTTTACAGATATAATTCTAAACTCTGTTCTGCGGTTTTCTTGGTGTTGTTTTTCATCACAAATTATTCCATCCACACATTCATTCACCAGTTCTGTTTCGCCATATCCGTTTGATACTAACCTAGATGGATCAATGCCTCGCATAGCTAAGTAATCAACAACGGCTCTGGCACGGTTTGCCGAAAGTTGCATATTGAAGTTATCACTTGAGCGAGCATCTGTATGCGAACGAATCTCGATAGTCATTGCAGGATACTTACGAAGCAATGGCAATAATGTTTTTTCAAGCTCTCGAGCTGCGTCTGGGCGAATAAAGAATTTTCCATAGTCGTAATAAATATTTTTCAACTTGAAAATATCCCCTTCTCCATACATTCCCTGAATATTCTGAACTACTTCTCCACTCGATTTAACTTTACCAATTTTCTCTGTGTTAGTAGCATACTTATCTTTTTCAGCAGTCAGCTTGTGGTCGTCCCCAGGTTTTACCTGAAACTCATAGCCACCATCTGGTCCTGTTGTTACAGTTTGCTTCGTTTTATCTTTTTCGTTTTCTAAAGTTACCTGAACACCAGCCATAGGTTGGTCGTTTACTTCAGATTTTACGACACCTTTCAGCACCGCCAAAGGAGCTTTTTCGAGATATAACTCTAAGGTTGTTTTCTGAGCAGTATTACTTTTAGTAGAATATGCCACCGAGTTCATCAGATAGCCCTCTTTAATAGCTTTAAACTCGTACTCAGCATTGGCTTCCATACAAATACTGGTCGAGCCATCAACGCCTGTCACTCTCAATTCACGACTTTCAGCATTTACCGTGATACGAACGTCAACGTTTTCAAGTGGTTGTTTCGACGCTGCATCATAGACAATCAAAGTCAGAGGACGACAAACACGTTTGAAGCTATAGATATTATCGTCACTTAAACCAGACTTACGGTTTGACGAGAAAAATCCACTTGTACGAGTAGCATCTGTTATGATTCCAAAATCATCTTGCGGAGAGTTCAACGGAGCACCTAAGTTATTTACGCCTCTGTACGCTACACCATCTTTAATTTCTGCAAAAAACATATCGAGTCCACCTAGTCCTTCATGACCATCAGAAGCAAAATAGAGATTTCCAGTTGGGTCAACAAATGGGAACATTTCATTACCCTCAGAGTTGATTTCTTTTCCCATATTTACGGGGGTTCCCCAATTTCCATCGCTGTATTCTACCACATAAATATCAGTGCCACCATAACCACCAGGCATATCTGACACAAAATACAATTTGGTATTATCAGGTGTCAAAGCTGGGTGTCCACAAGAGTATTCATCAGAATTAAATGGTAGTTCTTTAATATTACTCCAATTGTCTTTTACCAAATCAGCAATGTATAATTTCAGCTTATTGGTACCATCTTTAGATTCTCTGGTTTTACCTTTATTAAAATTGTTACGAGTAAAAATGGCTTTTTGCTCCCCTTGAAAAAATACTGCAGGTCCCTCATGGTATTTTGTATTAATCACACGGCTAAATTCTTCTACTTTATTAACATCGCCTGTTGATTTCAAGGTTTTATTACTACTACTCGCAACAACACCACCCAAAGCAGCCGCTTTTTGCACCATACCCGACTTGAGTTGTGCGGTATCTGGCACAAAGTATAAGTCTAAAAATGGCGTTTGGTTCCAGCCATAAACACGTTTCACTGCGCCCGACTCATCACGAGCAGAACAAAACACCAAACCACCTTTATAGAACATCGGGCTAAAATCCGCTTGGTTTGAGTTGATTGGAAGATATTCGACTTGATACGAAGAAGAGTCTCTATAGAAACGACTCATTTCCATGTATGAAACCGTAAACTTTTTACTACGAACATCAGCAGTTTGTTTTTCTCCATAAATCGAATAATACTTTTGTGAATCACGGTATTTGCCGTTTGAAGCCAAAGCCTGTGCATAATAAAGATAATTCTCAGACTCTACGTCTGGGAAGTTTTTTAATAAGTCACTATATGCTTTTTCGGCATTTTTGGTATCCTGAATACGACGATAACAGTAGGCTAATTTTTTCAAGGCTTCTTTACGAACAGCGGCGTCCAGTTTTGAATCAGACAGCACGTCTTCGTACAAGCGAATGGCCGACATGTAACTAAGTTGCTCATACTCTCTATTGGCTGCCTTAAACTTAGCTTGTCCCCAAGCGCTGTTAGCAGAAATAGCAAAGAGTAAGACAATACTCAGTAGAATATGTAATGATTTGTTCATGATAGGATTTTAGGCTAAATCGTTTTACAAAGTAAGTATATAGAATGATAAAGAAATGGTTCTTAAAACAAGTTTAGAAACATAACTCCTTGATTTTCATATTTAGTGCATTCTGTACATTCCATTTACAGAGTAAAATGCTTTATGAAATCCGATTAGCCTTGTTTGATTTCTGTAGACAAAAAGGTGTATCTACAAGAAGTTGGTTAATACTAAAACTACTATTTTGGCGAAACTCTGCCTTTCAAACTTTCGGAAGAATGACAGAAAATTATGAAAGCAAAAAACAAATAGCGTGCCAAAAAGTGGACACACGACTCTCTGAAGTATCAAAGCCGTTATACCTCGGTGGTACAACGGCTTTGATTATGGTAGAAATCTTTGAAGATATAAGTCAGATAGTTAGTCTGTCACCTTCATTTTAAACAATTCTTTTGAACGAATCCACACAATGGATACAATAATCATAGTCATAGTACCGCCAAAAATTACCGATGGCACTGTGCCCATTAACTTAGCCAATAGACCTGACTCAAAAGCGCCGATTTCGTTGGAAGAGCTCACAAAAATCCCATTCACCGCCGATACACGCCCACGCATTTCGTCTGGAGTCCAATATCGCAATACCGTTTGACGCACAATTACACTTACGCTGTCAAAGGCGCCCGTAAAAAACAAAGCAATCACCGAAATCCATAAATTTGTTGAAACCGCAAAAATCAATGTGGCCAATCCAAAGCCTCCAACAGCCAGCAATAAATTTCGCCATGCGTGTTTTAATGGCGGAAAATATACCATCATAAACATGGTTAAAATTGCTCCTATTGATGGCGCTGCACGCAAAATACCCAAGCCCTCGGCTCCTACTTTAAGGATGTCTTCAGCATAGATAGGCAATAGGGCAATAACTCCACCAAACAGTACCGAAAACAAATCAAGCGAGATTGAATAAAGGATAATTTTTGTTTTGAAAACAAAAGCGATTCCCTCTTTAAGACTTTGGAAAATATTTACTTTCTCTTCTACTTTTTCAGGAATTGGCGGTGCTGTGATGGTGCTAATTAAGAGCATTACAGTACACAAAAGTGCTACCACAAACCAAAGAGAATTTGTCAATCCCCAATAAGCATACATAAAACCCGCTAAACCTGGTCCTAAAATAGCTCCTGCTTGCCAAAAAGAACTTGCCCATGTAGTTGCATTCGCAAACACTTCTTTCGGAATCAAAAATGGATTTAAAGACGAAGAGGCTGGCGAATAAAACCCTTTGGCTAAGCCTATCAAAAATATTACGCCGTAAATGATGGGCAATAAATTGTGTTGCGGCAACTGGGTAGTTGAATGTGTAGCCCAAACCAAAATAACTGAGCTCAGAATGATGACACTTAAACTTAGCATCAAAATGGTTTTCTTGTTATAAAGGTCGGCTAAATGGCCTCCAAATAATGCCAAAGAAATATACGGAAGTGCCTCCGCCAAGCCAATGAGCCCCAGCGCCATAGGGTCGTGTGTAACCTTGTACATTTCGTATCCAAGCAATACTTCTTGAATCAACAAGGCCATTGTAATAAAACTATTAGCAAACATATATGCCACAAACTGTGGATATTTCAACGCCTCATAAGGCGATTTTTTTGCAGATGGTGGTGTTAGTTGCTCGCTCATCCAATCAGAATAAAAAGAAATAAAGGAAGTAAAAATATGCCATCTCCAACCCAACGATAACGGTCATTTTTTACAAAAAATGATTCAAAATACGTTATTAACACTAGCACGGTACTCATGATGATTTCGACAACTCCTAAACCGATCGAATATGAATACGTACTATGCCAAAGGATTAAAGATATGGCTATGAGATTAATTACAAAAAGTCCATATAAAATTTGTCGAGAAGCACGTGCTCCCCACATTGACCCTAATGAGTGTACCTGAGGATATTTCTGTTGCTCAAATGCCGAAAAAAGCAATAAATTTTGAAAAGCTATCACAAAAAAAACGCCTGCCAAAGCCCAGTCCATCCAACCAAATACGCGCGAATGCTGCACGATAGCCGTTCCACACACACCCGACGCATACACAAAAGCAGTAACTGGTTCTTTGTAAGCCTGAAAGATGCTATCTGAGGACAATTTACTCACGACTACCAAATAAATAGACGTGATAAAAGCAATGCCAAAACCTACCATTAAGGTTAAGTAGGTGATATGTCCCAAAAGATAAACGCCCAATAACATGGCTAGGGCCACAGATAGCTTCAAAACTTTGGCATATTGTTTATGAAAACGATGCCTTGGAGTTGCTATTTGTTCGGGCTTTAAGTTATCCAATTGTCTATCTAAGGTGTATATAATAAACACCGCAATACCCAACAACCACGTACTGGTTGTTGCATGGGTAAACTTGCCTTCTGGTAGTCGCAAAAAAGCCGAATGACAAATCATGGCTCCAGCTACTACATCTAAGCTCAAGAGGTTTATTATTTCTAAAAAGCGCTTTAGGATCATATTCAAATGCTACCGCCACAATCTAAGCGCGCAATTGCTTTGTATAGCTTTTAACTTATCGAAAACTTAGCCAACTGGCGTGTTGTTTGCACTGTTATTTCTTCTCCTACACTTACTGTTCCAGTTTGAACAATCAGTACATTTTGTCCAAATAAGATTTTATTTCCAGCTTTTCTGTAGGTCGAAAGGGTGTGTAATGGTTCTTTTCCAGTCTTCTGCCCTGTTTCGTGATTCAAGGTGGTGACAATACACCTTGAGCATGGTTTTACCCCTTTAAAAGATGTTTTACCTATCGAAAACTCAAACCAAGACTCTTCTTCAAAAGCACTCCCTCCAGTAAAGACAAAATTTGGACGAAAACGATTAATCGAAATTTGTTTTTCTAAACGATTATTCAAATCGTCTAAGGACGACTGTCCAATTACCAAAATAGGATACCCATCCGAAAAAGAGGTTATATCTTCAGGCGTTTGGGCATACTGGGGATCAACAGGTCGTAAACTTTCGTCAGGCATATAGACCAATCTTACAGGTTTACCAAGCAATTCACTAAACCATGCACTTGCCACCTCGGATACCTCATGCGCATCCATCTCATCATCCCAAACTTCTACGGTAATGGCATCAGGTAGGTATTCTCCGATATTTACCGACAATATTTTTGCTGTAGGACTATGTGTAACATGAAGTGTATTCGCTTCAATAGCCGTTTTAAACAATGCCAAATCTCCCACTTGTCGTTGAGTGACAAACACGTTGTCGGCATCAATAAGCATCCATCGACGGTCATATTTTAGTCCACGAGTAGTGACTTCTGTTTGTTGGACACTAAAACCACCTAGAGATTTGACAGGATAAATCCAGATTTCAGAAAGTTGCATAGTCGTTTTTTTACTTTAAAATTCTCAGACTGTTTTTACATTATTATGCCATAGGCTGTAAGCATTAGGCAAAATGTTTATTTTATTTCAGAAAACATTGATTTTTTACGTTGTCTCAAATAACTTTTATATCCACTTAAACACCCATTTGATAGTCACCGTATATAACACCACTGCCAATAACCAGCCTATAATCATAAGCGGAAAGTTTAATTCGGTCATGGTTATTACAGAAGGCGAAGGCAATGCGCTATCGGGGTAGGTCACAAACAAGAAGGCATATATATTATTAGAAGCATGTATGCCTAAAGCTAGTTCCAACTTCCCATCAAAATAGGTCAATAAGGCAAAAAATAAGCCTACACCGATGTAATATGTCATAGCCAAACCAAAACCTACTTTTGCCGTTTCGGGATTAGCACTGTGCATTAATCCGAAAAAGACAGAGCTAATCACAAGCCCCGCTACCACATTTCTCGAACCAATTGCTTGAAATAAATAACCTCTAAATATGAGTTCTTCACAACTAGTTTGAATGGGCAAAAACAAGAAACCGACGATAAATGCAGGTAACCATTGTTGAGGATTCCAAGTAAAGCGGTACATCTCAGGAAAAACCAAATACATACCAAATTCTACGATTGCGGTACATACCAGCCATACTGCCGCAGAACTAGCAACACGTTTCCAATTGACAGAGCTTTGTGGAGTAATCAGGGTTCGAAATGCTCGATGATGGCTATTTTTCAACCAAACCCATAACATCAAAATTCCTCCAGCAAAACTGCCTATTGCCACCAACAAATACCAATGCGAAGCCACAGTTGGATATCCACCTTTTGTATCTGTAACCAGCACTTGCGGAATACTAAATATCAGTAGCGCCAGCAATACCAAAATCATACCTACAACATATCTCCAAGGCTGATTATTACCTATTTTGGCTTGTGCCAGAAAATCATTTTGTGCTAACATAGAGGTTTGGGATTAGGTTAAATAGAAGGCTCAGCGTTCAGGTGTTTTGAAATTCTTTGTATTACAAATGTAAATGAAGAGGAGGTTACTTCCTTGAAAGGGTGTAGAAAAATACAAATAAAAAAACAGAGATAGGGATATTTTTAACATAGATTAAAAAACATCTCTATCTCTGTTTGGCCTTGTTTTACCCAAAACCAATTATTTTTTCACTGCAAAAATATTCAACTGCAAATCCATCGAAGGATTGGCTTTGTACGCATGATTTATAAACGGCACTGGTCTATCTTGGGCGTCACGGATGAAGTATCTGAAACCATTTTTTGTCAAAATAGAAAGCAATACATCTAGGTCTTGCGGGCGATTTGGAAAAGAATGGTACTCAATAAAGATATGGTCGATATGTCCAATACTATCAGCACAATCTTGAAAAACCTCTACTTCGGCACCTTCGATATCCATTTTCAACATTTGAATACTTGGATATTTTTGCAAATATTCCTTCAAACGGACAGAGTCGATACGTTGTTTTTCTCCTTCACCATAAATCGAAGCACCGTCCGAACCTTCGGTCACAAACTCGATTCCTTGGTCATGAACCCACACAGCTTTATCGACAATAGTGACCCCTTGAATACCATTGGACGTCAAGTTATTTTTCAAGATTTTAGCAATTTGTGGATCGGCCTCAAAAGCTGTAATATTAGCTTTTGGATACAGTTTTTTGAAGAACAAACAACTCGTACCAATATTAGCTCCACAATCCAAAATAACAGGACTATCGGTACTACTTTGGAATCGATAACTTTGTCCCACAAAAATCTCTTCATGCTGAAACAAAAATGACATACAATCTGGCACTAAAAACGTAACACCCTGAAACGAAATCGTTCGAGGTTGATAGCGTGGTACGGTACCAAATTTGGCCATTAAGCCCAACAATTCGCGCGCTTCTGGAGTGCGAATATGGTGGAACGGGTATTTTAAGAAATATTTTAAGGCAAATAACATAGCTTGGAATGCGTGATTATGGAGTTATAAAAACCTCTTTTTTAAATCAAAACTTATTTTTTCATGACGTACTTAAACGCCTCACAATAGTTTTTAATCACTACGTGAATATTCACCTCATTTTTGATGATATCGCCAGAGCGTAATCCCATTTCCTTGGTTTTTTCTGGATTACTCATCATACTTTCAAGCTTTTGGTACAAATCTTCGGCATCTCCATTTTTGAAGATATAGCCGTTATATCCATCACGAACGAGCTTTTTCTCGGTACCATCTGCCACTGAGCAAATAATTGGTTTATCAAAACACATTGCATCGTTGATAGACAAACCGCCCATTCCTGCCAACACATACACCAATGAAGCATTGAAATATTGCCCCAACTGTGTCATTTCGTACACTGCTCCAGCAAATTCGACACTTTCTTCTATCCCTAAATCTTTGGCTTGTTGTTTGAGATTATCTAGCTCAGGACCCGTACCTACAATGGCTAATTTGGCAATAGGAAACTTTTTGAGCAATTTGGCAAATACGTCCATCAGTAAATCCACACGTTTCCATTTTACTAAGCGTCCAACGTGCAAAAGTCGTAGAGGATTATCTGGCAAAACGGTGTTTACTCCTTCGATTTTCGCTCTTTCGTTGAAGATAATATCCGTATCTGGTGAATTATAAATTACAAAAATCTTCTCCTTAGGCACGCCATAACTTCCAAAAACCTCAATAGCTTCCTCGGTATAATCCACGTGAGCATCTACCATGTTAAAAGCTCTTTTGTAAGTATATTTGAGTAGGCTATACTTCAGTTTGAATGCCAAACTGGAAGGTTTCAATTCCGTTTTCAAGGTTTCGGTTACGGCACCACCTTTGGCATAGTAATCGAGCGCTTCTTGAAATTTTGGGATATTAAAAGGAATCTCTTTCAATATCAATTTGATACCCATGCTACGGATTTTCCAAAGCAATAAAGGATTATAAACAAAAGTCAAGATATATGGCCAAATCGTAACAATTACATCTGGTTTTTCGGCCTCAATTGTTTCCAGAAAATTCTTAAAAAACGGCTTTCCCCAAGCAGTTTTGTACTCTTCCAAAAAGTGTACCTTAAACTCAACACCATCTAAGGTTTGATGCACCCCAGCGCCCACACTTTTCCCTTGGCTTTTAGGAGCAATTACTACAATCTCTTGCCCTTCTACCTGATTGAGGCGATTGAGTACCAAATTATAATAATGGGGCAATCCACCAAATGTGAATAATATCTTCATATTGTTAGCTTTAGCTATTTGATCAATTTTAGTTTACGTAAAATACCCATCACGGTTTTGTTAGCATCTTCGGATATTTTGAAATACAATACGCCTCCTCCAAATACAGCACAAATCAATAAGGAACGTACTGCCACTGTCATCATTATCCCTACCAATCCAGACCCTAACGTAGGAATAAGCGTTGCCAAAAAATAGGTCAATATAAACAACCCTAAAACTTTTACAGTCGCCGAAGTAAATGGTTGCAGTTTGAGTTTGAATAAAATAAAGAAATATTTCGTAGCATTGTATACCACTACCGAAGTTAGCGCTGCCAGCGCTGCGCCATTGAAGCTGTAAATAGGGATTAAAATCAAGTTTGTCACGATAATCAACACTGCCAACAACACATAAAAGGCCAAATCGTAGCGATAGTATTTCGAATTGATTAATATTTCCGAATTCAATCCAGTAGCCATATCAATCACCTTGCTCATACCAAAGAAAAATACCACCCAACGACCTTGCGAATAAATATCTGCTTTGGGTAGAAGTTGAAAAATTTCGTCTACATTACACCAAATCCCAAGAAATAAAAAGCCTCCTACAATAAACAAGACAAGAGAGGATTTTCGGTAAATTTCCTCGATATGTGCCATATCATTTTTCTGCCAAGATTCTGCTAACAAAGGCAAACTGATAGAAGCAATGGCATTGCGAGGAATGGCAATTACAAGGGCTATTCTGGAAGCAATATCAAAAATCGCTGTTGTATTTAACCCTCCATCGTAGGCGGGTAACATGATTTTTTCGACATGTTGAATCAAGGTAAAACTTGCTCCAGCTAATAATACCCACAAACCATATTGGTACATTTCCTTGAATAAGGGACTCTTATAAATGTTCCAATCAATGGTCAAATATAGCTTCCCAAGTATTTTGATATACGCAAACAAAGCAATAATGCCAAGTATGTAGGTTACTACTGTAATACCAATTAATTGTTCGAAAGAAATATAACCTAATCCAAAAAGAATAACTAACAAACCGTTGGACAAACGCAGTCCTAGCTCCCGAATAATAGCAGGTACTACTATACGCAAATGTACTTTTGCATAAGCTTCTAACACCGAAATATAAGCAATACAAAAAGTCAGTGGTAACATATAATAGTAATACTGACTCAGTAGTGGCGACTTGCTTTCGTAAATTCCGTTGAAAACCGATTGTAAACAAAGATATAGAATTGCGAAGATGCCTAAACCTACCAATGGGGTTACCAATAAAAAACCTAAAAAGCCATTATGTCGTTTTTCGTCATCTGCAAAACGATTGAAATAGCGCGTAGCAATATGTGGCACCCCAATTTGGGCAAATGAAGCAAAAACTGTTGTAAAGCTGACCATAGCCGAAGCATACAGACCAAATTGTTCTTGCGTCAAAAATTTATTGTAAATAACAAGGACGTTCAATACCCCCACAGCCGTTCCTACATAGGTAACGATTGAACTTTTTAATCCTTGACGAATAATAATGCCCATAATTTATTGAGTGATTTAGTGAGTAGGTTATTTAGTGATTAAAATGCTTATTTTTAATACATTTATCACTTATTACCACTCTTAAACTTCTTTACAAAACGACCAAATTGGAATTCAAATTTCCTTATTTTACTTTCTCGCTACTAGCTTTTTATTGCTATACGGCCTGTGTAATCTATGCGATTTAACAACAATGAACCGTTGAAATACTCATCAACTGCACGTTTACATCCTTCCCAGTGACCATAATCATCAATGACCAAAACTCCTTTTTGAATCAATAAAGGATACAAATATTTCAACTCATGAGCGGTAGACTCGTACCAGTCTGTATCCAAACGCAACAACGCAATCGGTGCATCAGGCATCGTAGCAGGAATAGTATCTTCTACTTTTCCTTTTACAAAATGTACCAAATCTTGAGGGTATCCTGTCGAACGCATATTGTTTTGAACATCATTTAGGTCGGCCAAGCACCATACCGAATTTTGTTTATTCTCCACATTTTGCTCCATCAATTCCTTGGCCTGTCCACCACGAAAATCCACATCGTCGGCTGTTGGCTCAGACATACCTTCATAGGTGTCATACAAATACAGTGAACGGTTGCTCACGCCCAATTCCTTTAGTGTTAGCGCAATCATCATCGAGCTACCTCCTCTCCAAACACCACATTCCACAAAGCTACCAGCAATATTATTTTTGACTATATAAGTAACAGCGTTATACAAAGCATACATACGTTCGATGCTAGTCATGGTGTAAGGCTGGCAAGCCTTCAAGATTTTTAAGAACGTAGGATCATTGATAAAATCCTCTTCTTTTTGCACTTTGGCAATTTTATAGCCAAACGGTTTTAACAATTTGCTAATCATAAATTTATTGGAGTAAACGGAAATGGATTGCGAGCTCTATCGCTCAGAAAATATGTGAATCTATTGTGTCTATTTTGAAAATAGCCGCCAGATGATTTCTCATGGCGGCTACATACCCACATAAAGCCTACAAAAATAGACAATCTAATCATAAAATGCTACTTTCTAAACCTTCGTAGAAATATCATTTTTCCAATATCTCTCTCAGCGTATCAACTCTTTTCGACATTTCGTAGTAATCCTCCATGTGTTGGCGAGCGCTTCGCCCCATTTGCCCACAGAGTTCTGGATTATTAATTAGCTGAGTCATGTAATTTGCCATTTGTTCCCAATCTCCTTCATTCACTAGGAAACCCGTTTTTTCGTGAACCACAGCATCTTTGATACCTGCATGATAGGTACTTACAATTGGTAATCCAACGGCCGAAGCTTCCAGAATTGATACAGGTGTGCCTTCTGAATCGCCATTTGGCGCAAACATCGAGTGTTGTACAAAAACTCTTGCAGTTTTCAGTAAATCTATAATCTCTGTAGGTCTTTTTACTCCTAGTAATTCAACCTGAGATTCTATTCCCAACTCTTTTATTAAAGCTTTTGCCTCATCCCAAAGCTCCCCCTCTCCTATCATTTTTAGTTTGGCATCTGGCACTGTTTGCAACACCTTATGAAAGGCCTTTATAGTTGAAAAAGGTGATTTTTTAGCCGTAAATCTACCCACTGCCATGAATATCTTATCGTTGTTCTCAGGCTTACCCAAGGAAAACAAACTCGTATTGACAAAACAAGAATTGAATATTACCTTGTCAGGATCTGCTCCAAACTCGATTAACTTATTTCTCATATCTCTAGACACTGCAATTATACCTTTCACCGTCTTGAACATCTGCTGATAGGCAGGCAAATACTTGTCTAATGTCGCTTTGTCGTTTGCATCAAATCCATGAAAGTGTACCACTAATCCAACATTAGCCTTTACACAAGCATCGTTGATTGTTGCGCCCATAGGTCCATATTGAGCCAAGACAACATCTATGTTGTTTTTGGTTAAATATCTGGCTAAGAAAAACGTATAAATTTTATGATATAAACTAGGTAGCACATTCCTCAAACCTCCTCGTACATAAAGAATATTGAAAGGAAAAGGAAGAAAGGATACATCGTTTTTATCAAGAGAGGGATACCAACCTTCATAAATCGTGATTTTAGGTTGCAGCTGTTCTATTTGGTCATGGATAAAAGTTTCACTAAATCGAAACTTATTAGGATATGCAAAGCAAAGGTTCATTATCTATCGGCTATTAAAAATGTACACTCGAAAACAAAAATAGAAGGATAATATTTATCCTTCTATCTTGTTTTAATATTAGTCGTATTAAAACTGGATTTTGAATCTCTTTTATCAATTTAGGAAGTACTAAGTAATCGTGCAGAATGAGAGTTATTTATGTGTTTAGGCACTAGGCAACAGGCGCAAGGCAAAGAGTATTAAAATATTTTTTAGTAACCACAGCCATGCTTTTTTCCAAAGCCCACCGCCGAAAGCCGATACCTGAAAGCCTAAAGCACAATCTTAAATTTTATTTTGCATGATAACTTATAACTGATATACGATTAACAAATAACTTCTTTCTATTTAGTTTGATGAAAGTTGACCTATTTCCTCTGCTGACAAGGCACGTTTATATATTTTCACTTCATCAATGGTACCAATAAATCCTTGTCCAGTATGTCTATTCCCCACATAAAATCTTTGAGTTCCATAGCCATATCCAGCAGATTTTCCCTCTACGGGCAAACTTCCAATTTGCTTTCCATCTATATAGGCCTTAAAGTTATGCCCATCACGAGTAAAAGCTAAATGCACCCACTTTTGGGCAACCATAGAAGACAATGTATCCGGTGTGACTACCAAATTACTACCATCTTCGTTGTAGCTGGTCAAAGCCCAACCCGAAACGCCATAATAATTGTTAGATATATTGACAAGTTGATCTCCTCCCGAAGAACCTATGGACATAGCTGTCCTAATAGTACCTTCTGTTGGAATAGATTCAATCATAGCCCAGAGCGACACCGTAAAATCGTTTTTAATAGCAGGCTTTGGAAATTCAATATAAGAGTTTCCATCAAAGTAATAAGCGCTATTGGCATTGCCATTTTTATCATCTGTCAGTCGAGCACGGTAAATACTGATAGCATTATTGGTTCCTTTCAAATCATTCGTGTTTCCATTAAATGAATAATATGAAATAAAGTCTTTGGGACTTAAATCTGAGTTTTTACACCCAAAAAACATAATAATAATGGAATATAGTGAATAAATTTCATGAACAAGAATGAGATTTAATCTCAGAGCTAAGTACCAATACTACCTTTTCTTCGCTACCAACACGTATGTACAAGCATCTTTATCAATAGTATCTTGCGCTGTAATTTTATCAAAAAAGATAATCTGAGGTTGCATAATAATAGCCAAAAGAGGACGAAGAAATTTGGGAAGTTTAAATAATAACCCGTCCTGAAATAGTTGGAGTCCCATCGCTGCACGACCAATAATACCTTTAAAATACACTACTTCAAAGCCTTCATCTTCTACAATTTTGCGCAGACCTGTTGATGTCCAGCGCCAAAAATCTGTTGGATCAGGGTGAAACATCCAATAACCATGCGTACTCAAAATTAATAGTCCATCATTTTTTAAAACACGATGTGCTTCTTGTAAATACTGCTTGGGATCCACGACGTGTTCAAGTACTTGTGTCGAAAGCACAACATCAAGCTTCTCGTCATCGAGCTGGATAGCGCCTGTTGGAGCAATGTGAATATCTGCAATAGGGTTAAGTTCAAGGTCAATACCCAAATATTGGGCTACAAATGGAGCTACGATTGGCTCATAAGGCTTATTGCCACAGCCGTAATCTGCAAGGGTAAGTTTCTGAGGACTTTTGGCCAAAAACAATTGGACAACCTCCTCGATTTGTGCGCGCAATTTACGCAAGTAATAATAACGAGCGGCCATTCGCCCAAATAATGAGGGATATAGTCTTTCTATTCCAGCTTCTCTTTCAGTCATCATGATTGGTTTCAAAACTCATTGGATAGGGTTTTCTTTCAAAATTTACCTTTCTCTCAATAAGTATAAAAATCGCTTAGTCTATGTTGGTGATTAGATGTTTATCAAAGTCAGAAACGTAGTACTCATGCCTTTCAAAACAATTTGCAAAGCTACTAAATTTTGCTGTTTAAAAGCAAAAAGCTCCCAGTAGAACTGAGAGCTTTGATATTTGTCCAAATTGTATTAATCTTTTTATTTTAAAAATGCCTTCGCTTCGGCTGTTGTCGACTTATACTCTGCCAATTTCAAACATTTCTTTACATATTCTTTGGCTTTATCTTGATTGCCTTCTCTACGAGCAATTTTTGCCAAACTCAAATATGCCAACGCATGATAATCTTTCGTAAATCGCTCATCATAAGGCATTTTAACTCCTTTTAGTAAATATGCTTCTGCTTGGTCGTCTTTATGCTGTCTTTCTAGTTGGATTCCTTTGAAAATCGTTGCGGCACATTGAAACATAATACCTTTTTGCTTTTGAAGTTTGGCCACATAATCGTCGGCTTCATCAAATTTGTTTAAGGCTGTCAATATTTCAGCTCTTTGCATTTGATACAACAAATTGTCTGGAAATTTTTCTATCAACATCGAATTATAATGCAATGCTTTGGCTGGCGTGCCTTCGTATTTCATATATACATAACCCGCGTAAAAAGTCGCTTCGTTTTTCACAAAAATAGTTTTGCGTGTCGCCAAGTCTAGTTGCTGTAAGCCAAGCTTTTTATTTCCATCTGCAAAAAAGAACATGAAAGGCTTAATCAAGGCGTGAGTTTCGGGATATTCAACTCGATAATAGTTGTAGATACCCGAAGAAAACAAAAATTCTGGTTGTTTATCTGTCCACTCTAGGCCTTTTTTCAGATAACTATAAGCCTTTTTGGCTACCCCGACAGCCTTCATAAACTCCTGATTATCGGCATCATAAGCCGCTATATACCCAAGTGTTGCCAATTCAAAAAAGTTGGCTTCTATATCATCATCATCTTTGTCGAGCATTGCTTCTGCCAAAGTACGACTCTGAATCAGGTAGTTTAAATACACTTTTTGCTGTGCTGGATAGTCTTTCAATGGAAAATATTGAAGTTCTGTTTGCAGTGCCATTAAGGTATAAGAAACAGGATGATTAGGATAACGAGCTCTAATTTTCTGGAAGATTTCTGTTGATTCTTTAAAATCATAAGAATACATTTTTTCTAAACCTGCCTGAATTTGGTGACGAACATTAGTATCGTTTAAAATTTGAGCTTTTGAGATGTTGAAAGAGATGCTTAAGAGTAAAAGCAATGTGATAAATTTCTTCATAAGTTTTTGGTTGCGTATTGATGCAAGTAATCAATCTATACTACGACGATAAGGTTAGCAATATATGTGGTAAAGTCTTTTAATACAAATCAAACCGATTTATGTACATTTGTGTTTACTATTCAATTAAGCCAAGGCAATTTGCTTTGAGTCTTAAAAGATTGTTTTGTCTTTATTTTCGACCAGACCCTTGTTCGTCAAACCACAGAGAGAACCACAAGACTTGGGTTATACTCATACTCGGCATATATGATAAGCTATTCACATTTTATACTGAACAACGGACTTAAAGTTTACGTTCACGAAGATCATTCTACTCCCATTGCAGCAGTAAATATTTTGTATAATGTTGGCTCGCGCGATGAAGACGAAAACAAAACGGGCTTTGCTCACTTGTTTGAACACTTGATGTTTGGTGGCTCCAAAAACATTGCGAGTTATGATACCCCACTACAACGTGTGGGTGGCGAAAATAACGCTTTTACTTCGCCAGATATTACCAATTATTATATCACACTTCCTTCAGTGAACCTAGAAACGGCCTTTTGGCTCGAATCAGACCGTATGCTTTCGCTTTCGTTCGATCCAAAAGTTTTAGAAGTGCAACAAAAAGTAGTAATTGAAGAGTTCAAACAACGCTATTTGAATCAGCCTTACGGTGATGTTTGGCTCAAACTTCGTCCTTTGGCATACACTACTCACCCGTACCGTTGGGCTACGATTGGAAAAGAAATTTCGCATATCGAAAATGCAACTATGGACGATGTACGAGAGTTTTTTTACAAACATTATCTACCAAATAATGCCGTAATGGTTGTGGCAGGAAATGTGACATTGGAACAAGTAAAACAATTAGCTAAAAAATGGTTTGAGCCTATTCCAGCAGGTAATGTAACACCACGAAACTTACCTCAGGAACCACGCCAATTGGCAGCTCGTTTTCTGGAAACAAACGCTAAAGTACCTCTAGATGCTGTTTACAAAGTATTCCATACTCCTGCCAGATATGCGGATAATTTTAATGCGGTAGATTTGGCAAGTGATATTTTGGGACGTAGTAAATCATCAAGATTATACAATAAATTGGTGAAAGAAAACCCACTTTTCAACTCTGTAAATGCTTACGTTACGGCATCGCTCGACCCTGGTCTATTGGTTATTCAAGGTAATCTTAATAGCGGTGTTAGTATTGAAGAAGGTGATGCTGCTATTCAAGAAGTATTAAACGACTTTTTATCTCAGCCAATTGATGAAGAAGAATTGACAAAGGTAAAAAATCAGGCTGAGTCAACCTTGGTTTTCTCGGAAGTAGAACTTCTGAACCGTGCTATGAATTTGGCTGTGGCGGCCAATGCAGGCGACCCAGAGTCGGTCAACCAAGAAACAGAAAAAATTCAAGCTGTCAACGCCGAACAATTGTCGACATCAATCAAAGATGTTTTAAGACCAGAAAATTGTTCAACGTTATACTATCGCTCAGAGGCATAAAATATTACATACTGGTAATAAGGGATAATGCTCTTATTACCTTTTTCTTAAATATTAAAACATGAAAATCAGAGTAGGACAAGGATATGATGTTCACCGCCTTGAAGAAGGTCGTGATTTTTGGTTGGGAGGTATCAAGGTTCCTCATACACATGGTGCAGTCGGACACTCAGATGCCGATATTGCTTGTCACGTAATTTGTGATGCACTTTTAGGTGCTGCCAATATGCGTAATATTGGGTATCATTTTTCGGATAAAGACCCACAATGGAAAGGCGTTGATTCCAAAATATTATTGGCACGAGTGATGGAAATGATTCGGGAAGCAGGTTGGGAAGTCAACAACATAGATGTGACTATTATCTTACAAATACCAAAGTTAAACCCTCATATTCCAGAAATGAAAAGAGTATTAGCCGAGGTAATGAAGATTGACGAGGAAGATCTTTCTATCAAGGCTACTACCTCAGAGCATATTGGTTTTGTAGGTCGTGGTGAAGGAATTGCAGCCCAATGTGTAGCGTTAATTAAGAAGTAGTTGTGAATTTGAAGTATCTATTTCGGATATCGGATGTGGGATTTTGGAAGTGTGAGCTTATATGTTTTAAAAAAACGAAGGTCTTTTTCTTTATTTCCGAAATCAGAAATCCCAAATCTGAAATAAAACGTAAGGCTTTAATTATCAAAATTTTACATTCATAACAAGATTAACACTGATAGGCATTAGGCAAAAAGCTTCTATGAATTCATGAGAAATATTTTCGGAAAGCCCAAAGCTGAAAGCCGAACGCTAATTGTCTGAACCCTTATCTCTTAAAATATTGTTAACTAAAAAACTGTTTCTCATGAAATTCTATAAATATCAAGGCGCTGGAAATGATTTTGTCGTAATTGATGACCGCGATAAAAGCTTTCCTGTTTCTCAAGAATTAATAGCTAAAATGTGTCATCGTCGTTTTGGTATCGGTGCCGACGGTTTGATGCTTTTGCAAAGCGATGAGCAATATGACTTCCGCATGGTCTATTTCAATTCTGATGGTACCGAAGGTTCAATGTGTGGCAATGGTGGACGTTGCTTGGTGCGTTTTGCGCATGATTTGGGCGTTATTGGCGACCAAACTACGTTTATTGCCATCGATGGAGAACATGAGGCTTCGGTAAACCCTGATACTATTTCATTGAAAATGATTGATGTAAAAGGTGTTGAAAAAACTGAAAGATACGACTTTATGAACACTGGTTCTCCACACTATGTTGAATATGTGGATAACCTTGCGGAATATGATGTTTATTCACATGGTAAAGGTATTCGTTACGGCGAGCCTTTTGTGAGTAAAGGTGGAACCAATGTCAACTTTGTCGAAGTTACAGGTCCAAATGCTCTTTCGGTACGCACTTATGAGCGTGGCGTTGAAGACGAGACCTATGCTTGTGGAACAGGCGTGACGGCTTGTGCTTTATCTGCAAATCTTCGTTTAGGATTTGAAAATGCCATCGACGTAAAAGTCTTAGGAGGCGATTTAAGAATTGAATTTACCAAGACTGGCGAAGATAGCTTCGAAAATGTTTACCTCATCGGTCCAGCAGTAAAAGTATTTGAAGGAGAATATTAGGAAGTATGAGTGATGAATTGTGAGAGATGAGTCTTCCCAAGTTTTAAGGTTGGGTTTATTCTCCTAATTTTTATCAAAAAGCGGTTGGAAAATATTTTCCAACCGCTTTTTTGATGCTACTATGCTAGATTTTACTCAGTTTGAGTTGACTCATTTTGCTTTATTCACCTCTAAAAACGACATACAAATACCCATCATAGCATTTGCCGTCTTTGAGGATAGACTTTGGTTGAATAGACTCCAATTGATACCCGCCTTTCTCTAGCACTTTTTGCGATGCTTTGTTCGTATCGAACACCCCTGCAAAAATTCGTTGAATCTGTGGGAAGTGTTCAAATGTATAAGCTGTCATTTGCTTGAGTGCCTCTGACATAATTCCTTTTCCCCAATATTCTTCTCCTAGCCAGTAACCTATTTCGGCTTGGCACGCATGAATATCTTGCCCCAAAATTATACCTATACATCCCACTACAGCATCATCGACACATATGGCCAACGAAGTGTAGGGTGGTTTTTGACTTTTGTTAAAATCAATCCACCAAATTGCATCGTCATGTGTATAGGGACTAGGAAAAATATTTCTCAAGTATTTGGCGACATTAGGGTTATTGGCGTATTTTACCAATGCATATTCGTCTCCCTCCCGAAATGCTCTAAGCGTAAATATTGTGGACATACAACTATTAGGGGGTTTCTTTATTTCTTTAACGACTCTACACCTTTCGGAACGATTCTCCTTTTACTAACAAATATTTCAATTACTTTTCGAAAATACATATATTCAGGATTAGTATTTGCTAGACTTTCATGTAATAGCTTGTGATAAAATGCCTAAAAGTAGTTTGCAAAACTCATTTCCCATTATACCATGTCAAAAAATCGTAAACCTGCCAAACCCGTTATTCAGCCCAAGCCTTCAGAAGCAAAACCTGATACCAATATTACTTCTCATACCTCCAAGACTTGGCAATTGTATGTAGGAATTACCCTACTCTTAGTCGTAGTATTTATTGCTTTTGCAGGTGGATTTAATCATCAATTTGTAGACTGGGATGACCATGTATACATCGAAAATAATTATTTGGTAACCCAGCCTTCAGGACATTGGCTAGAAACTTGGCAGAGCCATGTAGCACTCAACTATCACCCACTTACGATTTGGTCATTGATGCTCAACGCCAGTATTTGGGGAAGTACTTCAGCCAAGTCATTTATCGTAACCAATTATCTCCTTCATAGTATCAATGTATTGTTGGTAGGATATTTAGCCTTTTTACTTAGTAAAAAGAATAAAATAGTTGCCTTGTGGGTAGCCCTCATCTACGGAGTTCACCCTATGCGTGTTGAGTCTGTAACGTGGATATCTGAGCGCAAAGACGTCCTCTATGGACTCTTTTTTTGGGCTACTTGCATTGTGTATGTACAGTATTTGCAAACAAACAAAAATGCCAAATTAGTCTGGACATGGGTACTATTTGTTCTATCCTGTCTCTCAAAAGCGCAAGCAGTGGTACTTCCTATGGTTTTGTTATTGTTGGACTATTGGTACGACAGAAAATTTGACCCTAAAGTATTGTTAGAAAAAATACCATTCTTTATGGCATCGTTGCTATTCGGACTAATCGCTACTAATATTCAAGCAGGAGGCGACTTTCATGGAATGATTCATGCCATTGGTGAACAAAAATCAGCCTTGGATTTGAAAGTATTTACCATTGGCGAACGCCTTCAGTTTGCAGGATACGGTTTTATGATGTATTGCTATCATCTATTTTTACCACTACAACTTTCTCCTTTTTATCCTTACGAAAGTACTGGCGCTCACGTGCAATTTTATACTGTAGGACTAGTTTTCACGATTATTGTACTACTATTGGCAGGAGGATTTTACAAAAAAAGTAAAGCTTTCTTCTTTGGAATAGCCTTTTTTACGATAACGGTGGCTCTAGTTTTGCAATTCATTTCAGTGGGTGCAGCTATTATGGCCGATCGGTATACCTATATCCCATATTTTGGTTTGTTATTTGCGGTTGCGCTCGGCTTGGTATATATCCAACAAAAGTCACCACAAATTGGGCAAATCGTATGGACAATAGCCTTTTTATTTGGTGGTTTTTGTTTTGTCCAGACCAAAGCACAAGTGGGTGTTTGGGAAAATACTGGCACCTTGTTTAGTACTATTATTCAGCGCTATCCTGATGATTATCGTGCTTATTATACCCTAGGGAAATATCAAGGCGAAAAAGAAGGAAAATTAGAAGAGTCTATCGCTAATAACCTCAAGGCTATTGAACTAGGCTATAAAGGCGATACTGGTCCTTGGGAAAACTTAGGAACGGCTTACGGAATCAAAGGTGATACGCCTAGAGCATTGCAATATTTTGACGAAGCCATCAAGAGAGGTACTAAGTCAGGCGAGACTTATATGAACCGAGGAATTGCTTATTTTACGCTTCAACAGCCCCAAAAAGCTATTCCCGATTTTGAGAAATCCTTGACCATGCCAAATCGGAAAAAAGCGCAAGCATTGACCATGTTAGGAGCTTCTTATATTTCAATAGGCAACCCCAAGAAAGCACTGGAAGTATTAAATGAACTCATCAAATCAGAACCACAGGTAGATTATTCGGCTTATCTCAATCGAGGTATTGCTCATCAGCAATTAGGACACAATACGGAAGCCGAAGCTGACTATAGAATTGTTTTAGCACAACAACCCAACAATGCTGTAGCGTTACAAAATCTTAAAATAATGGGCAAATAAGAGTGTAGAGTTGTTACTTGTCCTTGCCTAAAGAGTAAAGTTTGTTTATCCCGTGAAATAACTTTACTCTTTTTCTCCCTTTATCTATTGTGATAGTTGTTATCTTTAGCCAATTCAAACTTTCTTCTTGTTGTTGACACTCTCTCCATTAGAATTTTACTCAAACAGATTTAAAGAAATATTTATCTAATTCTTGTTGTAAATCACATTTTGTGTCTTACTTTCCTGAAAAATATTGGTTCTAAGTAACATAAAAGTAGTTAGAAAAGCGTTTTGTCAAGGGAGCAAACACTACATAGATATGAATAAAATATACCTTCTTACACTTTCATTGGTACTCTTGTTGGGAAAGTCAGGATATGGACAGTCATTTTTATCTTTTGGTAAAAATAAATCTAGAAGTACAGAAAGTAAACTCTACGAAAAGCACTCTTCTGTAGCGTTTGGCTTAGGAACTAGTCATTATTATGGTGACTTGGCGCCTTATTATCGTATCATTCCTTCTTTCACTCAAGATATCAGATGGAATATAGGTGCCGAATGGGAGCGCTATCTTTCTCCACGCTGGGGTGTTCGAGTAGGTTTATCATGGGTGCGCATTGCTGGCGATGACAACAAGTTTCAGGGTGTAGCAGGAATGGAAAATTTTTTTATGCGAAATGCCCATTTCAGAAACGATGTAAAAGAATTATCTGTGGTTGGTGTATATCAATTAGCCAAACAAAATCGTAATTATCGTGCTCGTACCAAGCTTATGCCTTATTTGTTTGCAGGTGTTGGGGTATTTCATCATAATCCTATGGCAAAAGCTCCTCAAGGCATTAGTATTCCAGCGGGACAATGGACTAGTCTTCAGCCTCTTGGTACAGAAGGACAAGGATTACCAGGTTACGATTCTCCTTACAAACTTATTTCGATTAGTATTCCTGCGGGTATAGGGATTAATTATAAAGTAAATCAAAGTTGGGATTTTGGAGTAGAGTTTAGTCTAAGATACACACTCACTGATTATCTCGACGACGTGGGTGGACCTTATGTCTTGCCGCAAGATGTTCAAGACCCCAATACCTTGGCATTCAGTCACAGAGAGTTAGAAAGCACATCCATCACTACGGGACGTGACCGTCTACCCGAAATTCGTCAGTGGTTTGTCAATGCAGGTTTGTCAACCTATGCAGACCCCAATTCGCCCATCAATCCAAGAGATGCGGCGGTATTTTACAGTGGTAATTCGCGTAATGCAACAGGAAAAATTAACGACAGTTTTTTAATGACTCGTATCAAGCTAGTTTATCACTTGATACCAGCAGTAAAATGTCCTCCATTGAGATAAAAAGTCTATTTTTTTAGCATAAAGGCGTTTTAGAATTAAAGTTCTAAAACGCCTTTATTTTTGATAAAAATCGTTGATAAAATCTCGAAGATTATGATTTTTAGTTTGTTTTTGAAGCTAAAACGCTTAATTTAGTGTAAGCAATCGGCTCGATGAGCAGAGTACTGTGACCCGAAATGTGAGGTCGGTGTGTTGATTTTAATAGATTTTTCAAGATTAATAGACTATATCCTTCGTAGTGTTATTGTATTTCTGCCTCTTTCCTGTCTAAATGCCTTAATTATTAACCCAAAAACAATCACAATTCAAACCACTATTCATAGAAGTGATGAGTGAAGAGTATCTATCATATAAAAGTTTGTACGAGTCGTTTTTTTGCTTTTCAATAAAATTCTCATTTCTCAAATTTTTATATGTAGTGTATTTCTATATGGTTAATTAGGGTTGTACAAAGGATTTCAAACTATTGTAGACTTGGGATTTCTGATTTCGGAAATAAAGAAATATACCTTTATTTTTTTACAAAATATAGAGGATTATACTTCCGAAATCCAACATCCGATATCCGAAATAAACAGTTTCATATCCCTTCGTACAGTACTATATGGTTAATAACTAATTTCTGTTAACGCTTTTCCACTTTAGTCCCCCAACTGTGTTAATATGTCCGTAGAAGCTGTAGCGATAGACTTAGAATTAGAAAAGAAGGAAATCCTTAAACGGTACAGAAAATTACTCGCAAGTGCCAAACCCTATCTTCGTGATAATGATGCCAAGTTAATCAAACAAGCATTTTTGATGTCGGTCGAAGCGCATAAACACATGCGTCGTAAATCTGGAGAACCTTATATCTACCACCCCATTGCGGTAGCGCAAATTTGTGTGGATGAGATAGGGCTCGGAGCTACGTCGATTATTTGTGCTTTGCTACACGATGTAGTAGAAGATACGGAGGTAACACTCGACGAAATTTCAGAGCAGTTTGGTTCCAAGGTTGCCAAAATCATCGATGGATTAACCAAGATTTCAGGCGTATTCGAACATGGTTCTTCTCAACAAGCAGAGAACTTCAGAAAGATGTTATTGACGCTATCTGATGATATCCGTGTGATTTTAATCAAACTTGCCGATCGTCTGCATAATATGCGTACACTCACAAGCATGGCACGCGATAAGCAACTGAAAATCAGCTCAGAAACATTTTATCTGTATGCTCCTCTTGCACACCGCTTGGGTTTACACGCTATCAAGTCCGAGCTAGAAGACCTTTGTTTAAAATATACTGAACCAGAAGTCTACAAAGAAATTGCGAAAAAGCTCAAAGAAACGAAAGCATCCAGAGAGAAGTTTATTCAAAGCTTTATCCGACCTATTGAGAAAGGGCTTCAGGATATGAATTTCAAACATGTCATAAAAGGACGTCCAAAATCGATTTATTCAATTCATAATAAACTCAAAAAAAGCAATGTACCTTTTGACGAGATATATGATTTGTTTGCTGTTCGAGTTATTTTAGATGTTCCCAAAGAACAAGAAAAAGCAGCTTGTTGGGCGGTATATTCAATGGTAACTGACCATTACAAACCCAACCCCGACCGTTTGAAAGACTGGATTTCCAATCCCAAATCCAATGGTTACGAGTCATTGCATACTACTGTAATGGGTTCAGGTAAAAAAGGTCGTTGGGTAGAAGTACAAATCCGTACTACACGAATGGATGAGATTGCTGAAAAAGGCTTCGCCGCCCACTGGAAATACAAAGGAAATGATACTCGTACCAATAAAGCTTTTGAATCGTGGTTGTCGCAGATTCGCGAAGCCTTAGATTCTTCTGACAAAGCCCAACAATCAGCAGTGGAATTGGTCGATGATATTCGTAGTAGTTTGTATAATGAAGAGGTATTTGTTTATACGCCCAAAGGAAAACTGGTCGTTCTTAAAGACGGTGCCACAGCTTTAGACTTTGCCTTCGAAATCCACACAGAGGTTGGCGCTCGTTGTATTGGAGCTAAGGTCAACAATAAGTTAGTGCCATTGAGTTACAAGCTCAAAACGGGTGATATTATCGAATGTATGACTTCGGCAAAACAAAAACCATCTGAAGATTGGTTAGGTTTTGTGGTAACTACCAAGGCAAAGTCACGCATTAAAGACTATATCAAAGAAGCTAACAAACAGCACGTCATTGTGGGGCGTGATATGGTAGAGCACCGTTTGAAAATTCTTGGTATCAATGTACTCACCTTAGAGGTAACCAACCAGCTAAGAGCATATTTCAATGCCAAAGATGCCAACGACTTATTCTATCGTTTTGGAAAAGGTTATATCCAACTAGACGAACTAAAACGTTGGAAGTCTGACCGAGAATCGCATGAGCGTAAGCAAGCTGCGAAGAGTATTCAGGAGCCTTTAACCAATACCAAAAACTTGGTAAAAGAGCTCAAGAAACTTCATGGCGACCGCAAAGATGCCGATGCTTTATTGATTGGAGAGGATATGGATAAGATTGATTACACATTGGCAAAATGTTGTAATCCAATCGCAGGTGACGATGTATTTGGTTTTGTAACTATCAACGAGGGTATCAAGATTCACCGAACGAGTTGTCCTAATGCCCCCGAATTGTTGTCACGGCATGGCGACCGCGTCCTAAAAGCCGTGTGGGCATCTAAGATAGAAATGTCTTTTGTGGCACATTTGATTATCAAAGGAACCGACCGCATGGGTTTGATGAACGACGTTACGAGAGTAATTTCTCAAGACTTACAAGTCAATATTCAAAACCTTTCTATTGGCGTAAAAGATGGCATTTTTGAGGGTAAAATTGCTTTAATGGTCAATAACACAGCACATCTAGAAAAATTAGTAAGCTCGTTAGATCAAGTAAGTGGCGTTGTGGAAATCGAGAGAGGGGAATAAATAATATTTCGGATTTGAGAAGTTGGATTGCGGATTTAGAAAACCTTAAATCCGCAATCTTATATCCCATATTAGTACTGTATAAAGGATTTCTAACTATTGCAGATTTGGGATTTCTGATTTCGGAAAAAGTAAAATACCTTGATTTTTTCAAAATATAAATAAAAAGGTAGGTTACATTTCCGAAATCCAACATCCAACATGCGATATCCGAAATAGATAGTTCTTACAATCTTTTGTACACTACTAATCTACGATACTGACTAAAGCTTTCTGATAAATTTCCATTTTAATCTGAAATTGAGTTATTTTGTATAAAGAATAGATTTAGTCTAAAATTGAATCTTCATGAATTATTGAGTGTTTAGTTTTTGGACATTGAACCAGCTTTTCATAAACTAATCACCGAAGCCATTAAACAATGCCATCAAACGCTAATTTGGAGGCTGTAAAGAAAATTTTTACAGCATATCTTGAAAATAAAGGGCTGAGAAAAACGCCAGAACGCTTTGCGATTTTGGAAGAGATTTACTCACGTGACGACCATTTTGATGTGGAGGAGCTTTATATTTCGATGAAGAATAAGAAGTATCAGGTTTCGCGTGCAACTGTGTATAATACCTTAGATGTATTAGTAGAATGTGATTTGGTATCCAAACATCAATTTGGTAGAAATATTGCACAATACGAAAAATCTTATGGCCGTCGCCAACACGACCACTTGATTTGTACTGACTGTCACCATGTAACTGAGTTTTGCGATCCACGTGTCCAAACCATTCAGTCGATGGTGGGCGAAATGCTACAATTCAATGTGATGCACCACTCTTTGATTTTTTATGGTTCATGTACCAAAACGGATTGTGAACATAAAAAAGCTCTTCAACAACAGCTTTCTGTTAATGGCGAATCTGACCATTAGAAAAGAATTCTCTGGAGTATCGTAAGTATAATACCTCAGAGAATTCTCAAATTTCCTCTATAGATAAGGGCTTTTCCTAATAAGATTAATTATCTTTGCCTTTCATTTCGTACCGCAGGCAATGGCCTGTAAAATTTCGTAACTCTAAATACGGGCGTAGCCTGTGATACCAAGTAATAAAAATGGCAGTAGATGTATTGTTGGGTTTGCAGTGGGGCGATGAGGGTAAAGGTAAAATCGTTGACGTTTTAGCTCCTAAATATCAAGTTGTTGCCCGCTTTCAAGGTGGCCCTAATGCTGGACACACATTAGAATTCGACGGATTCAAACATGTTTTGCATCAAATTCCTTCGGGAATTTTTCGTCAAGAGGTTCAAAACATCATCGGTAACGGTGTGGTTCTTGACCCAATCATCTTCAAAAAAGAAATCGATGGTCTTGCAAAGTATAATTTGAGCTTGCAACAAAACCTCGAAGTTTCAAAAAAGGCTTCTATTATCCTTCCTACTCACCGCTTGCTAGATGCAGCTTACGAAAAAGCTAAAGGTGACGCTAAAATCGGATCTACTTTAAAAGGTATCGGTCCAACTTACACAGACAAAATTTCTCGTCAAGGTTTGCGTGTTGGAGATATTATCTCTCCAAACTTTAAAGCAAAATATGATGCGCTTGTAGCTCGTCATAAGGGTATTTTGGATGTTTATCAGTTTGAATATGATTTGACTGCTGCTGAACAAGAGTTCTTCGAAGCGGTTGAATTTATGAAACAATTCAACTTGGTAGATTCTGAATACTCTGTGAACAACGCGTTGACAGAAGGAAAAACAATCTTGGCTGAAGGTGCTCAAGGTTCTTTACTTGATGTAGATTTTGGTTCATATCCTTTCGTAACATCTTCAAACACTGTTACTGCTGGTGCTTGTACAGGTTTGGGCGTTGCTCCAAAAAACATTGGTGAGGTTTACGGTATCTTCAAAGCTTATGCTACACGTGTAGGTTCAGGCCCTTTCCCGACGGAATTGCTTGACGAAGTAGGTGAACGTATGCGTCAAGAAGGTCGTGAGTTTGGTTCAACTACAGGTCGTCCTCGTCGTTGTGGCTGGATTGATCTTCCAGCATTGAAATATGCGATGATGATCAATGGCGTTACGCAATTAGTCATGATGAAGGTTGACGTATTGAATATTTTCGAAGAAATCAACATTTGTACGGCTTACAAATTGCCAGATGGTACTATCACTGAGCAATTGCCTTACGATTTAACAGATACACAAGTAGAGCCTATCTACGAAACATTGAAAGGGTGGAACACGTCTTTGGCTGGCTTAAGAACTTTCGAAAGCCTTCCTGCTGAATTGACTGGCTACATTGCTTTCTTGGAAGAAAAATTAGGCTTGCCAATCAACTTTATCTCGACTGGTCCTGACCGTGATGAGTGTGTGTTGAGAGGTGCATTAGCTTAAGCTATTGGCTTTGGGCTTTTAGCAGTCAGCTAATTAACAAATTATAAATGCTGAATTGCGAGTGGTAAATTGTGAGTGTAAAATATTGATAAACAGAATTTTACACTCACAGTTTCCCTCTTACAATTCAGCATTTATGTTTTATATACAAACCATTTTGTTTCTAAAAATGAAATTCATATTCTCAATAATCACTCATACACTCAATCACAAATCACTAAATCAACAATCACTCAATTAGAAATTTAGAAATTTTTATGTAGTTGTAAATACTGCAACAGCATAATGGTTTTTCCGTCTTTGATTTCTCCTGTTTTCACCATATTAATTGCTTGCTCAAAAGGTAACTCTAGTACATCAATTTCTTCATCTTCAACTCCCCCTCCTTCATTTGCAACGTCTTCTTGTGAATATTCAGCAATAAAGAAATATAAAATTTCAGTTACCGAACCAGGACTCATGTAGGCTTCAAAAACTTTTTCTACTTCCGAAATACGATAACCCGTTTCTTCCTCAGTTTCTCGCTTGATAGCTGTTTCTGGTTCATCTTGGTCGAGCAAGCCTGCACAAGTTTCAATAAGCATTCCGTCTTTGTTGCCGTTAACATAGGTCGGAATTCTAAACTGTCGGGTCAAAATCACCGTTTTTTTCTGACTATTATACAAAAGAATGGTAGCGCCATTGCCTCGGTCATAAACTTCACGAGATTGTGTTTCTATTTTACCATCTTTGCGCTGATATTCAAAAGTGTATTTTTTTAAAATGTACCAATTGTCAGACAAAAGCTTTTCGTCGATAATTTTGATGGATGAAGTCATAAAATCGATTTGATTATTTTTGATTGAAAATGATTATTTTTGATTAATCGTTCAAAACAACTAAATTTTCCATGAATTACCAACTCCGCAAACAGCTTATTTTACAAACGGTCGAAGAAAAAGGCTCAGTGGAAGTCAAAGACTTAGCCGATTTGTTACAAATTTCTGAGATTACAGTACGAAGAGACCTAGCGACTTTGTCTGAGCAAGGTCTTTTATATCGCACACATGGCGGAGCGATGAAAATGAGTTTGGTACAAACACCCACGAGTTTTGCCAACAAGTCCACCAGCCGCATGGCGGAGAAGGACTATATCTGCCAAAAAGCTAGTCAATTAATACAAGAAGGTGATGTGATATTTCTAGATTGTGGCAGTACGGTGTCCCGTTTGTGTCAGTATATCAAACATAAACGCATCAAAGTCATCACTAATTCATTGCCAATTGTGTATGAGCTAATGGGGACTGAGGTATCTGTCAATCTTATCGGTGGAGAGCTAGATGCCGAGCGACAAGCTATTCATGGAACAATTGCCTTAGAGCATATCGCTCGTTATCAGGCCAATAAGGCATTTTTAGGGATCGATGGCATATCATTGGCGAGAGGCTTGAGTGCTGCCTCCGAAAAGGAAGCGAGCATTGCAACAGCCCTTGCCCAGCACGCCCAAGAAGTCATTTTGTTATGCGATGCCTCCAAGCTTGAAAAAGAAGCCTATCTACAATTTGCCTCCTTCGATATGCTCGATGTATTGATTACTGATGCCTCAGCGGATAAGGCTTTATTGGCACAATATGAGCAAAAAGGCTTGAAAATTATTGGTTAGTATCTCAAGAAGTAGAGCTTTTCTAAAAAGCTATTCCGATATTTGTATATTGATTAGAGATATACCCACATTCTCTAGTCCCATCACTTTTTCTCGAGTCATATGGATAAATCTTTTTTACAATATCTTTTTTCAGAAGACATTATTTACAAAATTCCTGCTGATGCAGCCAATAAACAAGACCTTGCTGCTCCTGTTGTAAAAGTACCTGAAGAGATTCAACCAGAAAAAGTACAAAAAACTGTAGCTCCGCCAACACCTGCTCCTGTAGCAAGTGTGCCAGACTTTATTCCATATAATCCTAAAAATCAAGTATTAATTTTGGTCGATAATATCAATCAAGAAGAAATGGAGCTTTTGGGGAAAATCTTGGGAGCAGTTCAATTGCAAATCAACCAAGTAGACTTATTAGACTTATCAAAAGTGGGCGATACAAGTTTAAAGAATATTTTGACTCAAAAATCACTTCGACAACTACTTACTTTTGGCGTATCATTATTCAGAATACAATTAGAAATTCCACTCACACCCTATCAGATTAGAGAAGTGCAGGGCGTAAGATTTTTGTATTCGGATGCTTTAGGAGAAATAAAAGACGACGTAACACGCAAAAAAGCCCTCTGGTCAGCCATGAAAGCATTTTTTGCTTAACAATAAAAGCGTTTTGAGCGAAAAATATCTCACTCAAAACGCTTCATTTTTACAACATTTTACCATTCCATTCGTGGCATTGGACTTACATCCTGACCACAAAATTCACCTTTTTCAGCTTTGAAATGCGCTGCCATCGCAATCATCCCAGCGTTGTCGGTACAGTATTGAAATTGAGGAATATAGACATTCCAACCCAGTTCATCTCCTAGTCGCTGTAACTCAGCACGCAAGCCTGAATTGGCCGAAACGCCACCTGCAATGGCAATATCCTTAATTTTATATTGCTTAGCCGCTTTTTTGAGTTTTTGAAGCAAAATTTTAATTAAAGTATGTTGCATCGAAGCACAAATATCCTTGATGTTTTCCTCAACGAAATTTGGGTTCTTGGCAGTTTCTTTCTGTAAAAAGTACAAAAATGCCGTTTTGATTCCAGAGAAAGAATAATTCAAGCCTTGCATTTCGACAGTCGGAAATTCAAAACGTAATGGATTACCTTCTTTGGCATACTTATCGATAAGTGGTCCACCTGGATACGGCAAATTCAATAGTTTTGCGGTTTTGTCGAAAGCCTCACCAACAGCATCGTCTTGGGTTTCGCCAATAATTTCCATGTCGAGAGCCGAACGAACAAACACAATTTGTGTATGACCACCGCTAACGGTCAGACAAAGGAATGGAAACTGAGGCTTTGGCTCATCAATAAAATGTGCCAAAACGTGCGCTTGCATGTGGTGTACATCAATCAACGGAATATTCAAACCGAGTGCCAATGCTTTGGCAAAAGAAGTACCCACTAATAAAGAGCCCAAAAGCCCTGGTCCACGTGTAAAAGCTATGGCATTTAGGTCAGATTTTGTTATCTTCGCTGTGGCTAAAGCTTCGGCTACTACAGGCACAATATGTTGCTGATGGGCACGGCTGGCAAGTTCGGGAACAACGCCGCCCCATTTTTGATGTATGGCTTGGCTTGCGACAATATTGGAATGAAGTTTGCCATCAATAATAACGGCTGCTGAACTGTCGTCGCAAGAGGATTCTATCGCTAAAATGGTCATGTTTCAAAATTTTTCACAAAGATAACCAATCATTCTTAAAGCTGGTTAACATTGACAAATAGGTAGCTTAGCAACCAAGTCAAGTAAACATCTTTAAACTTAATATACGGCTTTTGCTTCTGTTTCGTTTTAAAAGCATAACACCCAAATCTATCTCTTAGTTTGATTCTGCGGAATATTCCGTTGATACACATACCCAACCCCGATTACCGTTTCGAGTTAAATGATTTTCAATGCACTCAAAATATCCACAAAAACAGTCCTTTATGCTTTAGTAGGGGTCATGATTTTGGTTGTATTATTGGTATCAGTATTGAAAACTTCCTATGTGCAAACGAAACTTGCACAATATTTTGCTCCCAAAATTTCGATAGCCTTAGGTTATCCTATCGAGTTAGACAAAGTAACAATTCACTTTTTTGATGAAGCCACCCTCGAAGGCGTACGTGTAAAAGATTATCAGGGCTACCAGATGATTGATATTGAAAAACTCGATGTAGATTTTCAATTAAAAAGTTTGGTACAAGATAGTACCCAAAACGTCCTCGATTATGTTCGTTTGTTTCGCCCAAAGGTAGTTTTGGTAATTGATAAAAAAGGCGATTTGAATATTGATGAATTCATTCGTCGTATCAACAAACTTACAGCCTCCAAAGAACCTAGACCCAAAAATCACAAGCCTTCGCCTTTTATTATTCGAGAGGCAAATATTCAGGATGGTATTTTTACCCTAAATGATGAATCTGAACCTTATTTGAATAGTCGCAAGTCTTTCGATCATTATCACTTTACGCTTCATGAGTTGGAAGCGCACCTCAATGATTTTACCCTGATTCGAGATACAGTAAGTTTCAAAACGACTTTGAAAGGATATGATCGTTTTTCAAATACAAGAATCAAAGAGTTAACGACCAATTTCTTGATTTCGGATACGCAAATGCGTTTTGATAATCTATTACTAAAGTTGAATAACTCAACGGTCAAAAACCAAATTTTGATGTCTTTCAAATCTCAAAAAGACTTCAAGCATTGGAACTCCAAAGTCAGAATGCGAGCCAATTTTGATTCAACATTTGTGACCTCAGATGATTTGGGGAGGTTTGTCAACGATATGTATGAATTCAAAGACGCTTATCATCTGAATGGGAAATTTGATGGTATCGTTAATGATTTTAAACTACAAAATTTTGATTTGTACTTTGGCAAAAAATCAAAATTGCGGGGTGATTTTACCTTTAAAGGGCTACCATCTATCTCAAAAGCCCACATGCAATTAGCGATGAAACAATCGCATGTGCAGGTAGAAGATTTACAAAACTATATTGGTCCTGACCCTGTAAAAGCGATTAAGAAGTTTGGCTATGTCAACTTTGATGGGACTTTTGTGGGAACAGTTTCCCAGTTTAAAACTACAGGTTTACTTGAATCAGAGTTAGGTAAATTAGACGTAGATGTGAGCATGGTGCTCAAACCTGAGTCTGCTAAATCAACTTATTCGGGATTAGTCAAAGCTCAAGAGTTTAAGATAGGAACTTTGTTGGAAGAGACCTTGCTTGGGAATGTCTCGCTCAATGGCAAAATTGAAGGTCATGGCTTTAGTTGGAAAGACGCCGAGCTTCAATTTGATGGCGATATCAATAGCTTGCAGTTTAATAAATATGACTACAAAAATGTGTATGTCAAAGGCAAACTAGCCAAGCAACTTTTTGATGGTCGGGTGATTGTGAATGATACCAACTTGGTTTTTAACCTTTATGGAAAAGTAGATTTAAGAAATCAAAAAGAACAAGTTGACCTTTTTGGAAAACTTTCAAAAGCTAATTTACGAAATCTATTTTTCACCAAAGACGATTGGCGTATTTCCACCTATCTGGATGTCGAATTTGATGGAATCAATGTCGATAAATTGAAAGGCGGAGCTTTGTTGTATCATACAGTATTGGGGTATAATACGCGTAATTTGTATGTAGATACGGTAAGATTTACCTCAAAAATATTGCCTCAAGAACGCCTATGGTCTTTAGAGTCGCCGCAGGCAGATGTTGCCTTCAAAGGAAAGTTTTTACCTTCAAAAGCAACACAAGATTTGATGCAATTAGTCAAGGAATATTCGCTCTATTTTGTGGGTAATGAGCAAGAGCGAAATGACTATTATGCTAAAAAACCTTATTTCGTTCCGCTCAATTATGAAATAGATTATTTGCTGACACTGAAGGACTTCTATCCTTTTATGGCCTTGGTATATCCTGAAGGTAAGATTTCTAAAAACACCCAATTTAAAGGTACTTTTGGCATAGGCTCGACCTCTACTTTTTCTTTAGAATCTAAAATTGACACCTTGATTTTGGGCAAAAACTATCAATTCTATGGTAGTCATATTGACCTCAATTCTTCTAAGTTTTATAACTCTCCAGCGGTATTAGCCTCGGTAGTATTGAATTCCCAAAAGCAAAAAATCAGTATTCTTGAACCTACCGAAAAGTTTGATTTAGAGGCATCTTGGGGAGATGATAATAGCATTCGTTTTACGAGTAAAATTCGTCAGCAAAATACTACCAACGAGGCTACACTCAACGGAACCTTGGGCTTTATGCAGGAAGGTATATCACTACGATTCAACAAATCAGAGTTTAAAGTGTTGGACAAACGTTGGCAGATTAATCCCGAAAACTTGGTAACCATTGTGGGGAAAGATTTGGGCGCTAAAAACTTCATGATTGCCAATGATGACCAATATATCGCCTTAGATGGAAAAATATCGGAAGACTCGACCGAGGCCATGAATTTTAAGGCCAAAAACTTTAGTTTGGAAACCTTAGCTCCTGTCGTAGCACTGAATGTTAGCGGCACGGTCGATGCCGATGTGACACTCAAAGAAGTGTATAAACATATCAATGCTGACTCGCAACTGAGAATAGAAGGACTTACCCTTGATAATTTTCTGATTGGCAATTTTGAAGGTTCTGGTATTTACGACCAGGAGGCACATATTGTTCGTTTGGACTATGATCTCGAACGTCTGAATAATCATATCTTGAAATTTCAGGGAACGTATGACCCCATGCAGGAAACCAATTCTCTCAATTTGACTGCCAACCTAAACCAGACAAGTTTACAGATTCTGGAGCCATTTACCAAAGGAGTATTCTCTAATTTGAAAGGAACAGCCAGCGGCGATTTGAAGATTACAGGCAACCTTCGTCACCCTATTTTTAACGGTGTAATTGATGTCAAAAAAGGCTCTTTGTTTTTTGACTATCTAAAAACCACCCTGAACTTCGAGGATAAAATCCACTTTGACGTCGATGAAATTTTTGCTAAGAAAATGACAGTTTATGACGACGAAGGTAATAAAGCGTCGCTAATAGGCGGGGTATATTATGATGGTAGCAACAATTTCTCACTGGGTTTGAACTTGAATTTATCTCGTTTCAAATTACTAAATACCACCAAGAGAGACAACAACCTTTACTACGGAACAGGCTATGCAAGTGGCAAGGTATCAATAGATGGCCCGTTCAACAATATTATCATTGACGCCAATTTGATTAGCGATAGAGGGACTCGATTGTATATTCCGTTGGACAACGCTCAAGATGCTGGAAGTCAGGAAGAAATAGAATTTTTAGTAGCCAAAAATCCAGACGATACTAAGAACGAGAAGAAGAAAAAAGAAGATACATCGAGTCGTATTCGAATGGATTTCAAATTTGAATTTACGCCTGATGCCTACGGAGAAGTTCAATTTGATAAGCAAACAGGCGACATCATGCGTGCCTATGGGGCAGGTAAAATCAACTTGAAAATTGATACCAAAGGCGACTTTAGTATGACTGGTGACTATGCCCTTGATAGAGGAGATTATACTTTTACATTCCAGAATATCATCAATAAAAAATTCTCTATTCAAAGAGGAAGTCGCATCAGTTGGTCTGGCAATCCGTATGAAGCCATGCTTGATATTAGAGCAGCCTATACGCAAAATGTCAACTATTTGGGTTCTGTTATTGATACAGTTTCAACTGGCTCATCGACCTACAAAAATCGTCCAGAATTTACTCGTCGATATCCTGTCGATGTCATTATTCAGTTGCGAGACAGGTTATTACAACCAGCTATCAGTTTCGATTTGAAATTACATGATTATCCACAAAACCCAGAATTTAATTCAGGTGTAACGGCATTCCAAAACCGTATTCGTACCGACGAACAAGAGCTCAACCGTCAGGTAAGTAATGTACTGCTATTAGGACAAATGGTATCTAATTCGGCAGCGGCTTTTGCTTCGGTCAATTTGGTGAATAACCTAATGGAATTAGCTTCTAATCAGTTGAGTAATGTATTTTCAAAAATTGATCAAAACCTCAATGTTGACCTAACTTTCAACGGAAGTGGCTTGAATCAAGACTTAATCAATAATCTCCAGTTACGTTTTTCATACAACTTCAACGATAGATTTAGAATCACTCGAAGTGGCGGTTTTACTACCGCATTAAACCAAACCAATGCCCTATCATTGATTGGAGACTGGTCGCTGGAATGGTTTATTCAGCGTGATGGCAGTTTGCGTTTGAAGACCTACAATCGCAATGTACAAACCTCTATATTGGGCTCTTTAAATACCCAATATCAGACCTTCACCTCAGGAGGAATGTCAATCCTTTATTCAAAAAGCTTTAATTACTTGTTCCCCAACAAATACAAAAAACCAGTCAAAGAAACAGCAGAATAGCGTTTTAGGATTGCGGAATGGGGATTTGGGATTGCGGAAATAGGGCGGTTTTGCTTACAGCTTCCACACCCAATATCCGAAATCCCAAATCCAATATCCAAATCTATCCCAAATATCTCTCACGTATAATTGATAAGTGATGGGCTTCGTGACCTGCAATAGCCCAAGCATAAGCACGTGCAGACACCGCAAAGCCATTGGCATTTCCCATGCGTGAAGCCACCTCCTCGGTCATGGAGCGGTAAAGAGCAATCGACGACTCACGAACTAGGCGATATTGCTCCAATAAGTCCTCGAAAGGTTGAGATTCGAAATTGGCAGCCTCCATATATTCATTTTCATCAAAGCCTGGCAAAGGTTTTTTTTCGCCACGAGCAATACACACAGAACGATAAGAAAAAATACGTTCAGTGTCGGTGATATGTCCCAATAATTCCTGAATTGACCACTTTCCTTCGGCATATCGGTATTTTTGTTGCTCTGCCGACAAATTTTTCATCAAAAAAAGTACTTCTTCTTTCTGCTTGGTAAGCATCTCGATAACATCCTGACTATCAGAATACTCGATATATCTTGAGAAATACTTATGCTGAGGATACTCAGATTTTTCGGCCTGTCTCATATTTTTTTTTGCTTTTTTTTCACAAAAGTATTGACTTCTTAAAAAAAGCACTAATTTTGCATCACAATTCAGCAACGCAATCGCAAAAAGCAAAAATTGTACAAAGGTTTGGTAGTTCAGTTGGTTAGAATACATGCCTGTCACGCATGGGGTCGCGGGTTCGAGTCCCGTCCAGACCGCAAAAGCTCAGAAATTTCTTTCTGAGCTTTTTTTGTGTTTAATTCTAACCAAAAAAATCCTTTCTTCTATAAAATATTCATAACTTCAACCTTTTTAAGGTTTATAAATTAGTTCTCAAGCTATTATTCATTCGAGTCCAAATTTTCACCAAATGTTAGTAGTTTTGCGTTTATACAAAATAATTTTCACACCATGCAATCTAATTCTAAAAAAATGACCCTTGGAATTATTCTATTAGTACTAGGCTTTATATCGATTAGTGTTGGGATTATTTTTATTAAAAAGTCAAATCAATTAGAACCCACTCCTACTGTTAGTACTACTCCCACAACAACTCCTGAAATAGTGGAAGCTCCCAAAAAGGATGATTCGGAAAAAGAAAAAGGAGAAGCTTTTGAAAAATTTGTTGTGCAGAAATTCTCTAAAACCTATTTTTCTGTAAAAGAATGGCGTAGCGACAAATTTGTGAGTGGACACTATGCAGAAAGTACTTCCTACCCAGACTTAACTATGGAGTTTAAGCTACGAGAGCAAAAAGAACTATTTGCGGTAGAATGTAAATATCGTAGCGATTATTTTAAGGAGGGTGTAGAATGGTGTAAAGAGCATCAGCTTAAAAACTATCAAAAATTTGCCCAAGAGAATAAAATGCCTGTTTTTGTTGTCATTGGCATTGGAAACTCAGCGCATTCTCCAGCAGATTTGTATTGTATTCCTCTCAAAGCATTGAAAGAAACCTTTGTGTCGAAGAGTTTTTTACAAAGCTATCAAAAACATAATTTTCAAGAAACTAACTTTTTCTACGATTCTCAACATAATACCTTGAAGTAAACCATGAGTCCAATAGCCCAACTACACAAAGAAATTTATGACTTCTTGATGGAATATCATCAGGTGAATCCAACCTTTAAGTTTGCTCCTCGTACACGATCCATTGCCAATGGGAGAGGTTATCAGGATGGTTACTGGTTTAATGGAAATGATGATTATCTATTCATCGGACTTTATAGCCCTAATGATAGCGTCAATAAAACTCGTACGATTGGTATTTTTATTCAGTTAAGGCAATCTCTCATACAAAAAGCCTACCTACTGATTACCTACAGAGATGTCGCACAGATACCTGATATACCATTTTATAACAAATTGGTTGAGCGTCTTCAACAAAACTCAACGCTTCATCAGGAACGAGAAAACAAATATCAATTACATTTCGAGAATCCCAGAGATTGGCAAACTTGGCTATCAAGCTTCCTTGAAAACCAAAAACCTACTATTGATCAATTTATCAGAGAACAGGGGCGTGAAAATGACTTCTTTATCAATCAAGAATGGTTTAATGAACATACAAGTACCATTAGAAATATTCAAAACAGTGTATCCATACCATTCAATTCATCAGTAACTACGGAAAGAATCATAAATCAAGCGCCTCAGAATATGCCCCATTACCCTCTCAACCAAGTCCTCTACGGACCTCCTGGGACTGGTAAAACATATCAGACGGTTGCTTTGGCTTATAAAATTGTGCATCAACTGCCATTGGATGAGGACATTGACTACACACTAGCTAGAGCTTGGTACAAACAAGAATTGGCCAAAAATCATGACCGTCAGGTGGAGTTGATTACCTTTCACCAAAATTATAGCTATGAGGACTTTATCGCAGGCATCAAACCTGCCCTCAATGACGACTCCCTTGGCTTTAGAGAACATAAAGGGATTTTCTTTGAAGTATGCCAGAGGGCATTGAAGAATCTTCAACAAGCCACTCTAGTAGATTATCAAGAAACACCTACCTTTCAGGAGGTATTTGATACCTTTATTACAGACCTTATACAGAACGATAGACCTGTTGAAGTAGGTTTAAAGCGTGGTGGTAATTTCTCCATTACTAAAGTTAACCCCAAAAATATAGAGTTTAAAAAACAAAACGGAACTTCAGAACATACGCTGAGTATTCAAACTATAGAAGAGATATATCTCAATAAACGAGAGTATTTGACAGGTTTATCTACATACTACAATCCCTTAGTTGAAAAACTAAGAGAAATTGCAACTGGATTAACAAGGACAGTTCCTGCTCAACCGCTCAAAAACTACGTCTTAATCATCGACGAAATCAACCGTGCCAATATTTCAAGGGTTTTTGGAGAGCTTATTACGTTATTGGAAGAAGATAAACGTTGGGGAAATGATTTTGAAACAGAGGTTTTGCTTCCTGACGGCTTTACCAAATTTACTGTACCCAAAAATCTATACATAATCGGCACCATGAATACCGCGGATAAATCTATTGCTTTGCTAGATATTGCCCTCCGCCGACGCTTTGAATTTATTCCTTTATACCCCGATGCATCAAAGGTTAAGGATGAATATCAATTATTTTTCAATAGCTTAAATCAGCGTATCAAAGATAAAAAGGGGATAGATTCTTGTATTGGACATGCCTACTTTATGCCTCCTCAAGATCGTAGTTTTGATTTTGTTAAAGCAATGAATCAAAAGGTTATTCCATTGCTTATGGAGTATTTTTACAATGCCCGAACTACTCAAAACGATGTAAAACAGTTGCTTGAGGATGCCTTAAGTGTATCTGGTTTACCTTTACGGATTGAAGAAAACATGTTCCAAATTAAGATTGTAGCTTCATAAATTCAAAGTCTTTACTACTTTTATGAGAATAGATACATTTGAATTTGGCAATACCTTTTGCATTCCTGATAACTACGTTGGGGGCTTAAAGAACTATTTGAGTGAGGTTTGGAAAAATCGCCTAAAATACCAATCCTTCGAAAATGTAGAAGATGATACCAGCGGCGCAAAAGAGTATGAAAGGATTTTTCATTTTGATGGTAATCAATTGCGTGCTAAAAACTATATAGGCTTTATCCAGTATCAAGATCTTCGAATCAATATTTACCCTAAAATTGTTGCTCAGCAACCTCACAAAGAGGAGATAATTCCGAAGGTTTTATATTGGTTATCGTATAGTAATCGCCTACAATTTCCTTTTTCAGAAATTTCGTTAGAACAACAGCCATTTGATGATTGGCTGGAAGCTTATATCTATTTATTTGCGCAACACGCACGTGAGGTTTTAAGTACTCAGCCCTATCATACCTATCAGGAAGTAGTGGAGGAAACAAGTTTTCTAAGAGGAGGTTTAGCTATTTCGGAATATATTCAATCTAATTTGTCCACTGGTCGACACCAGTATTTTCAGAGCAGACATGAGCCATTCCTGTATGATAATTTGTTTAATCGTATTGTCAAATATGTAGTTAAGCTGTTACTTTCGATTACACAAAATACTAACAATCAACATACGCTTCATGAACTACTGTTTATCCTCGATGAAGTTACGGATACCGAATGTCGGGCACAAGATTGCGACAAAGTAGCGCTCAATCCACTTTTTCAGGATTTAGGACTAGTACTCTCTATGGCAAAAATGTTTTTGGAATCGAGTAGTATCCATCATTCAAACGACCAACATACGATGGCGTTATTACTTCCGATGGAGGTAATTTATGAGGATTTTTTGAGTGGATTTATTAAAAAGAATTTTCCATTTCGTAACCCTATTTCTCAGAAAATGGGATTCTTGGCGAGCAATGAGCTATCTCAGCCAGTGTTTGCTACCAAGCAAGACCTAGTGTTATCTTTCCCCAAGGTAATTGTGGACACTAAGTACAAAATCCGTCAAAAGCAGGATGTAAAGCGAGGTGTATCTCAAATTGACTTGTATCAAATGGTTGCTTATGCCATTCGTAGCAGTGTTGAGAATCTAGTTTTACTTTACCCCAAAGCATGGAATTTGGATAGCTCTATAGATACTTTTACCATTGAAGATACCTTAGCTTTTCCATCCCGAAAAATTAAAATCAAGGCCGTGGATGTGGATATTTGTGTGGATGATGCTCAAATTAATGCTCAACTAGCGAATATTTTGAGTGTAGACTAAAGTCAGTATATTTTAATCTTTCCACAAAATCCCTAAACATATCAAAATACATTTTAATTTTGCTAAATAGAAATAGACTTGCTTCTGTTTCTATTTAGCGTTTTAGGACACTAATGTCTTTTTTATTACCAATACCACCATCTTATTTATGACTGTAGGAATTTTATTTTTGATTCTTGGGGCGATTGTTTTTGTGTTTTTAAAAAATGAAAATTCTACCAATAATACCAAGCCCTACGATGATTATGAAACCGATTACTCTTCTACTATCGACTATTCGCCTGAACATGAGAAGGGAGAAGCCTTTGAGAAATACGTAGTTCAAAAATTTTCAAGAAACCTTTTTAAGGTAAAAGAATGGCGTGGCGATAAGTTTGTGAATGGGCAATATGCCGAAACTACTACCTATCCCGACCTTACCTTAGAATTTAACTTCCGCGACGTCACTCAGACTTTTGCGGTTGAGTGCAAATACAGAAGCGACTATTATCGCAATGGTATTGAATGGTGTAAGCCCTACCAGCTCGAAAATTACAGACATTATGCTCAGCGTTTCCGTATGCCCGTTTTTGTGGTCATTGGCGTTGGGTATTCTCCTTATGAACCCGACGAATTATATGTGATTCCGCTCAAGGCTTTGCATCAGACATTTGTATCGAGGTCATTTTTGAAACATTATCAGAAATATAATTTTCAAGAGTCTAACTTCTATTTTGATCCTCAATCCCTCTCTTTACGCTGATTTGATATACTTTTTGACATCTTTTGCTTGGTCTTTAGATGGTTCTCTTAAATTTGTAGTTTGCCTTATTGGTAGAATATTTTTTTGAATCATTTACAAACCCAATATTAAATCGTATGCCTTATTTGATACTCGATTTAGAAATGTCAGGCCAAGAAGCTGGCTATCATGACATCATTCAGATTGGCGCTCTTTTAGCAGATAATGATTGGAAGGTACTTTCCAAATTTGAGACGCTCGTATATCCAGATAACGAAGAAACATTTTCGAGTTATTCTGAAAAAGTTCATGGAATTTCATTAGAAGATTTAGAAGATGCCCCTTCCTCGTACGATGCCCTAGAGGATTTTGAGGCGTGGATTCGTAAGACGCTTCGCCGCGATAGCCATGAGCGTCTGCATGATGTAGTAATTTGTGGACAAAGTGTCATCAACGATATTAATTTTCTCAAAGCTACCTACGATGACCTCAACATTGATTGGCCATTTTCCTTCAAATTAGTTGACTTGATGAGTATTTCGGTATTGATGTTTCAGGTATTTGAAAACAACAAAATGGCAACACCCAAGTCATATAGCCTCAAGTCTGTTGCTGACTACTTTGGCATCCACCGTAAAGACACCACGCACAATGCCCTAGAGGATGCCGATATGACCTATCAGTGTTTTAAAAAGTATTTTGAGTTGGCAAAACGCCTTCAAATACAAGACTAAATCACGATTTATTGATGCATTTAGTCAGTCGATGTATTTTTTTACAAAAAATTTCAAATTTTTTCATCTTCATTTTATTCAGATAATGAGAGAGTTATAGCAACCATTACAAAAAACTTTTCAGAAAGTGCTTGAAGTGAGTTTGCATTGTAAGAAATAAGTGCTAATTTTGCATCAACAAAACGGTTTGGTAGTTCAGTTGGTTAGAATACATGCCTGTCACGCATGGGGTCGCGGGTTCGAGTCCCGTCCAGACCGCCGATTAAAAGTCTCATAATCAATAGATTGTGAGACTTTTTTGTTTATACTGGTTTAAACCATAATTTTCGGTTTAAACATAGTTTAAACTTTTAATAAAAAAAGCTCTCTTTTAAGCATGTAGCTAAAAAGAGAGCTTTTTTTATTTTTTTGTAGGCTTTATATACTTATCATAAGTTTCTTGATCCATCGGTAGCAAATAATCCTTTCCAAAAACCTTTTTCCACTCTACAATTTCATCGTATTTATAATCCAATTCCTCTCCATCTCCATAGCTCATTATGTTACCTCGTTGTGTTTCTAAATCTGTTTTAACAATGGCTTTACCCACCGTGACATAGAGATAGCGATTGTCTATTATATCTACTTGCGTTGGTACTTTATTTAACCATAAAGTTTGAATCAATTTACCTGTGGTAACTTCGTATGTTTTTACTTGATGTTTCGTAATGATACATAGGCTTTTACAGTTTTCGGAAAAATTGACCTCACTTATATTTGTTTCATCTTTTAAATAGTCTGGACATTTTCCCGTTTCTACAGAGCAGACTTTGGAGTTATAATCCCCATCTCTTGTGATGAGCCATTTACTATCTGGAGAAAAAGTAGTGTTGCGAATTGTATTTCCATCTTTTAATAAGTCATAATATTTTCCTGTTGCTACTGACCAGAATTTGGAATTATCTTTCCCATCTGTAGTGATGAGCCATTTACTATCTGGAGATAAAGTAGCGTAGTAAATCGTTTTTTCATCTTTTAAAAAGTCTGGATATTTTCCTGTTTCTACTGACCAGAACTTGTACTTAAAATTATCATCTCTTGTGATAAGCCATTGACTATCCCCAGAAAAACTAGCGTAGCGAATATTTTTTTCATCTTTTAAAAAGTCTGGATATTTTCCTGTTGCTACTGACCAGAATTTGTATTTATCATTCACATCTGTAGTGATGAGCCATTTACTATCACCAGAAAAACTAGCGTCGCGAATATTTTTTTCATCTTTTAAAAAGTCTGGATATTTTCCTGTTTCTACTGACCAGACTTTGTAATTTAAATTATCACCTCCTGTGATGAGCCATTGACTATCTTGCGAAAAAGTAGCGTAGCGAATATTTTTTTCATCTTTTAAAAAGTCATAATATTTTCCTGTTTGTACTGACCAGACTTTGGAATAACCATTATCATCTGTAGTGATGAGCCATTTACTATCCCCAGAAAAACTAGCGTAGCGAATATTTTTTTCATCTTTTAAAAAGCCATAATATTTTCCTGTTGCTAGTGACCAGAATTTGTATTTATCATTCACATCTCTTGTGATGAGCCATTTACTATCACTAGAAAAACTAGCATCGCGAATATTTTTTTCATCTTTTAAAAAGTCTGGATATTTTCCTGTTTCTACTGACCAGACTTTGGAATTAAAATTATCATCTATAGTGATGAGCCATTTATTATCACTAGAAAAACTAGCGTCGCGAATATTTTTTTCATCTTTTAAAAAGTCATAATATTTTCCTGTTGCTACTGACCAGAATTTGGAATTATAATTATCATCTCTTGTGATGAGCCATTTATTATCACCAGAAAAAGTAGCGTCGCTAATATTTTTTTCATTTTTTAAAAAGTCATAATATTTTCCTGTTTCTACTGACCAGACTTTGGAATTTTCTTTATCATCTGTAGTGATGAGCCATTTACTATCACCGGAAAAAGTAGCGTAGCGAATATTTTTTTCATCTTTTAAGAAGTCTGGATATTTTCCTGTTTCTACTGACCAGACTTTGGAATTAAAATTATCATCTATAGTGATGAGCCATTTATTATCACCAGAAAAGCTAGCGTCGCTAATATTTTTTTCATCTTTTAAAAAGTCATAATATTTTCCTGTTGCTAGTGACCAGAATTTGTAATTATAATTATCATCTGTAGTGATGAGCCATTGACTATCAGAAGAAAAAGTAGCGTAGCGAATATTTTTTTCATCTTTTAAAAAGTCTGGATATTTTCCTGTTTCTACCGACCAGACTTTGGAATTATCATTATCATCTCTTGTGATGAGCCATTGACTATCAGAAGAAAAAGTAGCGTAGCGAATATTTTTTTCATCTTTTAAAAAGTCATAATATTTTCCTGTTTCTACTGACCAGACTTTGGAATTATCATAATCATCTGTAGTGACGAGCCATTGACTATCTTGCGAAAAAGTACCGTAGCGAATATTTTTTTCATTTTTAAAAAATTCATAATATTTTCCTGTTTCTACTGACCAGACTTTGGAATAACCATTCACATCTCTTGTGATCAGCCATTTACTATCTTGCGAAAAAGTAGCGTCGCTAATAATTTTTTCATTTTTTAAAAAGTCATAATATTTTCCCGTTTCTACAGACCAGACTTTGGAATTACCATTCACATCTCTTGTGATGAGCCATTGACTATCTTGCGAAAAAGTAGCGTAGCGAATATTTTTTTCATCTTTTAAAAAGTCTGGATATTTTCCCGTTTCTACAGACCAGACTTTGGAATTATCATTCCCATCTTTTATGATGAGCCATTTACTATCGGGGGAAAAAGTAGATTCAGAACTTTGAATATCCTCAAACCTTTTTTTCTCCCTCCATTGATGGTAATTACTTTGGTTGAAAATAGTCGCATTGGCTTGCTTGATAGTTTTAATGATTTTTTCATCTTTAGCTTTAGGTAAAGATTTTTCTAATAACTTCATACCTTGGATAGGATTTATCTTTCCTGCTTCAGAAGACCAATATAGTGCTGTTGCATTATCGGTGGCTATTTGGGCTTCTTTAGTCTTTTGCAAGGCTTTCTTTTCTGCTAAAATTGCTTTCGTCTTTTCTCCCTCTATGGCTTTAAATACTTTTAAGCGTAAATTGCGTATTTGTTCGCGTTTTGAACTGTAATCTTTTTGTTTATCATTCAAATAGTTTTCAGCATCTTCTAAGCTTGTAAAAAGTTTCTGGTATTCTTTACTAGTTGTAGTCTTTAAAGAAGCTTTCACTTGACTTATGATACATTCATAAGTATCGCAAGGGGTAGTTTTTTGTTTTTGACAAAATGCTGTTTGTATAATGAATAAGCAAAAGACTATTGATAGATATCTTTTCATCTTAATTATTTTTAGAACACTTAGATTTATTCCATTTTAGTAAAGTTTTTTGTAAATCTTTACCTATTTCATTTTTATAGATAGTGTCGTATTGACTACGTTTTTCAAAAGCCCTAAGGCTGTCAAGCATTACACCATCAGGACAATTTTGCCCATTTATCAAAATATCTTCAATGCGTTTTAACAATAGCCTATCTTCAGTTACTTTTTTGTCAAGTTCAGCCTTTCTTTGTTTGTTAAGTGCATTTACAGCATTTTCTTTTTCTTCTTTAATTTGAAAGTACTGAAATCCAGCGTAAAGCGATGCAATAACAACACTTAGCTGGAGCGCTATCAGTAAAACTCTCTGCCGTAAAATTCTGTGTCTATTTACTTTTACATATAACTTCGTTTTTTCATCAAAATCAGCATCATCCTCTAAATCATCATATTGCTTTAAAACAACCCTATCTATTTCTATCTTATTTTCACGATTAAACTTTAGGGTGTTTTTCAGATTTTTAATGAGTAAATCACGTCCTTGACGTTTACTATCAATAATTTTAGCAAGAATATCATGCGCTAATTCATAGCAGTCTTTCTCTAAAATCAATAGTCGAGAAGCTTCTAAGTGTTTTAATACCTCTTGGAGCTGCAATATAGATATCGATTTACCTATTTCTTTTTTTAGGGAATCTAGTGTTCGAGGTCTTTTGGTGCTATCCTCGGTCACAAATAAATCTAGTAATACTTTAACAGACTTTTCTGAAAGACCATGTAAACTAGTAATTTCTTTCTGCTGATCCGTTAGGTACACATCCAACACATTTTGAATATCTTTAATGGCGTCCACATGCTCTTTTCGGATAATAATCGTTTGATCTATTAATGCTGATTTTGTAGCTTCTTTCCATAATTTTTCAAGATACACCTGTAAATAAGCTAATTGACCGTTGGCTTGTCCTTCGACTAATTTTTCACAAATCGTATCGGTCAAATTCACTGGATCGGTTTGAATTTTAAACTCTCTGAAAGTACCTGTAATTACCTGTTCTATTTTACTTTTATTCATGGGTTCAACCCGTAGTCTAAAATCAAAAAGATTAGGAAGATACTGCTCTGATTCATAAAGTAAGCCTAAAAACTCCTCTCGAATAATGATGATAATTTTACAAGTATTAGTACTCTGGAGTCGATTAAGCATTTTAAATAGGCTAGATAATTCATCTTTATACCCTTTTTGTTTATCGCTCAAGGTAAATACTTCTTCAAATTGGTCTAGAAACAGGTATACAGGTCGATAATAGCGACGATTGATGATTGAAAGATGATCCTCAATAATACTACTTTCAAGTTTTGAGATATTCCCAAGCTGTTCTGTTAATGAGGTTATAAAGTTCTCACCTCTTCTAATAAACAAAGGTATCCAATCTGGACCGCTCAGCTTTTTACTAAGACCCGACTGTATCAAACTTGTTTTTCCTGTACCCGATGAGCCATATACCATAATGAGGTTAGTCATGTTGGTTAGTTCATACAATCGATTTATCTCTTGATCACGTCCCCAAAAGGAGTCTTTTTTGTCGGCACCATAAGGAGCTAAAAACTGAAAGGGACTTTGAGTTTGGCTCATCTTATTGTGGGTTAAATAGATTATTGAAATGTGTTATTTGTTCTTGCAAATCTCTGAAAACTGCCTTCATTTCTTTAGTATTCTCAATGGCTCTTCGATCTTCCATTTTGTAAAGAGAGCGATAAATGAGTTTATTTTCAGCATAAGCATCTAAAAATGAAATATTTGAAATGGGTGCCTTCTCATAAATCACATTAGGGTCAATAATAAAAGGCGAAACATTTAAATACAGCTCTTGGTGTAACTGCTCGTTTATATCTCTGAGTTCTACATCCTTGAGGATAAGTATCGAAAAATTATCAGGGATTTCGTTGTGTAAATTTAGATTAGTTAAGTTCGCAGGATTTTCTTGGCGTTCGCCCTTCCATTCATAAACTGATAGTTTATAATCATACTGAGCCTTGGGTTTCGATCTGTTTTTAAAAACTACAATATTTTTCACGGATACAAATTTGTATTTTGTCAGAAACAAACAACAGCCTAAAAGCTCTACCAATTTTTGTTCAGCTAAAAGGCTTTTTTGTTCTAAAACTGCTGCATTAGGATTGGCTTTTTGATAAAAAAGTGAAAGCTCTTCAAAAAACTGCCCCAAAGCTGATAGCGTTTTATGCTTAGCAGTAAGATCTTCTATTTCTTCTATAAAGAAAGGAATGCCTGTAGTTTGTTTAAACTCGATTGCTTTAATAATCCATTCTATTTTGTTAAAACGAGCGGGTTGATTAAAGAAGAATGGATTATTTTCTTTGGTATAATTAATAGACTTATCTATAAAACAGTCTCTTAATTCTGCTAAGGCAATACTGAGTAAGATTTCTTGTACAGCAGTATAAAAGCCAACCATTTTTCCGATTCGCTCTATAGTGGGTTGGTCAAAATACTCCCCTGAATCAGTAATGCCTTCAACTCTACTGGCACATAGATTATGGATTTGTTTACTGATAAAAGGAGGAAACTTGGCTAATATATCTCCCTGAGCATCTTCAAAACTTTCATAGCCAGCGATATTATCATCCCATTCACTAAGTTTTTCGTATAGAAACTCCTTTAAGTAACTATTAGGGATGTAATTTAATTGGCTATGGCTAATTGCTGATAGCTTCCATGTCAGATACTCTGCCGTTAGCACTATCAGCAACCAAGTATTTGTTGGAGTTTTGGGAATATCGTCATCTAAAAAGCGGGTCTCTCTGGTAATTGAAGTGGTGGAATATGCCTGTGCTTTCTCAATGGCTGTTTGAAAAGCATTGGCTATATCAGCTCCATTAATTAACTCTTGAAGAAAGGTTGTAGAAAACCAAGTAGCAGTCTGATCATTGACTGGTGCTTGGGTACCTACAAAAATAGGAATAGAGAAAACTTTGAAATACTCAAAATGTGCGCCTGTACAACAGCCATTCAGTAATACCCAAATTAGATTAGGACAACGACCTAGCTGACTTGCTAAACCAATAGCCGACATACCATGACCAATAGTATCAATAGCCTGTTCATTGGCATGACCACTATACATAAAACCCACCACACGACTTGCAGTTTCGTCTATAGCATTTTGAATATCCTCAATTTTTGCCTCGTATAGATAGCGTATTTGAAACTTACCACTAATGTTATTGAAGGCAGCGTTACACCTTTTAATCTCCTCACTCAAATAATGAAGAGGAGAACTAGAGCTATTAGCAAAAGCAAGTATTATAACAGGTCTTGTATCTATCATTTGCATACGAATTAATCTTTTATCCCATATTTTTTCTTGAGCTCCTCATCCAAAGGTAGAAGGTATTTGTCTCCAAAAGCCTTCATCCATTCTACAATTTCATCGTATTCATAATCCAATTCCTCACCATCTCCATAGCTCATTATGTTACCTTGCTGTGTTTGTAAGTCTGTTTTAACAATAGCTGCACCAACCGCAACATGGAGAAAGTGATTGTCTATAATGTCTATATCGGAAGGAATCCTATTAAGCCATAAAGTTTGTATCAATTTGCCTGTGGTGACCTCGTATGTTTTTACTTTGTGGCTTTCGTCCTGTATGATAGTCAAATATTTGGTGTTTTTAGAAAACGCCACTTCCACAATTTTTTTTTCATCTTTTAAAAAGTCTGGATATTTTCCTATTTCTACTGACCAGACTTTGTAATCATCATTCCAATCTCTTGTGATGAGCCATTTACTATCTGGAGAAAAAGTAGCCTCGCGAATATTTTTTTCATCTTTTAAAAAGTCATAATATTTCCCTGTTTCTACTGACCAGACTTGGTAATTCCCATTCTCATCTCTTGTGATGAGCCATTGACTATCCCCAGAAAAAGTAGCCCTATAAATATTTTTTTCATCTTTTAAAAAGTCATAATATTTCCCTGTTTGTACTGACCAGACTTTGTAATTCCTATTCTCATCTCTTGTGATGAGCCATTGACTATCTGGAGAAAAAGTAGCCTCGCGAATATTTTTTTCATCTTTTAAAAAGTCATAATATCTCCCTGTTTTTACTGACCAGACTTTGTAATGCCTATTCTCATCTCTTGTGATGAGCCATTGACTATCTGGAGAAAAAGTAGCTTCATTTGTCTCTGCATATCTTCTTTTTTCTTGAAATTGATGGTAATTACTTTGGTTAAAAATGGTTTTGTTGGCTTCTTTAATGATGTTAATGCTATTGGTATCATTTGCCCAAGGCATTACTTTTTCTATAAGTCTTAAACCTTGTATAGGGTTCACTTTACCTGCCTCCGAAGCCACAAACAATGCTTTAGCATTGTTTGTGGCTTTTTGGGCTTCTTTAGCTTTTTGTTCAGCATTCTTTTGGGCTAATAATGCTCTATAAGCCGATTTCTTAGCACTATCCTCTGCTATTTTAGCCCTTTTTGCATTATTAATTGCTTGTAGTTTATCTTTTTCAGCTTGTATTCTTAAATTTTCAATTTTCTTAAATAAGCTAATAATTTTTCCTTTTACCTCCGTCTCTTTAGCTGGGCTACAATCCCTTGCAGCTATTTGGGCGGAGTATAGTTTACGGATCGCATCGCCATAATTAGGATTTTTTTGATTTTCGATTTTTGTCGCTTCGGTCATTAGTTTTTGAGCTATGCTACAAGAAGATTGGCTTTGGGCAAAACAGCTCAAATGAATGTACAGAATGCTAATAAGTAAAAAGATGTATTTCATGTTATTTGCTAGTTAAAAGCCATTTTAACTCACTTTTTAAAACTAAGTTAGTATCTAAAGTATATGCTTCTTTTATTTTACCTTTAGCTAATAAAGTGTCCTTACTTTCAAGAAAAGTTTGAGCATCTATTAGTAATTGGTTGGCACGGGTTTGATTATATTTTTTTAAGCTATTTTCAGCATTATTCTTTTCCTCATCAACTAATAGGTAAGCAATGACAAACACCGCTATAATTATTCCTATCAATACAATCACTCCAGTTAAAAGACTTCTGAGTCGCAAATTCTTTTTTTCTAGCTCTTCTTTTTCTTTAGCATTCTCCTTTCGGCTATTTTCAATAAATAAAAACACGGCTGTCTTCTCTTCACTGTGTGAGAGTGTATCATCAATGGCATTCTTGAAACGGTCGTACAGGGCAACACTTTGTTCACTCAAAAAACCGCCGTTTTCTTTTTTGTAGAAAAAATAACTGGTTTGTAGGTTTTGTACTAAACTTTTGATGAGTCGTTGTTCTGCATCTCGTTTGTTATTAATGATTACCGCAAGTGTATCGTGGGCTAATTCATAATAAATTTCATTTTTACGGATAATACGAACGCTTTCTAATTGTTGTACTAACGTTTTTTCAAATGCAGTTAACTTATCTTCAGCTATAGGGCGTTTAGTGCCGTCTTCGGTTACAAATCTATCTAGCAAAAGCCTAAGTTGCTTTTGCTTTTCATCATTCTTGTCAGCAATAGACGCTAACTGATTGTCTAAGAATTTTTCTAAAACAGCCTCAATTTTCCCTACTTTGCTTACTGTTGCGTCTGAAATAGTTACTTGCTGGTTATCATATTCTGCTTCTTGCCAAAGACGGTCGAGATATACCTGTAAAAAGGCAAGTTGGCTACTGATTTTACCATCTAAAAGGTTTTGGGTGATGGTATCAATAAGATTGTCTTGGCTTACTTTTACATCAAAACTATTGAGGGTATGAGTCGTTACTTGCTTGAGCTTAGCAACTGTCATGGGCTCTATCCTTAATCGAAAATCAAATAGATTAGGGACAAACTTCTCATATTCATACAATTCTCCTAAAAACTCTTCCCGAATAATGATGATGATTTTACAAGGAAGGTTTTGTTTTTGTAACTCTTGAATAGTTTTAAAAAAGCTTTCTCGTTCTTCCTTGTTATTACTGGCAATAGTAAATAGTTCTTCAAACTGGTCGAATATCAAATAAACAGGACGAGAAAAGGTAATAAATACCTGATACACCAATTCTGGGAGTTTATAGGCATCTAAAATAGCGGCATCTTCAATATCAACTAAAGTGTCTTTGAGAGCCTTCAAAAGACTTTCGTTGATATTATTTCCTCGTCTAATGTAGAAAGGATGCCAGTCTGCACCGTCATAAAACTTAGCCAAGCCACATTGAGCCAGACTCGTTTTACCAGTACCAGACATTCCATAAAGCAGATTTAAGGTCGTATTTCGTAATTGTTGGAACAATTTCTTTTCCTCAACCTCCCTTCCAACGAAAATATCGGTATCGTTGGCTGTATAAGCATCCAAGAATTTAAAAGGACTTTTTGCTTCCATTATGCTAGTAGATTAAAGAAATGTTCCCACTCGTTTTGGATTTCACTGAAAGCAATATTTTCAAATTCAACATCTTGTTCAAAGCTCTTATTTTCTTGATAAATAAGGCTTTTTCCTTCATTCTCTTTATTACTATAGATGAGGTAGCGGAACGAAAACTCGTCGTTATGAGGTTTATGACCCATTAATGCCATGATGTTAGATATATTCGCTTTAGGTGAAAATAAGACCTCATCTATAAGAAAAGGACTGAGATTGATATACGGACATCTGTTGTCTAATTCAGTTTCTTTATGTAAAATAATAGAGGCATTATCAAGATAATAGTCTGTAAATACCTCACTATCACGAGCGGGTTCTACTCCCATGCCCCATCTTTGGAAAAACACTTCATGTCTGTACTTTGCTGTTTCATATCTTTTACGATTAAGTTGAATATTATCAATCGAGGTAAGATGATAGTTTGTTAGAAACATACATTTTTGAAAAATTCCTACGATTCTTAATTCTGCTAATTCGACTAAGCTTTCTGCTTGTGTATTGCTCATAGTAGGGATTGTAGTAGCAAGCTTTTCAAAGAAGCCTAGCAATTCTTCCAGACGTGTATCTTCTTCTGTAATTAAGCTCGCTAATTCACTTATAAATAAAGGCTTTGGACTCAGGCGAATCACGTGTAAAAGACTTATCAACACCTCCGTTCGTCCAAGTGTTTGATTAGTAATCGCAGTGAATACTGTTTTTTTACTATCGGGGTTTAACACATCAGGGGTACTTTGAAGTAATGCGTATAGTTCGGCTTGAGAAAAAGCTACTAAAATATCTAAAAAGGTCAGCGCTGTTCTTGTAAGCTCTCCCAGACGATTACGATCTATTTTATTGTAGAAGATTGTACCTTGAGCCTTGTCATTAGAGCTTTGAGATGATTCCAAGCGTTGTAGCCTTTTACTGATAGGTAAAGGAAAACTTTGATAGATAAACGGCTTATAGGGGTGAATAGATAAAATATTACCCCTATCGTTAGTATAGCGTTTTCTTACATCGGGGTTGGTACTACTTAATTCTCTGATCAAGCTTTTGAAAAGTCGGATATTAGGTTCGTACTTATTCTGAGAACCTATTTGAATACTTTCTAATACACGAATGGGGGCATCATTGATGGTGTATAGCCCCCATGTCCCTAAATCCTGAGGTTGTTCGTCCAAAAAACGATTGATAGGAACAATTGGTTGTTTTGTATTTGTATTGATTAAGGCAATCGCCAAAGAAAAAGCATCAGCAATTAAATGCCCATAAGTAAGTAACTGTTGAAAGAAATGGATGTTAAACTCCTTAGCAATTTCATCCCCAACACTTGCCGAAGTTGCTACTATGGCAGGAGTCGTCATATTAGTTTTCTTGAATGATTCTTGTATCAAGAAAACTTGTTTTTCGGTAGAGCAACCATTTAGCACAACACATTGCAAGTTTCTACACTCAGCCAAAAGATTTGCCAAGCCGTGTGCGTAGGTAGTTTCTTCTTCTGTGACAAGGCGGTCTCCAGCCGCATGACCACTATAACTGAACAGATAGAGTCGTTCTCGGTTCGTTTCTATTTTCAGTAAATCAACGATTTCTTCCCTAGTCGTTGGATATACGACTTCAATATCACAACCGTATAACTGAAGGTCGTCAATTACTTTTTTTATCCCTAATTCTTCCTTCTTTAAGCTTGAAAGAGGATTTAGAGGATTGTTTGCAAAGGATATTATAAAAAGTGGTAAGTCTGCCATAAGCTAAGTTAGTTAACAAGGGTAACACTAGCATTGAAAAGGATTATACTTCGAGCCATTGATATAGTATTTCTTTACTTTGAGGTTCGTCAAAATAAAAAATGTGTGGACAACCCACCTCTTGGGAGGTTACTTGAGGCTGTCTGTTAGAATTAACTTTCATAATATCTTTGGTGTACACTGCAATGTCATGCTGTTTTCCTTCATGAAATAGATTTCCTACGCCCAGCACTAATCGTTTGCATAGTTTGTCGAACCAGGAGTCTTCTTCACTGTTAGGGTTATACAGGTCAATATTACCCGCTAAAATATAATAGGGTACGTGAGGGTCATTTTGAATATACAGCGAATTAATTAAATCGGAATTGCGTTTCATTTGCTCTAAAGTGACAGTTAGCATACTACTCTTTTTTAATGCCACAATCAATCCTCCAGCCCATGCTAAATAAGGAGCTACCAAAGCAGAACTCAATCCAAGGGTAAGGACATCAGTCGTCATAGAAATATATGAAGGAGCATTGCCAAATAATGACCCTCCATTGGGAGTACCAGCCATAATCAGCTTTTTCACAAGACTGGCTTTTCCGAGCTTTTCTATCAACACTCTCGATACTAATCCACCCATAGAATGAGTAACAATCGTTAGTTTTTTATCAGTATTTCCATCAATACCATGTTCACTAAGTACAATGGCAAGGTTTTCTGCTATTTTCTCAATGGGTGTATTCAAGCATTCATAATCAAATGTCAGAACTAAATCATATTTCGCTTTACTATCTTCAGTTGGCTTAACCAGCCTTTGAGCAAAAGGAATCATTCCCTCGGTATCGCCAATAATGCCGTGGATAAACAGTACTATGTTCTTTGCTTCTGTAATTTTTTGAGATAAATTAAGGTTTGTCCTTACTGGCTTGGTCTGCTCATAATCAACCCAGTTCAAAGCAAAATAACTTTCTGGAGCAGTTTTAAAAACCAGTTTCATTAAACAGAACTTAATCGCTCTTCCTAAGCTTTTTGTTCTCTTTTCGCCTGTATTTATTTCTGGCAATCGCTCAATATATACCTCACTTTCATTGTTGCCCAAAGCTTTGCTTGAACCAATTACCACAACTTGGTCTCCATTTACCATCACTGGGAGGACTATTTCATTTGGCAATATTTCTTGATTTTGAATTGCCAGAATTAAGGGGTTATCAGCATTTACTTCGCCTTCTATCTCTTCTAACTCTATTTGTTGTTTTTGTTCAACGGACTTCGATTGAGGGGATAAATTTAGAATAGCAAGGCTATTGATAGTGATAGAACTTTTAAGCAAAGACTCATTGCCAATTTCTCTTGAAGGATGATACAAAGATGATAGAGAAACCTTTGCTTGAAAAGATTGATGTGCTTTGAATATTAATGAACCATCAGCCAAAACAATATCTTCTTTTCCAATAGTAGCATTGTTTTTAACTAACCTTAGCTTTAGGTCTTTAGCCATCCAGTCAAAAGAAGGGTTTGTCTCAGGATCAAATTCATCTAAGAATTTACCACTTCTAATTTGTGAATCTTCAATAGATTTTGTTTGTGAATAATCTTTATTAATCGAAAAGTTCTCCTGTATAAAAAAAGACAAATCTATTTCTTTTGTACTTACTATTAACTTAAACAAGCAATTGCTCTCATTATCAGCATATTGTTCTTTATAAAAGCCCAGTCGCTTCTCAACAATTACCCCAGTTTCGTTAGCTGGAATAGTTGAGTTGCCCAATTCTATAATACCATAAAGAGGGGAAACAAAGATTACTTTGAAATAAAGCTCAACCTTAGCATTATTTGCTACTGAAAGAGTGTAATGTTTGGGTATCACTTCACCACTTTCATTTTGGTCTAAAATCAACTGAATATCATCTCCAACAAAAGATTGCTCCTCAACAGCCAAAGAGAACTCAATTTCTTCTTTTCTCAACCTTGATTTTGGGTTATTTAATTGTTTAATATTTTCCCAACGAACAATATCTCGTAAAACCTGATTTATTTCAAATAAATGCTCTTTTTCTATAATGATTTTTTGTGAAGTTCTGTGAATTACTTGAACGAGATTACCTGATTGTAAAACCCAATAATCGGCAAACGCTTTTTCTACACACAAATATTCAGATAAAACAGAAAGGTCGTCTATTGGAACGCCGCTGTAAATAGTCGCATATTTTTTGTTCCCATCAATTAGCACGCCTACATACTGTTGTTGATTATCCAATGTTGCCTCTGGTATAACAATAGAATCAAGCATTTGTACACCTGTTATTTTTCCTTTTGTAAACAAATGCTTTTCGGTAAATGAAGTAGTATTGGATGAAAAAATCCAGATAGTAGCAGGCGTATTATATTCAATGGCCAATCCATGAATATTTCCTCTTTGAGCCCTCCATGAACGACTTTCTGAATCGTACGTTATAGGAAATGTATCGACTCTATCAGTCTCTGTACCAGTCAAAAATAAAACATGAGGGTTGAAACCTCCCAGAAACTCTACATTAGGATGCTGACGGGATTCCTTTTCCCTCACGTAAACGGCTATTCGATTAAACAAATCTGAATATGAAAGTGACTGGACATCTTTTAAACAGTTTTGCAAAGTTAAGGTAAATAATCCTCTATTAGCTGACGTTTCGTAGGCTCGCTCGTTTTCTTGACAAGCGGCTAACAAAATATGCTTAGACAGAGGAACATCTATTTTTCCAGTACTTTGTAATTGTTTTGAATAAAAACCGTCAATATACTGCTCTAATCCACGTCGAGAACCTTCTTTTTCTACTTGCTTTACACGTACTAAATCTATGGAATCTCTCGTTCCAGAACCTGCATGACAACAATCCAAACAAACAACAATATGTGGGTTTTGTTTAGCAACCTCGCTGATGAGTACTGCCAATTCTTTATCCGCTAAGTCAAATCCTCCTGCGAGTCGGCTGTCATAACATACAAGTGTTTCATTTTTGTGGGTTGGGAACTCTTTCCAAAATTCTTGGGGTGCATTCTCTCTTGAACCGTGTCCAGAGTAGTAAAAAAGGACAGAGTCATTAATCGTAGCTTGACAAAGATGTGTACGAAAAGCATCAATAATATTTTGTCTGGTAGCTTGTTCGTTAGTTAGAGAAACAATTTGAGGAGATAGTCTTTGAAAAGAATTATTCAAGAGCTTATTCATCTCTTCAACATCGTTGACACAACCTTGTAAAGGCGACACACCTACAGGATAATTATTAATACCAACTAGAAGGGCATATAGTTTTCCTTCAGTATTAAGCGTTTCATAGTCCATGAAGAGTACGGGGTAAAGTATTTCAACTTCTTTAATTTATGCTGTTTTGTTGAAAAAATATACTTTAAGTACTCAATATTTATTATTCGGTCAATATCAAATTAACGACAAAATAATACCCATGTATAAAATCCAGCTACTTTGAACTTAACAGGCTTTTATACATGGGTTTATTACACAATTGAATAAATATAATTACTCCTTAACGTCCATATTTTGCTCTTTTCTAGGAGAAAAGTTAGCCCAAATTAACAGTCCTAAACCTGCAATTATTATCAACATGACTATCAAAGTATTCCTAAATTGTGATTTCTTAGTTGGAGAAGAACATGTAATATCTGCAACACCTTTAGTTACGATCCCAGAAAGCTCTTCGCCCACATTTTCAAACGGATTAGAAATTATTTCAAACATAATTACGAGAGTTTAACGGTGTCTAATAAGATGGTGTAAATATCCTCAATCTGGGTAATCGTTTTACTTACGGTCTCGCCATAGATATTTCTGTATTCGAGAGTCTGACCTTTACGCAGTTGAAATGCGTTTTGCAATAACTCATTTTCATAAAAATCGACTTTCCTTTTAAAATGATGAAGGTCGGCTTTTTGTTGAGATAACAATGTCTGCAACTCAGAGTTGTTGTTTGATTTTGTATGCTGCTTTCGGGTTGATATGATAGTGTCTACATACTCGCTCAAAGTCATTCCCATTTGCTGAGCCTCTTGTGCCAATTCTATTTTAGTTCGAGCTTCACACTTGAAGCCTAAGGTTACTTTGTTGGTAGCATATTGGAGTCCTTCCAACTGTAATGCTCTCCCTGTTCTAATTTCGTTCATTGCTTAATGTTAGATTAATCGTTATTAACTTACTGGTTTAAAAATAATTAACCCTCGAAAACCACCTTTGGGTTAACGAGGGTTAATATGCGTTAATTCGAATTAATTGAAGTTAATTCATGCTGTTTACTCGAGTCAGTCAGGGGGCTCCCCTAGATGGTTTATGATTAACTCCACTTGCTTAGGGGTAAATATCCTCTGATTTTCAATCAGAACAAGATTTGAGATTAATCCAAGCCATTTATTAAAAGTAGGTAGACTTACCTTATATTTTCGAGCTAACTCCGTTCTATTCATCGGAGGAAACTTATTTGTATCAGACATAATATTGAGAGCTTTTATACGCTCGCATTCGCAGACCCATATATATGACTTTGCGAGTGCGAACATGTTAAAATGGAATAATTAATTTGTAATGTGCACTCTTCCCCACTGTAAATCGTTCAATAAATCCCTTGTCATCTAGTTCCTTGAGCCTATCCTCAACTATCCTTGAACCACAGTCAAAAGCCTCCGTAATCATCTCAATCAACTCTTTTTTACTTTTGGGATCTTTCAAGTTGTCTGTAAGCCAATTTTGAATATCTGCTATCTGTGCCTTACTTTTCTTCATTGCTAGCTTTTCATTAATAAAGTCACTGCTAGCAAGGACTAACCCTTTTGATTCTTCTGAATACTGTACGTAAATTGGGTCTAACCTCTTAGTATTTCTTGAGTGTAAGAACTTTAAACGTATCAAGTCTGTATCGTTTCCTTGATTATCTTTTTCAAAGCCTATTTGTATAACTTGTGAAGCCTTATTATTCAATTCCGTACCTAGATGTCCACGGCCTTTGTCGTTACCTGCTGAGGGATTTTCATGAATTACACAAAGAAAAGTAACATTATAGGTATTAATGGTTTCATTGAGCATGTCAACAAGTCTAAGGCTTTCTCTTACATCATTAAAGTTCTCAACGCAGTCAGTCACGACATCGAACACAATGAAGAGATTATATATCTCATATCGTGTTCTAAACCTTTTGATATACTCATTTAACGTATCAAACCTTTCACTTCGAGGAATATCAATTAACGATATGTAATCTAAATTTTCGGGTTTATCTTCTATAGAATAGCCTGAAAGTAGCTTGATTTTTTGAATAGCATAAGGAAATTGGTCATTGATATTACGTTCTGTATCGACATATAGCACAACTGATTTCTGCATTGCATTTCGTTTCATACCTAAAAACCGATGGCCTGATTGGGTAATATCTCTTTGTAACATCAATCCACAAAAAATCTCCGTTAACCTTGATTTGTGTACACCCTTTTTACCTTGAATAATATTTATCGTGTTAGGAAAAATAATACCTGTTTCATTATACGTAATGATGGGAGAACTAAATGCAATCGTTTTACAACTATTAGATTGTATCTTTTCCTGTGTTGCCAGAATCTTTGCAAGGTTATCTTTTTCATGAACTACTCCGCTAATCTGTTCAGGATTGAGGCATTGCTTATATTTATCAATATTCATTATTTTCTTCATTTAGGGTTGTAAAACATCGACTTAGAAGTAGATTAATGACATTATCTTGCAAATCATTACGCTCCCTTAACTCCTGATTTTGAAGTAGTAGCACTTGTTTTTCACACGTTAGTTTCGATAAAAGTGAAGCGATTTGTGCCGTTTCTTCAAGATACGCCCTCTTTAGAAGTTGTACCATATCCAATAGACCAATGATTTGATTGATTTCTGTCTCTAAATTTTTAATTCTCATAGAGACATCTTCCTTCATTTCATCAAAAAGCATTTTTCTTAGCTTTTCCAGATATTTACATTTAGCATCAAGTAGTTTTTCTACATGAAAAAAGCTTTGAGCAAATGCTTCCTCCCAATACAAAACAAAAGCTTTAGTATCTCCTTGCTTATGAGGATTATTCATCGTAAGCCTCCTTTCTTACCAAAACCCTCTTCTTCGATTTCCTTTCGAGTTTTCTTTTTACCAGACTCGACCCACTGGATAAGGTCTGCTTTGAAGAAAAGAATCTTCTTACCAATTTTTTGAAAAGGAATTTTCCTAGCGGAAGTAAATTGATACAGTGTTGATTTCGGAATATTTAAAAATGAAGAAGCTTCATCTATCGACAAAGGCTTGTCGGCTGTTCCTAAAGATTTTGGTGTTTGCTCAGCAATGACTTGGCGAACGGAATGTTGAATTAGAGATACTAATTCTTCTGGAGTTACTAAGATTAATTTGGATGATATTTCCATTTGTGTCATCTACTCAGGGGGATTGTTCGTTGTCCCTTTCGATGACACAAAGTTTTATTGGTTTTTTGTGGTTGTTTATAGAGTTGTAGGGCTACTTTAAAAAGTTGTAGCCCCCTAAGTCACTCTATCTAACTGTTTATCAATATATTAATCTTTTCAGAATTTTTTGGGTTACAACTTTGTCGGAATCTTCATATTCCTTCAAATTCATCTTTACCTTTAAGTTTTGTTTGCTATAGCCCGTAAGTACTTGAATAGCTTTATAGATATTTTCTTTAGACTGATAACTCTCATCCTTAAAAATCACCCTTTCTTTTCTTAGCAAGTTAAATAGTAGAGCTGTTTGAGTTAGTGAAAGACTTGTGATATTATCACCTGCAATTCGTTCCTTAATTTTCGGCAATACAATTTCAACTTTTTTCCCATCCTTTTCATCCTCATCTTGTGTGGCTCCAATTAATTGGTATTCAGATTGAGGTATTAACTTCAAATACTCCTGTCTTAAAATATGATTTAACTTAATTGCATAGTAAATAGAGAATATATCGCTGACAATCTTAATAATAATTTGAGCAACTGGTACTTCTCCTCTTTTCACACGCATGAATCTATTAAAAAGCTCATGAAGCCTTGGTCGAGAAACAATAAAGTTTCTCACTTTTTGCGGAGTCAAATTTTCGAATACATCAAAAGAAGGAAATGTATCAGGTATTTCGTTGACTAATGATAGATAAAACTTATCCGTTTCATTTAATTCTATCCATCTTGAGGTATTCTCAAATCCAAATCTAAGTTTATCAAGTTTCATTATAAGTCCCCCAAAAGTCTCATCACCTAACTCTTCAAGTATATCGAAATACTCATGTTCACTAAAAAGAATCTCATGTTCATCAAGCTTTGATTCGATAAACTTTTTCTTTTGCTCGATAGTGACACAACGCTCCAATCTTCTAATTAATTGATTTTTATCTTGCTCAAACCATAACTCTTGTAACTTGAATTCAGCCTTGAAAAAAACTTGAAAGAACTCGATTAATTTGATAGATGCTAATGTATCTATAGCCTGCTCTGGAGAGGCTACCCCTTCAAACTTATTAGTAAAGTACGACTGTACATATTCTGCATCAAATACCTTTGCAATTTGTGTAATCATTTTTCTTCTTTATTTGGTCGATATTTTTAGTACTTCAAATGTCTTGACATAGCTAGGTTAAAAAGGGTTCTATGCTTGCGAATTTGATTCTTGATGGCATCTTCTCCCATTATCTTGCTTGCTCTTCTGATATATGATAGATAATTACTCCGAAAATCCTTTTCTTTTTCAATCGATTCTATTCTATACTCACCAACCTCATTCACTTTAAGCGTTTTGAAGCGTCTTTTAATAATAGTTTTATTAAGGTTTGTATTGATATATAGCTTATATAATCGTTTCCTAAAAACAACGGGATTCCTTCCTTCGTTCTCTGCGATTTTAATGGCTAATCTACTCTTCCTTTTCACTGTTGAAATCATTCTTCTATAAAATTTAGCCAGATTAGTTGATTTTATAAGTGTTTGATTTCCGTAAAATTCAAAACCTAAATAAACAAATGGAGCTTCCATTGTACAGACATGCTTTGATAATTTGATGGCAGTAAGACGTGGGGCTTGTTTCCCAAAGGCTCTGTGAGTGAACAAAAACTTTTCGGTTTTTTCAGTGCTAATTTTAACCAAACTATCTTTGATTGATTCAGTTACAAAATGCTCAATCTCATCTACATTTTCCTTTTTACATATCACTACAATGTCATCAGAATACCGTCTGTAATAGCCACCTAACTCTCTGGTTACTTTTTGTAAGACTAATTTATCAAACTCAAGAAGATATAAATTTGCTAAAATTGCACTAATGGGTAATCCTTGAGGAATCCCTGTTGGAGTGTTATCTTCACCTTTTCTAAATGGGAAACGATGAAGTCTAATTTCCTTATTCTTTACCTTATTTCTAAATTCTTCTGGAGATTCAAAAAAGGCATTAAAACCTTGTTTATTCCTAATCTTTGCCAGCTTTTTTTCATCAAAAGGAGCTTTTCGCCCTCCCGAATTATTACGGATACGGAGGTCATCTAACATGATGTAAGAAAATCGAGTCGAGGCTTTAAAGACGTTGTAATGGTCTTTAGGAAGTGTAGTTTCATTAATTAATTTAGCCCAAGCTTCTTTTAGTTTTACGTGATTAAGACTTGAAAAAAAACTTTTTATATCAAAGGCTAAAACCATACAATCTTCATTCTTACTTCGTGCTTTAATTTCTTCAAAAACTTCATGAGCAAAGTGAATAGTACTTTTATGCTTACTATCTTTTTCTTCTGAAATCTTAATTTTTCGATATGCCAAAACACATTTTGAAAGCTCTTCATCTTTGGCTAATTCTTCCTCATATTTATCTTGTAAGACATTTGCATAATAACCAAAAATTAGTGCATCCATGTGGGTTGCGTAGTGCAATGGGCGGCTTTTGATATGCTTTTGATACTTACCCTTGCTATCCTGATAGCTATGACATTTTTCCTTTTTTCGTTGGTCTAATACCGTTAGTTCAGGATTGGGCTTATATCTCCTTTCATCTATAGATGCATGGATAAGGGGAAAGAAAGCATACTTTGCAATATAGCTAGGATTACAAATTTTTGATAGGAGCTTTTGGGTATTACTATGTACATCTATTTGACGTGTAATATGTAAATATCCTCTGTTTTTAAGCCAATCGGGAGTTTTTATTCGCATCTTATAGATAGGGTATTACTAATAGAAAATTAAACCTTAATAGTTAACAAGAGAGGTGTAACAGATAATTTTCAGACATAACACTCCGAAGAGTAAGACCAGTACCCAAATTCTTGAGTCACACTTAGTTTCAATAATATAAATTTGCTTAAATCTTTCAGTATTATGTTATTACTTATATTCAAGTGCATATTTATATGTATAGATGTAAATGAAATATGTACAACTGCTTCCAAATTATTTGGTGGCAGTTGGATAAATCATTACAATCCATTTCCTGTATAATCTACATATACAGTAAAATTAAACTACATCAGATAGCTTAATCTTTATAGTCCATTCCAGTTGTCTGAATCTTTCAAGTTTTCCTATCAAGGCTTGTGCAAATATACATATTTTCAGTATGTTTGTGCACAACTTATACTACCTTATGGAACACCTTTTCAATCTCGGTGACATTGTTGCCCTAAAGTCACACCCTTATACTTCTGAACTACAAAATATCCTTATTTCAGGAGAACCTCAACTTGTTTCGCCATTAATGATAATTGTCGAAATTATTAAAGATTCTCAAGATGTATTTGATGAATTTACAGGAGTCAACCTTCAATTGAAGGGTAAAACGGCTAACTGCAAATGTGTTTGGTATTCATCTAAATCAGCACAATTTGAGGAAGCATGGCTCTCCTCAAAGCTTTTAAAATTAGTAAAACGAAGAGGTAAAGCTATTGCTAAAAGCGATGTCATTGATTCATTAGTAACGCTTTCTACTGCACAAATGGAATTGGCAAAAGTAAAAAGCTCTCTAAATATTGAAAATGAAAATAAAAGAACTAATCTTAACCCACTTCTAAGTTTTGTTAGTCCGTTGATGCAAGTTATCGGTGTTCCTAAAAATGATAAAAAAGAGGCTTTGTTCGACGTTAAAACAGGAAATAAGAAAAAAGAAATTTCTGAGCAATTGGTAAAATGTAAATGGTTCAATCCTTCTTCAGATAAAATGTCTGAAGTATTGATACCCATTGAAGCCCTTAGTATAGTTCCCTCTATTAGCGAAGCTATGCTTAATGAGTATGCCCAATATGTTAGAAGTAAACAACATCTCACATTAACAATCGAAGGTAGTTCATATCAAACAATATTTTTACCACAAAAAATTAAATGTTCACATGGTATCTATTTTATTGTTGGATATGACTATATCAAAAATAAAACTCGTGAATTTCCTATTTTGAAACTTAGTAATATTACTCTAGTTAGTCCATTTGTAGTACAAGCTCCCAATTTTAAAGATACTGAGCTGAATACATTGGGATTTGAGGAGCAAAACAAAAGGGTTATTACAAAGGGAATACAAGAGAAAAAATATTTAAGAATAAGATACAAGGATAAGAACAATAACTTAACAATACGTACTATCAAAAATTACGAAATAAAAGAAATCCCTCCGCTAGGAACTCTCACTAATGTTAAACCAATAGAGTATTTAACTGGTTTTTGTGAGTTAAGAAAAGATGAAAGACATTTCCAACTTGAAAGAATACAATCAGTGGAAATCTTAAATATTAGCTATCCAACATCTGATAATAACCAGAATTAACAACTCTAATCTAATTTTGTAATTCTACCTTGTATCTCATCACTTAGTAGAATTACAAAATTTATCTACTTACTTCTTCATATCTTCTTCAATCAACCGTTTCAGTTCATCCACTTTAGGAAGCTCAATTAGGTATTTTGATACAAATATTTCATTATCTAACCCACCAATAGTATATTCTACAAATGTATCATTTTTGTTTGCACATAAGATGATGCCAATAGGAGGGTTGTCATATTCACCCATTTCATTATTTTTATAGTAGTTCAAATAAAAATTCATTTGCCCACCATCCGCATGACTGAATTTTCCTACTTTCAAATCTACCAAAATATGACATCGTAGGATACGGTGATAAAAAACTAGGTCGATGTAATAATGTTCATTATCAAAAGTGATGCGTTTTTGTCGTGCTTCAAAACAGAAACCTCTTCCCATTTCAATCAAAAAATCTTGTAAATGGTTAATAATAGCTGTTTCCAACTGATTCTCAGAAATCTTTTTAGATTGATTTAACCCCATAAACTCTAAAATAAATGGGCTTCTGATTAAATCTCCTGCTGTCTCTGTCTTGGGATTTTTATGACTTTCAATCATACCTCTCTTATCTGACGACAATCCTGTTCTTTCAAACAGAAGAGTATTGATTGCTCTTTCGAGAGTTCTAACTGACCATGAGTTTTGAATAACTTGTACTTCGTAAAAGCGTCTTTTAATATCAGAATCTAACTGAATTAGTGCTACAAAATGAGAAAAGCTCAAGTGGGAAAGTAACGTTTCTGGAGGATAAGACTCTATGGACTCCAATTGTCCAGACAGTGTCTGGACAATTGGAGGAGTGAATTGAATAGGAGAGTTTTCTAATTGTGCAGATAATATCTGTACAATTTGTGGATAAGTCTGGTAAAAACTTTTAAACATCAGCAAGTTACTTCTTGAAAACCCTTTGATATGCTTCATTTTTTTCACTAATGTCGGAACAGTTTTATTGCCGTAAATAGCCCTATCTTGACCTCTCTGTTCAAATTCTACCAGATAATAGCCAATTAACCAATTCCGAAGACTGAGATTTAAGTCAATTTGCTTACTAGCACGTAATTGAAAGTAATTATGGGTGTTTTCTATATTGAGAACCAGTTGTTCAAAATCAATTATATTCATCATGTTACAGTAAATTTAAAGTAGCCTCATATAGTTCATCATTTTCGAATGAATCGAGGTAAACCTTTGTCACCTTCTCTGATTCATGTCCCATCAGTTCGCTAATCTTACTAATTTCGACCCCACTTCTCTTCAAAACGGTTGCGAACGTGTGTCTCGCTACGTAGGTTGTTAAGTTAGCTTCTATTCCTGCCATTTCTGCTAGCACTTTCAAATCTTGGTTTATCTGTTTTGTGACTTTCTTAATACGATTAGTAATTTGAGGAATTGTTTTATGTTTCGACTTATCAAGATACGGGAATATATAGTCTCCTAAGCTATATTTTTGATAGTATGCGAGTATTTCTTTAGCGGGTGGTAAGAGTTGTACCACTTGACGTTGGTGTGTTTTGTTTCGCTCGTACTCCATCAAACCATCTGGGGATATATTCGTCCATTCGAGCTCGATAATGTCACTAATGTTGATTCCAGAACAATAATAGCTAAAAAGAAAAGTGTTTTGAGAATCATATAGTCTAGTTCCTTTTTCAATTTTGATAGAAGCTATTTTGACAATATCCTCCTTTTTGATAGCTCTTTTCTGCGTTTTAGTGTTGAATTTAGAGATTTTGTAATCAACAAAAGGGTCTGCTTCCTTCTTGGCAAAATCTTCTACTACTGCTCTATTGTACAAGGCTCTCAAAGTACGAAAGTGTACACTCATAGAAACCTCAGAAACACCTCTTTCCCTGAAATCTTGCTCAAACCTTCGCAAAAAAGAACCGTCTAATTCGGAAAAAGTGAAGTCTTTTTGATTTCTAAAGCGCTCAAGTACTTTCTTTAAATTTTTATGAACGTTTGCATTGCCTACCTTATCCGCTTTCATCAGGTCAGTTATTACCTCATCGAGAAACTGAAGTACTGTTATACGTTTACTTTGGTTTTTAAGTTTCTTGGTGAATTCTTCAGCAGTAAAACTTGCCTTTTCATCTTCTAACTGCATCAAAAGTCGTCTTGCATCTGTTTTTGTTTTTTCAATTTTAATAATCATTTCAGTGGCAAGAGGATGTTTTTTAACAGGTAAATTTTTCTTATCATCCCACATTGCTTTGGAGCAACTCATACCCACAGAGATATATTTAGGTTTTCGGTCTTTAATCAATCGAACCATAATAGGATGTTCCCCATTTTTTAATACTTTGGAGGTGTACAAAAGCACATCAATAGAAGCCATTTACAAATTTTGATTTATATGGTTTAAACATAGTTTAAACAAATGTAGCAAAAAAATACAATTAAATACAAATAACCAAAAGAATAAACGCATATAAACGTTTAAAAATCAGATATTTAAAATATATCAATACAAATAAAAAACAAACAATACATGCCTGCCACGCATGGGGTCGCGGGTTCGAGTCCCGTCCAGACCGCAAAAGCTCAGAAAGAAATTTCTGAGCTTTTTTTGTTTTACTTTTTATTGAATATTTTCAACTATAAACACTTATATTCTACGTACTTTATTTTTATTCTATTATTCTTTTTTTTCAAATTAGATTTTAATAATTTTAATCTACACAATACAGTAAAAATCACTTTTTATTCTTGTACTTCATCAAGATAAAACGTCCTTTTGATTCCCTCTTTCAATCAGGACATTGCTATTTCACTTTACACAACATTGATTCATTTGATAAAACAATCGCAATAAACTGCTTATTGTCGTTTGTTGGTATTTTATCTTTCTTCACTTTGGCATAATTTGTACCGCCAGTACACTATGCTTTTATAGTTGTGTAATATATGAATAACAATGCTTACCTCCTCATTAACCCGCTCAAGGAGTCGTCACTTGACCTAGCGAACAAAATCAAAGAACTTACCTCAGGAAAGGTAGTTATGGCGCCAAATATCGCAGTAGCTCAATTGTACCTTCAACAAGAATTGTACAACGCGATTTTTCTTACTTTACAACCAGATCAAGATATTCAATCTTTGATTTATCAGTTGCCGTCCAGTATTCCGATTGTGGTAGTTAGCCCAATCAAAGAATTGGCGTCAATAGCTTATGAGTATGAAAATATCGTCGACTTTATGCTTTACCCTTCTAGCGAAGCGCGTGTATGGAGAGCTTTGAATAGAGCTCAATACACTCCTATTCTTTCAAACACACGTATAGAGGATAGCTATGCTTTCATGAGAGCCGAAGCTCAAATGTTAAAATTCAACTTTAATGAAATTGAATATTTCTCTGCATTTGGTAGCTATTCAAAAATACATACAAAAGACAGTGTTCTGGTTATTAACGAGCCTCTCGATGTCTTGATGAATATTCTGCCTAGTGGTGTGTTTAGACGAGTTCATGATGCTTATCTTATCAATATCTATAAAATAACGGCTGTGGATTCGAAAAGCTTTTTTGTTCATGATAGAGATATTCCCATTGGAAAATCTTATCAAAAATCCATTAATTTCCTTTTTAATGTGAAAGCCCAATTTGTATAAATTACGATTGCGTTATTATACTTTAGGCAGAAAAGCTTCTGTGAATTTATTGGAAATATTTTTACCGAAAGCGCACAACTGAGAGCCGAATGCCATAAGCCAAAAGTATAAAGGTGTGCTTGACTAAGGCCTACGGATTATAGGCTAGAACGTATTAATCGTTAATACTTAAAAATGGTTAGGAGTACTTCGATTTGAAGGTATTCCTAACCATTTTTAGTATTTCACAATTGTATTATTTAATCATAAACACTTTAAGTCAAGGCTTAATTAGCCGTAATTTTAGTTTCTACAATATTGTTATCTACACGACCTTCTCCACCCGAGCCATACAGAATAGTTACTGTGATGTTTTGACTAGTATTGGAAGGAATACCTCCTTTTCGAGTGACAGTAAACCCAATTTTCTTAAAACTATTTTGGGGAATACTAACCCCAGGTTTTGCCATCACGGTGATAAAGTTTGTGTTTTCCGAAAATGTCCAATCACTGTTACTATTGGTGGATCCTCCCAATACATTGGATGTTCCTGTGTTGATAGAATAAGTAATATCAAACCCTGAGATTTTGGTAATTCTAAATCCTGTGATATTGCCTGATACGTTTTGTACATTATTTTTTTCAAAAACATTTACCACAATATCCCTTGCGTTGGAAGCACCTGTGAACTCTAAGCTATTTATTTCGGTAGTTGGGGTCAAATCTGGAATTGGCGCATCCTTCCAGTCGCTCGACGAACCATCAGATACATTTGGCACACCATCACCATCGGTATCACAATTTCCAGTACAATCTATTTTGCCATCCTCGTCCAAATCCCAGTTCGGATTTAGACCAGCCTCCAATATATCCGAAATTCCATTATTATCGCTATCTAGGTCATAAGGATTAGGCTTACCATCAAGATCCGTGTCGGGAGGTGCAAGTCCCAAACCCGCTGCTGCTGCCAGCGGTACACCCTGTAGGTTAACGGGGCCATCAACCATTCCGTCCTCATTCAAATCTATGCCCAAAGTTTCAGCCACATCTCTGATACCGTCATTATCGCTATCCAAATCTATTCTATTGGGAGTTCCATCTCCATCGGTATCAGCACTAAGTTGGGCATTTTCAACAGTATCTAAAATTCCATCATTATCGTCATCCAAATCTGTTACATCCGCCAAGCCATCTTTGTCTGTATCCAAAGGACAACCACTTGGTGCAATACCTGCTACTAATGGGCAAGTATCTATTTTATCGTTATAGGTATCACCATCAGTATCTGGATTTTTGGGGTCTGTGGTAGTCAAGTCTGGAATACCGTCGTTGTTGGGATCTATTTCTTCTTTGTTGGTAAGTCCATCGCCATCACAATCCAAAGCTTTCCACGCCAATGTGGTGGAAGCATATACTTGGTCGACAGTATTGTAGCTACAACCATCTTTCGGATTGGTATTGTCGAGTGGTGTTAATGCATTATTATCTGTACCTGTAAGCTCTTTGTAATTGTTTACACCATCTCCATCACAGTCGGCATTTCGCCATAATGTGGAGGTATTGGCTAATATTTGATTGGTAGCATTGTAGCTACAGCCATCTGTATAGTTTGTTCCATCTGTTATTTCTTGAGAATTTGAAACACCATCACCATCCATATCAGGATTAGATTCACGGTAGTCTGGTGTACCTGAGCTATTGAGGTCTGGAGGAGTTGGACTATTGGCATCACCATAACTGGTGGAACCATCGACGGAGGCAATAATTCCGTCGGCATCGAGGTCGAGGATACTATCTATTTTGCCATCACCATTTATATCCAGAGTTGCAGGATTACTAATGCCACTCTCGAGCAAATCAGATATACCATCATTATCGCTGTCTAAGTCGAGGTAATCTGCTCCTGTTGCGCTGTCGCTATTGAGAGGTACAGGATCGCTAGTATCGCCCCAGTTGGCACTTCCATCGGCGCTACTCATTATACCATCGAGGTCACTGTCGGTTCCATCAACGATTCCGTCACCATTGGCATCAATCAATGCAGCATTCCCACTTTCTATAATATCATTGATTCCATCGTTATCGCTATCTAAGTCATAGGGATTTTTGCGGGTATCTAAATCGGTGTCGGACAATACCAAGCCAGCACCAGCACTTGCGGGTATCCCTGTTCCTCCAATGATACCATCAGCAATTCCATCAAAATCAATATCGATACCACCACCTTCTATTACATCATTGATGCCATCGTTATCACTATCTAAGTCGATACGGTTTGGAACACCATCTCCATCAGTGTCAACACTGGCTTGTGCATTTTCTACAGTATCCAAAATACCATCGTTATCATCATCCAAATCGATACTATCTCCAACTCCATCGTTATCAGTATCAAGAAATACTGTAAGCGAAGTGGTGCTGTTGTCATTCCCAGATAAATTACCTGTCGTTTGTGGACCATTAAATCCTAGTGTACCAGTGATGGTTAGCGGACCACCGACGTTGACACCAGTATAACCAATCTCAATTTGACTACATGTTGCAGGGGCAATCGGTAGCGTATTTTCGAGACGAATATTCGACCCTTCGGTGGAAAGTACTGTCCAACCTACGATATTCACAGGTACGATCGAGGACCCAACCAGTGAGCTTGGAAGGCTAATGAGGGGTCTTAACTTATTGGCCGCAGCCGTTCGGATACCACCATCGTTGTTACAAATATCTATTATGACTCGACCAGTACTAGAGCCTTTGGCTACAGCAGCAGGTTGATTCAAAATATTTATACTAACATCTTGGGCGGCCGCTATCCCAGCAATACAGCTGAAAATAGCACAGAATAATACTACTCTTGGCAAAATGTACATAGTATAGATTGTGTTTGTTAAAAAATAAACGGATGTGAATTTTCCTTTACGAGATAGTTCCAAACAAGGATACTTATGCGGCTAACGTGCGCAGATGATTGCGAGAGAGATTCTAAACAATTGGATAATCCAATAACAATATCTACTTAGTGCGATTCGTGTTTTCTTGTTTTGATACTAGAACATCTATTTATTCAACTGCCATTTCTGATTGTTTTTTATAACTTTCTGTAAATAGCAATAAGCTCAGTAAAATTAATGTGCGGTTAAGTCTACTGAACAGTTTCAAAATTTGATGTAAGGATAAAGGAAGATTACACTAGATATTCTTCATTGATACCAATAAAGAACATGATTATCTATACAATATTCGTGCCGTAGTTATCTGGCTTATTTAAAAACCTTTATAGCTATACGTAATTACCGATACCCTGCATCAAACCTTAGCATTAGTGATTTTTGTCTATATTCATCATTGAGTACTTTTCTAGATTCAACGCGATTCATCTGAGCAATTTTCTATCAATGGAGCATCTGAAGCGTCTTTTATTTCAAACAATTTTCTAATTATTGGCTTACATCATCTATCTTCACGGCAAAAAACGATTAAAATATGTCCGTTAATTCTTTCATTGAAAAAATAAAAACTAATCCCGAGGCTATCGAGTTTCAGGAAGTGATTGCGGTAATTGATGCTTCTTATCAATTTCAACCAACAAAATTTCGTAATGGAAATACCGTTAATGAAGCAGGTCAAAACTCAGGCTCATGCAAGGTATTTTCATTTGCTAAGCTCAATGGTTTGAGCAAAGAAGAAACGTTGGCTTGTTTTGGCGCTTTTTATCGTAACGATGTGTTGCAAAATCCAGAAGGTACAGACCACCAGAATATCCGTAATTTTATCGAGTTCGGTTGGGATGGTATCGAGTTTGAAGGACAAGCCTTGCAATAACTCAGAGCTGTCGGATAGCGACTTTCGCTGCTTCATCTATGAGCACAAAGCTGGTAGCCGACAGCCAAATACATCATGAGCTTTTCGACGAAAATCCTTAAATTTGTGAATTAACGACGACTATAAGAAATGTTTGCAGAATTAGAAAATCCTTTGTTTATCGATCCCCACGAACTTGACCAATATTTGGCCGACGGGTGGTTTAGAATGGGGCAAAGTGTTTTTACGACAAACTTTCTCAAGTTCAACCACGTATTCTACAGTGCACTTTGGCTTAGAATTAATCTTCTTGAAGCTGAATTTCCTACTACCAAAAGTAAACTCCAAAAGCTCAACAGCAAATTTGAAGTAGAAATACAGCCTGCTCAAATCAAACCCATTCAGGAAACTTTATTTGATAAATATCGTAGCCATATTACCTTCGAAACCTCCAATTCGTTGGAGCAATTACTTTTTAACAATACACAAAGAGATATTTTCAATGCCTACGAGGTAAATGTTTATGACAAAGAAAAACTGATCGCTACTGGTTTTTTTGACTTAGGTCATGATAGCGGCGCGGGTATTTCTTGTTTTTATGACCCTGATTACAAAAAACATAGTCTAGGCAAATATTTGATGTTTTTGAAAATGGATTTTTGTATCAAGCGTGGACTAACATTCTTTTACCCAGGCTATTTTGCACCAGGCTATCGCTTATTTGACTATAAACTTGACCTTACCAAATCTGCGATGGAATTTCTTGATTTTCGCGATAATCAGTGGTATCCTATGTCAACATTTTCTGCAGACAATACCCCCTTGATTGAAATTCAAGAACGTTTGAATGAACTACAAATGCTGATTGAAAACGCAGGTCAAATTAGCAAAGTATATCATTATGAGTATTTTGACGCTAATCTTGTCCCTTCGCTTAATGGCTTAGGATTGCTGGACCATCCTGTCATGTTGGTATGTTTTGAAAGACAACCCAATCAAATTAATCCTATTGTACTGTTTGATATTCGCAAAAAACACTATCAACTTTGGCTTTGCAATAGTGTGTATGGTATGACCTATGAGAGCGAATATGATAATTTTTACGGAGAACATTTATTACATCCTTTTCGTCATCTTGTTAGCTGCGATACGGCTGAGGCCATGGCACAGGTAGTGACCACAGCACTAGTCAAGGTCGATGACTAAATCATATTTAACCCAATACAATTCCTTCATTAATATTTTTAAAAAGTATCCTTGTAGATTTATAAAGCCAATTTTAGCCCAAGAGAAATTATTGGCACATAATTAGCTTATTTCAGACAAACGACGTATTTTACAATACAATTGCAGAAATTAAGGGGGCATTTTTACCTATCGATTGACAATTACATTATAAAGCGTATCCCTTAAGACATCGAGAAAACAATCTAACCAAGCGACTATGAGGTTCTTGAGTGGAACAACTAAGCACATCCATCTCTTAAGACGATTGGTGCTTATCATAAGTTTACTGACTACTTTTGATACAGTTTACGCTACTAATTCGGGACAAATAGATTTGAGAAGTGTAAATTTGGAGGAACATGCTCCCATCTCTTTAGATGGAGAGTGGGCCTTTTATTGGAAAAAACTTTTTACACTTCAACAAGTTCAGCAACATCAACCCGACTTCTTTATCCATTTCACCAAAGTTTGGAATAAAGTCCCTCAACTCAAAGAGACTGCCAAAGCATACGGCTATGCAACGTATCATTTGAGATTGCTTATCGATGCAAAAAAGACGCCAGTTTTGGCCTTTTCTATACCCTCCATATATACCAGTTATCGTTTTTGGGTCAATAACACAGAACTAGCCCACAATGGGATAGTTGCCAAAGATAAGGATCATTATAAGCCTCAATGGCTTCCTCTGGTTCAGTCATTGGCTGTACAAAAAGATACCCTAGACTTGGTCATTCAAATCGCTAACTTTGATCATTATAAAGGTGGAGCCTCTCGCTCCATAAAAATAGGAGCGCCTAGTCGTGTATACCACGAGCGTGAGCTAGAATTAGCATCTGATATGTTGCTCACAGGGATTTTGGTGATGGGCGGTCTGCTGTTTTTTGGATTGTATCTGATGGGACAACACGAAAAGGAAGTACTCTATTTTGGCATATTCTGTTTGCTTTTTGTATACCGAGTAATTGGCGTAGACAATCTCTATTTTTTCATTATTTATTTCCTAGTCTTGACTGGCATTTGACCATCCATCTCGAATATGGTGCTATGTTTCTGAGCATATTCATTTACAGTTTATTTTTAAGAAAACTTTATCCATACGAAACCGACGGCCTTTTTATCTATTTTATGGCAGGAGTAAGCTTAGCATTTTTCATTATGATGCTTGCCGCTCCTGTTCATGTGTTTACTTACAGCGCTAACCTTTTCTATTATTTAGTATTAGTTTTTGTTGGATATAATTTCCTTACGGTCATAAGGGCTTATATCAACAAACGCCAAGGCACCCTTTATGCCATGTTGAGTATGGTTTTCTTCGGACTAGCTATCAGCTTGAGTATTCTAGGACATTATCAAATCATAAACTACTATCCTATTTATTTCTCGATGGGATATCTAGGATTTATCTTTTTCCAAAACCTTATTTTAACATATCGCTTTGCCTTTTCATTACGTAACTCCAAAGAATTGGCAGAACAAGGAGCGAGAGCAAAATCTGAGTTTTTGGCCAATATGAGTCATGAAATCAGAACTCCCCTGAATGGTATCATTGGGTTTACAGACTTGTTGATGAAAACCAAACTTGAGGAAACTCAACGCAAGTATATGTCGACAGTTTCGCAATCGGCACATTCGTTATTGGATATTATCAACGATATTCTGGATTTCTCGAAAATAGAAGCTGGTAAATTGGAGCTATCCATTGAAAAAACAGACATTTTCGACTTAGGTAATCAGATTATCAGCATGATAGCGTTTCAGGCAGATAGCAAAAAACTAGAAGTTCTTCTTAATATTTCTCATGATACCCCTAGGTTTGTCTGGACAGACCCTGTTCGTTTAAGGCAAATTTTGGTCAACCTATTGGGCAATGCCGTAAAGTTTACAGCGCAAGGAGAAGTAGAGTTGAAGATTGAGGCCTCTCAGAGCTACAACGAAGGAGAATGGCATTTGAAATTTTCGGTAAGAGATACAGGTATCGGGATTGACGAGGCCAATCAGGCCAAGATTTTTAATGCTTTTTCACAGGAAGACGAATCCACAACACGGAGGTTTGGTGGTACAGGCTTAGGCTTGACTATTTCAAACAAACTTTTGGGCTTGATGAAAAGTACCCTTCAACTCAAGAGTAAAAAAGGTCTTGGTAGTACGTTTTATTTTGAAATCACTGTTAAAGCCGAAGAAGGCGACCCATTGCAATGGGATAATTTGGAAAAATTACAAAAGGTATTAATCGTAGATGACAATGCCAATAACCGACATATTTTGAAAGAAATGTTGGCGATTAAATCTATTGCCTCTGATGAAGCGGAAAATGGCATTCAGGCCTTAGATTTTATGAAGGAAGGCCGTCAATATGATTTGGTGTTGATGGACTACCACATGCCATACATGGATGGTCTCGAAAGTATCAAACACATACGAAAACTACCTGACTATACTCCAGAGAAACAAGATATCCTTTTGTTGTGTAGCTCGTCCGACAATCAAGAAATCATTGATGCATGCCGAACCTATTCGGTGAAGCAAAGATTAATGAAACCAATTGGGTTAAATACGTTATTTAATGCCCTGTCACAGTTGGATTCGCTTCATGCAGGAGAGAATCTAATACTAGAAGCTCCACAATGGCTGAGTGCAGAAAAAGTCAATATCATGATTGTGGAAGACAACCCAGTAAACATGATGCTTGCCCGAACGATTGTAAAAGGTCTTTTGCCACAAGCCAAACTTTTAGAGGCAGAAAATGGCAAAGTTGCTGTAGATTTATTTAAGATTAACTGGGTGGATATTATCTTAATGGATGTTCAAATGCCTATTATGAGTGGTTACGAAGCAACCCGTTTGATTCGTGAGCATGAAAATGGCAAAACGAAGACACCAATTATCGCATTAACTGCTGGAACCGTAAAAGGAGAACGAGATAAATGTTTGGAAGCAGGAATGAATGATTATATCACCAAACCCATTGTGAAAGGAGCTTTGGAAAAAGCCCTTCAAGAATGGCTCAATCTTGAACCCAACTTGGCACCAATAACGGTTGTAGAAGATCGTGTATCTTCTACCAATAAAAAAATACACTTCAATAAAGAGGATTTGTCTCATAGACTAGGTAACGATACTACCTTTATGAGTCAATTACTCGAAATAGCCGATAGACAATTACAAGAGTTTTTGGTAGAGTTACATGAATTATTTGCCAAGCAAAATCTCAATGGTATCAAGTCCCTAGCACACAAACTCAAGGGGACTGCCTTATCGAGTGGGTTTGATGAGTTAGCCCATTTAGCCGAAAAACTAGAGAAACGAGAAGAATTTGACCTTGATTATTTTGAGCAATTAATCAAGGAGTTAGAGCAAGAAGTTCTTATTACAAGAGGGATTATTGCGAAGGAGATGTAGGATGTAAATACTTGGTATTATTCAAGTAAATCAGCCTTTCTAAGTTTAATTACTTCAGAAAGGCTGATTTTTATTTACTATTGAGCTGATAAATCTGACTTGGAGGGAATAATAAACTTAGTGCATTGGGTTTTATTTTAAACAGTGGCCCTTTTTCCACGACCTTACCTGATACAGTTTTTTTTATTAAATGATCAAGAGTTATGATGCCTTGTTCCAATAATATATCAAATTGGGAAACTATTGGTTTTTGTGTATGCTCAACTTTTTTATAGAGAAAATGTTCCCTGCCATCTATCAATATCGAATCTGCACTTATCCAAAAAGTTTCATTATGTTTTTCCAATAAACGAGAATGAAGAGTCTCAAGGCCCCAGACGACGAAGTCCCCAACTGTAACTTTCTCTGAAGTTTCAATTAAGTGTCCAATATCTGTATTTAGCTTCAACTTTAAGCCTTGCGAATTTTTTACTATTGCAGAGACAGTACAATATAGTTTCAAATCTTCTCCACGTTGATAACCAAACTCATTAAGTATCTCCCCAGAGCTCTTAAATTTACTTAGATTCCAATCAGGAACTTGTGCAAAAAGGTTTTTCCGATTTCCTCTTTTGTCTCTAAATGATTTCAATTCAATACCTTTATAATCAGGTTTTTTTGATGAATTAATATCAATTCCCAACAATGTCTCCAATGTTCTACCTACTGCTGTATCAGCTTGAAGCATTGCAGGAATAGCACCTCTTGATGCAACTTTATGCAACAAATCTAGCAACTCGTCTGCAATAAGTCGAGAACTAGCATTTATCTCTTCAATTAACTCTTTAACAGGATTGTTTGAATCGGATTCTATTAGCTGCACTAAATCCAGACTTGTAAGATTCAGGACATATAGTTCCCTTCGAAATGCTATAATTGCCAAAATATCATTAGCATTTGCATAAGTCCCTAACCCTTTAAACCAAACTCTTGGGTCTCCTTTTTTGGTATTCGGTCTGTACAATGAAGCTATCGAATCCGTGATAGAATTATTACCTACCAGATATGATTTTATCTGAATTTTATTTTCAGGGCCTTGTCCTTGAGAATCAAAATCGTGAATCGATTTCCTCTTTAGGTAATTTCTTACAGAACCTGTAGCATCCATAATTGATTTTTCGAGTCCAGTTGCAGTTGGTTCAATTAATGTAATTTCTACAGATTTTTCTGTCAAAATCTCGATATGCTTAATTTCAAATTCGGTTAAAGGCCTCATTTAGTCAATATTTTTCAAGATTTCTAATGCTACAGCTCTCGCCATTAGCGGAGGTACAGCATTACCTACAAGTGTAAATTGTGGCACTTCAAATTTTCGTTTATTTCCCCCAGTTGAACGCTTTCCTTGAAATACAAAACTATCATCAAATGACTGCAATCTAGCCATTTCTCTAACAGTCAAAGCTCTTGGACTTGAAAAGTGTACATAGTCATCAGGAATTGTCATTACTGTCGGGCTTTGGCCTTCTGCTTTTAATACATTATAGTTCCTTTTTTCAGAATCAAGCCCTATCTCCTTTAATTCCTGCTTGGCTTCGTCATAATTACCTGTACTAAGTATTACATCAAGCCTTTTTATTACTTCAGCATTTTGCTTACTCGTTTTATGATTCTGCAACGGAGCAACTACATGTGTTAAAATATTTTCTAATTCTTCAGCATTACGTACGTAAAAAGGGTTTTTAGCATTACTAAATCTCTCACTCAATCTGCCTTTCCTCGACCATTCTGCGTAGGTTAATCCTAACTTATTATTCGGCTTTCCATCCACAGTGCGTTGCTTTAATAAAGCTTTCATTTTTTCAGTTTGACCGTTATATTTTGATTTAAGGTCTACAGGTTCATAGTTAAACTTTTCCTCGTCATTTCCAATAAAATCCAAATCATAAAGTGCTTCAAAAACGGTAACTTTCTCTTCTGCCGATACTGTAGCAGGAATTATTTGAATCATTTTTTGGTCTTTGCGACATCCTATAAAAAGAACTCTTTCTCTATTTTGAGGAACACCATAATCCGAGGCTAATGCCACAAAAGGTTGTTCAATGTTATATAGGCGTATGTGACTCAATATTTCTTGAAACTCCTTTTCTACATTTTGACTTTCTGCTATCTCCGACAAATCTCTTACACATTCATCAAATGAGTAATCATAAATCTCCAAAGCAAGAATAATATCAGATATATCCTTTTTATATTCCTCTTTAGGATTCAATCCTTTAAATGCTTCATGAATACTTGCAATGATTGCACTTGGCTCAATCGAAATTAGAAAATCATCGAATTTTGAAGCGAAAAAGTCGTTATCTAAATCACTATGATTTTTTTCTTGAATTACTTTTTTTCTAATATACGCAAGTTCGTTGGTACGTTTCAACAGATTAAAGCCATGTCTAATGGTATTGAAATTCACGTCTGTCTTACTTGTTTTATAATCTGCGATTTTGGGAGCAAGCACTCTAAATTTGCTTTCTATTGATTGGATATAACTCTCACGGAGCGCATCCAATTCCTTTTCTATTGCTTTCTCAAAATTTAATCTTTGTAAATAGCAGTCTAAAATAAATGTATTATATGTTACGTTCCGCTTCAATGTTGCTACAAAATGTATTAACTGATGAAACTCTTGCAAGTCGATGATTGAACGGATTTCCTGTAATATCATTTCCTTGATTTTACCACCTTCTTTTGTAAGGATGCCTTTTACGTTTTCCATTACAAAATATTTTGGTCGTAGAACCTTGATGACATTTAGATAATTGGCGAATAAATCATCTTTTTTATCAAACTTTTTTCTTTTTCCCGCCAAGCTAAAACTTTGACAAGGAGGGCCTCCACACACTACATCTATTGTTTGACCTTTAAGTTTTTTGTTAAGATTATTTAGAAAATCTGGCTCTGTAATATCCTGTCTTAAAAATTCAGCATCTAAGCCTAGTTGATAATTATAACGGGCTAAATGCGTTAATTCACAATTATCATTAATATCACTTGCTAGACGAAAGTCATATAGTTTATCTCCAAACTCTGCTTGTAAAAAACCTTCGCTAAATCCGCCTGCTCCAGCAAATAAATCAACAAATGTAATTTTCTGTTTATTTTGATATTGTATATCATCTTCGCAAACCATAGTAATATCTGTATTGAATTTTCGACTACTTACCAATGAAGCTATCATTTCTTTTACTTTTTTATCAGTAAAATGAGAATGTGGAGCAGTCTCGAAGTATTTTTCAACCTCTAATTTTAAAAAACTTAAGAATTTGTTGATTGATTTGTATCTAAAATCGGAATTCCTAACCTGTTGATTTACATTATCCCAATCATTTTTAAGTACTTTTTCACCAGTTGCAACTTTAATGTTGACACCTTTTTGTCTCAATACTAGGTGTATTGGATAATAAGTACTTTTATCTGCCTTATCTAAATAAAATTTTACATTAATCATATTGCGGACATTTTTACGGACACGGACAAATTTACGGACATTTATTAAATAAACAACAGGTAATATTCCAAAATACATCCAAACATTTATCAATCCCCCCATAAAACAAATAAGGTTGACGAAAATTTCGTCAACCTTAAACCTCAACTTTATTTTGTAATCAATATTTCTTTTGTAATACCAACAATGGAATTTGCGAACTGAGCGTCAAGTGCTTGATAATGCTTTCGTGGAAAAGTTTTTCGACAAAACCTTTTGGGCGTTGAGCCAAAATCACAGCATCTGGCTTCTGATTTCGAATGTATTTGTCGATACCTACGATGGTGTCGTCTCGATACAAATTACGGAAAATGATTTTTTCGCCTCCGAATTCCTCTTCCAACAAATCAATGATTTCACTTGACGGGAATATCTCTGGACTCAAGTATTCCTTTACATGAATCAATTTGGTATGATCTATTCCCAATAGCGCTCCAATGTTGATAATTTTGTTGATACAGCCCACTTCATCTCCTTCTAAATCACTGGCATATATCACTTCTTTAATAGCCTGAATCGTAGATTGTTGCGGAATAACCCATACAGGAATCTTACTTTTCTGGGCAATACTCAATGCTGTTGACCCAAACAGATTGGCCAATACACCTCCTTCTCCTAAACTTCCTATTACCAAAAAATCTGCTCGAACTTCGGCTGCCGCCTCCAAAATATTGTCAACAGGATTGCCAAAAACCAATTTTGTTTCAAGCTTATTGGCTAGCACATCTCCATATTTTGCCAGCATATCGTCCTTGGTTTGTGCCAACAAAGTACGTGTTTCTTCCAAAGCTTCTTGCATCAAACCTTGCTGAGGCAAAGGCAGTACAAAGGGAGTCGTAGAAACAGGCGATTCGTAAGCATGTAACAAGATAATCTTTGCATCGATAAGCCCCGCCAGCGATACAGCAAAGTCAGCAGCATGTTTGGCATTGAGACTAAAATCTGTTGGCAACAAGATAGTTTTCATAGCTTTATCTGTTTTGTTGAGCACAAATCTCCTTCAAAACTGCTATAACTTATATGAGTTCAGTTAGCTGATTTTGTGACCTTTATCAGTAACTCAGCTACTGATTAAAGTCATTATTTGTACCCTTTAAACTCATTCTATTGGGCTATTTCTTCTTGAATATTTGCTATCAAAACAGGGGATAAAATTTGAAATATTTATGGCAAGTCACACACAAACACCAGTCCTTATGTTGTTCTACGAAACTCATAAGGAAGAGTTGGAGGTTTTTGAGAGACTCAAAAAAAACAATCCAGCTATTGCAAGCTACCTTGCGGTTAGTGTAAAAAACAACCCAGAGGTAGCCAAAACTTTCAAGGTGACTCAATTGCCGACCTATTTAATTTTATACAATGGGAAGGAGTGTTGGCGTCATGTTGGAAATGCAAATATCGATTTACTGAAAAACAATCTAGCCTTGATTGAACCCATCAATCGTGAAGCATTCATATAATACAGTGCCTTTTGTCTATCATGACAAAAGGCCTGTAGCATTTGAACAATTATCAACAAACGACTTGCACTTCTACCATTAAGCACATTGTCCTCAGGCAAACCTACCGAGACCCTTCTACAACTATCGCTATTTTTAGTAATACCCCCTTGATTGAAAGGCTTGGTACAAAAGGCATTTCCAAGCATTTATCCTTTGCCTAACCTAAATCAATAAACAGCATGAAATCGCAATTTTACCTTCAAAAACTATTAACACTTTGTCTCATTATTGGAATCGTATGGAGTAATCCTTCTATTGCTCAATCACAAGAAGATTTAAAATCTTTTATCCAAAAATTACACACTGACCAAGCTTACACGAAAGAGTTACAAATAGAAAATCCTGCCGATGTAGTAGCATTTTACCAAAATTTAGCTTACAAAACGATTTGGCTAGAAGGTACATCAGATTATAAAAAAGAGTATCTTGATGTACTCAAACACGCTTCTGACTATGGACTCAATCGTACCAAATATCATTATAGTTATTTATCCACTAAGCATCTTCCTACGTTAGAGTATGAGCTTATCATGACACACTCCATCATGGAGTTTTATAAAGATATTGCCAACGGCATTACGTCGGTAGATTGGTCCTACAACGGTTTGGGATATAATAATCATTGTCTCAACCCTACTGCAATGCTCCTCAACACTTACGCCAAAGGAAGTGTCAAGGATGTGATCTCTTTTTTGCAACCGCAATCTTTGGGCTATCAGGCAACGCAAAACCTTTTGACTCGCTTGAATACTTTTGTCGAAAATGACAACTTTCAAGAACCTCTTGTCAGTCAGACTGCAACGCTATTAGAAAACAAGGAGCTCATCAAAAAGCTCTATTTTCTAGGCTTTTTACCTACAATGACCGACGCTAGTATTATCAAAGAAGGGATGATTACAAATGCGCTGAAAGGCTTTCAGTCATTATATAACATTGTACCAGACGGTATTCTTGGCCCAATTACCTTGTCAAAATTGTCGATTCCTTTAGTCAAACTACGTGCGCAGCTCATTCTTAATCTCAATCGTTGGCGAGTAATCAATTGCCTTGATAATCAGCGATATATTCAAATCAATATTCCTTCTGCTACTTTGGCGCTCTATGATCGAGATAGCTTGGTGATGCGCATGAAAACGATTGTGGGCAAACCTATTACCCCAACGCCAACGCTTTGTTCTGAAATCAATAAGATTACCTTTTTCCCTTACTACGAAGTTCCTAAAAATGTAGCCATCAACGAGCTATTGCCTGTGCAGCAAAAAGAACCTAGTTTTTTTGAGAACAATGGCTATCAATTAATCGATGAAAAAGGGTTTGTGCTAGAGGCCAATAGTATTGATTGGAGCACGGTGTCGAAAGACTATTTTCCTTACAATGTCCGTCAGGTAGCTGGCTGTGATAATTCATTAGGCTTACTCAAATTTGACTTTGAGAGTCCGTATGCGCTGTATTTGCATGATACCAATCGTAAAGATTTGTTTAGTAAAAATAAGCGCTATCTAAGCAATGCCTGTATTCGTCTTGAAAAACCTTATGAATTAGCAACCATGATTTTTCAAGATAGAAATCTGGTAGATGAGTTTGTCAAAAAGCGCTTTGAGCCACATTTGAGTCCCACAAGCTTTGGTTTAGAGAACCCAGTAAAAGTATTTATCACCTATATCACCGCCGATGTTGACGATTTTGGTAGTTTGGTGATTTATGACGATATCTATAAAAAGGATATTTTAAAATAGGGGAATAGGAATCATCACAATTGCAGATTGAAGATTCCTGATTGCGGAATTTTGTTTCTTACAAAAGGAGGATATATATCCAACATTAGGGTTGTACGAAGGATTTTATTTTGTTCAAAAGAGTTGTTATGACTAGTATTGATGTAGTGGCAACCATTACAATCGCCATTTTGAAGGTGGCAACTGCAAGAGTTGCCACTACATCAATTTTATTTTAGAGGCAACTCTAATCCGACATTGAAAATCATTAGTATCGCCTTGCCTACGTGCTCAACTCTTTCCAACAAAAATCATATATCCTAATGACTTTACTCTTAGTTTAGGGATGTACAATAAACCAAATTTGTACTGTAATCAATTGCTAATCAAGCAAGTCAGATTACATTCTTAGTATAAAACCGACCAAGTCTTTTTTATTTTTCTATAACAAAACAAAACCTTTATCATCATGAGTACTATCGAAAACCTGGAAGTTGATCGTTCATTTAAGTATCAATTCTATCACCGTGAAAACAGCGAATGGCTCAAATCTTTGGATTTTTTCAAAGAAGAAATTAAATATCTAAAAGGGCTTATTGCGAATGTTAACAAGAAAAACACTTCGCATGAAGTACAAAATGAAACCTTTATTTTCAATCGTGAATTAGATAGCCTTGCTGGCGATATTGACGCTGTCAATCAGTCTATCGTTGAAGAAGAATGGGGATTTGACGACGATGCCATGGGAAAAGATTTTTTGCTAGGCGAAGAAATCTATAATCGTCATATTGTTATCCGCGAGAATTTCCAAAAAGCTGAAAAAGCTTTCTATGATATCAAACACCGTTTATACAGATTTTTGTGTAAATCGTTGTAAAACCAACTGTTCGTTTTGTGCAGTAAAAAAAGCACATTTCTTACAAAATATTATTACTTGTTAGTTTGGGATGGCGAACGGTTTTCTTGGTTGAGGAAACCGTTTTTTTAGGTTCTCCGCCATTGTTGGAGTTATCTCCAGCAATCCCACAAGCTGCTTTTTTCACTTTGACTTTTATCAGTATTACTTATGACGAATGTTCTATGATAGGTTCCTAAAATGCAGGAACTTTGACATATCAAAAATGACAAACGCTATGGAAAATGTTCTATTTGAGCCAAAAACAAGTTCGTTAAAGTTTGAACTTTATCACAGAGAAAACCAGCAATGGTTATCTAATTTGAGCTTTATCCGTGACGAAATTCAGTACTTCGAAACTTGGATGGAACATTTGCAAGAATTGAACCTATCAAGAACATTACAAAATGAATGGATTGCTTTGGAGGAACAATTTGCGCAAGAAAGAGTAGAGACTCAAGCCTTGCTCAAAGCCATCGAACATGAAGAATTTCTTTTTGGATTGGAAACTCAACAGAAGGACTTTCAACTAGGCGAAGAACATTATCTAAAGCACCGCAACTTACGAGTTCGCTTTAGGGCTATCGAAAAAGATTTTCATACAAGTAAGCACTCATTTTATGAATTTATGACCGACATAATGAACTAGTTATGGAAACTTTAAAATTTGAGTTATGTCATTTTGAAAACACCAAATGGGCAGAAAGCTTGACTTTTTATGCTGATGAAATTAAGTTTTTTGTCAAGTTGCTCAATGATGTTTTGCAACACAATACGGCTGAAAACATTACCACAAAGGCAGAAGACTTTCTGGCATTATTCAAGCATAGCGAATCAGAGATAGAAGCTCTAGCTATTGCGATTTTGGCACAAGAAAAATCCTTCGCCGAATACGCTCAAGGCAAACAATTTTTGTTTGACCAGCAGGTACAAATGATTCATGAGCGTCGTCGCTCAGCGTTTCAAACACTCGAAAAAGACTTTATTTTACACAAGCATCAATTGTATCAGTTCTTGTCGAATGTGTTGTAATTGAAGTTATTAGTTAATCGTCTATCTGTTATTTGGAGTGTACGAAGGATTCTAAAACTGTCTATTTCAGATATCGGATGTGGGATTTCGGAAATGTAATCTTTTATTTTTTGAAAAAAATAGAGGTATTTTACTTTATTTCCGAAATCAGAAATCCCAAATCCGAAATTATTGGAAATCCTTCGTACAACCCTAATCTGTTATTCGAAAACAGATTCGTCATTAAAAGTAATGATACGGATAAGACGAAAACTTGATAACTTATTTAATGAGAAATAACAAGTGGTTTAGAGATAGATTTGAATGGCTCCCTTCTTTAAAGGAAGCCATTTTTGTTTGTGTAAAGAGCTTTAAAAATCGCTTAATTTAGTGAATTGAGATTGAGTGAATGAGTGATTATTTTTATTTGAAATTTACCAGTAGAGACGCAATGATTGTGTCCTAAGCCGAATAATATCTAGCTATGATAGTATCAAAAAAAGCGGTCGAAAAATAATTCCCGACCGCTTTTTCCGATTAGTGTGCGACTTAAGTCGCACACTAATCGGAGAAGAAATTCGCTACTATTTTAAATTCATCACTCAAAACTCCGCACTCTACACTCCATTATAACTCTACACTCTATTGTAATTCTTCAAGCGGATGTATTTTCCCTACTTTTGCATTACATTCTTCAGGAGTACCCAACTGCCATTCGTCGAGATTTTGAATAGTTTTATCTGCAATATTTGTCAGTGCTTCATTGGTCAAAAATGCTTGGTGTCCTGTGATAATAACGTTGTTGAAATTCAACAAATCAGTTAATAACTCATCACGACCTTCCGTTTCAAAATGATTTTTGAAGAAAATACCTCTTTCATTTTCGTAAACGTCCAACCCTAAATAACCAATTTTCCCCTCACGTAATCCTTGCAAGACATCTTCAGTTTTGATCAAACCTCCACGACTCGTATTAATTAGCATCACTCCCATTTTCATTTTGGCAATTTGCTCTTGGGTAATCATATATTTGGTTTCCTCAGTCAGGGGTGCATGAAGCGTGATAATATCAGACGTTACGAGTAATTCATTGAGTGTCACAAAAGTTACCCCTTCGTAGTCGTCGGCCTCCTCAGCGTATTTATCATACACCAACAACTTACAACCAAAGCCTTTCAGAATATCTGCCACCACTTTTCCAATAGTCCCCAAACCAATAATTCCGACAGTTTTTTGGTACATATCAAACCCAATCAAGCTACTCAAATCGAACTGGTAGTTATGAGCCTTCGTATCGGCCATGATGAGCTTTCTATTCAGCGCCATCATTAATGCCACCGTATGCTCTGCAACAGAATTTGGCGAATAATGCGGAACATTAGCCACTCGAATACCCAACTCGGCTGCTACTTTAAGATTGATATGGTCAACACCCACCGAACGGGTGGCTACATATTTCACGCCCAAATCATTTAAGGCACGAAGTACAGGCTCTGAGGCGTCGTCGTTGGTAAAAAGCACTACCACATCAAAGCCTTCTGCCATTTTCACGGTATCCATATTCAAGGGTTTGCCAGTGATAGTAATATCGTGTTTTTGTTGGTTAGCGTTTTGTAAAGAGGCTTTTTCAAACTCTTTAGTACTATAAATCAGCGCTTTCATACGGGATAGAATTTTGGTTAATAAAAGAAGGTTTAGCCTTTTTGATATTTCAAAATTATCTCCCTATCTCATTTTTACCCATGACATTTATCAGTCTATTAGCTACTTATGCTCATCCACACAACATCATGGCAGCTTTTAAATAAAAAACACATTTCTCTTTTTTCTTTCAAAAACGTCCTTTAAGTTTGTAGCAGACTTTAGGGGTGCCTTAATATACGGGCTGAGATTATACCCTTTGAACCTGAACAGCGTAATGGTTGCGAAGGAAAAAGCAGAGCAAAATACTTTTCGTAGAATAGCCATTGGTGGGCTATCTCCAAAATATTTCAAGCTGAAGTTTTTGATTAATGATGTAGGAAATTGTTGGGATAATTTGTCCTTTACAACTCTATTGTTTTGGGCTGTATCTGATAAATGTCGCTTCAATCCTAAACGGAGCAAAGTAGCATTCGCTCGCAAAATCATTTAAGCAAAAACCGTTCTGTCTAATCCACTCCTAAGGGTCGCGTTGGTATTTAATATTTTACAAACATGACCGTATTTATCAATTCAGAAGCTACAGACGTAGCATCCAGCTTCAAAGTCGAAGACTTACTCGAACAATTTCATTTGGCTCAAGTCAAAGGTTTGGCCATTGCGGTCAATGATATGGTTTTGCCCAAATCCGAATGGCAAAACCATGTTTTCGAAGAAAATGATCATGTAACGCTTATTCGAGCAAGTCAGGGAGGATAAAATTCCTTACTCCAATCCTATTGTAACATCATGTATTTTAACTCATCATTCTCCTATGAAAAAAAGTAATGAGGTAGCGCCTTCGACAGAAGCTATCAGCCGTAGTCCTTTTCCAAATTCTCGTAAGATTTATGTGCCAGGCGCATTGCACAATATTCAGGTGGCTATGCGTGAAATCAGTTTGACGGATACCAAAATTTCTGGTAACATTTTTACTAAAAATCCTTCGGTAGCAGTTTATGATACCTCAGGTCCTTATACCGACCCGAATATTGAAATCGACGTAAGAAAAGGTCTTCCAAAGCTTCGTGAAGAATGGATTATTGCTCGTGGTGATACTGAGCAGTTAGATGCCATTAGTTCAGAATATGGACAAGAGCGCTTGAATATGCAATCTTTAGATGAGCTAAGATTCAACTATTTGGCTAAACCAAGAAGAGCAAAAGCTGGACAAAATGTAACGCAATTGCACTATGCCAAGAAGGGCATTATTACTCCAGAAATGGAATACATTGCGATTCGTGAAAATCAAAAAATAGAATCTTTACAAAGCTTAGGTCATCAGCACGAAGGCTACAGCTTTGGAGCTAATACACCAAAAGGCGCAATTACGCCTGAGTTTGTACGTGAAGAAATCGCTGCTGGACGTGCCATTATTCCTGCCAATATCAATCACCCAGAGAGTGAGCCAATGATTATTGGACGTAATTTCTTGGTAAAAATCAATGCTAATATTGGTAACTCAGCCGTAAGCTCAAGTATCGAGGAAGAAGTAGAAAAAGCCGTTTGGGCTTGTCGTTGGGGCGCAGATACTATCATGGATTTATCGACAGGTAAGAACATCCATGAAACCCGTGAGTGGATTATCCGAAATTCTCCAGTACCGATTGGCACAGTACCAATTTATCAAGCACTCGAAAAAGTTGGTGGAAAAGCCGAAGATTTGACTTGGGAGCTATTTAGAGATACGCTTATCGAACAAGCTGAGCAAGGAGTTGACTATTTTACAATACACGCAGGCGTACTTTTACGCTATGTGCCACTTACCGCCAAACGTGTGACAGGAATTGTGTCTCGTGGAGGCAGTATCATGGCAAAATGGTGTTTGGCGCATCACAAAGAAAACTTCTTGTACACCCATTTTGAGGAAATCTGTGAAATTATGAAAGCGTACGACGTGAGCTTCTCATTGGGCGACGGACTTCGTCCGGGAAGTATTGCCGATGCTAATGATGCTGCACAATTTGCCGAACTTGAAACACTTGGCGAGTTGACAAAAATCGCTTGGAAACATGATATTCAGGTCATGATTGAAGGGCCTGGGCACGTACCAATGCACATGATTAAAGAAAATATGGACAAGCAATTGAAAGAATGTCATGAAGCCCCATTCTACACGCTTGGCCCATTGACGACCGACATTGCCCCGGGCTATGATCATATTACCTCAGGTATTGGCGCCGCAATGATTGGTTGGTTTGGTTGTGCCATGTTATGTTATGTAACACCAAAAGAACACTTGGGTTTACCTAACAAAAAGGATGTGAAAGACGGAGTAATTACCTATAAAATTGCAGCCCATGCCGCCGACTTGGCGAAAGGACATCCAGGAGCACAAGTGCGTGACAATGCCCTGAGCAAGGCACGTTTTGAATTCCGTTGGGAAGACCAGTTTAACCTTTCGCTCGACCCAGATACAGCACGTGAATTTCATGACGAAACCTTGCCTGCTGATGGCGCTAAAATTGCCCATTTCTGTTCAATGTGTGGACCAAGTTTTTGTTCTATGAAAATCACACAAGAAGTTCGTGATTATGCCGAAGCTCAGGGTATTTCCGAAGCAGAAGCTATTGACTTAGGCATGCAAGCACAAGCCAAACAATTCGTTGAAAAAGGCGCAGAGGTATATTTGTAAGTGATGTGTTGGGAGTTGTTCTTGCCTAAAATAGGTTGCCCTCAAGTTGACAAAAGAAAGGAGAACATGCTTTTGATTTTCTATGGTTGAAATACCAGTAAAAGTCGACGATAGAAATGAGATTTTATCTTTAAGGAAACAATAAAAGGCTTATTTTGACGATTTTAGGACAATAAAAACTTCATAATAATTCCATTAATCGGAAACATTTTTTTCTGAAAAGTATTGTATATTTTGAAGTTATCAATCATTGCTTTGCCTCGGTGTACTGCTATCTGAGGGCAACGTATTTTAGGCATTGATACAAAAATCTTATTGCTCAAAACTTATCACCCAACACTTAACATCATGTTTATACTCCTGCTCACACCCCCAGAATTTATCCCTGATGAAGTACAGCTATTAGAACAACTTTTTGAAGCTGGTCTATCGACTTTACATGTGCGTAAGCCCAATGCCTCTTTGGAACAAATTGAAGATTTTATTCGACAATTTAAACCCCAGTATATGAAGCGATTGGTGCTACATAGTCAATATCAATTGATGGCAAAATACAATATCAAGGGGATTCATCTTACTACGCACGTTTGGGAGGAATTACAAGAGCAGGGGCAAATGAAAGAATATATCCGACCTATACAGCGAAGAGGCCTAACGGTGAGCGCTTCGGTACATAAGTTTGAAGAAATACTGAAAATGCCTTCAAAACTCGACTATGTATTTCTCAGTCCCTTTTTTGACAGTATTTCAAAGCCGGGCTACAAAGCTGCTATTTCGCCAGAAGCGGTGGAGGATTTTGTATTTAACAATAGTAAAGTCCCTCCTATTGTAGCCTTAGGTGGTATTGAGTTAAACAATATTCATTTGCTAAAAAATAAAAATATCACTGGAGTAGCCTTATTGGGTAGCGTGTGGCAAGCACCCTCACCCATAGAGGCTTTTTCCGAAATACAAACAGCTTTGAGTTCTTAGAACCAAAGCTCAAAATTTAACAACACGATGATTTCAAGACTTCATTATATAACCCAAGATCTCACCCATATTCCTCACTGGGAGCAAGCACAACGTGCCTGTGAAGGTAGTGCAGACTGGGTGCAGTTGAGAGTAAAAACTCAAGAAGAATCACAATGGCTCGAAACAGCTTTACGCACCCAAGAAGTATGTAAAAGTTTTGGGGCAAAATTGATTGTAAATGACAATCCTCATATAGCAGCGAAAATACAATCGGAAGGTTTGCATTTGGGCAAACAAGATATGTCGCCTTTAGAAGCTCGCCAGATTGTAGGTGAAAAAATGATTATTGGTGGAACAGCCAATACACTCCAAGATATGCTTAAGCATGTGGCTAGTGGGACAGTGCAATACATTGGATTAGGACCTTTGAGATTTACGGATACCAAGAAAAACCTAAGTCCCATCGTAGGATTAGAGGGATATAAGCGTATTCTTTCTCAATTTAGAACTTTAGGCCACAATCTACCTGTAGTTGGTATTGGTGGCGTAAAAGCAGACGATATTGAAGCTTTATTGGAAGTAGGTTTACACGGTGTAGCGGTATCTTCCTTGGTAAATCTTGCCGAAAATCCTTCAGCAGTCACACAAGAGTTATTGAGTTTGTTAAACTTAGCGGTGAGCGAGAAATGAGCAGATTTGGAATTTCTGATTTCGACAATGTAATTAAAAAGTAGATTATACGTCCGAAATCCAACATCCGATATCCGAAACACGGCTAGTTTAATATCTAATATCTGAAATCCTCTTTCTCATTACTCAGCTATGTCTTTACAAATTGCAGATAAAACCTTTCAGTCAAGGTTATTTACGGGAACTGGAAAATTTAGTAGTGCTTCTCTTATGGAAGAAAGCATTTTGGCATCAGGTTCAGAATTGGTAACTGTTGCCCTCAAACGAGTTAGTCTGACAGAAAAGGAAGATGATATTCTGTCATATCTTCAGCACGATTGCATCAATTTACTGCCCAATACCTCTGGCGTCCGCAATGCCAAAGAAGCCATTTTTGCGGCGCAAGTTGCCCGTGAAGCCTTGGAAACCAACTGGCTTAAACTCGAAATTCATCCTGACCCAAAATACCTCATGCCCGACCCTATCGAGACGCTAAAAGCGGCCGAGGAATTGGTCAAACTGGGTTTTGTGGTATTACCCTATATTCATGCCGATCCTGTTTTGTGTAAAAGACTCGAAGAGGTTGGCGTAGCCGCAGTTATGCCTTTAGGATCGCCGATTGGCAGTAATAAAGGCTTGAAAACGATTGATTTTCTAGAAATTATTATCGAGCAAAGCCGCGTACCTGTAGTCGTGGATGCTGGAATTGGAGCACCTTCGGATGCAGCCAAGGCGATGGAATTAGGTGCTGATGCGGTCTTGGTCAACACAGCTATTGCCGTTTCTGAAAATCCTGTTCAAATGGGCTTGGCATTCAAATATGCAGTTGAAGCTGGACGCATGGCGTATGAGGCCAAATTGGCGCCTATGCAACAACAAGCGGTGTCAAGTAGCCCATTAACGACATTTTTGAATTAGTGGAAAATATGGACTTTTATCAAGTTTTTCAACAATATACTTGGGACGAAATTCGTGAGAGTATTTATCAAAAAACACCTCAGGATGTCATACGAGCACTCCAAAAATCAGGCAAACGAGATTTGGAAGACTTCAAGGCTTTGATTTCACCCGCTGCTACAGGTTTTCTGGAAGAAATGGCTCAACTAAGCCATAGGCTGACTCAAAAGCGTTTTGGCAAAACTATTCAGATGTATGTTCCGCTATATCTCTCAAATGAGTGTCAGAATATCTGTACCTATTGTGGGTTTAGTTTTGACAACAAAATCAGAAGAAAAACGCTCACCGAAGAAGAGATTTTACAAGAAGTTGCCGTGCTCAAACACATGGGTTATGAGCATGTTCTTTTGGTCACTGGTGAGGCTAATCAGACAGTTGGTGTGCCCTATTTGCAAAAAGTAATTCGATTGATAAAGCCTTACTTTTCGCAAATATCTATCGAAATACAGCCCCTCGACCAAGACGAATATGAAATTTTGGTCGCTGAAGGTGTACATGCAGTTTTGGTATATCAAGAAACCTATCATGAGGAGGATTACAAAAAACATCATCCCAAAGGTAAAAAATCGAATTTTCAGTACAGAATCCAAACCCCTGACAGATTAGGTAAAGCAGGGATTCACAAAATGGGTCTGGGAGTACTTATAGGCTTGGAAGATTGGCGGGTTGACTGCTTTTTCACGGCTTTGCACTTACGCTATCTAGAAAAACGCTATTGGCAAAGTACTTATTCGATTTCTTTTCCACGACTTCGACCATTTTCGGGTGGTTTAGAACCCAAAGTCGAAATGTCAGATAAAGAGTTAGTGCAGCTGATTTGTGCCTATCGTATTTTTGATGAAGAGGTAGAACTCTCTATTTCTACCCGAGAAAATGAGATTTTTAGAGACAATATTATCAAACTAGGTATTACGTCGATGAGCGCTGGCTCTAAAACCAATCCGGGTGGCTATGTCGTCGAACCCGAATCTTTGGAACAATTTGAAATCAGTGATGAGCGCTCACCACAAGCAATTGCCTCTGTTATTCAGGCTCAGGGGTATGAAGCCGTTTGGAAGAATTGGGATAGACTTTTGCAATGAGATAAATGTTGAATTGTGAGTTTGAATATGTCCTTGCCTAAAATAGGTTGCCTTATCTTCAGTAAATTTTCAACATTATTCAATTCTTTTGAAGAGAAAGATGTATTGACTCAGAAAATCGTAAGGAAAACTAACACCATTTACTTTAGCTCCGTAGGAGCGACAGTTTGGTAGTTGAGTAATACTTCATGAACCAAGAAAAAGAGCGCCGTAGGTGCAAAAGAACACCAACTATCGTGAAGTCTTTCGCACCTACGGCGCTCTAAAGGAACTTTTATTTCTATATATTCTACCAAACTGTCGCTCCTACGGAGCTTTTCTCAGCAATAATAATACTATTCACTAAATCTAAAAAGCAACCTATTTTAGGCAAGGACAAAGGACAAAGCACAACTCAAAACTCTCAACTTATAATTCAGCATTTATACTTACTTATCATTCATCAAAACCAAAAAAGCTTAAGGCAGAACCTTAAGCTTTTCTTCATTACACCAATATAAAAAATCCTAACGGACTTCTTGTCTTTTAGTACTCAGTAGTTTGAGGATTGAAATTCGTCCATTTTTGAGTCCAATCATTTGAGCCATCAAATGCACCTCTGAAACTCGCTGAATCGAAACCTGTTGGCAATACTACGCCATCAGCTAATATTCTTGAACCTTTTTGTGGGCTGAATTTTGGAGCACCCAAAAGGTTGAAATCTGCTTGTAAACCCAAATCAGTTAATGACCAGCTAATAGCATTTTTGCGATTAGCATCATTAAACATGGTTGTCTCCACATTCAAAATTGGAGTAGTTGCACCTGTAATTACAACACCTCTATAATCTGACTTACCATTTTTGAAATTCTCTTGCGACAACGTTCCTTCCAATTCTAATCCAGCTTTAGGGAAAGCACCGTTTACCACTGAATTGTAGATACTCAAAGCGGAGTTACGTCTGATACGGAAAGCTGAACGGTATTTTTTGTCAACTGTGCCGTTGGCGATATAGATACTCACGTTTGCAAATTTGGCAGAAGTTTGTGGCAATGCCGTCGAACCTGAACCGTCGTTATCTGATTCAAAACCGTTTGAGTCAGAACAACTACACTGGTCAGCTACTAATGGGTCACGAAGTGCTACTGCATATTGCACATTTCCTGAGAATCCATTATCTGTATCAAAATCATCATCCAACGTACGGTACGAAATCAAGTGTTTTGCATTTACAGCACCACCAAACCATTCGTAAGCGTCATCGCCAGAATGAGAAACTTGAACATAGTCGATTTTGGTTCCGTAACCTACACCACCCAATGTCAAACCATTAATTTCTTTATCAGTTTCGAAAGCAACACCTGCAAATTCGATACGTACATATTTCAAAATACCTGAGTTATCAGCATCGTTGGTGCCACCAAAAGTTGTTACGTTTTCACCTTCAATGGTGATAGGCGTCTTATTTACTTTAGCTTTACCTAAAATAATTACACCACCCCAGTCACCTGCTTTACGTTGTCCGATTGCTTGGTTAGAGGTAAAAACGATGGGTTTATCTTCTGTACCTTCAGCCAAAATTTTGGCACCAGGTTTGATAATCAAAGTACCTTTTGTTGGCAAATCACCCTTGATAATTGTTCCTGGCTGAATCGTTAGGGTTACGCCTTCTTCTACATACACAAAACCATTTAAAAGGTATTTCTTATCGGCAGTCCAAGTGGTATTTGATGTAATAGAACCTCTTACTACCACCATTTCGCGACTTGCTACTGGTGTTGGTTCCTGAAAATCGTTTTCCAATTTACCACATGAAGTAGTTGCTAAAGCAATGGCAGCAATGTAAAGAAGTTTATGTATATTTTTCATGATTTCTGATATTGGCTTTTGACAAAATAGTTAAGCTATGGCTTCTGTTTATTCTGTTAAAAAAGTTTGTGTACGGTTTTACAAAACTGAGTTTAGTTTCACTCCTGAAGCTATCACTCAACTAATGGATTTTGATAATTTACTGATAACTGATATACAATTAACCAATCTTCTTACTGGATTAGAACTTGTAGCTGATACCGATAGTTGATGTTGTACCACGTTTGTATGTTCTAAACACATCATCTTTACCAGTTTCAATTTTCTTATCGTTGTTGGTATCATTGTAGAATCTAAATGGTTGATTCAACAAATCTTGGATACCTACTTTCACTTCGATATGCTTTCCAAAACCTTTTGTAAGGTTTAAGTCAATTACATTTCTTGGCATTTCGTATACAGTTGGGAATACTACGCCATCACCTACCAAGAAAATACGCGAACCTACTACGTTGTAAAGAATGTTGGCAGATAAATTACTTTCGTTATCGTTGTAATAAACCCCAGCGTTAATCAAGTACGGAGACTGACCTTGTAAGAAGCGACTGTCTGAAGATTGTCCGCTAAAGCCTGTTTTTACATCAGAATCAATAATTGAAGCGTTCAATAAAAGTGTTAGGTTATCTACAAACTTTGAACTTGCTAAGCCTTTCAATGATTTACGCATTTCTAATTCCAAACCTCTACTGAATGCTTTTTCTGCATTTCCAACACCGAAGGCAATACCCGAACCTGCGTTCAAAATTCTTGCTTCGATTGGGTTAGTAAATTGCTTGTAGAATGCAGCAAGTGAGATTACTTCACCTTCAGACGGATAGAATTCGTAACGTAAATCGTAGTTTGCAATAGTTGCTGTTTTCAACTCAGAGTTACCTACACGTGTTACGTCATAGTTAAAGTCATAATAAGGGAATGGCGCTAACTCACGGAACTCAGGACGGTTTACTGTTTGACTATAGGCTGCACGAATCTGGTTTTTCTCGTTCAATACATAAGAAAGTGTTACAGAAGGCAACCAGCTTAATAATGGTCTGTCAACATTTAATTTTTCACCACTACCACGTTTCAGCGTTACTAACTGCTGACGGTTTTGTTCTACTCTTACTCCAAACGAAGCATTGAATTTGCTTGAGAAAGGAACATAAGCGTTTACATAACCAGCATACAATTCGTTACGAGCTTTGTAAGCATCTTCGTATCCAGTTCCTTCGTTATAAAACAATCCAGTTGTAGACAAGTTAGCTGGGTCGAAGAATTTTTCAGGTGATTGTGTCAAAATTGCATCACCAACATTGTTAGCATTTACGATACCAAACCAACGAGCAGCGAAATTACGGTCTTTCTTCTCCAAATATGTACCAGCACGAAGCTTAATCAATTCTTTTTCAGTGGCATCTGCTTTACCAATACGATGCTCTAAATCGATACGTCCAGATACTACATTTTCAGTTAATGCTGAGTAAAAACGTGCCGCTTGTTGCAAGGTTGGACTTTGCGATTGTTGAATATTGATGGTAAATGGATCGTTGCTACCCAATGTACGGCTCGAGGTAAAACGACGGTTGTCTGGTTCTTGACGGTTTGTGTATCCGTAACCACCTGTCCAAGTCAACTTAGTCATATCCGACAATTCATGCGTACCGCTCAACTGACCTGAATAGATACTCTTTTGTTCGTAAGTCATCGAGTAGTTTTTCAACTCAATATTATTGTTGTTATAACCATTTCTCAAAACAGTTTCTTTTGAACCTAATTGGTTAAACAAATTACGGAATTCGATTTTGTTGGCAGGATTAATAATCAACGCCCAGTTTGACATTACGCCTACTCTAACGTTTTCAGCATAAGCATTATCGTTGTAAGCAAACTCCTTTTCACTAGTAGTATTACCCGCATCAGCATTGTAAGCGTAACGATAAAATTCAACATTTGGCGTTCTTTGATGCGTTAAGCTGTAGTTGATGGCATTGATAGTCGCTAATTCAAAATTTCCTACATTAAAACGACGTGTCATTCCTAAGTTACCTCTAAAGTCTGGCAATACCGACAGTGAGCTTTGGTTGAAATAACTTGGCAAAGATTTGAACGCATTTACAACAGCAGGAGTATTAGCACCCGATAGGATAGTACTTGTGCTAGGGATAGACGAAGGCAAACCTCTTAAACCATTATCAAAACCTAAAAAGTCAGTACCGCTTCCTTTATACGAAGTAGCTGTTTGAAAAGTAGTATTGCTACGATGTCCTAATGAAAAACCAGCTGTGAAAGAATTTCCATCAGGGATAGTTTTAGTATAAATCTTGATTACACCACCACCAAATTCACCAGGAAGGTCAGCCGAACCCGATTTGAAAATCAACATACGGTCGATAGCAGAAGAAGGAATCAAGTCGAAAGAGAAAGCTTTTGTATCTACTTCAGTAGAAGGCGTAATGGCATCGTTGAGCAATACTGTATTGTAACGTTCGTTCAAACCACGCACAATCACAAAACGGTCATCTTGAATAGATACCCCAGGCACACGACGTACAACCGCCGAAGCGTCACGGTCTTGTGTTTTTTGGATTTGCTGTGCAGAAATACCAACGGCAATTTGTTCTACTTTTTTAATTTCTGTAATAACTGAAACCTCAGTTCCTTTATTTTTAGTACCACGTACTACAACAGCATCGAGTGTAGTGTTGGCCTCAGCAATCGTTGTGTTGATTAGGGTTGTTTTTCCTGCTTCAACTCTTACATTTGAAATTACTTTGTTTTCGTAACCTACAAATGAAAAAACTACAGTGTGAACTCCAGCAGGTACACGCGATAATTCAAATTCGCCTTGCATATTTGTTTGTGTACCGATTTGCGTACCATCAATTCTTACCGCAGTTCCTAACATAGGCTCGTTAGATTTTGCATCTTTAAGGCTACCCTTGATACTACCCGTCTGAGCGTAAGACGCAATGGTTATGAATAAAAGTACGATTGTGCTGAGTAAAAATTTGCGTTGCATGTGTATGTGTATTAAATAGAAATATCTCTATGTTTTCGACGCAACAAAATTATTACTTGAATATTACCTCTGTGTTTGTGAATTTTAAACAAACTGTTAAGGATAATATCCATTTGATAACATTCTATTAACATTGGAAATATTGGCTTAACAAAAGGTACTATATGAGTATTTTATTTAACTATTTATAGCAAAAAGTACTTAGGTGCTCTATTAATGAAAAATTAACTGTGTTAAGTTGGTGGGTAAAATAAAATTTAAGATTGAGCTTTGGGCTTTCGGCTCTGGGCATTCGGCAAAATATATCTATCGTTACTGAAAAACATTTTAACACTCTTTGCCTCTTGCCTAGTGCCTCTTGCCTAGTGCCTCTTCCAGATAAGCTAAAGTCGGTAGGTTTGTATCAGACAAAATATGATGCAATCAAATCTTGTCCAATACCATTTGCTTTAGCATGGTTCTTGCTCAAATATTTTACTATTATTATATCGTAGTAAAAGTTAAATTTGTAAGAACAAAGAGGGGCATAACCTCAGCATTAGCCTGCCTTTTTACCTTTTTCAAAAAATGTCAAAGAAAAATAAATCGCCAAAAGTAGAAACACAGTCACCCAAAGAGACTTCAGAAACGGTTATAACAACTCCTTCGGGTACTTCAAAAAATACCATTTTAACCATCATCGTATTTGCAGTTGTTGTATTGCTTGGATTTAGCGGTGGTTTTAGCAATCAATTTGTAGATTGGGACGACCACGTATATGTAGTCGAAAATATCCTAGTTACCCATCCATCAGGACATTGGCTCGAAGCTTGGCAAAGCCATGTAGCCAGTAATTATCATCCTTTAACGATGTGGTCATTAATGCTCAATGCCGCTATGTCAGGAGCAGAATCGGCACGGGCATTTATCGTAACCAACACTTTTATTCATTTTCTAAATGTAATTCTTGTCTGGGTGTTGGCTCAGAAGCTTCTTGAAAGTTATGAGACAGGCGAACGTCAAAAGAAATTTATTGCCATTCTTACCGCTCTACTTTTTGCCATTCATCCCATGCGTGTCGAGTCGGTTATTTGGGTGTCGGAACGCAAAGACGTTTTATATGTATTTTTCTTATTGTTGGGTAGCTTGCAGTATTTTAAATATGTGGATAAAGGTCAAAAATTGATTCATTTGATATTTTCATTCTTACTATATCTAGCTTCATGTTTGTCGAAAGGACAAGCTGTTATTTTTCCATTAGTCCTCTTACTTTTTGATTATTGGCGAAATAGAGAGTTTTCGTTAAAAGTTTTTGTGGAAAAAATCCCGTTTTTCGTGGTATCGGTTGTATTCGGTCTAATAGCCATCAATATACAAGGAGGAGGAAATTTGGGAGGAATGATTCACCCAATTGCGGCAACAGGCGTGGCTTTCAAACCAGAAGATATTAGCTATTTCAAAACGATTACCTACGCAGGATACGGTTTTATGATGTATTGGGTGCACTTAGTGGCACCAATTGGTTTGCGCTCGATGTATATGTACGAAGACCCAACACTTTTTCATTCTGAATATTATTTGGGATTGGTCGTAATGCTTGGCATTTTGGGCTGGGGAATATTTAATATCAAGCGAAATAAACTCATCGCCTTTGGGATTGGCTTTTTTACGGTAACTATCATTCTAGTACTTCAAATTTTGCAAGTGGGTGGTGCTATTATGGCCGACCGATATACTTATTTGCCCTATATAGGTTTGTTTTTTATGCTAGCAGTAGGTATTTCAAAACTAATAGAAAATCCCAAAATGCAGCAGGCTGTATGGGCAGGCTGTATCGTTTGGTTAGGAATTTTGCTTGTCATTACTAGAAAACAAGTAGGAACATGGCGAAACTCAGGAACATTATTTTCTCGTAGAATAGAACTCGCACCAGAAAAAGACGACAGAGCCTACAGTGCCGCAGGACAATATTATGGTGCAAAAGAGAACAATTTAGACTTGGCGATTGCCTACAGCGAAAAGGCCATTCAGTTGGGTTACAAAATTGATGTTACACCATTGGGCAATCTAGCTTCGGCTTATGAACGTAAAGGCGACTATCCTAAAGCAATCGAATATTTGACCAAAGCTATTCAGCAATTTCCATCAGCGGATACCTATCTGAATCGAGGAAATACGTATCTCAATGCCCAGATGCCAGACAAGGCACTTCCTGATTTAGAAAAAGCACTCACGATGCCCGAAAACAAGCGTATTGGTGTAAACTACGGTTCTTTGGCGACCGCACAACTTAATACCAACAGAACAGAAGAAGCCCTCAAAAACTTCAACATAGCCATAGACCAATACGGAAGTCAAAACCCTGAGCATTTTTATAATAGAGGTGTAACTCATCATAAATTAGGTCATTTAGAGGCGGCAATTATTGACATTAAAAGATGTTTACAATTAAAACCAGACCATCCACAAGCTACTCAAGCATTGAGTCTTTTGGGAGTGAAGCGTTAGACTTTAGTTTAGTGAATGTTGACATTGGGGTGATTCCCTAACTATTCATCAAACATGAGTCATCCCGAATTTAGCGATTTAGTGAATGAGTGGTTGAGTGATTATGTAAAAATTTGTTTTCCATCAGTAGAGACGCAATGATTGCGTCTTAGGTCATATCTAGCATAGTAGCATCAAAAAAGCGGTCGAAAACATATTTTTCGACCGCTTTTTTGATAAAAATTTGGAGAATAATCCTAATCCTAAAAATTAGGGATGACTCATGTTTGATACTATATTTCAAAATGACACCTCTTTGGACGCAAAGCATTGCGTCTCTACTAGTTAAAAATAATCACTCATTCGCTAAATTTATACAATCTCAACCCTCTCAATCTTCGGAATCAGCAATTTCAATAGCGTGAAGGCTATCATATAGGCACTGGCGGCGTAGGCAAATAGAGGGGTGTAACTACCTGTTTTTTCTAATACCCAACCTATAACCATCGAAAATAAGACGCCTCCTAAAGCGCCTGCCATACTGCCAAATCCTACTACCGTAGCTACGGCATTGCTCGGAAATATATCTGACACAAGGGTATAGGCATTGGAAGACCATGCTTGTTGTGCTGCCAAGGCAATTCCTACCATGATGACTGCAAACCATAAATTGGTAAAATAACTTCCGAAAAACATGGGCAATACTGCACATGCACATACCAAAAATGCAGTTTTGCGGGCGCTGTCGATACTATATGATTTCTTCTGAATCAGCCATGTCGGGAACCAGCCCCCTATTACACTACCCGCATCGGATAATAGATAAACGGTCATCAATGGCAAACTGAGTTTGCCAAGGGGAATACCAAAGGTTTTGTCCAAAAATTTAGGTAACCAATACAGATAAAAATACCATACTGGGTCAATCAAAAACTTCATGATAGTAAAAGTCCAAAGGGCTTTATAATTCAAAAGTTCTCGCCAAGCAATGGGCTTTACGGCTTGTTGTTCTGACTGAATATACTTGAGCTCCTCCTCGCTTACACTTGCGTGCTGGTCGGGCGTGCGATAATAGCTCCACATCCAAATGACTACCAAAAACCCCAATGCACCTGTCATAATAAAGGTGGCTTGCCAACCAAACTGTATGGTCAATAAAGGAACCAATAAAGCTGCTACGATTACGCCCATGTTCGAGCCAGCATTGATAATACCTGCCACAATCGAGCGCTCATGTGCAGGAAACCATTCCGAAGTAGCCTTGATGGCCGCAGGAAAATTTCCCGATTCTGATAAGCCTAAAAATACTCTAGCTAGACCAAATCCCATGGGTGTGCCCACAAAAGCATGTGCCATCGATGCCAAACTCCACAACAAAATGGTAAGTGTGTAGCCCAATCGTGTGCCTATGCTATCCAAAATACGCCCTACAACGGCCATTCCAATCGCATAAGATAACTGAAATGCACTCACGATATAGCCGTACTGAATTTCGTTCCAGCCAATCTTTTTTTGTAAGTCACTTGCCAAAATACCCAATACCTGTCGGTCAAGTAAATTGATAGTGGTAGCAGCAAAAATCATCGCACAGATTGTCCAACGTATTTTACCTTGTGGTTTGGTATTCATAGTTTTAGTTTAGGAATATAAGAATTAAGGCTGAATGACGAGTTAGGGTTGTGAATTGTGAGTACTTTCAAATAACAGATATACCATTAACTGATAACCTATTCTCCCATTTCACTAAGGTATTTGCTGTACCAATTCAAGCACTACACTTGGGTCGTGTTCAATACCAAAATAATCTAAATATAGCGAAACTTGGTAGTCAAGTGTATGATGTCCGTGATGGATTTGATAGCCCATAGATGCTGCTTTTTGTAGAAGAGCGGTCTCTTTAGGTTTCATGATAATGTCTGCAATGACGGTATGTTTCCCAAACGATTCTGGTTCGAATGGCAAAGGGTCATTAGGTTGTAATCCGCTATTACTAGCATTAATCGCCAAATCTATATCACTTGGAGGGGTATGCTGTGCCAGTATTTTGACTTCGGGATAATAAGAACGTAATCTTTCGGCAAGTGCTTCTGCTTTTTCAGGAAAAATATCATTCAAATACAAAGTCGAAATTCCAGCATCGCAAAGCGCCACCGCCAAAGCACAACCTGCTCCTCCTGTACCCACCAAATACACGCTTTTACCTTTACAAATAACTCCTTTGGCTTCAAGGCCAACTACAAAGCCTAGACCGTCGACGGTATCGCCGTATGAGCGACCTTTTTCGTCAAATCGAATCAGATTGACACTTCCCGAACGTTTTGCTCGTTCGGTAGCTTCATCGACCAAATCTACCAAAGGATTTTTATATGGAATCGCAATCGTCATTCCTTTGAAATTATTAAAATGTCTAAAAGCCGTAAAAATGCTAGAAAGATTGGCAGGTTCAACTTCTATAGGAATCCAGATGGCGTTGATACCTAAGGCAGGAAAAACCTGATTCATCAAAATAGGTAAGCGAATCTGTTTGACAGGGAAACCTGGCGTCGCAAATACCAAAGTTTTACCGTCTATTTCGGGGGTAAATATTGTTGTATTCATAAGTAATTTAGTAGAAAAACGCCAAAGTTTTTCGCCTATCCTTTATTCAAAGGATTAATTGCTAGTTGAGATGGATAACAGTTTTACCGCTAAAATTACAAGATAATCCCTTCTTGATAGAATCTTTTCCACAAATAATATCATGAAATCGATTTAATAAATCAAAATGATACATTATGAGGTTTGGAAGGATGAGCTACTAGTGAGGAGTTTTGGGATGTCTTTATAAAATACTTTGGAGATAAAATAAGTTTTTAAAAAGTCCAAAATCAATTATCCAACCTTCTTGCAGACAATCGCATGAGTGATTTCAAAGGCCGCATAGGTTGGGTTATCACTAAATGTAAGTTCTTTTAATACTACCGAATCGTCAATAATCGGTAAAGACGAACTGACCAAAGCTACGCCCATTCCCATGCCTACCAAACCTACAAGTAGCTCAATACTAGACACTTCTTGAACAATTTGTGGCTCACGATGAAAGCCCGCAGTCTTGCAACGGCGTTCAATTTCGTCATAAAGCGTATATAAATTGCGCTGAACTTCTATCCAACGTTCGTTACGTAACTGTCCGATTTTGATTTTCTTGTAGTTGGCTAAGGGATGTTTGCTCGATAAGAGCACTTTCAAACAATTTGACTCGGTATATCTAGGAAAAAGATTTGGGAAAAGAAGAGGAAAATGAGTCATTCCCAAGGTTATATCATCACGTATCAATCCTTCTTGTACAGCCTCAGCCGTAGAATACTCCACCAATTTTATGAGAGAATCGGGATACCATTCTTGTACTTTTTGGGTAAACTCAATGACTTTCGTTTTTGGGAAAAGTCGGTAATATCCTAAGCTAATATGCTTTGCTTTTGTACCCAACTTTTTGGTATTCTCTAACATACGGTCAAATTGCTCCGTAAATCTTGAGGCATCTTTTAGGAGAAAAAATCCTGCTTCGGTTAATTCTACTTTTTTATGTAGTTGTCTTTTGTTTTTATCAAACAACTCAATACCTAGTTCTTGCTCAATAAGATTGATTTGTTTGGTCAATGCAGGTTGTGAAATACAAAGGTTTTCAGCTGCTCGACCAAAATGCAACTCTCGTGCTACCTCAAGAAAATATTTGAGTTGTCGTAACTCCATGTGGATGCTTATTGAGTGATAGGAAGGGACACTTCTATTTTGGATTGCGGATTTGAGATTGCGGATTTCGGAGTTAGAAATGCACCTCTATCTTGTATAAAAAACAGGATAAAATCCGAAATCAAATATCCGAAATCCAAAATCATAATGAGCCTCTCATATTCAAGTAAAAAGGATTTTCGATATGTTCTTTTGAAGAGTTAAGTACCAATTTGGCAGCGGTCACACCCATAGCCTCAAAGTCAGTAGAAATGGTTGTTAAGCCTTTCATAATAAACTTTTTGAGTGGTGTTTCGTTGTAAGAAATTATCCCTACATGCTCGCCAACAGTCAGATTTAATACGATAATTTTTTCCAATAACTGCACCAAATCATCTTCCATTAAACTAATGAAAACCTCTCCTTCGTTGACAGGTTCCTCAGCCAAATCATGCACAATGTGATGGTTGAAGGCATAATTGCTACAAAAAGTTTTGAAGCCTTTCAAGATTTCCTGAGGATAATAACTATGCTCAGGAAAGACTAATTTAATGGTATGATATTTACTCAAAGCATCCAAAGCTTGACTCAATGAGTTAAAAATATCTTTTTCAAAGTTTTCATACACAGCCCCATAATTCCCCTGAATCTCTTTGACTTTTTTATCAATAATTATCAGTTTGTCTTTGGGGAGCTGATCTAGCAATTTATACGCTTTTTCTTCCTCATCAATAAAATGCGGAATCACAACATAATGTGTATAATTGCTTTTTTGTTGTCCCAGTAGTTTACTAAAAAGTACGTAATCGTTGTTGTAAATATAAAAGTCAATAGCCGCTTTGTCGCCCAATGTTTTGACAAAAGCATCATAAATAATTTTCTTGTGTGGACTCAACTTATTGAATACCAAGAAAATCTTGAGTTCTTGTGACAAAAAAGTACTTGCCACAAAATAGCCTTTTCCTGGCGACGACGTCAATACGCCCAACTTACGAAGTTCGTTATAGCCTTTTTCGACAGTAATACGTGAAATATCGAACTCGATACTTAGTTCGTTTATCGAGGGCAATAAATCCCCAGTAGTGAGGATACCCTGTCTAATAGCACTAAGTACCGAGTTGACAAGTTGCTGATATTTCGGAGTTGCCGAAAATTCATCAATATTCAAATGTTCTAAAAAACGCTCTTTTTTCATAGAGAATTACCAATACCGACAATAATCACCGATAAAAGGATAATACCAATACCTGTTAAAATAGTACGGAAAATTGATTTTGAAACACCTTTCCATTCACCCAATACGATACCCCAGCAGTTAGAAGTTAGGATAATAGTTGCCATGTGCAAAATCCATGAACTAGCGCCATTACCTAATTTGCTTTCGCCCATTCCATAGAAGAAAAACTGCAAAAACCATGTTGTACCAGCAACCGCTGCAAAAGCATAGTTTTTCTTCAAAGGAGCTTTTGAGTTTAAATAGTCACCAAATGTTTTGTTACGTGTGTTAAGATACATACACCATACAAAATTGGTTACAAATCCGCCCCAGAGTACCACTACAAAGATAACATTGTTTTGGAATAATGGATTACAGCCTTTTGCTACTGCTGTTTCAGCCATGGCCTTTCCCGCTTCAATACCAAAGTTAAAACAAGCACTCATCATACCAGAAATCGTAGCTACGATAAGTCCTTTGGTAAGGTTAAATTCTTTAATCGTTTCTGTTTTTTGTTCTTCGGTAAGTTCTCTTTCTTTCATCATTCCAGCCTTACCACAAACCATGATACCGCCCAAACAAACCAAAATACCTAATAATACGACCTGCCCACCAGTATGACTGATCATGTATGAGAAAGTTCCCTCAACATCATTGGTAAATACATCACGATAGACAGCAGGCAGTAAAGAACCAAATGTAGAACATAAACTCAAGGCGATAGACATACCCAAAGACATACCCAAATAACGCATAGCTAAACCGAAGGTCAAACCACCGATACCCCAAAGTAAGCCCATCAAAAATGTCCAAAAAATCACACCTTGATCAGTAGTTTTGATAATCGTCATAAAATCAGGAATAGTAAGATAGGCAGCCAAGTATGGTACTAATAGCCACGATACCACACCACCCACAATCCAAGCACTCTCCCATGCCCATGATTTAACACGATTATAAGGGATATAAAAACTCCCAGAAGCAAAACCACCTACCGAGTGGAAAATAACGCCAAGAATAGATTCCATAAAAAGGTCTTTTTACATAGTCTAAGATTTACATGTATGTGGAACAATCCGTAAACCTTAAAATTGTGATTATATGAAGTTTGATTATTGAAAAACAAATATTACCCTACAAATATAACCCTTTATACACCTTATAACTGTCCTAAGGCATCTTTGAATATTGCAGTTTTTCAATTACCAAAAATTATATATAAAATAACTATGGGTTATTTTTCTACTCGAGATTTATTCTATTTTTTTGTCTTCTATCAAAACAATATATCACTGTGACTACAAGAGAGTTGTACTTTAATAAGTATTTAGTTTTTAATCAATAGTTGCTACTCATTTGAAAAACAATTTTTTGTATATTCCATTAAGTGTAGTCGACACTTCAATAAATATCATTATTCAAGGGAAGTAGTCGGGTAGTTATAACAAAAATAAAAGTTAGCACAGCGATAAAAAACATGTTGTTATCGTTGTTCATAAGATTGTTGACTTTATTGTGAAGCAGTTTATTTTTGATAAAAACCTTCTCTTTCTCCTCAATTGTATTTAATCTCCAATCTATATATGATTAAACTTATGGAAAAACAACCTCTTTTTATTGAGAAACAACGCTTTAACCAATGGTGGATGTGGTTGATTTTATTTGGCACCAATGGTATTTTCATCTATGGATGGATTCAGCAAATCTATTTAAAAATTCCTTTTGGGGACCACCCCATGAGTAATACAGGATTATGGATTGCCGTATTAGCGATGTTAGCGTTTACGCTATTTATGCGCTCTTTTTGTCTAGAAACAAGCATATATGAGGATGGTATTTATGTACGATTTGTTCCACTTCAAAAAAGCTTCAGAATCTATCAATGGGATATGCTTGAGGACGTTTATGTACGAAAATATGCTCCACTATCAGAATATGGTGGCTGGGGTTATCGAGTAGGATTTGGAAATGCAGGTGGCGCTTTGAATATAGCTGGAGATATGGGAATTCAATTGGTTTTTAAAGATAAAATGTCTTTACTCATTGGGACGCAAAAACCAGAAGAAGCCCAAAAAGCTTTAACATTAATCAATTTGTCGCAAGTAGAATAATTGAGTGGTTGAGTGATTACTTTAATTGAATTTTAAAGTAATCACTCAACCACTCAGTCACTCAATAAGTAAACTCCATCCAGTAACCGTCAGGGTCTTGGATAAAAATTTGGGGGACACCATCTGGGCGCATTTTGGGTCCTACCATGGGTATTTTTTTAGCCTTCAAAAAGGCTTCGCACTCTTCAATATCTTCTACTTCTAAAGCAAAATGATTACGTCTTGTACCTCCAACGATAATGTCATCGGTACGCCCTGCAATCAGATGTAAAGTATGCGTACCCAATGCATACCAAGCTCCCTCAAAATCAAAAGCTGGACGAGCTACTTCTGGCAATTCTAATACATTTCCATAAAACTCTTTCGACGCCTCTAGGTCCTTGACAAAAAGGGCGATATGATTAATCTCTTTGATTTTCATAGTGTTGTAAAAACAAATGCACACACGCCAAAACGTATGTGCATTTGTTCAAAAACTGATACTAAAGTTTAATACCTATCTTTTAGGGAAATTAGGCAATTTCATTTTACCATCTTGTACACGATTCATCATACGCATCATTTTGCGCATTTCTTCAAACTGCTTCAACAAGTTGTTGATTTGTTGAACCGAAGTACCCGAACCAGCAGCAATACGTTTCTTACGAGACATATCCAATAACTCAGGTTTCTGACGCTCTTTTGGAGTCATTGACTGAATAATTGCCTCAATTGGTGTGAAAGAATCATTCGAAATATCAACGTCTTTGATAGCCTGCCCCATCCCTGGAATCATACCCATCAAATCTTTGATATTACCCATTTTCTTGATTTGTTGCAATTGAGAGTAGAAGTCCTCAAAACTAAATTGGTTTTGACGGATTTTCTTATTGATACGCTCTGCTTCTTCTTCGTCAAAGGCATTTTGAGCTCTTTCAACCAAGGAAAGCACGTCACCCATACCCAAAATACGGCTAGCCATACGATCTGGGTAGAATTGGTCAAGGGCATCCATTTTCTCACCTGTCGAGATAAACTTGATTGGTTTCTCAACTACGTGACGAATAGAAAGCGCCGCACCACCACGAGCATCACCATCCAACTTAGTTAAAACTACCCCGTCAAAATTCAAACGGTCGTTGAATGCCTTTGCAGTATTTACTGCATCCTGACCTGTCATAGAGTCTACTACAAACAAGGTTTCAGATGGTTTGATAGCTTCTTTTACTGCTGCAATCTCATTCATCATAGCCTCATCTACAGCCAAACGACCCGCAGTATCGACAATGATTACTTTTTTACCCATTTTGCGAGCATACTCCAATGCATTTTGGGCAATTTGTACAGCATTTTTGTTTTCTGGTTCAGAATAAACCTCTACTTCTACTTGCTCACCTAATACCTTCAACTGGTCAATCGCCGCAGGACGGTAAATATCACAGGCTACCAAGAGTACGTTACGACCCGATTTTTTGAGGTATTGAGCTAACTTACCAGAGAATGTAGTTTTACCAGAACCTTGCAAACCAGCAATCAAGATAACAGAAGGGTCTGATTTGAGGTTGATACCTTGTACCTGAGAACCCATCAATTTTACGAGCTCATCATGTACAATTTTTACCAACATCTGACCTGGGTCAACTGCAATAACGATTTTTTGACCCATCGCTTCATCCTTGATGCGGTCGGTAATTTCTTTCGCTACTTTGTAGTTAACATCGGCATCCATCAAAGCGCGACGGATTTCTTTCACTGTAGCGGCTACGTTAACGTCCGTGATACGTCCCTTACCTTTAAGGGTACGCATTGCGGTATTAAGTTTATTACTTAAATTCTCAAACATTGTCGGTTATAGCTAAAAATCTTATAGTTCATTCTATAGAACCGCAAAGGTACAAAAAAAATTAAGCATTAGTAGTTTCATAAATTGCTAATTATTATCTTGTAATAGATATACCTACCTCCAATTTATACTTACAAACTTTATATCCTTCCCATCAGATTTACAGTGGCTTGCAGACAAACAATGAGTTTGACTTGCTACAATCCTTGATAATTATTGTTTTTGTTCACCTTTTATTGTCATTGATATACCTATCTCCCTAAAATAATTTTGTGCACTCAATTTATTGTATTACAAGTATTTATAGCACCAATAAAACTTTTTTGTTTCACCAAATACATACAATACTAATATGAAAGCACCTCAATTCATCCTTTACGTAGTTTTCCTAATCTGTTCAAGCTTTCTATCAAAAGCACAATTTATCAGCATCGACGAAGCTCGCCATAAAGAAGTAAAAAAAGCTGAAAAAGCAGGGCTTTTAGTGGATATTCATCAGGACGAAAAAATCCTTTGATTTATAAAATTCTCATAAATCATACACAGTCTGAGTCAATTATGACTTACTTACGGCCACGTAATTCTGCAGATTTCATTGAACAAAAAGAAGCCAATTTAAAAGATTCTCATGTGATGCTCAATTTGCACCTAGCAGGGCTTGAGGACGGAGAATATACTTTTGTGGTAAAAACGAATAATCAATTTTTCATTAAACATTTTCTTATTACCAGTGGAGATTTGGTGTGTGAAAAGGTTGGAGGCAAAGAGGTGTTGTCAATTAATCGACAAATTCAGACGGTAGATTAAATAAAGGGACAAAGCGTTATAGTAAAAAAGGCACAAAGTGTATCATAATCACTTTGTGCCTTTTTTACTATAACGCTGTTTACTTTTTGATTTTATTCAAAAATAATCGTTCTGTTTCCTGCAATAAATACCCGATCTTCTAATACTAGCTTAAGCGCTTTGGCAAGAACAATTTTTTCAACATCACGACCAGCAGCAGCCATTTCGGTAGCCGTTTTGGTATGGTTTACGGAAATCACATCTTGGAAAATAATTGGTCCTTCATCCAGATCGTCGGTCACAAAGTGTGCCGTTGCACCAATAATCTTTACCCCACGTTCATACGCCTGACGATATGGATTAGCACCAATAAACGCTGGTAAAAATGAGTGGTGAATATTGATGACTTTTCCTGTATAACGTTCAGTAAAAGATGGTGTTAACACACGCATAAATTTGGCTAACACCAAATAATCAAAACTGTAGGTAGCTAACAATTCATGGATTTGGTTTTCATGATCCAATCTCGACGCTTCGTCGGTTCCTTTGGCTGGAATATAATGGAACGGAATACCAAAACGCTCAGTTAAGGAACGTAATACTTCATGATTGCCGATTACTGCTAAAATATTGATTGGCAAATCTTTAAACTCATTTCTAATCAATAAATCACTGATGCAATGATGCTCTTTAGTTACCAAAATCACTACATCTTTGATTTCTTTTTTGGAAAGGTCAATATTAGCGCCATTGGGCAAAATACCTCTTAATCCGTCCTCAATTTTTTCGGGGTCGCAATTCCCAGAAAAGGCCACACGCATAAAAAACTGATTGGTATCTCTTTCGACAAATTCGTCGGTTCTTTCTACATTGAGGTTATTAAAAAATAGTACTCCTGTGATTTTATGCACAAGCCCTTTTTCATCGGGGCAATCAATTCTTAGAATATAATCTGTCATTTCAAAATTTTTATAATGGCTAACAGTAAACTATGCTGCTTTCACAAAATAGCATTTAACAGCCCGCAAAATTACTTATTCGTTTTACTAAATCGCTAATTATTACAGAATTAAAATACAAAAACTATAGCCTAGAATGATTTGAGTCCTACGAAAAGTTGAGATACTTAACAGACAGCCTCAGCCCATCTTCAAATTGCCAAATCTTCAAATCTATCCTGCATTTACAGTTGTATTTCCATTTTTACATATTCGATACCTTCTTTTACAAATGTATCTCCAACGGCATCGAGTCCAAATTTTTGATAGAATGGTAATGCTGACGTGCGGGCATGACACCAAAGTAATTGTACTTTATGTTTTTTCGAAAAATCAATCAAATGACCTATCAGCGCCGAGCCAAAACCTCTTCCTTGTAAATGTTCGAGTGTAGCAAATTTCCGAAATTGTGCTTCTTGACCTTCAATAAATAAAGAAATCACAGATACTAATTCAGCATCAAGCCACAAGCCAAAGTGAATTCCATCTTCATCATTTTTGATTTTGACAAAGTCTAAAGGGTAATCTGGCCACATAACTTTATGACGAATTGGCCAAGTTTGAGCTGCTGATATTTGATGGACTATATGGGTCATAATGGATATTTAAAATTGATAAGCCCCAAAGCTACAAGACAATAGTTACCCTCTATTTTAGCATTTTAGGATATTTGAAAAAGCTCAAACCTAAAGAAAAAAATGCTAACTATATATTTTTTAGCAATGCTTTTCTGAAAAAACTATTGATTCTCACCTAATAATGTTCCCTACGTATCATAACATTCCGTACATTTGCAGTCGAAATGCGCAAACTATTCACGCATCATTAATAACGCATAACGTTTTCATACAAAAATGGGAAAAATTAAAGTTGAAAATCCTGTCGTTGAGCTTGATGGCGACGAAATGACTAGAATTATCTGGAAATTCATCAAGGATAAGTTAATCATTCCTTACTTGGATTTGGATATCAAATATTATGACTTGGGCATGGAGTACCGTGACGAAACCAATGACCAAGTTACTGTTGATGCAGCTGAGGCTATCAAAAAATACGGTGTAGGTATCAAATGTGCTACTATCACACCAGACGAAGCTCGTGTAAAAGAATTCAACTTGAAACAAATGTGGAAATCACCAAACGGTACAATCCGTAACATCTTGGATGGTACTGTGTTCCGTGAGCCTATCGTTTGTTCAAATGTTCCTAGATTAGTTCCAAACTGGACTGCTCCAATCATGATTGGTCGTCACGCTTTTGGTGATCAATACAGAGCAACTGACTTCTTGACAAAAGGTAAAGGTAAATTAACAGTTACTTTCACACCAGAAGACGGTTCTGAACCACAAACTTTTGAGGTATTCAACTTCAAAAACGACGGTGTAGCATTAACAATGTACAACACTGACGAATCTATTCGTGGTTTTGCTCACTCATGTTTCAACATGGCATTGAGCAAAGGATGGCCTTTATATTTATCTACAAAAAACACCATCTTGAAAAAATACGATGGTCGTTTCAAAGATATTTTTGAAGAAATCTATCAAGCAGATTACAAAGCAGCTTTCGCTGAAAAAGGAATCGTTTACGAACACCGTTTGATCGATGACATGGTAGCTTCTGCCTTGAAATGGAATGGTAACTTCGTATGGGCTTGTAAAAACTACGATGGTGACGTTCAGTCAGATACAGTAGCGCAAGGTTTTGGTTCATTAGGTTTGATGACTTCAGTATTGGTAACTCCAGACGGTAAAACAATGGAAGCTGAGGCAGCTCACGGAACTGTAACTCGTCACTACCGTGACCACCAAGCTGGAAAACCTACTTCTACTAACCCAATTGCATCTATCTTTGCTTGGACTCGTGGTTTGGAATTCCGTGGTAAATTAGACGGTAACCAAGAGTTGATCAACTTTAGCCAAACTTTGGAAAAAGTATGTATCGAAACAGTTGAGTCAGGTAAAATGACTAAAGACTTAGCAGTGTGTATCCACGGAAACAAAGTTTCTCATGGAGAACACTACTTATATACTGAAGAATTCTTGGCAGCAATCGACGAGAATTTGAAAGCTGCTTTGGCAAAATAATTTTTGTTAAAATAGTTTTGAAAGGCCAGCCTATTCGTATGATTAGGCTGGCTTTTTACTTTATACCTATTCACCTTCTAGTTTACTAATAGTCTTTTTCAAACATCTACAAGTTGTCAACCGTTATCTCTATACCATAGCCATATATCTCTAACAGACAGATTTTTTAGAGAAAAGTGCTATCTTGGAATTTTCATTCATTAAAATGCTTCATCATTCATGAAAAAACACTACCTCCCGCTAATTTTATCCTTTGCACTTTTTACAGAAGCTAACGCTCAAAAAATCGTTCAGCGTGATCCAGCCATCGAACAACTCGTTGCTGAAGTAAATGCTGATAGTTTGCAATCACATATCAAGAAATTGGTAAGTTTTGACACTCGTCATACCATGAGTACCACTACTGAAGAGAAACGTGGGATTGGGGCTGCAAGACGTTGGGTATTAAGCCGATTCCAAGAATACGCCAAACAATCAGGTGGTCGCATGACAGCCATGATTGATTCGTGGGTGCTCAAACCAGATGGCAAACGTGTCGACAAAGACCAAGATATGGGCAACGTCATGGGAATTTTGAAAGGAACAGACCCGAACGACGACCGTATTTTTATCGTTTCGGGGCATATTGATAGCCGTGTAACCAATGTCATGAATCGAGAAGCTACCGCCCCAGGAGCCAACGACGACGGTTCAGGAACAGCTACAGTGATTGAACTAGCTCGTGTGATGGCCAAAGCACAATTTCCTGCTACGGTAATTTTCTTGGTAGTGAGTGGTGAAGAACAAGGACTTCTTGGCGCTGATTATTTAGCACAAAAAGCGGTCAACGAAAAATGGAATATCGAGGCCATTATGAACAATGATATTGTGGGTTCGAATAATAGCAATGAGACTAGAATTATCGACAATACTCGTGTTCGTATTTTTAGCGAAGGAATTCCTGCTTTTGAACTTGACAAAAAAGCAACAGGTATTCGCAATATGGGACAAGAAAACGATGGAAAAGCTCGTCAGTTAGCACGTTATGCGAAGGAAATTGGAGAAAGATATGTCGATAATTTGGAGGTAGTAATGGTATATCGCAACGACCGTTTTTTACGAGGTGGCGACCATACACCATTTGTAAATCGTGGTTTTGCAGCAGTTCGTGTCACTGAAATGAACGAAAACTTTGATCATCAGCACCAAGATTTACGCACTGAAAAAGGTACTCAATATGGCGATTTACCAGAGTTTATGGATTTTGAGTATTTAAGAAAAAATACGGCTATGAATTTAGCAACGTTGGCTAACCTAGCAAAAGCTCCAGCCACACCTCAGAATGTTACCATTGATACCAAATCATTGACCAACAGTACTACGTTATTTTGGCAAACACCAAAATCAGGTAAGGTAAAAGGATATTATGTATTAGTACGTGAGACCTATCAGCCTTTCTGGCAAAAGAAAATTTTTACCACTAAAAATGGCATTAATATTCCTTACTCAAAAGACCATTATTTCTTTGCTGTACAAGCTGTGGGCGAAGATGGTAACGAGAGTTTACCTATATTGCCAAAAGTGGGAATGTAAGATTGAGTCAACGTATTAATGTCAAAAAGCCAAGAATTTCAGTACTAAAACTGATTCTCTTGGCTTTTTGGTTTAAACTATAAATTCGTAATTTCTTCTTCTGAAAGACCCGTTAATTTTTGAATACTCAATGTATCTAGACCCATCATTTTAGCTTGGCGAGCAACATTTCGTTGTCCCTCTTTCAATCCTTCTTGAATACCTTTTTGAATTCCTTTTTGAATTCCTTTTTGAATTCCCTCTTTCAAACCTTCTTTCAACCCTTCCTGCATACCTTTTAAGAGTCCTTCCTCACGTGCTGTTTCGACAGCATAATCGTAGGTGGCTTTATTGTCTCTAAATACTTTAAGACTGTATTCGTATCGTTCCCAATCTTCCCTATCCATTTTGGCTAGTTCAGCGACTTGAAAAGCGTGAGTAAATACTTCATCTTTAAACAACTCTGGGATGTTCTGAAAGTCTTCGAGATTTTTGATAAAATACAACCATTTATCTAGTCTAGTAGTCAACTCTTGCTCTTCCTTTTTGAAGTTAGGCATTTCAAGATAGATATAAGTCAATTTATCATAAAAGACCTTTCCATGCTGATTTTTGAGATTGATGGTATGAACGACTTCTGATTTTTCAGGTTCAGATTCGTAATCATCAAAGGTGAAATCTAGTACTCCGATGCAGTACACCGCTTTTAGATTGTAGTTCCAAATACCTTTTTCTGCTTGTTCTCGAATCGGGAAAGTGGAATAGTAAATGGTTCTTTCTCTGAAATAATTCTGTTTGGCTTTTTGCAACTCAACGATAAACTTTTCACCATTTTGATTTTCACAATAGATATCATAAATGGCTTTTCGGTCGTAGGGTGTAAAGCCTAATTGCTCATTGTTTTTGAAGGTGAGTTCTACGATTTGGTCTCTTTCGGGCAAAAGGGAGTTCAGGAAGTCAATAAGTTGTGGCTTACTGGCTTCTTCACCAAAGATTTTCTTGAACCCGAAGTCCGTAAATGGATTAAGATATTTTGCTTTCATGTTTGTAAAGGAGTAGTTCTAAAATCCAAAGTTAGACAATTTTCAGGACTAAACATTTGTTAGCATACAAGTTTGATTTCCAATTGCTTGAGCAATTTAGACTTATTCTCTTGAACAGCTCGCATTTCCTTTTTTAGCAATAGACCTTTTCGTAAAATCCTACTCTTTTTACTTGGTCTCCTTTTGCTATAACTTCTTTCGAAGAATCAAATAATACTTTTTCAATAAAAAATTATGAATTTCCGCCAAAATATTCAACTATTCAAAGAATACTCCTAAATTCAAGTGTTAATTCTGAAACAAAATGCCAGTTGTAAAACACTCTGATTACCAGCCTCCTCTATGGCTGCCAAATGGTCATTTCCAAACCATTTATCCTTCCTTGTTTCGTAAAGTAGATGGGATAAGTTATCAGCGTGTGCGTTTATCAACTCCAGACCATGATTTTTTGGACTTGGATTGGTCAAAAGTAAATCCTAACGAAACTCATTCACAGCGTCCACTTTTGATTTTATCCCATGGTCTCGAAGGCGATTCTACTCGACAATATATCACGGGCATGGTCAGGTTGTTTAACCAACATCAGTTTGACTGTTTGGCTTGGAATTTTCGTAGCTGTTCGGGAGAAATCAACAAGCAAGTTCGTTTTTATCATAGCGGCGCCACTGATGATTTAGACTTGGTAATCAAATACGCTGCACAAAATTATAAGGAAATATACCTGATGGGCTTCAGCTTAGGAGGCAATCTTACACTGAAGTATTTGGGTGAAAATGGCGAAAATCTTCGTCCTGAAATCAAAAAGGCTGTAACATTTTCCGTACCTTTGCACCTTTCTGGAAGTAGCTCCAAAATGGAAAGTTGGCAAGACTGGGTATATACCCGCCGTTTTAATAAAACTCTTACCAAAAAAATCCAAGAAAAGGCTGTTTACTTTCCTGAAAACATCAACACTACAAACTTGTCAAAAATACGCACTCTGCGTGATTTTGACAACTATTACACTTCACAACTTCACGGATTTAAAGATGCAGAAGACTATTATCAAAGAAATAGTTCCCTGTATTTTATTGAAAAAATCCAAATACCCACGTTAATAATTAATGCCCAAAATGACCCTTTTTATCGAAAGAATGTTTTCCTTTCGATAAAGTCAGTCGCTTAGAAAAGGTATTTTTTCAAGCTCCTGAAAAAGGTGGACATTGCGGATTTATGCAAAAAGGCTATGAGGAAACCCTCTGGTCGGAATATCAAGCATTAAGCTTTTTATCCAAAAACTAGCAACGAGTACCAAATAGGTTAACCAATATATAAATAACTAGAGTTTCAAATCCGTAGGAAAAGGCTTTGACCCCTGACTTGCGACATACAGTAAGAACATGTTGACTAAAACAGCAGAACATCAAGTAAATTTCGTCATTGATTTTGACAGCACTTTCACGCAGGTAGAAGGTCTTGACGAATTAGCGGCCATTGCATTGGCAGGAAACAAAGACAGCGAAAAAATTGTCGGTGAAATCAAAGCGATTACAGACAAAGGTATGTTGGGTGAAATTGGTTTTGCTGATTCCTTGAAGGCGAGAGTTGCCTTATTGCCAGCACACCGCGACCATGTAAATACTTTGATTGAGTTTTTGATGGGTAAAATTTCCGACTCATTTGCACGTAACAGAGAGTTTATCTCGATGTATCGTGAAAATATCTACATTGTGTCGAGTGGTTTCAAGGATTTCATTGTTCCTGTAGCTGTGTCAATGGGCGTAAAAGAAGAAAATGTTTTTGCTAATACATTTACTTACGATGCCGAAGGAAACATCACGGGTTATGACGAAAGCAACTTACTTTCTCAAGATAAAGGTAAAGTAAAATTACTTCAAGCCCTTCAATTAGAAGGCGATGTATATGCAATCGGTGATGGCTATACCGACTATGAACTTCGTGAGTCTGGTTTGGCTAATAAGTTCTTCGCTTTCATCGAAAACGTTGAGCGTCAAAAAGTTGTAGAAAAAGCTGATGAGGTTGTAGCTTCATTAGACGAATTCCTATATATCAATGGCTTGAGCCGTTCACAATCTTATCCAAAATCAAAAATCAAGGTTTTATTATTAGAAAACGTTCACCCAAAAGCTGTTGCGGCTTTCAAAAATGAAGGTTTTCAAGTAGAACTATTGAAGGGTGCTTTGGACGAAGAAGAACTAATCGAGCGAATCAAAGGTGTTTCTATTTTAGGTTTACGTTCTAAAACCAACCTTACCAAACGTGTGCTTGAGCATCCAAATGCTAGTCGCTTGATGGCCGTTGGGGCATTCTGTATTGGTACCAACCAAATCGATTTAGCTGAATGTGAAAAACGTGGTATCGCCGTATTCAATGCACCATATTCAAACACTCGTTCGGTGGTAGAATTGGCCATTGGGGAAATGATTATGTTGACTCGTGACATTTTTACGAAGTCAAATAAAATGCACCAAGGTGTTTGGGACAAATCTGCGACTAACTCTTACGAAATTCGTGGTAAGAAGCTCGGCTTGGTAGGTTATGGTAGCATTGGTACTCAACTTTCGGTTATTGCCGAAGCAATGGGTATGGAAGTTTACTTCTACGATGCTGTTGATAAATTGGCTTTGGGTAATGCCAAAAAATGTAAAACTCTTGAAGAACTATTGAGCATTTCTGACTTTATCTCTATGCACGTTGATGGTCGTAAGACTAACTCAAACATTATTGGAGAAAAAGAATTTGCTATGATGAAAGACAATGTCATCTTCATCAACCTTTCAAGAGGTCATGTAGTAGATATTCCAGCTTTAGTAAATGCCTTGAAATCGGGTAAAGTTTGGGGAGCGGCTGTTGACGTGTTCCCTTACGAACCAAAAACCAACGACGAGGAGTTTATGAACGAATTGCGTAGTTTGCCAAGAGTCATTTTGACTCCACACATTGGTGGCTCTACGGAAGAAGCTCAAGCAAATATCGGTGAATTTGTACCAAGCAAATTGTTGCAGTTCATGAACAACGGTAGCACTTACGGTTCGGTAAACTTCCCAGAATTGCAATTACCAGCATTGGAAGATGCACACCGTTTGTTGCACGTTCACCAAAACGTACCAGGTATTTTGGCTAAAATCAACGGTATTTTTGCCAAATACAATGTTAACATCAAAGGTCAGTATCTTAAAACAACCAACAACATCGGTTATGTAATCACTGACGTAGCAAAAGAGTATGCAGACGAGATTGTAGAAGAGCTAAAAGGCTTGGATAATACCATCAAATTTAGAATGTTGTATTAAAATCTTGTATTCTTATATCTTTGTGCCACGTATTTCGTGGCACAAGTTTTTTATCCCCATTTAAAAAGCATGATAAAAAAAATAACGATTCAAAATTTCTTCAGCTTTGGCAATGAACAAACCATCGAATTGAATGCTGATACCAATGTTCTGGTAGGAATTAACGGAACAGGAAAATCAAATTTCATCAAGGCGATACGTTTGTTGAAAGCTTATATAAGTGCGAATGAATTTGAAAAGCTATTTATGCAAAAGTGGGGAGGCTTTTCTGGTGCTTGTAATTTTATACATCCTGATGCTTCTATAATTTACCTACGCTATGAGTTTGATAAAAATGTTGTAAGTAATTTTGACGATACTTTTAATAAAGATGATTACCATATTGATTTCTCAATAAGAAAAATTGGAAACTCTTACGATATTCTAGCGAGAGATACTACTTTGGAGGTTACAGAGAAATTACTCAAAGGCATCGAAATATACGATAATTTCGATACTACTTTTGAAAGCCCCATCCGACAACTTTCGCCTTATTATTCGGAAGAAAACCTTTTAAGCGATGGTAAAAATCTGACAGGACTATTGAGTTATTTGAATGGAAATTCAGTTAAAGCTTTTGATAAACTGGTAGAAGAGTTTAAAAAGATAAATCCAAATTTCCGAGAACTTGTTTTTACGACTCCTATTGCTGGTAAAAGCTTACTCTCATTAAAGGAAAAAAACTTAGATAGAGCCATTACTATTGAACATATTTCGGATGGTACACTAAGATACTTGCTTTTGCTTTCAATTTTCTATAATCCTAAAAGAGGAAGTATAGTTTGTCTTGATGAACCAGAAATGGGCTTACATCCAGATATGATTAATGGTGTTGCAAGGGGTATCAAATACGCTGCACAAAATGGCACACAAATGATTATTGCGACACATTCGCCCTTATTATTAAATGCTTTTGAATTAGAAGATTTAATAATTTTTGAGAAAAATGAAAGTAATGAAACTATCGTAAAAAAAGTATCCGAAGAAGATTTCCCTGATTGGGAAGGTGAGTTTTTGGCAGGACAAATGTGGCTTAGAGGTCAAATTGGAGGAACGCGATGGTAGAGGTCAGTATTTTAGTAGAAGGGGGTGTTCATCCAAATAGTAATGCCAGTGCTGATACATTTGATAATAGTGAAAAACTTCGTGAGAGTTTTCAGTCACTACTTTCCAAAGGCGTTCAAGATGACCGTATTCAAATAAAAATTGATACAAAAGGCTCATACGCCTCTATTATCAAAATGCCCTTGCATTCAAATCAATTAGCATTATTAGATTTGGATGGGGATCAATCACAAAAAACGGTGCGTCTGAAAGAGTATCAGCTAGAACAACACCAAGATTTTGTGTTTTTTATGATACAAGCCATGGAAAGCTGGATACTTTCTCAGCCAGATAAGATTGAAACAACTTTTGAAGCATATACTAAAATAATAGACGGTTCACTAGCCGAATTCCAAGCTTTGAAGGATATGTCACCAGAAGATATCTCCAACCCTAGTGGAGTTCTCAACTCATTACTACAATCCTATTTTGAGTCTGAAAAAGCAGGTAAGATAAAAAAGCTGAAATACGGTAAGTTAAAAAACTCTCATTTACTGATTCAGCAACTCGACCCTGAAAAACTCAAGTACCAATTTGAAGATTTCCATTATTTACTGAACAAGATTAAAGAACTATTAATTCATGCGTAAAACGTACTTTACCCCAGGTCCAGCCGAACTTTTTCCAACTGTTGAACAACACTATCGCGATGCGTTTGACCTTCAATTAGGGTCTATCTCGCACCGTTCTGCTCAGTTTCGTAAGATTTATCAGCATACGGTAGAGCAACTTCGTACGCTAATGAATATCCCTGAATCATCGGGCATTTTCTTTACTGGCTCTGCCACAGAAATTTGGGAGAGAATCATCCAAAACACCGTAGAGTTTGAAAGCTTCCACTTGGTAAATGGCTCTTTTTCAAAGAAATTTTACGACTTCTCAGGAGAACTAGGCAAATTTGCTCACAAATACGAAAAACCATTTGGCGAGGGATTTGACTATGCGGAAATCGAAGTACCACAATATTCAGAATTAATTTGTACTACTGCCAACGAAACGTCTTCGGGTGTACAAATGCGCCCTTCTGAGATTCATAAACTCAAACGTGGCAATAAAGATAAATTTGTTGCTGTAGATATGGTATCGTCGGCTCCATATCCTGATTTAGACTTTGAATTGATAGATACAGCGTTTTTCTCTGTACAAAAATCATTTGGGATGCCTGCTGGTTTGGGCTGCTGGGTTGCCAATCAAAGTATGCTCGATAAAGCTAAATCATTAAAGAAAAACGATGGTATCATCGGTACTTATCATACTTTACCTTCGCTTTGGAAAAACTTCGAGAAATTCGAAACACCAGAAACACCAAACGTAGTGGGGATTTATGTATTAGGAAAAGTAGCCGAAGACATGAATAAAATTGGTATCGAAACAATTCGTAAAGAAACCGAGCGCAAAGCGAAAATGCTTTACGATTTTGCTACAAAATGTGATTACCTAGACATTTTCGTACAAAATCCTGAACACCGTTCGCAAACAGTAGTAGTAGTAAATACCGTAGGAAAATCTGCTGCTGACATTATCGATGCTGTCAAAACTTCTGATAATATGGTAATTGGCTCTGGTTATGGCGATTTTAAGGCTACCCAACTTCGTATTGCCAACTTTGCTGCTGTCAATATCGAGCAAGTAGAAAACTTAATCGAGGTAATGAAAAAACTATAGCTTTTTATACCAAAGTCAAGGTATTCAAGCTATTATGAATTTGGGAATTTTGATTTCGGAACAAGAGTCTATTCCTTGATTTTTCGCAAAATATCAATCAAAAATTAAGCTATACTTCTGAAATCTAACAGCAGATATCCCCATACTGATGCATCATCTTGAATTTTAGGATAAAACATGAGTCATCCCGAATTTTGTTGTGCGAAGTAGCACCATAGCATGTTTTGGATGGCCGTTCTCAATCGATAAATCGGTGTCAAAGCATTTTGGCACCGATTTCCTGTTCTATGAGCAAATTGATTGATGATTATCTTGATAATAGATGGCCAATTCCTGATGAGTTTCATCAAGAAGTCGTAAATGAGCGTGACGATGGCTAATAGTTTGAGGGTATTTTCGAAGAACCATAACCTAGGAGATTCAATAGCTAGCTCAGTTTTGGCGAATCTAAACGCCTGTTCGATATTCCATCGGTGCATGTAGCTATGACATATTTCCCAAGCATCCTTAGCTGATTCTACAGGCAATGAGGTTAATAAATAGAGTGGTGACTGATAGTTTTTGG
>NZ_NJFZ01000156.1 GCF_002270355.1 Flectobacillus sp. BAB-3569 | reverse complement strand
ACCCACAACCCAAAACAAGCGCTAATGGTATTGGTTTGGATAACCTTCGAAAACGTCTTGAATTGCATTATGGAAGTAAAGCTTCTTTTCAATCACTAACGAAGAGGATACAGTTCTAGCCACGATAGTAATGCCATTCTAGACTTTTTGTACCTATGCAAAAAGCTTTATCAACTCGTTCACAGCCTGATTTGAAACATCGAAAACTAGATGAGGAAATATTCCAAAAACTAGCGCTAAAATTGCTAAAGGGAAAAGCATATTTGCGTAAAGTTACCAAGGATAGAGAATCCTGCGCCTTGGTCGGATAATTTCGGTCAAAATCTTTTTTCAAATAAGCAATTCGGATACCTTTCAAATCTTTTCTATTTCCATTAAAACTAAACGAAGCGTCAATGGTACTGAGGTCTTTTCCGTCAGTTCCTTTAATAGCATTAAAGACAATTGCACAATCTTCGACTGTTCTAACAAATAGGGCCAAG
>NZ_NJFZ01000155.1 GCF_002270355.1 Flectobacillus sp. BAB-3569 | reverse complement strand
AGCAAACAGAGTATTATTGAGTGATTTTGCAGATGGTCAAGTTGATAGGTTAATTGTTTCTCAAGGAGTACCACAAACCCCTCTTTTATTAAACACCCGAATGGTGAGTATTGGTTGTACTACAAATCTTGGAATACCAAAGAATACCAAGAAGCTCAAGGCGCTATTCGAGGTAATCGAAAATACGGTTTGGCAATTGCCAAAAATTTAATGGGACCTTACACCAAGTATGCAGGTAATCCCATTGTATTGATTTACGAAAAAGGCAATAATGCCCAAGTTGAAGATGCTTTTACGTATTGGGAAAAAGGCAAATTCAAAATGCTTACCCGTGATATGGGCTATTTTAAC
>NZ_NJFZ01000154.1 GCF_002270355.1 Flectobacillus sp. BAB-3569 | reverse complement strand
GGCAAAAATATATCTATTTTTGCTAAAAAACATTTAAACACTCTGTGCCTTGTGCCTGTTGCCTTGTCCCTAAACACTTAAATCAAATCTTATTCTGCACGATTACTTAAAAGAATTATTTATTTTATTCTAAACTTTTCCATGCCTTTGCGGTCTTGTAAAGTCACGAATGCTTCTTTTTGATTTGGACTGAATACCAGATTACTCGTTTGCTTGCCTTTGGTAGTGACTTCTTTGATCAGTCGTCCGAGTTGAAAATAAGAATTTTACCTAATCCCCAACGAGTTACATACAGTTTTCCTGATTTATCACATTTCATGCCATCCAAACCACCGTCTTTGAATGAGGTAAAAAGACGTTTGTTACTGATATTTCCCTGAGCATCCACATCAAATGCCCAGATATTTCGCTGGATACTTTCATTGACATATAACGTTTTTTCATCGGGACTCAAACAAATACCATTGGTTGTACCCATGTCTGACGACAACAAATGGGCTGCTTTGAGTATTGTTGAAAGTACAATACGCAGGCATCACGCCAATTGAGCGCTTCACGGTGCTGTGCGGCTAATCGACCAGATACATCGGCAA
>NZ_NJFZ01000153.1 GCF_002270355.1 Flectobacillus sp. BAB-3569 | reverse complement strand
TGTGTGGAACGGCTATCGTGCAGCATTCGCGCGTATTTGGTTGGATGGACTGGGCTTTGGCAGGCGTTTTTTTTTGTGATAGCTTTTCAARATWGTRTWGMWWWWTWCRRMAYYATGMSCRACACAAAGGTGGTGTTTGCTATTTACCTCATGAATTAGTCAGACAACCCATTGACTCAGAAGAATTTAACCAATCGTTAAATCGTTGGGAAAGCGAAATAATTCAATGCTTTAGTCAACATAAGGTAGTCATAATTGCTGTTAAAAACAGTTGGATACGACCCAAATAACGCCTGCTGAATTAGCTAAATTAATGGCTAAAGTTGTCAAAAAGTATTGAATCAAGTACATTTAGCAGAAATACTCATCGAAGGAGGTGCTACGTCAGCCGCTATTTTGGCAGAAATTCCTTTACAAAACTTTCTTCCTACCGAAGA
>NZ_NJFZ01000152.1 GCF_002270355.1 Flectobacillus sp. BAB-3569 | reverse complement strand
GATGAATTAGATTTTGAAAAAAATCCCTACACTTTACCAAACCTAAATACAACTGAAGCCTTGGTGGAGTTTTTGAAAAAAACTTGATCGATTGTCGTGATGCCCTAGCAACTGCCGACGAAAGTACTTTTGACAAAGCATGGACTTTACGAGCAGGCGAAACCATTTACAGTTCCGATCCGAAGGTACCACAAAATGTGAAGTATGACCCTGCCATTCCTACCCCACAGCAGTATTTTGGCTTCCAGGTAGGCGAATGGCATATCCAACACGAGCAACTTGTTGATACAGAAAAAAGTCGCTGAAGTTTCTAACCGTGTCAAGCTTGTCGAATACGGTAGAACTTACGAAAACCGTCCGCTCCTCCTCCTGACGATTTCTTCTCCAAAAAATTTGGCTAATATCGACCAAATCAAAGCTGAACACCAT
>NZ_NJFZ01000057.1 GCF_002270355.1 Flectobacillus sp. BAB-3569 | reverse complement strand
ACAAAAGGTGACTAATCTGATTTTGTTTGGATTGGTTTTTATATTGGGGATTGTAACCGTGATAGGTGCAGTTCGGAAAAGTAGGTTTGATTGAAATGATTTGGATGAACCCTAATGGGAATGTGTTTTGCATTTTTGTTGGGGTTTTGCCTGTATATATACAGATGGTATAGCACGTATATTGATTTTGGTTAATAAATCTAAAATATTTGAAATAAATCTTCTTTTCTTATTTTTTGGTTGGACTGTACTTCTAAACTTTGATTATATTGGGACAATGGTTCCTGAGCTATAGAAATAATTCTAATTATATAACTAGAAGGTGGTAATTTCTGAAGGCAAAAAAAATAGATATTTAAATACGACAACATTTATGATTGAAAATTTAAAAGTTGATGGCTTCAAATCGTTGAAGAATTTTGAGATTAATTTCCAAAAGGGGATTAACGTTATTGTCGGCCCCAATGGAGTTGGTAAAACTAATATCTGTCAAGCTCTAACAATTCTATCTTCTTTAGCTAATAATTCTCTAAAAGAAGCTTYRCTGGTACGCACAAAACCACGAGCCTCCATCTGATTTCAACTTCATCTTGAATGGCACGTTCGGTTTCTTCTGACAGTTTTGCTTCACTTGCCCAATAACAATCTGGTAAGTCTGATTGAGATTATTTACCATCAAATGATCATTATTAGCACGAACAGCAAATTTCTGATTG
>NZ_NJFZ01000151.1 GCF_002270355.1 Flectobacillus sp. BAB-3569 | reverse complement strand
CCCGCTAACTTGTTTGTTACGGGTAGAGATGTATTGATGAGAGCCATCAACGAAATACAAKACRWCTCTWCCCGTAACAAACAAGTTAGCGGGAAAGATAGCCACCATTTTTCTTCAGATAATTTTTTCCAGAAATAGGATCAATGCGTTGAATAGCTTCAATTTCGTCACCGAAGAAAATAATACGATAGCCAAATCAGCATAAGGTACATAGATATCCACCGTATCTCCTTTTACCCGAAAATTGCCTCTTTGAAATTCGGCTTCAGTTCTGGAGTAAAGGATTTCGACAAGTCTAAATAAAAATTGATTTCGAGAAATAATTTCCCCTACCCCAATTCGTAAAATACTTTTTCGGTACTCTTCTGGGTTCCCCATGCCATAAATACAAGATACCGAGGCAATTACGATAATGTCTCGTCGC
>NZ_NJFZ01000007.1 GCF_002270355.1 Flectobacillus sp. BAB-3569 | reverse complement strand
CAGTCACCACTCTATTTATTAACCTCATTGCCTGTAGAATCAGCTAAGGATGCTTGGGAAATATGTCATAGCTACATGCACCGATGGAATATCGAACAGGCGTTTAGATTCGCCAAAACTGAGCTAGCTATTGAATCTCCTAGGTTATGGTTCTTCGAAAATACCCTCAAACTATTAGCCATCGTCACGCTCATTTACGACTTCTTGATGAAACTCATCAGGAATTGGCCATCTATTATCAAGATAATCATCAATCAATTTGCTCATAGAACAGGAAATCGGTGCCAAAATGCTTTGACACCGATTTATCGATTGAGAACGGCCATCCAAAACATGCTATGGTGCTACTTCGCACAACAAAATTCGGGATGACTCATGTTTGTTGTATAAATACTTAAAGATGGTTCCTAAAAAAACAAAAGCCAGCTCTTTTGGGAAGGCTGACTTTTGACAATTGTTATTGGATAATATTATTTTACTTTTTGAGCTGTTTGAAGGATTTCTTTTGCTCCTCCTTGTGGCACGCCAAGTAATGTTTTCTTTACTTTTCCATTGCTATCCATAAAGAATAAAGTTGGGTAGCCTTCTACTGGATACATTTGCGCTACAGCTTCGCCCTCTGCACTTTCATAATCAACTGCTACACTGATGAATTTGCTATTCATAAAATCACCAAGTGCTTTGTCTGTAAAAACTTTAGTCTTCAAATATTTACAAGGACCGCACCAAGTAGTGTAACAGTCAACAAGTACTAATTTCTTTTCTTGTTTCGCTTTAGCTAAAGCTTGCTTAAAAGTACCGCTGAAAAATTGAATACCAGTAGTACCTTCAGACTTTGATTTAGAAGTAGGGTTATTTTCGGCAAAAGAGTGGATTGTAAATAAAGTAAGTACAATCGCGAAAAATCTTGATTTGAGCATCGTAATGAAATTTAAAGCGTTTGTTAATCTAACGTGAAAATCGACCTTTTTAGTTTCTGATGCAAGAATTTTATCTCAAGTACCTAAAAAAAGCTACAAACGAACCTTATTTGAATATTCTTGGCAAAAATTTGTACAAAACATGGGCTTGTCAAACTTCTGAGCACCGAAATTGTTTAACTTGTAGATGTGTTATTGACTGATTAATTAGGCTAAAATGTGCATAATTGTTCGTCACTTGCTGTTCTTTTTTTAACAATCAACAATCTTACGATGCTTCTGAAATTTGACTTAAATGGTAAAACCCAAAGTGTGGATGTTCCAGAGGATATGCCATTGCTTTGGGTACTGCGAGATACTCTTCAACAAAAGGGAACTAAGTTTGGGTGTGGAAAAGGCTTGTGTGGCGCCTGCACAGTCCATCTCGATGGCAATGCTATTCGCTCGTGCTCAGTACCTGTTTCTCAAGTTCAAAATAAACAAATAACAACTATCGAAGGACTTGGTAAAGGGCAATTACATGCTGTACAGCAAGCATGGATAGAAGAAGGTGTGCCCCAATGCGGCTATTGTCAACCAGGATTTATGATGGCTACGGCAGAGTTGCTTCAAAGAATTCCAAATCCAACAGATACCGATATCGACGATAATATCACTAATATTTGTCGTTGTGGTACATATTATCGTATGCGAAAGGCTATTCATAAAGCTGCTCAATTAAATCAAAAAAGCTAAGAGACCATGTGGAAAGCAACGAGAAGAAATTTTTTGATAAAAACAGGAGCAGGTCTAGGACTTGCCTTAGGTTTGGGTTGGATAGGTAAAAAAGCTATTCGAGGTTTCTTTGTAGAACAGGCAGATAAGGGCACTTTAGTGCAATTTAGTACCGACACCGAGCCTCAATATTGGTTTGAGGTACAAAAAGATAATACCATTTTGTTTCATTCTCCTAAAATCGAGATGGGACAAGGAGTGTTTTCGGCCTTGGCACAGATTGTAGCTGAGGAGTTGGAAGTTTCTATAAATCAAATCAAGGTGGTTCATAGTGCAACTTCACATGGACCTATAGACCCCAATACGACTGGCGGGAGCGACTCTATTTCGAGTACTTTTTCACAATTGTCGATGCTTGCTGCTTCGATGCGCGAAATGCTGCGCGAGCGTGCAGTTACTTTATTGGGAATATCGCTCTCGAACCTTAGTGCTCAGAATGGCTACGTAATAGGTCAAGGCAAAAAGCTGTCTTATGCGCAGATCGTTGCGCAAACTTCAGAATGGTCATTGCCAGATACAGAGCCTACACTGAAAAAGCCTGAAAAGTACCAAGTAATCGGGAAGGCATTGCCAAGAGTAGATTTGGTAGCAAAGGTAAAAGCGGAACCTATTTTTGGGATAGATGCTACTTTTCCCGGTATGGTATATGCTGCTGTGGTACGTTCTCCCTATTTTGGTGCTGTTAGAGGTGTCGTAAATGCTCAGGAAGCCTCAAAATCATTAGGAGTAATCAGAGTGGTTGAGCAACCTGAGTTTGTGGCTGTATTGGCAAAAAGTCGATACGAGGCATTAATGGCAAAAGAGAAACTCCAAATTGCTTGGACTAGTCCTACGCCCTTGCTTCAACAAAAAGAGGTAAATGATACGGTACAAATTGGTAAAGGCGATCTTACTGTTGTACAGGAAAATGGAGATGTGACGGGTCTTGAAGACAATGAAGGAAATATAAAATTAGAATTCCATACGCCTTTGGGAGCGCATGCCCAGATGGAACCTAATGGCGTGGCAGCATATTATAAAGATGGAAAAGTAGTGGTCAAAATGAGCACACAGTCTGTCAAAAATACTAGAAATGAAATTGCAGAGGCTACGGGTATTCGAGCAGAAGATATTGACATTCAGCCAACCTTTATGGGAGGAGGATTTGGTCGTAGGCTTTACACCCCACATGCTTATGAAGCGGTAGTTTTATCACAAGAAATAGGGTTGCCTGTTCATGTATTGTTCGAACGAGAGCAAGAGTTTCAGAATGGATATTTGCGTCCACCAACGCATCATAAATTGAGTGCTAAGCTTAATAATGGCAAAATAGAAGCCATAGAGCATCAAATTGCTAGTGGAGATGTTGCCTTTGGTTCGAGCTTAGTGCCAAGTTTTGCACCAACGGTTTTAGGAGCTGATTTTGGTGCGTGGCGAGGAGGCTTATTTCATTATGAGAATATTGCTAATTCAAGTGTCAAATATTGGCGTTGTCAGTTGCCTTTTTTTACAAGCTGGTGGCGTGGCTTGGGACTAATGGCCAATTCTTTTGCGATTGAATCATTTGTGGATGAACTAGCTAAAAAGGCAAAGCAAGATCCTATTAGTTTTAGAATTGCACATATCAAACCAGATGAACGTGGTCAGCGACTTATTGGTGTTTTAAAAGAAGTACAGAAAATCAGTGGCTTTGGTCAAAAAGTACTTCCTGAAGGTCACGCAATGGGTGTGGCTTGTGCAACAGATGTAAATACACCAGTAGCTCAAGTGGCAGAAGTAAAACTTGAAAATGGAGCTATTAAAGTCCTCAAAGTCTATTGTGTCATAGACCCGGGCTTGGTCATCAATCCAGATGGGGTAAAAGCCCAATGTGAGGGAGCCATTTCGATGGGGCTTAGTGCTAGTATGTTTGAGGAACTAAATATTGAAGATGGTAAAGTAACACCGAATCAATATTTACAATATCAGATGGCTCAAATACGAGATATTCCTGACATTGAAGTGTCAATTTTGTCTACTGGTGATGCACCACGAGGAGTAGGAGAGCCTCCTATGGGACCAATAGCCCCTGCTATTGCCAATGCCGTAGCGACTCTTACTGGAACTCGAATGACTAAGATGCCCTTTAAGCAATATCAGTTTACTTAGGTGTAATATTGAGTGAATGGTGATTGAGAGAATGAGTGATTGTTTTTAATATGAATTTTACTAGTAGAGACGCAATGCTTTGCGTCTAAAGTATAGTATCAAAAAAGGCGTTCGAAACTAGTTTTCGAACGCCTTTAAGTGACAATCAATATATGTCCTTTATTATTGAATAATGCTACTATGCAATAGATAAAGTAAGTGAGATTCAATCAAAAACGATCACTCATTCGCTCAATCACAATTCACTAAATAACTAAGCGTAGCTATTCAACATTACTGGCATAACTAGCATCAAAATATTTTCATTTTCCTTCGTTTCTGCAGGAATGATAAGACCTGCACGATTAGGAGCTGACATTTCAATTGAAATCATGTTTGAACTCAAGTTGTTCAACATTTCGATTAAGAATTTTGCATTGAAACCGATTTCCATTGGTTCGCCTTCGTAATCGCACATCAATTTTTCGTTGGCTTCGTTCGAATAGTCTAAGTCTTCAGCAGAAATTACTAAGTCATTATGCCCTAATTTCAAACGAATTTGATGCGTAGTTTTGTTTGAGTAAATCGAAATACGTTTCAATGAACCCAACAACTCCTGACGATTGATGGTCAATACATTTGGATTGTTTTGAGGAATCGCATTTTCATAATCAGGAAAACGTTCGTCGATCAAACGACAAATCATTTTGATATTATTGAAACTAAAAAATGCATTCGACGAGCTAAAATCAGCTGTTACAACAGTATCATCAGAAGGCAATGATGATTTTAACAAGTTCAAAGCCTTGCGAGGAATAATCATGCTTGATTCTTGCTCAGACTGAATATCGCTACGACGATAACGAATCAAACGGTGACCGTCTGTTGCTACGAAATTGGTGTATTGTGAGTTCAATTGCACATATACCCCTGTCATAGCTGGACGTAAATCATCGCTAGAAACGGCAAAAATGGTGTTTGCAATAGCCGAACCCAATGTATCAGCTCCAATTTCTACAGATAAGCTTTTGCTTACTTGCGGAACCTTAGGGAAGTCAATAGGGTTTTCGCCTGAAAGTTTGTAACGACCATTTTCGGTAATAATTTCAGTTCCAAAAGTCTCAGTATCTACTTTGAAAGTGATAGGCTGGTCTGGTAAGCCTCTCAAGGTATCGAGTAACAAGCGTGCAGGAACAGCAATTGCACCAGTATCTTGAGATTCTACTTCTAGCGTAGTAATCATCACTGTTTGCAAATCTGAAGCTGTTACAGTTAGCTGACTGTGTTCGAGTTGGAATAAAAAGTTCTCTAAAATTGGTACAATTGGGTTGTTTGTAATAACGCCATTTACCGTAGAGAGTTGCTTTAATAGAACTGATGAAGATACGACGAATTTCATTAGTGCTGATTGATTTATTTGGAGTCTTTAGGTAAAAAACATTCAAAAGAATGTGTATTTACAAGGTCAAAAGACATGTTTAGTTATGCTACAAAAGTACGAATAAGCCTTGAAATAAACTTGGATTAGGCGAATTTTCTCTTACGGGTATAGTTACGGAGAAGTCCTATCAAAACCAAGATTATCATTGGAACAACCAAGTTAATGACTTGCCAATACTGGCGTTCATTTTGAAGAGCTGACTTGTCGAGCGGACGAAGTGTAATTACCTTATTTCGAGCCGAAATAACGCCGTTATCGTCCAACAAATAGTCGAAGGTATTCAATACAAAGTCTCTATTGGCAAAGGTATTTCCAGAAAAACGATCGAAGCCCAAAGGCAATGGAGCGTTGTTCTTTTGGTCAAAATCATTTACAGGAATATCTCCATCAGAGCATACAACAATTTTGGTGGCAGCACTATTAGCTTTAAAAGTAGCAGCACGTGGGTCACTTGGTAAAATACGATTTTTGTACAGTGACTCAAATTTGCCTTCCAATAGCATTCCAACGGTCTGAACGCCTCCTTTGTACTGAGTCGCGTCTAAATCTTTACTAGCAAAATTATAAGTTAAAATTGCTGGTGCACTCAATAACTGAGTGTACTGTGAAGTCATAAGTAGAGGTGTCTTGTTGATACCATCTGCACGAACTGTATCTAGGCTACCAACATACTTGGTATAAACGGCATCAAGATTTTTAACAATAGGCGATTTTCCAAAAGTATTAATCAATGGAAAGTATTGCCAAGGCACCAACTGAATATTAGATTTATCTCCAAAATTACCAATGTCCATCGGGATAGCTGCACACATCTGAGCATCTTTGATCAGATTGTGATTGAGACGAATCCCATACTTGAAAAGTAAATCGTCGAGGTTGAGATTATTAATGGTGGATAAGTTACCTTCTCGCGCTGCAGAATCTACTTTTACTGCATCTACAAAGAAAACAGCCTTTCCTCCATTCATGATAAATTGGTCAATCTTGTATTTATCTTCTTCGTTAAAAGCTTGGTCTGGTTTCAAGACGCAGATTGCATCAAGTCCATCCAAGGTTGGAGAATTACGTAGGTCGACAGGGTAGAGGTCGTAAAACTTCTTTAATGCTCCAATCATGCTCAATTGGTTGACCGCAGGCAAAGATGTGTAGTTGGTAAAGAAACCAATTTTTTTCTTTTCCTGTAAAGTCAAAGCCTTGATAGCAGAAGCTAATTGATATTCAACACCTTCATAAGACTGATTGAGAATCTCCTGAGGAGAGGACATTTTGTTCCCCTTCAACAAAAGTGTTGCTATTTCTTTGTCTTGATAAGTAATAATAGCACCTGGCAAAAGTAATGTTTGAGTACGTTTTCCATCTTCAGAATTGACAACGTTGGTTGGAGGAATCCCTTTCTGGGCAAGTTCCAGAATTTTCTGGTTACGCAATTTGGTGTCCTTTATTTCAGCATTTAGGTCAACAAAGCGATAGTTTATATGTGTCCCTCCATAAATTTTAAATTCATCTAGGGTTTCTTTTACAGCACTTTCCAAACGCTTAAATCCCGCAGGAATATCATTGCCAGTGAGATATACTTTGATATTAATATCTCCATCAAGATTTTCGAGTAAATTTCTTGTGGCAGGTGCAATGGTATATCGTCCTTCCTCTGTAAGGTCGAGTCGAAAGAAATAATAGTTAGCTAGTATGTTGAGGCCGATAATGAAGCCTAATGCGAGTGCAAATTGAATGATTTTGTTTTTCATATTTTCCTTAACGATGCCAAGGCGATTTTCTTGCAAAGCTACTAATAAAACAAGAAAAGCACCTCGTTTGAGGTGCTTTTCAATGTATTTTCAAAAGAAAAAATCCTAATAGAATCTTGCTCTGTTATCTACAACTTTAGCATTTTCTTTGATTGCCTCGTTGATATAGAAAGAAGCTCTTTGAGTAGCCATCATACGAGCAGAGTTTTTGTACATAGTCAAGTCAGCGATTGCTGGTGCAGGAGTTGATTTAACCGCTTGAACGATAAATACACCTTGTTCACCTTTGAATGGCTTTGATTTTTGACCAACTTTCAAACCGAATGCTTTACCTAATGCAGTTGGATCTGCACCAGCGCTTGACAATACGCCTTGAGCCAATGTAATATCAGTAGCAGTTTCAACTAAAGCACCAGCGCCATATTTTTGTGCTACTTGCTCCAAGCTTCCTGAAATACCACCCAATTTGTTGATAATTTGTTCAGCTTTCAATTCAGCTCTAACACGTGCTGTTAATTCGTCACGATAGTCTGCAACTTTCACTTCGTCTTTTGAAGTTTTACCTGTCAAAATAGCAACAATATATTGGTTGTCGTTTTGGAATACATCCGAAACTGTTCCAACTTTAGTGTCATCATTGAATGCCCAACGAACAATGTCACGAGCATTAGTCAAGTTGTTTACATTGCTAGAACCTTCCAACATTCTTTCAGCACGAAGCATCAAGATGTTTTTATCTTTCTTCACAGCTGCGTCAAATGCTTCAGCACTTGTGTTTGCTGCCGCAAAGTTATCTGCCTTACGCAAAACTTCATCCATCGTAGCTTGACTAGGAGCGATAGTACGGTTGATAGCGGCCAATTTGTAACGAGTATTTGATTTTGGCTCAGTTACTTTTACAATATGGAAACCAAAGTCAGTTTCAATCAAACCAGGAATCAAACCAGCACCGCTAAATCCAAATACAGCTTTTTCGAATGGTTTTACCATTGAACCGTTGTTTTTGAAGAAACCTAAGTCTCCACCTTGTTGAGCAGTACCATCCATACCATTCAAACGAGCAAGTGCTTCAAAGTTGGCACCACCTTTGATTTGCGCCATGATACCTTCTGCACGTTTACGAGCTGCTGCTTTTGACGAGTCGCTTGTATTTTCTGGACGAATCAAAATATGGCTAGCACGTACTGTAAACAAAGAATCTTTTTGGATACCACCATATTTGTAGATAGAGTAAACGTTATTTTCTTTGAATGGACCGTAGATACCACCTGCAATCATTGAACCTAACTGTGTTTTTACTGCTGCTGGAACTTCTGCTAATGAAACCAAATATGGAGTCTTAACATCTGAGTTCATCATAGCAAAAGCAGAGTCATTTTTAGCCACTGCCAAATCCTTAGCCAAACGCTTGATATCGTTGTAGAAAGAAGCAGTATCTTGTTTTGAAGGAATCACAGGGAACGTTACATATTGAATAGAACGAGTGTTTTCTCCTTTGAACAAATCTTTGTGTTTTGCTAAGTATTCTTCCAATTGGCTATCTGTCACTTTTACTGTAGAGTCAGCGATAGAGTAGAAAGGAACGTACAAGTACTGAACATCAGCTTTAGCTGTTTGAGCTTGGTAATCTTTTTGAGCTTCGATGTTTGTTGTGTAAGTCGATAATCTCAATAAGCTTTCATACTTTGATCTCAAACGGTCTTGACTCAATGATTTCTCAAAGTTAGCCCATGCTTGTTGCTGAGCAGCTGGCATAGACTTCAAGTTTTTAAGAAACTGAATAACGTAGTTTTTGTCAAACTGACCAGTTTGTGGGTTAGTAAACTGTTGTCTAACTGAAGGGTGAATGTTGTTTCCTTGAACCATATCAACTAGTTCTTCAGGAGAAACAGAAAGTCCAAGCGCTTCATATTCTTTACCGTAAGCAAAATCCAAAAGGTATTGGTTCCATACTTGCTCACGCATCATCGCTAACTCTTGCTCGCTTGGTCCACGACCTGTTTGAGCTGAATAGGCTTGAGATGCCTCTTCTACTTTTTTCTGAAAATCTTGAAATTTGATAGACTCTCCAGCGATTTCCCCTACCTCGTCGCTACTCCCACCGAAGAAGCGAGACTTGCCTTGGAAAATGTCGCTTCCTAATAGGAATAGAATTAAACTCACGGCAATGGCTGCCGCTGCAATTCCCGATTTTTCTCTGATTTTGGTAATTAATGCCATATTTAGTACTTTAAAACGTTATGCTTTAATGGGTGAAACGAGACTCGTAGGCTGGTGGTAAAAAGGGACAGTTGTTCTTCACCAATTACGAGATACAATATTCTGCACAAAAGAACCGCAAAATAATCATAATACTTTGTAATATCAAAATAGCTGTATGGCATCTTAAATAAGATAGAAGAGTTTTTCTTTTTTTTGTTCAATTTTCCTACCTAAACTATTTGAAAAATACTTAGCTTTACCTGAATAATACGCAAAACTTAATCGTTTGATTGTCAAAGTTTTGTTTGATAGATTGATTAAATATTGCACATCTGGGGTTTTATGCTGATTTATGTCAGATTAACTAAAGAATAATAAAATAATTATGAATTAATTTTAGTTTATAATGTTACTTCTGAACTGTTTTTCAGTCTTTTATAATGAAACGTGTAGTCGCCATCTACACACAGGTATCATTATTTTATAGAACTTATTTATTAAACTCCTTAAGATAGCTAGTTGTAAAAGTTAGTAATTTCTCTCTGTCTAATTTTTGGCTTCGACTATCCCGCACTACATGTTAAGAGTCAAATATATACTTTTAGTCAAACACTTTGAAGGTCGAGCCTCCAAAGATGAAGAACAAGAAATAGAACTCTGGCGGAATGAAAATATAATTAATAATCTGACGTATTTACGACTCAAGCGCGTTTGGGAAGAAAGTTCAAAACGTGAATTACTGGTGAATAAATCACAAAAAGAGGAGAAAATGTGGAAGAATATTATCGATAAGATTATTTCCGAAGAAGAGCCTGTTCAAACAGGAAGCAAGTAGCTTATACTACTCACTTCCAGTAACTGTATATCTATTTTAGAACGCTTTGAAGTGCTTCTAAAAATCTATCACACTCGGTTTGTCCCAAAGCTAAGCTTGGTAATAAACGTAAAGTGTGTTTTCCTGCATAGCCACAGAATATGTGGTGTTTAAATAAAAGCGTATCCCTGATTTCATCTACAGGTTGCTCAAATTCAATACCAATCATTAGTCCTCTACCTCTAAGCTCCTTGATCCCTTGAATTTGTTGGAGATTACTCATTAAATAATCGCCCATCTTTGACGCATTTTCAATTAGATTTTCTTGTTTCATAACGTCCAAAACAGCAACTCCTGCCGCACAAGCCAGATGGTTGCCGCCGAAGGTTGTACCCAACATCCCAAATTTTGCTTGAAACTTCGGAGAAATCAACACGCCACCAATAGGAAATCCATTACCCATTCCTTTTGCCGTAGTGATAAGGTCAGGGTGCACATCAGCATATTGATGTGAGAAAAATTTACCCGAGCGACCGTAGCCACATTGTACTGAATCAAGAATTAAAGCAGCGCCAGTCTTATCACAAATCGCTCTAGCAGCTTTTAAAAAAGCCTCTGATGCTACCTGAATACCTCCAACTCCTTGAATACCTTCAACGATAACTGCACAAGTTTCTTCTGTTACACCTTGCTCTAACGCTTCAATGTCATTAAATGGTAAGAAAGTCACATGCTCAGAATAATTAACTGGAGCGACAATTGCCTTGTTGTCTGTTACAGCTACAGCACCAGCAGTACGTCCGTGGAATGCTTTGGTGAATGCAACTACTTTTTTACGACCATTAAAAAAAGAAGCCGTTTTCAGCGCATTCTCATTAGCCTCAGCACCTGAGTTACATAAGAATAGTGCATAATCTTCGTAACCAGATAGTTCACCTAATTTAGTCGCTAATTCTTCTTGAATAGGAATTTTTACAGAATTAGAGTAAAAACCGATATTATTCAATTGAGTTGTAAGTTTCTCAACATAGTACGGGTGCGAGTGACCAATAGAAATCACGGCGTGACCTCCGTATAAATCAAGATATTCTTGACCATTTTTATCCCATAAATAACTGCCTTTTGCTTTTACAGGCTCGATATCATATAGTGGATAAACATTGAATAGATTCATTTCTTTGTGAGTTTTGAGATAGTGAAAATGGCTCCCAAAAGTAAAGAAGAGAATAGACTGGGTCTATTTTTACTACTTCTTCATTTTGCCAATAGTGAAGCCTAAAACAAAATAATCTTCTAAATACCAAATGCTTTGCTTAGCATAATCGCCATCACGTCCTGTGGTTCTAATATCGTTTAGACGAGAAAAACCTCCTTTGATATCGTTGCGTAAGAAAACGTGCTTGGTGATATCAAATTGTAAGCCTGCTTTTAATGCAAATCCATAACCAGCAACATTCCAGTAATTGTTTTTGCCTACTGTAAATAAGCGAACGTCACTTCTTGGAACAAAGGCTCCTACGCTACCACCTACAATCCAGTCTAGCCCTTGAACGCCATTTTTTGCCTTCCATAGTCTGTCATAACGGTCTAAGTCAACACTGGCAAAGTTGAAGCCATCGGTATGCTCAAAGGTTAAAAAATCTTTTGAGTTAACAGTGATAGGCTTATGGTCAAAAGTGCCTACGTAGGCAGGATTTACGGTAATGGCTGGATTAGATACCTGTGCCGAAATAGTTCCTGAAATAGTGCTCTGTTGGTCGTTGACCATCACATATTTCATGTGGTCCCAACCGATAGATACTGCCCAGTGGTCGCTAAAGAAATATCCCCCACGAATATTGAATTGAGGAATTGAGAAAAGCGCTGGGTCATAATATTCGCGACCAAGTGGTGAAGGCGCATCTTTTGCTACTACATCATGTAAAGTAAAGTTGTATCCTTGACCAATAAACGTAATGTCAGATTTAGTATAAGTGGAGCGATTGTATCCCCAATAAACAAATCCTTGTCCTTTGCGACTATATGGTTGTTTTTCTTGAGCGATGCACAGGGTTGGTAAAATCAGTCCTAATAATAGTACTAGCTTTTTCATTTTTGAGAGAGTGATTATTTAAATTGTTGGTAAAGAGAATGTGACTCAATCGTTGAAATTTTTGATGAGTCACCTCCAAATTCAAAATTAAGCATTCACTCGACTTGGAAAGATGATATAAATCAGTCTGAATATAACCTACACCAGAATTTCCAACTCGGAGTAAAGCATAATATTAAAAACCAACACTTTTTAACCCCAAACCAGTTCGTTCTGGTAACCCAAAAATTAGATTCATATTTTGTACTGCCTGACCTGATGCTCCTTTGGTAAGGTTGTCGATGATACTAGAAATTAACAAGTTGCTATTGTGTAATTCTAAATGAATCAGGCACTTATTGGTATTTACTACTTGTTTTACATCTATTGCAGTATCGCTTACTGTAGTGAAAGGATGATTGGCATAGTAGTTTTTATATAATTCTTTCGCTTCCGCTAAAGTACCATCAAACTTTGTATAAACGTTTGCCATGATGCCTCTTGTAAAGTTACCACGGTACGGAATAAAATTGATAGGCTGATCAAAATCAGCTTGAAGTTCATTGAGCGTCATGCCAATTTCTGTCAAGTGCTGATGGGTAAAAGCCTTGTAAATAGAAATATTGTTATTTCGCCAAGAGAAGTGACTTGTGGCTGATAACGACTGGCCTGCACCCGTAGAGCCAGTTACTGCCGAAATATGAATAGCATCTTGAATCAATCCTGCCGAAGCCAATGGCAATAAGGCTAATTCGATAGAAGTCGCAAAGCATCCAGGGTTAGCGATATGCTTGGCGGCTTTAATTTTGTCTCTTTGTAATTCTGCCAAACCATAAACAAACCCTTCAGATTGGTCACGGTAGTCTGTACTTAGGTCGATAATGCTAATTTCCTTAAAGGCAGGATTAGCTTCCAAAAACTTTTTCGACTCGCCATGTCCTGAGCAAAGGAATGCTACATCGATATTAGTATGCAATTCGTCTGTAAATACCAATTCGGTATCGCCCAACAAATCTGTGTGCGTAGCATAAACAGGTTTTCCAGCTTGTGACTTTGAGTTGACAAAGGTAATTTCTACTTCTGGGTGATTGATTAAAATTCTGAGTAACTCTCCACCTGTATATCCTGCACCACCGATAATTCCTACTTTAATCATGTTTTTTATATGATAAAAAATGCGACAAATTTTCGTGTGTAGCCCAAGCTAAACACGAAAATTTGTCGCATGAAGTAAAACAAATATTCTTATTGCTGTTGGGCTAAGTCTGTAACTTTACGGTGAATCATTGTTTGATTCGACACAATTTTAGAGAATCCTCGGACATCATCTCCCGACCAAGCATTGTTCATTTCACCATAAGAACCAAATACAGATGACATAAGGTCATACTGTGATTCGATACCTACTACAAAATAGCGGTATGGCGCCAAATGAATTTCTACAATACCCGATACATTATCTTGGGTATCTGCCAAGAAAGTTTCGAAGTTACGCATTACTGGTTCCAAGAATTGTCCTTCGTGTAGCATAGTGCCATACATTTCAGCAATGTTTTGTTTCCAGTAAAGTTGTTGTTTCGTTAATGTATGTTTTTCAAGCAAGTGGTGAGCCTTGATAATCAACAATGGTGCTGCTGCCTCAAAACCTACACGACCTTTAATACCAATGATTGTATCTCCCACGTGGATATCACGACCAATACCATAAGGTGCTGCAATTTCATTAAGCTTAACTATGGCGTCAACTGGTGATAAAGCTTCACCATTAAGACCTACTAATTCACCTTTTTCGAAATGTAATTTTACTGTTTCTTCGCCTGACTTAGTCACTTGTGTTGGCCAAGCTTCTTCTGGCAAATATCCATTAGAAGTAAGTGTTTCTTTCCCTCCAACTGATGTTCCCCACAATCCTTTGTTGATTGAGTAAGCCGCTTTATGCCATTCTCTTACCACGCCTTTTTCTTTAAGGTATTCGATTTCGGCTTCGCGCGACAATTTAAGATCACGAATAGGAGTGATGATTTCTACCTCTGGAGATAAAATTCTGAATACAACGTCAAAACGTACTTGGTCGTTGCCTGCTCCTGTGCTTCCGTGAGCAATGGCTTTAGCACCAATTTGGTTAGCATACTCTGCCACGGCAGTAGCTTGGAAAACACGTTCGGCAGATACTGATAATGGATAGGTATTGTTTTTCAATACATTACCAAATACCATATAGCGAATACAATCGTTGTAGTATTTTTCAACTACATCCAATGTTACGTGTGATACCACGCCCAATCCGTAGGCTTTTTCTTCAATGTCTTTCAATTCTTCTGCCGAAAAACCTCCTGTGTTTACCAAGGCAGAATGTACTTCATAGCCACGGTCTTCTGAAAGATATTTCACGCAAAAAGAGGTATCAAGGCCTCCTGAAAATGCTAATAATACTTTTGGTTTACTCATTTTTTTATTTCGAAAGAATGGCTTAACAGTACCTTACTTTCTGGTTGTTTATATGATCAAGATACACTTCAATTAATGCTTGATTTTGGCTTTTTATTAGGCAATACCTCTTCTTAACTTACGCTCTTTGCTTCTTTCTGCCATTTTCAAGAACATTTTTTCTTTAATAGAAAGTAAACGTTCAAGTACTTTTACATCTTTCAAGAAGTCCCAATTGCCACGTGCAGGCTCAGATTCACTTGTAACAAGGGTTTCAGCTTCACGTTGTTTGGCTTTTTTCTCCCACTCTGGGTCAAAAATCATCCCTGTACACAAGCAGTGCTTGCGGTCGGTACGTGAAAGTACATCATAGTTGACACATGACTGACAACCTTTCCAGAAGGCATCGTCAACAGGTAGTTCGCTGAAAGTGGTAGGCTCATAACCCAATTCTGAATTAATTTTCATTACTGCCAACGAGGTAGTAATACCAATGATTTTGGCATCAGGATACTTGCTACGAGATAGCTCAAATGCTTTAGCTTTTACAGCCTTTGCAACACCGTATTTACGCCATTCGGGCTTTACAATCAAACCTGAGTTAGCTACGAATTTACCGTGCTCCCAAGTTTCGATATAGCAAAAGCCAACAAAAGCACCGTTATCATCGATAGCGATGATAGCCTTTCCTTCGTTGATTTTATCACGTAAATATTGTGGAGAACGCTTAGCGATTCCTGTTCCGCGTGCTTTAGCGGATTCTTCCATTTCAAGGCAAATAGCCTCAGCCAGATGTAAGTGTTCAGCGGATGCGACCTGAACTTTATATTGATTCATTGAATGATAGCGATAGCGTTAACCTGCTACGGTTCAAGGAGTTAATTCGATAAAAACAGAAAATAAATTAGATAATGAGATAACCTGCCACATAGGCAAGCAAAGGAAGAGTTAGGGTCAAACCCTAAAAAAGAATGGTCGCCTGCGTGGTAACGCAGTAGGCTCAACGATGATATGTAAAAAAAGGTTTTTCACTATGGTATTGTAAGGTTGTGTGAAAATTGCTTGAAAGCACAAGTGTTTTTTTACTTAATTTAAGACGACCTGTTGTTTTTTGTAAGTATTAAAACTAAAAATCGTGCAAAGTTTACCAAAACAAAATGTAAGATGCAAGGTTTTTTTTAATAGTTTGAAAATTTAACATCATATATCGCTATAATGTTTCATTTATTGGACTTATTAAATGTTTTTTGGGAGTATTTATACTTAATCATGCCCAATAATAGCTTAATGAGGCTGCGTTTGGAAATTTGCTAATAATTCCCTAAAATTGATTGGAGAGGCACCAATAAACTTGAAGCATTTGAGTGACAGAGCGGAAGAATTTTAGATATTTAGACATTTCTTTGGCCCTAATAAAACGTAGAATTGCCAATTGATAGATATTAAAAATGGATGAATTAACAGCGGAAGATTTGATGTATGGATACATGAATGGTATATTCCCAATGGCCGATACCGATGGCTCTTTGTATTGGTATTCGCCAGACCCACGTGCCATTATTCCTATCGACACCTATAAACCCGCAAAGTCTTTACGACCAATATTGAATAAAAATTTGTTTGATATTCATATCAACCGAGATTTTGAAGCGGTGATGCGACATTGTGCATTGCCCCGAAATGGCGAGCCTGAAACATGGATTTCGGAGGAAATAATACAAGCCTATTGTGATTTGCATCAAATGGGCATGGCTCATTCTGTAGAGGCTTATGTAGGTGACAGACTTGTGGGAGGACTCTACGGTGTGGCAATAGGAGGGGTATATTTTGGCGAATCTATGTTTTATTTAGAACCTAATTCTTCGAAAGTGGCTTTTCATTATTTAATCGAAAATCTGCGAAAACAGCAATATGAGTTACTCGATACACAGTTTATTAATGACAATGTGAAAAGATATGGTGCTATCGAAATTCCTCGTGAAGATTATTTAATCTTATTACGTAAAGCAATTCAGCAACCTAGAAGTTTTGTTCCTGATACTCCTAGTATTTATTTTGATCCAAATCAAGAAGAAGGATTATGAGTTGATTGATATGAAAATCAATGCTTATCATTCTTTTGTTTTTTCATTCCTCTATCTTTGTGGTATAACTTTCAACAGTTATTGTAAGAACACATTGTTCTGTTAACCCCAGTATGATAGAATTTATATAAAATGTCAAAACCAGTTTTAGTTATCAAATTTGGAACGGCCTCCATTACGCATAAAAGTGGAGAATTGAACGAGGCTGTTTTGCAAGAAATTGCTCGACAAGTAGCAATTCTTCATCAGGATTATCATATCGTATTGGTATCGTCGGGTGCAGTAGGAGCGGGAAAAGGCTTTATCAAAGAATACAAAGGAACAATCACCGAGCGTAAAGCTGCGGCAGCGATCGGTAACCCTTTATTGTTGGCCAAATACACCAATTATTTTTCTCAATATGACATTGCAATTGCTCAAAGCCTTTGCGAGCGACAACACTTTGCTAATCGCAATCAGTTTTTGCAACTGAAAGAAACCTACCAAGAGTTGTGGGATAACGGCATTATTCCGATTGCCAATGAAAATGACGTAGTAAGTAATTTAGAGTTGAAGTTTTCGGATAATGATGAATTGGCTACACTAATTGCTACGGGATTTGGAGCATCAGCCTTGTTGCTTTGTACATCTGTAGGAGGCTTGCTCGATGACCAAAAACAGATTATTCCTTTTGTAGAACAAATTGATGAGAAAATCTTAGGGTTTGTAGATACCGATAAATCAGCTTTAGGATTGGGCGGCATGGTTTCCAAACTGAATTATACACGCTTGGCTACCCGAATGGGAATTAAAGTGGTAATTTTTGGTATGAACAAGCCTGATGGCATTATCGAGGCAGTTGCCGAAAATATAGGAACAGTATTTGCGCCTCAGGAAGCCAGCTTAACTGCTCGTCAGAAATGGCTCGGTAGCGGAAGTATTATTGCTGGTAATGTTGTGGTAGACGCTGGCGCAGTGGAGGCGCTCAACAAACGAAAAAGTTTACTGGCGGTTGGGATTACCGCAGTTGATGGAGAATTTGAAAGAGGAGAGGTTTTTGAAATTCTAGATCAATCAACTCACGTGATAGCAATAGCAAGAGCCAGAGAATCTTCTGTAGTGATAGCGCAAAATCTCAAAACCCAAAATTTTGAGGTAGCCAACGCCGACGAAATAGTATTATTATAAAGTTGAAAGGGCCGAAAAGGCCCTTTTATTTGCCTCATTTACCTGATTATGAACTTGATTCGAACCTTAAAGTACGCTTCTCTTATTTATCTTCTTATTCCATCTATCTTGTTTTTACTAACGTGGGTCAACCTTGCTGTGGGGCTGAGTGCCAGTATCTTGATAATTGCGTACTTCTTTTGGTATGCAAAAAAGATGCGGCTAACAGCGTTCGGGAAGTGTCTTCTCAATATCGTGGTTGGGTACATATTTTTGGAATGCTAGCCTTGGCAATAGGCGTGAATGTACTTTTGGGAATAGGTGAATTTAAAAGACAAGAATCAGACTTTATTGCGAATAATTTCAAGTATCATGACTTGATTCAGCATGACTGGCCTTTGTACTATACTCACTACAAAGTACACATGTGCTATTACCTAGGATATTATCTGCCTGTGGCGCAACTCGCAAAATGGTTTTCTTTGGAGAGTGCTCGTTATTTTGCGTTAGGATGGAGTGTCATAGGTTTATTTTTTGTGTTATTGTGGATCAGCACCTTCGTGAAAAAAATGGAGGCTTATTGGTTATACTGGTTATTATATTTCCTAACGCTTGGATTATATATGCGCTGATTGATTTGATTGGCTGGCATCGAGAGGTTTTTCCACATTATTTTATTCTTATCAATGACTTTTATCTTGTACTGTCCAAATTTGAAGATAATTGGGCTTGGGCTCCTCAACATACTTTGCCAGCAGTATTAGGAGCTTGTTTCGTTCTGGAGGCATTTGTAAGCAAAAAAGTTAATCGACTAGAACTTTTGTTAATGCTACTGTCAACTATGTATTGGAGTCCTTTAGCGAGTATTGGTCTATTCCCTTTTGTATTGATATTATTCTTAAAAGACTTTCCAACACTTTTCCAGCAAGAAAAACTTCCTGAATTATTGGGGATGACGAGCTTAGTGATGGCTTTCCTACCTCTTATGATTTACTTTATCAGCACCGAGGGGGTCAATAGTGGCAATACTGGATTTATTTGGCAGACTGGAACTTCTTTGTGGATCGTATATTACGCCATATATGTGCTGGCAAACGTTGGTATTTGGTATTGTTTTATCCGAACAGAGTTATTTGAGTGGAGTCCATTGATTTATGGAAGTATGTGCTTTATTATAATCTTGGGGATTTATAGGATTGGGCTGTATAATGACCTCAATGTAAGAGGAGTAATTCCTGCCTACACCATTATGTCCACAGGTATATGCATTTGGGTGATGAAGGGGTGGAAAAAACGCCGTGTCGGAGCGTATATACTGTCATGTTATTTGTTGTTAGGTGGATTACAGTCTGTCAGAAGTTTTGTAGTACAAGGAATGTCATCGAATACTCCGCAAACTACGATTGAAAAACCTTTTATTGGACACTATAACTCAATGCTTTCCTTTCAAGAAAATGCTTATGGTGACTCTACGGCAATTAAAGAGTATTGTCTAAAAAAAGGCGGATTTTTGATAAATACCTTTTGAAAAAATAGTTACTTCTTGATAGTCAGGAAAACGGAGCTACCAAATGGCGTTGAACTAAATAGCTTTCGCTCTATCCTCGAACACTGATAAAAAAATTGATTGATGCCTGCATTGGGAAGAGATACATCCGAAACAATTTGTGTTCTATCAATCAAATTTAATTTAAGTTGTAGTTGTTGTAACTGACGTACCGCCAAAATAAGTGGAGATAAGAAAAAAGGCCAATAAGTATGCTTTTCTATAGTCAACGTAGTTGGCAAATACTGCGCATAAGTCGATTTGGTAAAACGGTGTTTGCCACCTACTGCAATATCATGAGTGCCAAAAAACATATTAAAGGCATTGTTATTGGTTAAAAAAACACCTTTAGGACGAAGTAACTTTGCAATACCAGCTAGAGTGCTTTTAATAGCCTCTGATTCAAGACAATATACAACATCATTACAAATGATTACATCGAAAGATTCATTGGGAAAATGATTGCCTATTTCGGCTGCATTCATCTTCTGAACTTTTAATCCACGCTGTTGACAAAAACTCAGCGACGATTCAGAATAATCTATACCTTGAATGTTAGTATATCCTAGTCGTTGAAGAAAAGTTAATAAACCTCCTGTACCAGCACCAACATCCAATATTTGAATTTCTTTATTTTGCCCAAAATTTTCAACAATACCTTCCAAAACCCTTTGATGTAGCGTTTGATACCACCATAGTTTTTCTTCTACCTCAAACATCATTTTGTATTCTTCGTGGCTACTATTCAGCATGGTTGATATGTTTTGATTTGATGACAAATTGTGGATGATTATTTTGGGTCAAAAAGTCTTTGGCAACGTATTCTCCAATGATTCCTAGTCCAATTACCTGAATACTTCCTAAGATACAAATGGCATGAAAAGTAGCACTAAAGTCTACAAAACCAAGAAGTTGTATTAAAAGAAATACGAAGCTAGTACCCAATAAAATAAGTCCAGTACTAAGGATGATTCTAACAGGTAAAAGTGAATATCCAAAAAGAATGGAAAGGAACAAAGCAATCAATTTTTGAACAGTATAGCTGGATTGGCCTTCGGTGCGTGCGTGGTGTTCGACCAAAACACGACCAACGTTTTTGGTTACTCGAAAAATTAAGGCATCGATGTAAGGGTAAGGGCCAGTGTATTTACAAATTTCGGTTACAACTTCCTTTTTGATGAGTTTAAAACTAGACAAGTACAAATCTTTGGGTTTGCCGAAAAGGTATGTTGTCATTTGATTAACGAGCCAGCTTCCAACATTGCGAACATAATGATGTTTTTTGTCTTCGTAATAACTATAAACTACATCTAAATTATCAGATTGAGCTTTGTTCAAAAGCTTTAGTATTTCACTGGGAGGATTCTGAAAATCATCATCGATGATTACCGTAAAATGTCCTTTCGTATGATTAAGGCCGCAGATTACAGCATTGAATTCTCCAAAATTTCTACGTAAAGAGATAAAGCTTACTCGTGGATATCGGAGTGCCAACGCGGTACAAACTTCCTCGGAATTGTCAGGACTTCCATCGTTTACAAGAACAATTTCGAAAGAAATACCTTGTAAGGTTTCATGTAATTTACTCACCAACGAACCAATAGATTGTGCTCCTTTATAGACAGGAATTACAACTGATAATAGCATATCTCAAATGAAAGGATGTTAACTTTTGAAAAAGATTTCCTAAGAAGAATCTCTAACCGTTAAAATAATTGATTTTTTCGATAATATACTCAACTTCTAATTCCTGCAAAGTAGGGTTTAATGGAATACTGAGTACTTCTTGATGAATCTTTTCTGTAATCGGAAAACTTAAATGATTGAATTCCGAAAGCGCTTTTTGTTTGTGTGGAGGAATGGGATAATGAATGTCTGTTCCGATACCATTCTCTGCTAAATAGGAACGTAATTTATCTCTATGAGGGGTTCTAATCACAAATAAATGCCACGCATCTTCATCGATTGTATTGGATGGAGGAAGAATGATGGAAGAATTTTGAATTTGCTCTAGGTAATTTCGGGCAATTTTTTGACGATACTGATTTTCTACATCCAAATATTCTAGTTTTAGAGATAAAAAAGCAGCTTGTATTTCATCTAAACGACTATTGAGTCCGACTTCATCGAAGACATACTTTTGAGATGAACCATAATTTCGAAGTTGTCGATATTCGTTGGCAAGTGACTCACTATTGCAAGTAATAGCACCACCATCACCTAATGCTCCGAGATTTTTAGAAGGATAAAAACTAAAGCCAGCTGCATCTCCTAAGTTACCAGCTTTTACGCCTAAATAGGTAGCTCCATGAGCTTGCGCTGCATCTTCAAAGATTTGAAGTTGATGTTTTTCGGCAATAGCATGAATAGCAGTCATCTCACAACATTTGCCATACAAGTGTGTAAGCATGATTGCTTTTGTATGTGTTGTGATTACTTGTTCTATTTGATTAGGATCAATCAGATAGGTATCTAGTGAAGGTTCGACTAATATGGGTTTTAGTCCAGCATTGATGATAGCTAAAATAGTTGCGATGTAAGTATTAGCTGGTACAATAACTTCAGCCTGAGGAGGATATTTACAGGCCTTGAGGATAATCGTGAGAGCATCTAATCCATTGGCTACACCTAGGCAGAAATTGGTTTCACAATAAGAAGCAAAACGATTTTCAAACTCAACTAATTCTTGACCTAAGATAAACCAACCTTTTTCAAGTTTTTCCGAGAAAATCCTTTTTAAATCATCATGATAAGGCTTATTGGTATTTTGAAGGCTTAAAAAGGGGATAATCATACGGTTGTAATGGTCGATTGAGGGTAGGGTTCGTAAATGTAGTCTTCTTTGTCATAAAACTGATTGGCCAAAACCAATAGAATAGCATCACTAGAAAATTGGTCCATTACGTGCCAATCCTCTGGTGCTAAGACTAAACATTTTTGAGGCGTATCTAGTATGAATTCTTCCTGTTTGAAGCCATTATCATTGAGAACACGACAACTTCCAGAAATACATACTAAGGCCTGCCAGGTTTCTTTGTGACGATGCCCACCTCGAACCGAATCCTCTTTTCCCTGAATATAAAACACACGTCTTATATGCCCGGGGAGTATTTTTTCAAATACTGTTAAATCGCCCGCATCCGAACTGAAAGTATCCAATAACAACAATTGACTCACTAGTATTATCGAAGGTTTAAAAAGCCCTGTGGTTGTATAAAGTATATTAGCTGGCTTTTCACTCTATTATAAAAATAAAGCCTTAGCTATGTAATGATTAATGTAATTGATTGGAAGAGATATATGCTTATATGTATAATAGACTTCAAAAATAATAAAATTAATTTAATACTTTGGAGAAGTAGTGTTATAAATTATGGAAAGGCCTTATTGTGTGGATAAAAGAGTAATATCATTCGAAAAGCTATATTATGATTGAATCGTTTAGAGAAAAAATATACCTTTGTAAAATATTTGTGACTTCAAAATCCCGATGATGGGAATTTTAGATATAAAACTTAATATAAAAATGGTTAATTTACAAAAAAACGCCCGTTTTGCGGGCGTTTTTTGTTTTTGTTATGCAATCACTACTGCTATGCCTTTCTCTACATCTTGCTCAACAGTTTTGTATTTTACGTTTTCCTTGATTGAACCATCTTGATACTGAACAGTTACTCTTTGGTTACGATCTGCAATTTTGATGGCTTGTCTTGGAGCAACTTTCTCAGTATGCTGACCTGCGCTTGGGTCGATATAATCAAGACCTGAATCTAGTGTACCAGCCAAACCACCTACCAAAGATGAAATAGCTTCATCTTTTTGGGTTTGTAGTTTTGGTTGTGGTGCAGGTACTTGTTGTACAACTGGTTGTTCTACTGCTTGCTGAAAATCAGGCATATCTGCCTTCATCAAGAAGCTAACAGTATCTACGTTGATACGACTCAAGAAACGTTCAAACAATTTAACAGCTTCGAATTTGTAAATCAACAATGGATCTTTTTGTTCAAATACTGCATTCTGTACCGATTGTTTCAAGTCATCCATATCACGAAGGTGCTCTTTCCACTCCTGGTCAATAAGGCTCAATGCAATGAATTTCTCCATTTCAGAAATTACCTTTTTACCATTTGTTGCAAGCGTTTCGTTGGCATCTGCAAATACGCCTGTTACTAATACGCCATTAGTAATAGGTACTTGGATACCTTGATAACCTTGAGATAAAGCTTCTTGTGCAAAGTCAATTACTTTTTCTGCCAAAGCCTTATTCTTAGCGGTATAGTGTTTCTCAGCAGCATCGTACAAGCGATTTGTACGTTGTTGCGTATTTAATTTGGCAAATTCCTCACGGTCAAATGGAGGCACCATGCCTAAGATATCAATAACACGAAGCTCTACTTCATCATAAGAAACATTGTTTTGGATGATATCCGAACAAACATCAAATGTTGTATTGGCAATATCCAATGATAAACGTTCTCCAAACAAAGCATTCTGACGACGTTTGTAGATGGCATTACGTTGGTAGTTCATTACATCATCATATTCCAACAAACGCTTACGGATACCAAAGTTATTTTCTTCTACTTTTTTCTGAGCGCGTTCTACCGACGAAGTAATCATAGAGTGTTGGATTACTTCCCCTTCTTCCATACCCATACGGTCCATAACTTTCGCGATACGGTCTGAACCGAATTTACGCATCAAGTCATCGTCCAACGATAAGAAGAATTGAGATGAACCTACGTCACCCTGACGACCCGCACGACCTCTCAACTGACGGTCGACACGGCGAGACTCGTGGCGTTCTGTACCAATGATAGCCAAACCTCCAGAAGTCTTAGCTTCTGGCGATAACTTAATGTCTGTACCACGACCAGCCATGTTGGTTGCAATTGTAACTTTACCTGCTTGACCAGCTTCTGCTACAATGTCGGCTTCGCGTGCGTGGTGTTTCGCGTTGAGTACGTTGTGCTGAATCTTACGGATTGTAAGCATACGGCTCAATAACTCAGAGTTTTCGACAGAAGTAGTACCCACAAGTACAGGGCGACCAGCTTCTACCATTTCTTGAATTTCTTGAGCTACAGCATTGTATTTCTCACGAACAGTTTTGTAAACTTTATCTTCGTGGTCATTACGAGAGATTTTTCTGTTCGTAGGAATTGTTACAACGTCCAATTTATAGATTGTCCAAAACTCACCTGCTTCAGTTTCGGCAGTACCCGTCATACCACAAAGTTTGTGATACATACGGAAGTAGTTTTGAAGGGTAATAGTAGCATAAGTTTGCGTAGCATCTTCGATGTTTACATTTTCCTTAGCTTCAATAGCTTGGTGTAAACCGTCAGAATAACGACGACCGTCCATGATACGACCTGTTTGCTCATCTACGATTTTTACTTTACCTTCATCGATGATATATTCAGCATCTTTTTCAAATAAAGTATAAGCTTTGAGCAATTGGTTTACAGTGTGAATACGTTGCGTTTTGGCTGAATAATCACGAATCAAAGCCTCTTTCTTAACCAAGCGATCGTGTTCGTTTAATTCTGCATCTTTTTCGATGGTATTCAAATCAACAGACAAATCAGGAATAACGAAGAAATTGGCATCGTCAATCAATCTTGCCATAAACTCAAGACCTTTTTCCGTTAATTCAACCTGATTGTTTTTCTCTTCGATGGTAAACATCAAAGGAGCATCTGCTTCAGGCATTAACTTTTGGTTTTCGGCAAGGTAGATAGATTCTGTTTCTTGCATGATTTGCTTCACACCAACCTCTCCCAAGAATTTGATCAATGGACGGCTCTTTGGCAAACCACGGAAAGCACGGAATAATGACAAACCACCTTCTTTTTTCTTTCCTGCTGCAATTAACTTTTTCGATTCTACCAATAACTCCTGAACGATACGTTTTTGTTGATCTACCAAACGAGCTACTAGCGGATTGAAAATTTCGAAATCTTGTTCATCTCCACGAGCCATTGGTCCACTGATAATCAATGGAGTACGAGCATCATCAATCAAAACGGAGTCAACCTCATCGACCATGGCATAGTGGTGCTTGCGTTGAACTTGTTCTTCTGGGCTACGAGCCATGTTGTCACGTAGATAGTCAAAACCAAATTCATTGTTTGTACCATATGTAATATCTGCCAAATAGGCTTTACGACGAGCGTCTGTGTTTGGTTCGTGCTTATCAATACAGTCAACCGTAATTTGATGGAATTCAAACAATGGCGCATTCCACTCAGAGTCACGTTTAGCAAGGTAGTCGTTTACAGTTACAAGGTGTACACCACGTCCAGCCAAAGCATTCAAGAATGAAGGTAGGGTAGAAACCAACGTTTTACCTTCCCCAGTTGCCATTTCTGCAATTTTACCTTGGTGCAATACAATACCACCGATCAACTGTACATCGTAGTGAATCATATTCCACTCGATTTCGTTACCAGCTGCCATCCATTTGTTATGCCAGATGGCGGTGTCTCCAACAATCTCAACGTTTTTCTTTCGGCTAGCCATCTCAATATCATAAGGAGTTGCAGTAACCTCAAGTTTTTTGTTTTCCGTATATCTTCTAGCCGTTTCTTTTACAATCGCAAATGCCTGAGGAAGAATTTCCATCAAAACTACTTCTAACGATTTGTTACGATCAACTTCCAACTTGTCGATTTGATTAAAGATATTTTCTTTAACATCAACCGACATTTCAGGATTACCTTCAATCTCCAATTTGAAATCAGAAATTTCAGCATCATATTTGGCTAAACGCTCTTGAATAAGGGCTTTAAGGTCAACTGTTTTTTGACGAAGTTGATTGTCTGTCAAGCTAGAAAGTTTGGCGAATTCAACTTTGACGTTTTCTACAATTGGCATTAATTCTTTGATGTCACGCTCTGACTTAGTACCAAAGAATTTTGTAACTGCCTTGGTTAAATAATTTATCATTTTGTTCGTATTCGTTAATCTTTAGAGATTATTAAATGAGGTTTTAAAATAGGGTATTTTTTCAAACACAAAGCCTGTAAATTCCTATTGGTATTCCTACAGAAAATTAATTACTTACAAATTTAGTTCATTAGAACCTTTTAAAAACAATTTCGTTATAATTAATATTGCATAATAAAACGATTTGTCATATTTTAGAAATCACTTAAAACGCCTTTTTGAATAGGTAAGTTATTGAATATCATGGAACAAACTCCTCAACGCCGTCGTCCACCTCGTCAAAAGTTAAAAATGCCTTTCTTTGGAGATTTGATGGGCGGATCAGGCAATAGCTCGACTGGTCAAGAGAAAAATCCTTTAAATGGTAAAATTACACCATTGATTTTTCTGGTGGTGCTGGTGGTTTATGGGATTGATTATTTAACAAGTAGTAACAAAAATAAAACTGTTACAGGAGCTGGAGATATAAAGCAAATGGCTTGGAACGGTAAAATTACCAAAAAATGGGCCAACGTAATTGATTCGGCAAGAACCCATTATTTACTTGAGATTACTGAAGTTGTGAATGATAGCACTAAGGAGAAAAAGATTGTAGATTTATTTGAAGAGAAAGGTGACTTTTGGGATAAAGTGAGTCCTAAAAACACCCTAATTAAAAAAGAAGGAAGCTTAGATGTTACGATACAACGCTATTTTAAAAAGGATACAGTGATAAAATTACAATATCCTTGATAATGAGTTAAGTAAAGATTTGAGTACGATTTAAGGGTGAAGCTTGCTTCACCTTTTTTATTTCATAAACCTCATAGTCGAATGGCATAAAATTTGTACGTATAGATGTATTACCCACACGTTAAGACTATTTATTAAAAAAATGAAAAGAAAGTATCTCTTAGTCCTAAGTATTTTAAGCATTTATACCGCCAATACATTTGCTCAATCCTCAAAGAAAAACAGTAGTAAGTTTACATTGAAGCTACCCGCCAATCAAGCTTTTGTGTTACCTGCCAATCCTTATACGAGTATAAGTGATGTACCTGTTCTATTATCAGTTTCTTCTTTGTTATCATCTTTTGCTTTAGTCGAATCGGTAAAAACCGAAACTCCAGATTTGAAGCTTAGTTCCTCTAATCGTGATTACATCATTACAAATGTATCGTACGATGATGAAAATGATGAGGATGACGAGGCTGCATTACGTTCGATTATGGACAAAAAAGCAAAGGTCAAAGAAACGATTGTATTGCAAAAGCCTGCTCCAAAAGTCGAAGAATCAAAATCTGTGCCAGTAGGCGGCGCTAAATCCGAAGGTGGATTGTACGAATATGTCGTAAAAGAGGCTGTTCCTGAGGTAACTTTAACGGAGGAAGAGAAAAAACAATATAATTCAAGAGGAATGCGAGTGCTCTCTTTGCTTGAAGAAGAAGCTTACAGTGATTCAGTATTTTCCAAACCAGATCAAGTAGCTGTATTTCCTGGAGGGTCAAAGTCATTATTAAAATACTTAGACAAGACACTGAAAACCTCTAAAAAGCTGTCTGATGCAGAAAAGCAAGATAAGGTGATAGTGCAGTTTGTTGTGCGTAAAGATGGACGTACCGAGCGCTTTAAGCTCATGAAAGCCTCTGACATCAATTCTACAGGATTAGTATTGGACGCTTTGAGTAAAATGCCTAATTGGGAGCCAGCCATCACGAAGGGAGCTACAGTTAGTTCATTAGTACAGGTAGAAGTTCCTGTTATTAGTCCTAAATAACAGCATAAATATAAAGATTAGTCATCCCTAATTTTAGGGTTAGGACTATTCTCCAAGTTTTTATCAAAAAGCGGTTGAAAATATTTTTTCGACCGCTTTTTTGATGCTACTATGCTATATATGATTTGGCTTAAGGTGTAAATATTGTGTCTTTACTGTTAAAATGTAGATTTCAGGAATAATCACTCATTCTCTCAATCTCAATTTACTCAATAAGGAAATATATACATTTTCTAAACCATTAATCACAGTAAATAGGTAACTCTGGATTGTCGTAGTATTCAAACATTTTAGTGATTTGACTTTCAACTATGCGATCCACCGAAAGAGGAGGAATATTATCTCTATCAAAAAAGTCTACTGCTGATGTTTCCTGAGTATGTGCGTTTAATTCTCCACCAATGATGTCACATAAAATAAAAAGCTTGTACACATACCAAGCCTGCGGAGGATGGGCATGATTTCGTTTGTCAAAAACTCCTAATAGTTTCACGGCTTTTACCTTAAGACCAGTTTCTTCCCAAGCTTCTTTCTCAGCTACTTCAAATGGCGTATATCCTACATCGCCCCAGCCGCCGGGCAAAGACCATCTACCGTCTACTGTTTCTTTGGCCATCAAGATTTGCCCCCTCTCATTAAAAACGACAGCCCGAATATCTACTTTTGGAGTTTGATAACCATCTCGTTCGCTTGCAAATAGGTTAATGATTTTTTCAACAGGTTCATCCGTTAATTTCTCCATGATTTTTACGCTTAAATCAGAGATTTCTTGGTATCGTTCAAGGTCATATGGCTTGTCAGCCGCATAGAAAATACCCGCTTGGGCAATTGATTGAAGTTTCTGAGCTATTGATAGCCAATCTAGGTTATTCATTTGAAAAGGAGGTAAATGATTAGATTCTGAATCGTTGAAATTAAAGAAAATAGCAATACTTTCTGTACAAATGCCTTAAAAATGAGAAAAGGGTATCCATAATAAAGGGGAAACAACATGGTGTTGCTCCCCCTTTATTATGGATAGATAGGATGATTATTTATTTCCTAATTTGGTTTTTGAGCCTTTACGTTCAAAGGTCTCCAAACGTTATTTTTAGAGTTAAAATCAGGAAGAGCATGGTCTGGATCAATACTCACAGACTTCAAAGGCAAGGTGGTGGAAGTTTTGAAAGTCCAAGAGTTTCCTCTTTGCCAGATTTCAACAGGAAGTTTGATACGTTCTTTAGTGCCACCAACCATTTCCAGCTCAACCTCGACAGGCATGGCTAGCTTTTCAAGATTTTCAATGGTAATAACGGCTCCATTTTTAGGGTCTTGTTCGATATACTGAACATCTTTTACAGCTTGATCAAGTTTCCAAGTTTCGTAAAACCAACCTCTCCAAAACCAGCTCAAATCTTCACCTGAGGCATCTTCTATCGTTTTGAAAAAGTCATAAGGTGTTGGATGTTTAAAAGCCCAACGTTTGATATACTCCTTGAAGGCATAATCAAATCTATCTTTTCCTAAAACTTGTTCTCTCAAAATCTTTAAGCCAATTGCGGGTTTGTAATAGGCTTCATAGCCCAAATTGCTCGATTGTAATACATCGGGAATATTCATGATAGGCTCTGCACTTTCACGGAATAGCTGTTTTGCCATTTGGTGCATATCCATCTTATAACCTTTGTATTCGCCATTATTAAAATCGTCGGTCGAGTAAAAGTTGATGAAAGTATTAAAACCTTCGTCCATCCATGCAAATTTGCGTTCGTTTGAACCTACAATCATTGGGAACCAGTTATGTCCAAATTCGTGGTCTGTTACGCCCCAAAGACCTTGTGTTGTGCTTGTACTACCACAAAAAACAATTCCAGGATATTCCATACCGCTGATTGAACCAGCCACATTGGTAGCCACAGGATAGGTGTATTCATACAACCATTTTGAATAGAACTCCAAGCAAGATTTTACGTATTCTGTTGAGCGTCCCCAGCCTTTTTCTCCACCTGATTCTGCGGGATAGGCAGACATAGCCAATGATTTTTTACCACTTGGTAAATTAATTCTAGCAGCATCAATGACAAATGCTTTTGAAGAAGCAAAGGCTACGTCACGTGCTGTACTGCATTTAAACTTCCACGTAATTTTGCCTTCAGATTTAGGTCTTGAATTAGCCTCTATAACCTCTGCCGCACTTCTGATCATGACAGTCTTATCGCTATTGCTCGCTTGTGCTAATCTTTTAAGTTGTTCACCTGTCCAGCATTCAGATGGATTGGTAAGTTCGCCCGAACCTACAATAATATGTGATGCAGGAGCGGTGATGGCATATTCAAAATTACCGTATTCGAGGTAAAATTCGCCTGCACCCAGATAAGGCAGAACGTTCCAGCCCTCAACATCGTCATATACACACATACGAGGATACCACTGAGCAATTTCATAAACAGTTCCTTGCTGTGCTTCGTGCATTCCGACACGGTCGGAGCCATATTTAGGGATTTGGAAAGAATATACAATTTTGATTTTCGCCGAGCCGATTTTCTCAGCCATTGGATTCGCCAAACGAATTTGCATACGAGTATCTTCTACCACAAATTCCGCAGGCTTACCATCGACTGTCACAGACTTGATGGTATATCCCCCGTTGAAATTCACATTGCCAAAGCGTCCGCCAGAAATAGGCGTAGTAGCCGAGCCACGAGATGTGTTACTAAATTGGTTTTGATCAAGTTGTAACCAAAGAAAATTAAGCTTGTCGGGCGAAGCATTTTTGTAGGTAATTTCTACGTCGCCATCCAAAACATTTTTTTGATCATCGAGTGAGACATTGATTTTATAATCTGCTTGGTTTTGCCAATATGTAGCTCCAGGGGATCCTGTTCCACTGCGAGTAGGCGTTGACAAAGTGTAATTAAAAAGTGGGTTAAAAAGGTCGTATTGACTGTAATTAGATTTTTGTTGTGCCTGACTGCTCCAATGCAAGGCAAGTAATGAACCTAAGGCAATTAATTTTTTCATCATCTGTTGTTGAATGTTTAAAAGAAGATTTGGCAGAAACTATAAAACTGAATCCAATGCAATTTAGATGTTTTCCTACAAAGACAATGTTTTATCTTTGTAGCTTTGAGCCAACGGGTATCATTTATAGTTAAAATAAAAGTATTCTGAAACGATAAACGATTGAAAGAACAAAAATAATGAGTCAAGATACAAGAAAAATTAGACCGCAAGAGCGAGCATTAGTAGAGCATCTTTTAGGATTGATTGGCTTTACTACTGCACACTATCCCATTCGTGAAGATGTTGTAGAATATGAAGGGGGCAAAATGGGGAGTATAAGTATGGGTGACGACCCTAATCTTTATGATGGTGATTTGGTGCAGGTAGAGTATGTAGATTCTGATGGAACACCTGTGGTGATTACGCTTACCAAAGATTCAAATGGCAAGCTGTTGGATTTAGATTTTTGGAAAGTAGACTTTTCTAAATTAATCACCTATCCTCAACCTCATCAGGTGAGTGTTAGATCATTAGATGCAGGAATTTAGAACAAAATGGTGTCAATAAAAAGAGCCTGAATATCTTTTATTTTAACAGATACTCAGACTCTTTTCTATAAACTACTTGCCTTATTTCAAGGCTGCGTGAAGAATCTCAACCGCATGCAAAGCTGTACGACCAGTACCATCATGGATTTGGTGACGGCAACTTGTACCTGAAGCTGCAATGATTACTTCATCCGGTTGTTGGCGAATTGTTGGGAACAACACTAATTCACCTACTTGATTAGAAAGCTCGAAGTGTTCTTTTTCGTAGCCAAACGAACCAGCCATACCACAACAACCACTTGGAATCAATTGAACTTCATAGTTGCTCGGTAATGAAAGCGCTTTTTTAGCAGGAACTAAGCTAGAAAGTGATTTTTGTTGACAGTGACCGTGTAATTTTATCAAACGTTTTTCACTTGTAAACAAAGACTTATCAATACGTTTAGCATCAATTTCTTTCGCCAAAAACTCTTCTACCATAAAGGTATTTTTTGCTAATTTTCTAGCATCTTCTAATAAGTTATCGTCTACTAAATCAGGATATTCATCACGGAAAGTTAGAATTGCTGATGGTTCAATACCTACTAAAGGCGTATTTTCTGAAATAACATCTTTTAGTAAGGTTACGTTTTTCGTTGCCAATGCTTTTGCATCGTCCAATAAACCTTTTGATAGCTGCGGACGTCCAGATTCTACATGGTTTGGAATAACGACTTCATATCCCAGTTTTTCTAATAACTCAACTGCTTTTTTACCGATTTCTACGTCGTTGTAATTCGTAAATTCATCAGCAAATAGATATACTTTTTTGCTTAATCCCGTCGATTTTGAACGCTTTTTATTCCAATTTAAGAAAGTTTCTTTTGCCAAAAGAGGCATAGTACGCTCTGGGTGAAATCCGACGATATTATTAGCAATTTTACGAAGTGCAGGCGTGTCAAATACCAAATTATAAGCCCAAGGCACATAAGAAGCAACTTTTGAAAGCTTAGAGAAATTGGCAATCATTTTACTACGAAGAGGTACTCCATTATCCTTGTAATATTGGTGCAAGAATTCCATCTTCAATTTTGCCATATCTACGTTCGATGGACAATCAGATTTACAGCCTTTACATGCCAAGCATAAATCCATCACTTCCTTGATTTCCTCATGATCAAAACGATTGGCTTTGTCCGAACGAGTCAAAAACTCTCTTAATATGTTGGCACGAGCACGAGTAGTTTCTTTCTCATTGCGAGTAGCCATATAAGAAGGGCACATAGTTCCGCCAGACATATGCGTCTTACGACAGTCGCCCGAACCGTTACATTGTTCGGCATGTTGCAAGATATCTTGGTCGTAAAAACGGAAAGTAGTTTTGAATTCTGGGGTAGTTTGTCCTGGCGTATAGCGTAGGAACGTATCCATTGGAGGAGTATCTACAATTTTATTTGGATTGAAGATATTCTTAGGATCCCATACCTTTTTGATTTCTTTCATCAATTGATAGTTGTGGTCACCAACCATCTGTTTGATAAATTCACCTCTCAAACGACCATCACCATGTTCTCCAGAAAGAGAACCTTTGAATTTTTTTACCAAAGTAGCAATCTCTTCTGCAATCAATCTAAATTGTTTATTGCCTTCCTCTGTCTTTAAATTGATGATAGGGCGGAGGTGAAGTTCGCCAGAGCCTGCGTGTGCATAATGCACGCAATACATATTATTGGCTGCAAGAATTTCATTAAATTCTTTGATAAACTCAGGGAGGTCATTGACATCCACAGCTGTGTCTTCGATAACAGCTACTGCTTTTTCGTCACCCGGAAGGTTTGATAGTAGTCCTAAACCAGCCTTGCGTAAATCCCAAACACGCTTGGTATCAGCACCATAAACACGAGGGAAATGATAGCCAAAGCCTGCAGCACGCATTTCAGCCTCGATAGCAGCAGCTTGCTTTTCAATTTCTGAAACATCATTATCACGTAACTCAACTACCAAAAGAGCACCAGGGTCGCCTTCTACAAAGAAACGATTTTGACGATGTTCAGGATTAGCTTTTGTACATTCTAAGATATAGTGATCCATCAGTTCCGAAGCAGATGGCTTGTATTTCATCGCAATAAGATTGGCTCTAAGAGCTTCGTCTATAGTATTGAAATGAACACATAATAAACCAATTTCTTTTGGAGGTAAATCGTTTACATGGATTTTGATTTCGGTGATGAAACAAAGTGTACCCTCTGATCCAGCAATCAGTTCACACATATTAAACGGTTTTCCATTTGGTGTAAATGGCTCACAGTTCAAAAGCATATCTAATGCATATCCTGTATTTCTACGTTCGATGGTAGGCTTAGGAAATTCTGCACGGATTTCATCTTGATTTTTTGAATCGCTGAGTATATCGTTAGTTTTGAGATAAATCTTGTCTAACAGGGTTGCAGAGCCATTTTTTTGCTGTGCTGTAGCTACCAAAGCGCTAAAGTTAGCTTTGTCAGTTGACTTAAAAACGGTTTCTGAACCATCTGCTAAAATAGCGTGCACTTCCAATAGGTGGTCTCTGGTAGACCCATAAACTACTGAATTGGAGCCACATGAGTTGTTTCCGACCATCCCGCCAATCATAGCACGGTTGGCAGTAGAGGTTTCAGGCCCGAAGAATAAGCCATGTTTTTTGAGCTCCATGTTGAGCACATCGCGTACCACCCCTGGTTGTACTCTCACCCAGTGTTCTTCTTTATTAATTTCGAGGATTTTCGTAAAGTTTTTAGAAACATCTACCACAATACCGTCACCAACAACCTGTCCAGCAAGCGATGTACCAGCGGTACGAGGAATAATGGAGGAACCATTATTGGCAGCAAAAGCAATAAGTTTTTTGATGTCTTCTACCGATTTTGGGATAGCAACAGCGGTAGGCATTTCACGATAGGCCGAAGCGTCGGTCGCATACAAGGTACGCATTACGGTATCGTAATGGAAATCACCTTCAAGCGTACCAGCAAGTTGTGCTAAGAGCTGATTACTTACTTTTTGACTCATTTTTGATAAGGGATTAATCTATCAATAGTATGATTGCTATTCAGATTAATGCAAAATTAGTACGAATTATGAAAGAGTTTTTTGGTTTATCAATACAGAATTGAATGCTCAAAGATACGAAATTAAAGGCATAACAGCCTAAGTAAAATTACGGTAATAAAAGATTAGAAAGAATGAAGTAGAATAACCAATAGTATTACATTTCAATACAACAGAAGAGTGATGGGAAAGTGTAGATAACTCGGCTATATGGAGCGATAAATAGCAAGGAAATTGGTTATCTAGTTAAAAGCAAATTCGTGCAAAAATATACTTATCTGTCACATGAAAATGTATAGCAAAAGCCAAAAAAAGAGAAGTTGTCAATTCATAATGTGCAGATTATTTAGGATATATAGAGCAATGATTATGCTGAAATATTTTGCAAACGATTGCAAACATTATGCAAACTTATTCAAACTATTGCATTGGGATACCCATGAGACAAACGGAGAAATTAAGGGATTTTGGAATAGGTATTTAATAATGTTTGTATGAAGTAAAATACCAAAACGATTTTAAATAAAGCCAAATAAATAATTGTACTTTTTTGTGATGATAGGCTTAAATGTAGAAATTTTCCTGTTTTAATGTATTAATAAAAGAATGTTAGACTGTTCTAAAGAGTACAAAATTCATTATTTTATTTATTGGAAAAGTACAATGTTTTTTTATTGTGTAATTGAAGACGTTTTTAACATTTATTAACAAAAAACGTGAATACGCAAAGTTTTACAAAGTTTTGCAAATCTGTCCTACACTGTGCTAAGTTTGCAAGGTATCGTTTTAGTGCAATTTTGGTAAAAATAAGTATTTTTTGAAATAAAATTTTTTCCAAAAAAAATTGAATTATAGAAACTTTATCGCCTACTTTGTTGTGTGAAATCACAGCAAATTCATACTTTTTAGTAAGAAAATTCCATAACTAGACTAACTACTAATTCCCAAAACAATCTTTCTAGTATGATGGTTTTTACTCAAAAATGCTGTGAAGAGCGTTCTCAAATTTCATTAACCATTTTTCCCAATCTTAATATTACCTATGAAAAATCATTTTTACCGATGGTTTGGTCGCCCAATGCGACAAGGTGCAGTATCAACGGGACTTCTTAAGTTCGCGGCGATAGCTGTAGCTATGCTTTTGTCTATTGGGGCTTATGCTCAAGACAAAACTGTTACCGGAAAAGTTACTGACAGTGGCGATGGCTCTGGACTACCAGGTGTATCTGTAAGTGTAAAAGGAACAAACAAAGGTACACAAACAGATGCTACAGGTTCATTCAAATTGAGCAATGTATCAGACAATGCTGTTTTGGTTTTCTCATTTGTAGGTTATGCAAAACAAGAAGTTTCAGTAGGTGGTCGTTCGCAAGTGAACGTATCATTGGCATCTGAAACGAAAGCATTGGAAGAAGTTGTAGTAGTAGGTTATGGTACTACAACGAAGAAAGATGCAACAGGTGGTGTTGTAGCGTTGACTGCTAAGGATTTTAACAAAGGTGTGATTGCTTCTCCAGAACAATTATTACAAGGTCGTGCGGCGGGTGTTCAAATGACTCCTAACTCTGGTGAGCCAGGTGCAGGTATCAACATCCGTATTCGTGGTACCACTTCAATTCGTTCAGGTAATGGTCCGTTGTATGTTGTAGATGGTATTCCTTTGGATGGTGGAAACACTTCTGATGGTACAGATGGTAGTGCAGGTGTTGGTACAACAGCTGCGAGAAACCCATTGAACTTCTTGAACCCAAGTGATATTGAAAACATCTCTGTATTGAAGGATGCTTCTTCTGCCGCTATTTATGGTTCTCGTGGTGCAAATGGTGTTGTATTGATCACTACTAAGAAAGGTAAATCTGGACAAAGTAATTTGAACTTTTCTGCTAGTACAGCGATTTCGAACAACTACAAGAATTATGATGTATTGTCTACAGCTGATTTCTTGAAACAAGCTACTGCTGCTGGTTTGGATGTAAATAATAAATTGATTAATGCTGGTTCTAATACAAACTGGCAAGATCAAGTATATCGTACAGCGATTGCTCAAAACTACAACTTGAGCTACGGTGGTGGTAATGATAATACTAACTACTTCTTCTCTTTGGGTTATAACGACCAACAAGGTACTATCAAAAACTCAGGAATGAAGAAAGTTACAGCTCGTGTAAATGCTACGCACAAATTGTTTGATAACAAAGTTGTTTTGGCTGTAGCAATGACATCTACTAAAGTAACTGACCAATTATCTGCAACAGGTGGTGACATCGGTTTTGAAGGAAACGTTATTTCAACGGCTATCAAAACTAACCCTACTTACCCTGTTTATTCGACAGATGGTTCATATTTTACTAATGGTACTCCATCATTCCGTAACCCTGTTTCATTATTAAATCAATATAGAGGTGGTGTTGTAACAAACAGAACTTTGATGAACATCAGTGGTACTTGGAATATCCTACCAAACTTATCTTACAAAGCTAACTTTGGTTATGATAATTCTGATGGTGTAACAAGAACAAGTGTTGATCCTAATACACCTGGTTTTGCAACAAACATTCCTGGTAACCAAGGCTACGCACGTATCGCAAATCGCTATTTGACTACAACAACTTTGGAGCACACGTTAAACTACAAGTTAGATTTGGGTAAGAATAAAATCGATGCCTTGGCTGGTTTCTCTTATCAACAGTTTGAAAACCAAAGTAACTTCATTCAAGCGAATTTCTTTGTATCTCCTGCAGGTTTTGATTTGGTTAACAATATCAATTTTGTGAACAACTCAGGAACTAACAAAGCGTATACTGGTGGTTCAAGTAAAGGAATGAGTGAGTTACAGTCATATTTTAGCCGTGTAAACTACAATTATGCTGACAAATACTTATTGACTGCAACTTTACGTGTGGATGGTTCATCAAAATTCGGTGCTAACAACAAATATGGTTACTTCCCATCATTTGCTGGTGCTTGGAGATTATCTAACGAGGAATTTGTTCCAAAAGAGGTATTTAGTGATTTGAAATTAAGAGCTGGTTGGGGTATCACAGGTAACCAAGAGTTCCCAACTAATACTTCTTTGGCGACTTATGCTCCTAACTCTTCATCAGGTGGTTTGCAAAAAGAAAATGTACCTAACCCAGACATTAAATGGGAAACTACTACTGCAGTAAACATTGGTTTAGATTTTGCATTAATGAAAGGTCGTTTGTCTGGTACAGTTGAATACTTCAACAAATCTACAAACAACTTGTTGTTCCCATTTGCTGCACCACAACCAGACGTTGCAACTACAAGATGGAGCAATATCCCTGCTGATATTAGAAACAAAGGGGTTGAAGTTTCGTTAAACTATCAAGTTTTAGCTGGCAAAAAATTGGATTGGGAAATATCTGCTAATGCAACCTTCTTGAAAAATGAGATTGCTCGTTTGGACGTTGCAACTATTCAAACTGGTAACTTGTACGGTCAAGGTTTATCAGGAGCATTTATCCAACCAATTACTCAAGGTTATCCATTGTATGGTTTCTTCTTAGCTGATTTCTTAGGTTATGATGAAAATGGTAATACAAAGCTTTCTGCTGATAAAACATATAAAGGAAGCCCTTTCCCTACAATGACTTGGGGCTTGAACAACAGCTTTAACTTGGGTAGCTGGAATGCTAGCTTGTTTATCAATGGTCAACAAGGTGGATACGTTTACAACAACACTGCTAACGCTGTATTAAATAGAGCATCAGTAAAACAAGGTAATAACGTAACTTACCAAACAATCTCAAGTACTACTGGTCAATCATTTGGTGATGCGCCAGTACCATCAGCATTCTACCTAGAGAAATCTGATTTTATTCGTGTATCTAACTTCTCATTGGGTTATACATTCAAGTTACCAGCAAACAGTTTTGCTAAGTCTCTTAATGTTTCGTTAACAGGTCAGAACTTGTTGTTGATCTCTAATTATTCAGGTCTAGATCCAGAAGTGACAAACACTGCTGCGGTTAGAAATGGAGTACCATCATTGGGTATCGATTATATTTCTTACCCAAGAGCTAGAACGTTCTCATTAGGTATCAACGCTAATTTCTAACAACTTGTATTTAGTTGAGTTTTGACATCGTTTAAAACTCTACTTTAATCCACATTATCCGAAATAAAAGAAATGAAAAATTTTAAAAATATATTGTACCCTTCGTTGTTAACTTTAGCAATGGGAGGCGCGATCGGATGTACAAATTTGGATGATGCTGTACTAGATCGTTTGACAGACGCTTCATCGATTTCTCCTGAATTAACATTGAAATCGGCATATCAAAGTTTGGGTACTTTTACTGATCAAGCTGCTATTTACGCTTTGACAGAACATCCTTCTGATGAAATGCAAGGTCCAACTCGTGGTGCTGACTGGGACGATAATGGTCGTTGGAGAAACCTTCACACACATACTTGGACTGACCAAAGTGATGATGTGTTAGCTGCATGGAATAACCTAAACCGTGGTCATGCACTTGCTAACGAGGTAATCAACAATGCGACAGCATCGGCAAAACAAAAGGCGGAAGCTACTTACTTGCGTGCGTTCTATATGTTTTATACAATGGACTTATTCGGTCAAGTGGCATTTAGAGATCCTGCAAACCCAGGTGCTTTACCAAAAGCATTGAGTCGTAAAGAGGCTGCTGCTCAAATCATTGCTGATTTGAATGCAATTCTCCCAACATTGGATAATGCTTCTGGTTCTAATGCAGGTACTGCTACCAAAGAGGCAGCTCGCTTCTTATTAGCGAAAGTTTATTTGAACAAAGCTGTTTACGATCAAGATCCAGCTAGTCCAGCAGGTCCATTTACTTTTGCAAAAGCTGACATGGATCAAGTGGTATCATTAGCAGATGCCATTACTGGTTCAGGTAAATTTAGTTTGACTGAAAGTTACTTCGATAACTTCCACTTTGAAAATTCATCTCGTTCAAAAGAATTAATCTTTGTAATTCAGAATGAAAAAGGTGCTAGTCTTGACAATGGTTCTTCAGTAAGAAACCGTTTTTACATGACAACGCACTATAATCAAGTGCCTAGTGGTTGGAATGGTTTTACTACTTTATCTGATTTCTATAACAGCTTTGAGAAAACAGATAGCCGTTTGAGTGCTGCAGTGCCAGGTTTGACTGATAAGTCAGGTTTGCGTGCAGGTCTATTGGCAGGTCAACAATTTGATCAAAATGGAGTAGCATTGACAGATCGTTCTGGAAAGCCACTTAGTTTTACGTTGAAATATGATTTTAGAGTAGCTAGTGAGGCTGATGGTGCTCGTGTTATTAAGTATATCCCAGATGTGTCAAATATTGATGCACCAGGAAACGACTATGTATTCTTCCGCTATGCTGACTTATTATTGATGAAAGCTGAAGCGTTATTCAGAGGTGGTAACACAGCTGGTGCGTTAACAATTATTAATAATTTGAGAACAACTCGTGGTGTAGCTGCTTTGACTGCATTAACAGCAAACAATATCTTGGCTGAACGTGGTCGTGAATTGTACTGGGAAGGTTGGAGAAGAAATGACCAAATTCGTTTTGGTACTTTCGCAAACCCTGTTGATAACAGAACAACAGCGTCTCCTGCTTACCGCGTTGTATTCCCAATCCCTCAAAGAGAATTGGAAATCAACTCAAACTTGAAGCAAAACGTTGGATACTAATCATCTGATAGTTTTATAATACCGGAAAATGCTCGATTTATCGAGCATTTTCCTTTTAAGGATGTTGTTATATGCCTTTTTCAGCAATCGGCTTTCGGCAACAATAATCCCAATCAATTCAAACATTCTTTTTGGCTTAATGCCTACGGCTTATAGCCTAATGCGTAATAATGCAATTTTATTTTACATTATTACTTAATTACTACATAAACATTAATTAGCTCTCAAAATAATGGTACGTCAATTCTTTTTTATTATTGGAATTTTATTGTTGGTTTCGGGTTGTACAATTTCAGATAAATACAAAGCTGATGAAGTTTATAGTCAGTTGAAAGACGACCAAACAAAAATTATTTTAAAGGTTAAAGGTGATAACTTTTATAAAGAAGAAAGTATCTTTCATGGACACCTTGAAATCGTTGAAAAATCATTTACAATCAATTATTTCGATCAGTTTGATAGCAACGTAATGATACATTTTTCGGGGGAGAATCTCTATGAAGAAAAACCTTTGAAAGCTCCTATCCGAATGTTTAATTCATATACATCTACAGTGATGTTTGGCAAAATCAAGGACAAAGCCAAAAGAAGAGGTGAAGGGTACTTGATGAGTCAGGGTCTTCTTACCTTCAAATCTCTCAATAAAGATAAAATTGTTATTGAGGTTGTGGGCAAAGCAAAAAAATACCCAAATGTTGGCGAAACAGACCCAGCTTTTGAAGTAGAAGGTATTATTGTGTGTAAAAAACCAAAAATTGCTTTTCTGGATGTAAATGAGGCCAATACGCTTTACTAGAAAACTGAATCGTTTGAACCTATGAATAAATGAAAAACAATAAACCTATTAATAGCTTTAAGCTTCCAATATTCATCCTACTGATGGGTATTTTTGGAGCTAATTATTTTTCTGTAGCAAAAACTCAGAGGAATTCAAATACATTACTAGCCAGATTGAATTCTCCAGTCAATAAAGATAGAACCTTCTTACGAACCTTTGCGCTAGTTGGCAATGTGGTTGATGTAGAAAGTCAAAAGCCTATCCCTAATGCTAGTGTTTCGATTGACTATGTGAAGTCTGGTGTGATTACAGATTCTACAGGTAATTTTTATATGAGATTGACACAAGGTGAATATATTCTAAAAATCTCAGCCGTAGGATATAAGATATTTAGAAAGTACATCAAACTAGATAAAGATACTAAGATGAAGATAGAGCTTCAATCTGTATCAAATATGCTAGAAGAGGTGATAGTGTCGAGTGTTGCAACGCGTAAGGATATTCAAACGCCTTCGTTAGGGGTTTCTTTATTGAGCCTCAAAGGCATTAAAAAGATTCCTGCAATGATGGGAGAGGTGGATATTTTGAGAAGCTTGCAAACACTGCCAGGCGTAAGCTCTGTGGGAGAAGGAAGTAATGGAATTAACGTGCGTGGTGGTGCTGTCGATCAAAATTTGATTTATGTTGACGATACGCCCATTTTTAATCCAACGCATTTGTTTGGTTTATTTTCCATTTTTCCATCTGATGCGATTCGTGAAGTTGAACTATACAAAGGTGGTGTTCCTGCTCGTTTTGGAGGACGAACTGCTTCTGTTTTGGATATTAAAATGAGCGAGCCTAGTCTCGAAAAAGGAAGTGTACAGGGTGGAATCGGCGCAATTTCAAATCGTTTGACTTTTGAAACGCCTTTAATCAAAGAAAAACTTTCTTTGATGACTTCTGCTCGGGTATCCTTTAATGATTTTTGGTTTAAATGGTTTGGTACTCCTGAGGTAAAAAATACTAGAGCTAACTTTTACGATTTGGCATCCAAAGTGTTTTTTAAGCCTGACAAGAAAAATACGATTTCACTGACGGCTTACATTAATCATGATTTTTATCGAGTGGATTCTTTGTTCAGCCTCGAAAATGTGGTGGCAAATCAAACGGATTTCACTTATGGTCATCAAAATTTGGCGTTACGCTGGAATCATTTTTTTCAAGTAAAAGTAGTTTAGAAGTTTCCGCAATTTCTAGTTTGTACAAAAGCCAGACGGTTGCTCCAGATACTGCCAATAAGATAGACCTTCGCAACGCTATTCGATATTATAATCTCAAAGCTCAATTTTCCTACTATCCTAACGAGAAGCATAAAATCAATGCGGGTATATCGGGTATTCGGTATGAGTTAGAGCCAGGCGTATTGAATAAAGATATTGTGTCGAATATAGCCAAAGTCATTCTGGATAAAGAGCAGGGCTACGAATTGGCAACTTATGTGGATGATGAATATAAACTTAGTGAAAAACTAAGAGTGCAATTAGGTTTGCGCTATGTGCAATACTTGAGTGTGGGTCCAGCTCCCAAACGCGTATATGTATCTGGTGAGCCTCTTTCGGGCGAAACGCTTTTACAAAATACTTGGACATCAGGCCTGATTGCGAATTATGGCGGTTTGGAACCTCGCTTAACTGCACTCTATACCATCGACGCAAACTCTTCTTTGAAACTTGGTTATAATCGAATGCACCAGTTTTTGCAATTGGTTTCCAATAATACGACTCCTTTGCCAACAGCTAGATGGAAATTGTCTGACAATAATATCAAGCCACAAAGCAGTGATTTGTTGTCGTTGGGGTATTTCAAAAATCTGAAAGAAAGTATCTGGGAGTTATCTGTAGAGACTTACTATCGCAGAACTCAAGATATGATTGATTATATTTCGGGGGCAAACTTACAGCTAAATCCTACGATAGAAACACAATTATTGAATGGAAAAGGCTTGGCTTATGGCGCGGAGTTGATGCTTACCAAGAAAAAGGGAGAGGTTACAGGCTCTATTGGATATACCTTCGCACGTTCGTTTTCAAAAGTTGATGGTCAATATCCAGAACAGCGTATTAATACTGGCAACTGGTATCCAACCAATTATGATAAGCCTCATACGCTCAACTTAATGTTTAATGCTCAGCCAGATAAACATAATAGCTTTTCTTTCAATTTTGTCTATAGCACAGGGCGCCCGCTGACTGCGCCTGTAGGAACTTATACGCTTGATGACCAAAAGATTTTGGTATATACTAGTCGAAATAATGACCGCATTCCTGACTACTACCGACTAGACTTTTCTTGGATTATCTCTAATCCGAGTATGAAAACCAAGCGTTGGGAGGGAAGTTGGGCATTTACGGTATATAATCTTTTGGGGCGCTCAAATGCTTATTCTGTATTTTTCAAAACACAAAACGATGTAATTAGAGCTTACCGATTGAGTGTTTTTGCCTCACCGATTGTATCATTAGGTTATAATTTCAAGTTCAAATAAGTTTTACCGACCTTTAGCATTCATCGCGTATGAAAACCTATTTTAGATTTTTAACTCTGAGCTTGATACTGGGATTAAGTTCTTGTATCGACGAGCTTAGAGATTATACCCAAGTAACAGGAGAACGATATTTGTCGGTAGAAGCCTCACTTTCTGACTTGAAAGGACCTCATCGAGTGTATCTTTCTTTTTCTTCTCCCAACATCAATATCAATACCGAAAGTACACCCATTACTGGTGCGACGGTATTTTTTGAGGATGATTTAGGAAAACAGGAAAGACTCTCTGAGCTTTCAGGAGGAGTTTATGAGTCTTCAGCCACTTTTCAAGGCGTTGTAGGTAGAAGTTATACTTTAAATATTACCTTGCAAAACGGTAAAAAATATAAATCAACCCCTGAGCAAATAATGGCTTCGCCCGCCATTGATAGTGTTTATACACAATTTAAAATCGATACGGATTACCCGACCAACGATGCTCGTAGGTATGCTTTTCAGGTATTTGCTGATTTTAAAGACCCTGAAAGCCCACAGCAATATTACGAATGGAAATGGACACATTATGAGCGTACCCTGTATTGCGCAAGCTGCGAACGTGGTTATGATTATATTCAAAATAAATGTAGCATAGAAAATAATTTTCCTTTGGGACAAACATTTCCAGAATTAATCAATTACAAATGCTCTGAGACTTGTTTTGATATAGCCTATTCAACTTTAATTAATATACTTTCAGATAATTTGTTGAATGGACAAACCATCAGAGGCATAAAGGTAGCGAGTGTGCCTTACACGGATAAATCTTTGTATTATTTGAAGATAGAACAAAGAGCTATTCCAACTAAACTTTATCAGTACTTAAGAACAATCAAAAATGTATCTCAAAGTTCAGGAACGTTATTTGACGTACCTGCCGAAACACAGTTTAGTCCCAATATCATCTCTGTGGATTTTCCAGAAGAAAAGATTTTAGGTGTTTTTGAAGTATTCGGAGCCAAACAAAAAATAGTATATATTGACCGCTCGATTGGTTCTGATGGATATACCGCTATCCCCAAAGTATATCAAGGAAGAACCATTCCTCCGCCACCAGGCGCTATAAGTGGTCCGCAGACGCCTTGCATAGAAGGCAAATATCGAACTAAAAAAGAACCTGAAGCTTGGCGTGAATAAGCAAAGGGAATAAACGCATGACAAAGCATTTGATAGTGATAAAACATATTTTTAAAAATATATGCTACCTAGGATTTTTGGGTATGGTAAGTATTTCTTGTAAAAATCAAGATACACTTTTTACACTCAAAACACCTGAAGAAACGGGTATTCAGTTTGCTAATATCGTGACAGAATCTGAACAAGAAAATATTCTTAATTATGAATATTTTTATAATGGAGGAGGTGTTGCTGCTGCCGATTTCAACAACGATGGTTTAACTGATTTGTATTTTACAGGCAATCAAGTGCTTAATGCTTTGTACCTGAACAAAGGCGAAATGCAATTTGAAAATATAACCTCCAAAGCAGGTGTGGCTGGTCGACAGGGTGCCTGGAAAACAGGTGTTTCAGTGGTTGATATTAATGCCGATGGTTGGCTGGATATTTACGTTTGTTACTCTGGATTAAGGTCAGAGGAAATTCGTAAAAATCAGCTTTTTATCAATAATCATAATCTGACATTCACCGAAAAAGCACAAGAATATGGACTGGATGATTCAGGGTATTCTACGCAAGCTAGTTTTGTAGATTATGACCTCGATGGTGATTTAGATTGCTTTCTGATTAACCATAACCTAGCTGGATATCAACGTAAGGAGGCAGCCGTAATGCGAGCAGCACGTGACTATAATGCAGGAGATAAGCTATTTAGAAATGATAATGGACATTTTACCGATGTATCCGAACAAGCGGGTATCAAAGGAAATCCATTGGGTTTTGGCTTAGGAGTGATGGTTTCGGATGTCAATCAGGATGGTTATCCCGACATTTATGTAACCAACGACTACGTGGAGGATGACTATTTGTACATCAACCAGAAAAATGGAACTTTCAAAGATGAACTCCGTGAGCGTATTGGACATACCTCTTACTCGTCGATGGGAGTAGATATTGCGGATATCAATAACGATAACCTGCCCGATATTTTTACGCTGGATATGCTGCCGGAGGATAATGCTCGACAAAAATTGTTGCTTTGGCCAGACAACTGGAATACCTATCAGGCACAGTTGCAAAATGGTTTTTGGCATGCCAATATGCGCAATATGTTGCAGGTAAACCAAGGAAGTGGACAGTTCGCAGAGATAGGGCAATTGGCTGGTGTATCTAATACCGATTGGAGTTGGGGAACGCTCATGGCAGATTTTGACTTGGATGGTTACAAAGATATTTTTGTAAGTAATGGTTTAGGAAAAGATTATACCAATGCCGACTTTATCAAATATTACAACGATGAGGAGGCTTATGGTGCTAAAAAGCCCTTATTGGAACATTTGAAGCAAATGCCGACGAGTCAAACCAAGAATTATATTTTTAGAAATAACCATCAATTAGGTTTTGTCAACGAGCAAGTAAATTGGGGCTTTGACCGCGCTACCGTGGCAAGCGGTGCAGTATATGCCGACTTGGATAATGATGGAGATATTGAGATTATTACGAACAACCTAAACGATAAGGCTCATGTGTATGAAAATCAAAGTCAAAAAATCCAGCCAGATTATCATGCGGTAAAAGTAAAACTGACGGGTTCTTCTCAAAATCCTTTTGCCATTGGTGCTAAAGTGCAGGTTCGTGTACAAGGAAATGATTCCACAATGACCTTAACTCAAGAAATAGCTAATAGTCGTGGTTTTCAGTCGAGCAGCCTTGAGCCTTTGACTTTTGGAATTGGGAATGGAAAAGTTATTTCTGTAAAGGTATTTTGGCCTGATGCGCAAGGTTCTATTACAGAATTGTGTCAACCTAAAGCAGATAGTAAATACGACATAATTTATCAGAAAACACCAACTTGTAATGCTCTACAAGCGGAGCAAAAAGTAAATCCAATTTTCACCAAAACAATCATTCCTTCGGCGGTTTCTGAGATAGCTCTTACCAATAACTTCGACCGTCAGGTAATGTTGCCGATGCACTATTCTTACACTGGTCCGAAAATGGTGGCGGGTGATTTTAATAGAGATGGACAAATGGATGTTTGGGTATGTGGAAATGCTTCATCATCGCCAGTAATCTACTTGGCAAAAGGAGAAGGTTTTACGCAACAAAAACTTCCAGCGCCGCCTGTTTTTCAACAAGATGCCGTGGTTGGCGACTTTAATGGCGACCAATGGCCAGATGTATATGTAACAGTTGGAAATTATGCTAATGCACAATTAACAGAACAACAAGACCAATTATGGTTAAATGATGGAAAGGGAAATTTAAAACTTGCTCAAACTATTGAAGATGGTTTGAATACCAAAACAGTAAAAGCCTCAGATTTTGATAAAGATGGCGATTTGGATGTTTTTGTAGGTGGACATATTCAACCTAATCGTTTTCCAGTAGCAGAAAAGAGTGCTATCTTATGGAATGATGGTAAAGGGCATTTTACCAAACAAGAATTAGATGCGTTTGGCTTGGTGACAGACGCTGCGATTGATGATTTTGACCAAAATGGAAGCCCTGATATATTTATAGTAGGAGAGTGGATGAGTCCGATGATTCTAAAAAATAAGGGCAATAAAAAGTTTGAAACTCAGACAACAGATATTCCTTCGGGTTGGTACACAAGCCTTTCTCAAGCCGATTTGGACGGAGATAAAGACCTTGATATTGTATTGGGGAATTTGGGTTTAAACACCCAAATTCGTGCTTCAAAAGCTGAGCCTGCTAGTTTAGTTTTTGACGATTTTGATATGAACGGAACTGTTGACTTTTTCCTCAACTACTACATTCAAGGAAAATCTTATCCAGCTTGTACCAGAGACGAAATGGCAGAGCAAATGCCAATTTTGAAAAAGAAATTCCCAGATTATGCCACTTTTGCCAAGGCAACGATAGAGGATGTTTTTGACCAAGCAGCTTTAGAGAAAGCACATAGACTAGAGATTACTAACTTGAAAACATTGGTTCTGGAAAATCAAAAAGGGAAATTTGTGGCACATCAGTTACCGATGCAAGCCCAATACGCCCCTGTATATGCGATAGCTTTGCAAGATTTTGACAAGGATGGCAAAACCGATATTTTGTTAGCTGGTAATAATAGTAAATTGCGTCTGAGAATTGGCAAGGTTGACGCCAATTATGGTATTTTGTTGAAAAATAAGGGAAAGTTTGCCTTCGAAAGTTTGTCTGTCGCTCAAACAGGTCTATTTTTCAAAGGAGATATTAAATCTGTCCTAGCTCTACCAAAACATTTATTCGTTGGAAAAAATAACGAAGGAGTGGAAGGGTATGTGTGGAAGTAGGAGGGGATAGGGGTCAGGGTTTAGAGGATAGGCATTAGTTTTAGTGAACAGGGGCAAAGTAGCAAAGGCACAAAGTGTTTTTAGGGGATAGGGTTCAGGGTATAGGTAAAGAGAAGTTGGGTTTTAGTGGGCGATTAAAATTTTACATTCATCACTCAGCACTCACAACTCATCATTCAAAATTCTCCCTTTGTGCCTTTGAGCCTCTTCCCTTTTCCCCTTTTTTAAAAACCATTTTTATTTAAACAATATTATATCAATCTATGAAATTCACTGGCTTATTATTGGGGCTTTTGCTGTTGTCAGCAGAGGTTTTTTCTCAAAAGGCATACCATCTTGCCTCTCCGAATGCACGTGTTAATTTGACTGTCAATGTCAGTAATGAAGGTAAACTTACATATGCCTTAAATTTGGCTCAAACTTCGGTTGTAAAGCCTTCTTCTTTAGGTTTTAAACTTCAAAAACCTGCTATTTCTCTCACAAATTTCACCTTGATTTCTGCTGATTCTAGTGAGTTTTCTGAAACTTGGAATCCTGTTTGGGGAGAGGTAAAAAGTATCGAAAACCATTACAAGCAACTCAAGCTTCGTCTGAAAGCTATTCCTGCGAATGTATTGATTGATGTTGTTTTTAGGATTTTTAATGATGGTATCGGATTTCGCTATGAATTTCCTGAGCAAGAAGGATTTAAGCATTTTATAGTTGCCGATGAGTTGACGCAATTCAATCTAGCGACTAATAACAAAACTTTCTGGATTCCTGGGGATTATGATACTAATGAATATTTGTACAATACAACCTTATTTTCTGAAATTCACGCTTTAGCCGCTGCTAAAAAGGAAAAAGATATAGCCCTACAATCCTTGATTGCAGATAATGCCATTCAAACGCCTTTGATGATGAAAACGCCCCAAGGAATATATTTGAATATCCATGAGGCGGCTTTGGTCAATTATCCTGTCATGCACCTGATGGCAAATACCAAGACTTTTGGTCTAACTTCACATCTCACGCCTGATGCAGTTGGTAATAAAGCCTATTTACAAACGCCTTTTAATACTCCTTGGAGAACTATCGTATTGAGTAATAAAGCCGAAGATATTTTGGCATCTAAACTCATTCTTAATCTCAACGAGCCTTCCAAAATTGAAAAGACCGATTGGATAAAACCACAGAAATTTATCGGTATGTGGTGGGAAATGCACGTGGGTAAAGCTACTTGGGAAAAAGTAGGAGGAAAACACGGCGCTAATACCGAAAATGTTAAGAAATATATAGATTTTGCTTCAGAACATGGCTTCGATGGCGTCTTGGTCGAAGGCTGGAACGAAGGTTGGGAAGATTGGTTTGGTAACTGGAAAGAAGAGGTGTTTGATTTTGTTACTCCTTATTCGGACTATGATGTAGATGCTTTACTAGCTTATGCCAAAAAGAAAAATGTCAAATTGATTATGCACCACGAAACTTCGGGTTCGGTGACCAACTATGAGCGTCGTATGGATAAGGCATTTCAATTTATGAAAAATAAAGGTTTTGAAACTGCCAAAACGGGTTATGTTGGTCGTATTATTCCTCGTGGCGAGCATCATGATAGTCAATGGATGGTAAATCACTTCAATCGTGTAGCAGCAAAAGCTGCTGAGTATCAAATTATGATTGAAGCACATGAGTCATCTCGTCCAACGGGCTTGCACCGTACGTATCCAAACTGGTTAGCCAACGAAGCGGCTCGTGGAAATGAGTTCAACAACGCTCCAACGTTGGGATTGGTACCAGAGCATGAAACCATCTTGCCATTCACTCGCTTGATGGGTGGTCCGATGGATTATACGCCAGGTTTCTTCAAAATGCACCTCAATCAGTTTATTCCATCTCGCACTACACGTGTACGCACGACCTTGGCCAAACAATTGGCATTGTATGTGACTATGTACAGTCCTTTGCAGATGGTGGGCGATTTGCCAGAAAATCTCAAGGTTTACCCCGATGCTTTGCAATTTATTAAAGATGTTCCTGTAGATTGGGACGATACTAAAATCCTTTCTGCCGAGCCAGGAGAATTTATCATGATTGCGCGTAAGCAAAAAGGACAAAATCAGTGGTTTGTGGGTGCCGTGAGTGATGAAAATTCAAGAGAGCTTTTGGTGAATTTTGATTTTCTGCCTGCTGGTAAAACTTATACAGCCACCATTTACCAAGATGCAAGCAATGCAGATTGGGAGAAAAATCCAGAGGCATATCAAATCCAAAAGGTTTCGGTGGATTCCCAAACCAAACGTACCATCAAAATCGCTAAAGGTGGTGGATTTGCCATCAGCATTAAATAGGATAATGAATGTTGGGTTGAAAAATGAAAAAAATCGTTTTTTAACAACCATAACTAACCTTATATAAACAAAAGAATGAAAGTATTACAACAATTGTCGCTAATAGCCCTGATGGGAATTGGATTGGGATGTTCGAGTAAAAGCGACACCGTGTTCGAACTCATGGATAGCAAGGATACGGGCATTGATTTTGTGAATAAAGTCGAAAACTCAAAAGACTTCAATATATTCAATTACCGCAATTTTTACAATGGCGGAGGCGTAGCCATTGGTGATATTAATAACGACGGTTTGCCCGATATTTTCTTGACTTCCAACATGGGCGCCAATAAATTATATCTCAACAAAGGCGACTGGAAATTTGAAGATATTTCTAAAAAAGCGGGCGTCGAAGAGATTGGTAAATGGAATACAGGCGTGGTTATGGTCGATATTAACCACGATGGTTTGTTGGATATTTATGTTTGCAACGCAGGGATTAATAAGTTTACTCAAAAACAAAAAAATGCTCTTTTTATCAACAATGGTAACTCGACTTTTACCGAATCAGCCGCCAAATATGGCTTAGATGAAGGAGGTTATACCACTCATGCGGCATTTTTTGATTATGATTTAGATGGCGATTTGGATTGTTATATCCTCAACAACAGTTTTATCCCTGTCAATACGCTCAACTATGCCAACAACCGTGAATTACGTGCTGAAGATTGGCCAGTAAAGGATTTCTTGAAAGGCGGAGGCGACAAATTGATGCGCAACGACAACGGCTTTTTCCATGACGTTTCCAAAGATGCAGGTATTTATAGCTCATTGATTGGTTTTGGCTTGGGTGTAACCATTGGCGATGCTAACAATGATAATTATCCAGACATCTACGTTTCTAATGACTTTTACGAAAAAGACTATCTCTATATCAACCAAAAGGATGGAACTTTCAAAGAAGAAATCGAGCAACGTATGAAGCATATCAGCCTTGCCTCAATGGGAGCAGATATGGCCGATATTAACAATGATGGTTATCAGGAAATTATTACAACAGATATGCTTCCTCGAGATGAATATCGTTTGAAAACTACTTCTTCTTTCGATAATCATTATGTTTTTAAACTAAAAAAAGAACGTGGTTTTTATAACCAATTCCAGCAAAATAGCCTTCAGTTAAATAACCAAGATGGTACTTTTTCGGAAATAGGAAATTACGCTGGCGTAGCCGCGAGTGATTGGAGTTGGGGTGCTTTGATGTTTGATGCTGATAACGACGGATACAATGATATTTATGTTTGTAATGGTATTTACAACGACGTAATCGACCAAGATTTTATTGACTTTTTTGCCAATGAGCTGGTGCAGGATATGCGTATGACGGGTGTAAAACAGGATTTTAATAAAATCATTGAAAAAATGCCTTCAACGCCAATTCCTAACAACTTTTTCCATAATACTAAATCATTGAAGTTCGAAGAAAAGGCTAAGGATTTTGGTTTTGATGCGCCGTCGTTCTCGAATGGCGCTATGTATGCTGATTTGGATAACGATGGAGATGAAGATTTGGTGGTAAACAACGTCAATGCTCAATGTTTTGTATATCGCAACAATTCTGACAAACAGGCCGAAAAGCCTCATTTCTTAAAAGTAAAACTTCAAGGCGAAGGTCAAAATACCTATGCGGTAGGAGCCAAAGTAGATGTTTTTACAGGAAAAGAAACACAAACTCGTTCACTGATTCCTTCTCGTGGATTTCAGTCGAGTGCGGAGTATGTTTTGAATTTTGGTTTAGGGAAAAATACCAAAATAGATTCTCTCATTATTACTTGGCCTGACCAACGTATTAGTATTTACAAAAATCCTAAAATTGATGGCTTGGTTTCGTATCAAATGAAGGATGGTAAAAAAATGTCTTATCCAAAGGCAAAGTTGGTGGAAGGTTATTTTCAGTGGGTAACACAGTCATTTGAAAAACACCAAGAAGATCCTTATGAAGATTTTTACCAAGAAAAAAACCTGCCTGCTATGCTTTCGAAAGAAGGTCCAAAGGCTGCTGTTGGCGATGTCAATGGCGATGGTTTAGAGGACATTTATATAGCAGGTGCAAAAAATCAAGCAGGTATGTTGTATTTGCAAACAGCGGTTGGTTTCAAATTATCCAAACAAGAATCATTTGAAAGAACAGCCTTTTTTGAAGATACTGCGGTGCTATTTTTGATGCTGACAAAGATGGCGATTTGGATTTGTTCGTAGGTAGCGGAGGTAATGAGGTTTCGGAAGGGACAAATGACTTGTTGGATAGATTGTACCTAAACGACGGGAAAGGCAAATTTACTTATTCGTCGGGAGCTATTCCGATGAATACCTTGAACACTTCAGTGGTTTTGCCACTCGATTATGATGCCGATGGCGATATAGATTTGTTTGTAGGAAGTCGTAGTGTGCCAATGCAATACGGCTTGAATCCGAATAGTTTTATTTACCAAAATGATGGAAAAGGAGCTTTCAAGGATGTGACAGCAAGTGTTGCGCCACAATTAAAAGAACTCGGTATGGTGCGTGATGCCTCTTTGTCGGATGTCAACAAAGATGGTAAAAAGGATTTGGTCATCGTGGGCGACTGGATGGCACCTGTGACTTTGTTGGCTAAAGGCGCCAAATTCGAAAAAGCAGATAATGGACTGGAAGAATATACAGGTTTCTGGGGAGCAATCAAGGTATTGGATGTTGATGGTGATGGAGACAACGACATGGTATTGGGCAATATGGGCGAAAACTTTACGCTACATACCCAGTTGGATGCGCCACTGAAGATATGGGTAAAAGATTTTGATAAAAATGGAAGCATTGATAAAATCTTGACTAAGACGATTAATGAAAAGGATTCTCCTGTTTTCCTAAAAAGAGAAATGGCAGAGCAATTCCCAGCCTTGAAAAAGCAGATTCTTCAACATGCTGAGTATGCTAAAAAGTCATTGCAAGATTTGTTTCCGTCGGATGTGTTAGAAGGAAGTTTGACCAAAACGGTGGGGTACTGCAAATCTATCGTGGCAATCAACGACGGTAAAGGCAATTTTACGGTAGTAGCCCTGCCAGAAGTGGCACAGTTATCGTGTATCAATGCTATCGAACAAACTGATGTAAACCACGATGGTAAACCTGATTTGATTATTGGAGGTAACTACACGGGCTTTATTCCGCAGTTGGCGATGATTGATGCAAGTCGTGGAAATGTATTGATTAATAAGGGAAAAGGACAGTTTGAAGTACTTACCAATCAAGAAAGTGGTTTTGTACTGAATGGTGAAATCAAGCAAATTTTGCCTGTGAAAGTAAAAAGTCAGACTGAGTATCTGGCACTTATCAACAATGAAGTGCCAAGGTTATTTGCGCTCAAAAAATAGTTTTGTTTCCCCTTATGTTGGTAAAACCTTCATAAGGGGAAATTTTCGATATACACATCATTCAAGCTGATTCGATGAAAAGATTTTCATTTCTTATATACCTCCCTGTTGCCCTATTCCTTCTTTTTACACAAAGCTGTCAGAAGAAAACACCTCCTGCCTTTGAGTTGTTAGATGGCGAAACTACGGGTATTGATTTTTCGAACGACCTCAATCCGACTAAAGATTTTAATATTTTCCGTTACATGTATTTCTACAATGGTGGAGGTATTGGCGCTGGAGATTTAAACAATGATGGTTGGGTAGATTTGGTATTTACTGCCAACATGAGCGACAACAAAATTTTCTTGAATAAGGGTAATATGAAGTTTGAAAATGTTACAGAAAAATCAAACTTCAAAGGAGGAAAAGGTTGGTCAAACGGCGTATCGATTGTCGACATAAATCAAGATGGCTTATTGGATATTTATGTCAATCAAGTTGGTGATTTTGAGGTGTTAAAAGGGCATAACCTATTATTTGTTTGCCAGAAAATAGGCGCTGATGGTGTACCTGTGTATGAGGAACAATCTCAAAAATATGGACTTGATTTGATTGGATTTGGTACACAAGCTGCCTTTTTTGATTATGATTTAGACGGTGATTTGGATATGTTTCAGCTCAATCACTCGGTGCATCAAAACGGAACTTTCGGTTTAAGAGATAATTTTAAGGGAACCATTCACCCTTTGGCTGGCGATAGATTTTACGTAAATAATAATGGCAAATTTGAAGAAATAACGCAGCAGGCAGGTATTGCTGCCGATGCTTTGGGCTATGGTTTAGGTATTGGTCTGGGCGATTTCAATTTTGATGGATACCCAGATATGTATATTGGCAATGATTTCCATGAAAATGATTATTTATACATCAATCAAAAAATGGAAGTTTTGCTGATCAACTCACAAGTCAAATTGGTCATACCAGCCAGTTTTCGATGGGAGTTGATGTTGCAGATTTGAACAACGATTTTTTGGATGATATTGTGTCTATGGATATGCTTCCTTATGACCGTGAAATCCTCAAACGTTCGGAAGGAGAAGATTCCTATTCTACCTTTTTCTACAAAATTCAAGCAGGTTATGGGTATCAGTTTTCACGCAATAACTTACAGCTCAACCGCGGCGATAATACTTTTAGCGAAATAGGTTTATATGCCAATATGTTTGCCACAGACTGGTCGTGGTCGCCATTGATTTTTGATTTTGATAATGACGGTCGAAAAGATTTGTTTGTATCCAACGGTATTCCGAAACGAGTAAATGATATGGACTATATCAATTTTATTTCTTCGGAAGAAGTCCAAAATAAGCTCGATCAAAAGCAAATGGATGAAAAGGATATTTCTTTGGACGGGAAACTTCCTGAAATCAAAATTCCGAATCAGTTCTTTAAGAATAATCCTAATTTAGCCTTTGAGGAAATAGCTTCGCAGATTGCCAATAATCAAAATTCTTATTCCAATGGCGCTATTTATGCCGATTTAGACAATGATGGCGATTTGGATATTGTGACCAATAATATCAATGAAAAAGCTTACGTCTACAAGAACTTAGCGGATGCTTACGCACCAGGTCAAGGACATACAAGATTGTATTTAAAAGGCAAAGCCCAAAATCTTAATGCAATAGGAGCGAAGGTGTTGATTTTTAAGAAAAATGAAACCCTTTATTTTGAAAAATTTCCTGTTAGAGCCTTTCAAGCAAGTATGGAGATTCCGCTGGTGATGGGGTTGGGTAATCGTGCCGAGGTAGATTCGGCATACTTGATTTGGCCAGACCGAACCTTTCAGAAAATAAGAAAAGAAGACTTGAAAGATTCTTTAACGATATCGCATAAGGTAAATCTCCCTGTATTCGATTTTGAAGGTTTCAAAAATAAATACCGTCCGAAAACATATTTCAAAGACGTTTCAGAAATTCTCGGAGTAACAGTAAAACATGAGGAAAACCTTTTCCATGAGTTTGAAAGAGAAGCGTTAATCCCACATAAAATGTCCTCGGAAGGGCCAGCGCTAGCGGTTGCCGATATCAATCATGATGGTTTGGAAGATTTCTTTATTGGTTCATCGCAAACCAGTTTGGCAAAAGTCTACCTTCAGCAAAGAAATGGAAAGTTTAAAGAAATAGCTCAACCCGATTTGCAAAAAGACCTAAATTATGAAGAGGTAGATGCCCAATGGATTGACATCAATGGCGATTCACATGTAGATTTGCTAGTGGCAGAAGGTGGAAATCAATACGCTGTTGGCTCCGAATATATCCAGCCTCGTTTGTATCTCAATGATGGTAAAGGGCTTTTAAAAGCTCAAGAAGGCGCTTTTCCAGCAGTTACAATGACCGAAGCTTGTATCAAAGCACAAGATATAGATGGCGATGGTCGCCCAGAAGTTTTTGTGGGTGGACGCTCGGTTCCTTTTGCTTATGGTAAAATTCCTCCATCGTATTTGTTCAAATACAATGGAAAACAGTTTGTAGATATTACCGCTAAAATAGCTCCAGAATTATCCGAAGTAGGTTTGGTTAAAAATGCTGAAAGTGTAGATTTAGATAAAGACGGCGATACAGATTTACTCTTGTCTTTGGAATGGGATGGCCTTTGTCTATTCGAAAATCAAAAAGGAAAGTTGGTGAAAAAAATCCTGACACAAGAAAAAGGTTGGTGGAATTTTACCTACACTACAGACATAGATGCTGATGGCGATTTGGATATTGTAGCAGGAAACTTGGGATTAAATAGCCGACTCAAAGCCACCCCAGAGCAACCTGTGCGTTTGTATGTCAATGATTTTGATAAAAATGGCTCAACCGATGGCTTATTGACTTATTATTTAGGAGGGCAAGAAATTCTTTTTGCCAATAAAACCGAGACGCAAAAGCAGTTTCCTTTTATGAAAAAGAAATTCTTGCTAGCTAAGGATTTTGCCAAAGCCGAAGTCAAAGATTTGGTGGGAAGTACAGAATTGGAAGCTGCCAAAATCCTAGAAGCCAACTATTTTTCAAATGCCGTTTTTATCAATGATGGTAAAGGAAACTTTACTGTAAATGCCTTGCCATATCAGGCGCAATTTGCCCCATACTTTGCAGCACAAGCCATAAATGCCAATAGCGATAATCTGCCTGATTTTCTCCTTATGGGTAATTTTTATGATTGTAATGTTCAAATGGGACGCTACGATGCCGATTATGGAACCTTGTTGGTCAACAAAGGAAAAGGTGATTTTGAAGTAAAGCCTTTAGGTATTTCTATCAAAGGGCAAGTCAAACGATTACAATCAATCAAAATACAAGGAAAGACCTATATTTTGGTGGTTAGAAACAATGATACACTGATGGTATTGTCGCAAGTCTAATACTTTTTCCAAATGGTCGAATAAATGCTAAAATACAAACCTCACTATGCGTAAAAGCGTGGTGAGGTTTGTATTTTTGTAAGGAAAAGTTGTAGATAGAGGGAATAGGGGCAAAGGTTCATAGGCACAAAGTGAGAACAGTCCTTTCAGCATAAGTTTATCCCTTTTTTCAAACATACCCATATAAAAAAAGATCTTAGAAAATGCCTAAAGCTTTGGCTCATAGCATTCTGTTTATATGAAAAAAATAGTTGGATTACTAGTATCAATTTTGTGTTTCTGGAGTTGTTCTACATCGCCCAAGGATACGCTTTTTGAAGAGCTATCTGCTAGCCACACTGGTGTAGATTTTACCAATCATATCCTCGATCGACCAGATTTTAACATTTTTAACTACCGCAATTTTTATAATGGCGGTGGTGTGGCTCTTGGTGACCTCAACAATGATGGTTTGCCTGACCTGTTTTTGACTTCTAATTTTGAACAAAACCGTTTGTATCTCAACAAAGGCAATTTACAGTTTGAGGATATTACCGAAAAAGCAGGAATTTCTGGGAAAAAGTTTTGGAGTACAGGCGTAACCATGGCAGATGTCAATGGCGACGGCTTGCTCGATATTTATGTTTGTAATTCAGGAAATAAAGATAACCGTGGAAATCAGCTCTATATAAATCAAGGAATAAAAGCTGGAATGCCAACGTTCAAAGAACAAGCTCAAGAGTATGGCTTGACCAATGGTGGTTTTACGACTCATGCCGCATTTTTTGATTATGACCGCGATGGCGACCTTGATATGTATTGTCTCAACAACAGCTTTACGCCAATGGATAGGCTAGGATATGCCAATCTCAGAGCAAAAAGAGATGCGTTAGGAGGCGATAAACTCTATCGTAATGATAATAACCACTTTGTGGATGTCAGCGAACAGGTAGGTATTTATGGGAGTTTGATTGGTTTTGGATTGGGAGTAACCATCGGTGATGTTAACAACGACAACTGGCCTGATATTTATGTTTCTAATGATTTTTACGAAAGAGATTACCTCTATATCAACCAGCGAAATGGTACTTTCAAGGAAGCTATTGAGGAACAAATTGGTCATACGCCATTATCCTCAATGGGATCCGATATTGCCGATTTGAATAACGACGGTTGGCAGGATATTATCGTAACCGAAATGTTCCCCGAAAGTGAGGAGCGTGTCAAGCGCACTGCCACTTACGAGAGTTACGATTTTTTCCAGTTCAAGCTCAAGCAAGACTATTATTACCAATATATGCGCAATATGGTGCATATCAATAACGGCGATGGGACTTTTTCGGAAATGGGTCAGCAATTGGGATTGCACGCCACCGACTGGAGTTGGGGAGGTTTGATGTTCGATATGGATAACGATGGTTTGAAAGACTTTTTTGTGGCAACAGGTATCATGAAAGATCTCACCGACCAAGATTATATTGCCTTCTTGGGCGACGAAAATACCATGCAACAAATGTTGAATGGGAAGAAATTTGATTATCATGAGTTTGTCGATAAAATGACCTCTACGCCAGTGCCCAATTATGCTTTCAAAAATTTGGGGAATTTTAAATTCGAAAATCATGCAGCAGATTTTGGACTTGAAGGACCAGGGTTTTCGAATGGCGCTGCTTATGCTGATTTAGACAACGATGGCGATTTAGATTTAGTGGTAAATAACAATGACTCTCCAGTTTCGATTTATAAAAATAAAACCAACGAAAAACTTCAAGCTAATTATCTGAAAGTTCGTTTGAAAGGATATGAGAAAAATGCTTTTGGAGTGGGAGCAAAGGTTTGTATTTTCCAGAAAGGAGAACAGCAGGTTTTACAACAGCTACCCAATCGAGGCTTCCAGTCGTCGATGGATTTGTCTTTAAATTTTGGTTTAGGAAAAAGCACAAAAATTGATTCCTTGGTAATTGTATGGAGTGACGATGCCAAACAGACCTTGCGAAACGTCAAAGCAAATCAAACACTTACGCTAGACCACGCCCAAGCTCAAGAGAAATTTGTGTATAAAGCACCAAGTAATCCGAAACCATTATTAGTAAACCACACCGAACAGTCAGGTTGGAAATATACCCATGTCGAAAATGACTTTGTAGATTATAATCGTGATGGTTTGCTCAAACAAAAATACTCTACCCAAGGACCAGCCTTAGCAGTAGGCGATGTTAATGGCGATGGTATCGAAGATGTGTTTATTGGAGGCTCGGCTACGCAACCGAAACAAATATATCTGCAAACAGCTTCGGGACGGTTATCCTTGAAAAACATGCCTTCATTTGAGCCTTACAAGGGTTTTGAGGTGGTAGATGCCCTGTTTTTTGATGCCGATGGTGATAAAGATTTGGACTTATATTGGGTAACAGGAAGTAACGAGTTTTTACCTAACGACCCACAATTGGCGGATTGTCTTTTCTTGAACGATGGGAAAGGAAATTTTACTTATAGTCCAACTCTCCCAACTAATCGTACCAGTGGGGCTTGTGTCAAAGCCTTAGATTATGATTTAGATGGTGATTTAGACCTATTTATAGGTACACGTATGACTCCCGCACGCTATGGGCAGAATCCCAATAGCTTTATCTTACAAAATGATGGTAAAGGGAATTTTAAAGATGTTTCGAGCCAGCTTCTAGGCACTAACCAAGCACTAGGAATGATTACCGATGTGACTATTCAGGATTTGAATGGCGACCGTTATCCTGAAATTATTGTGGTGGGCGACTGGATGCCTGTGGTTATTTTGCAAAATAATAAAGGTAAAAACTTTACAAAAACAGATCTCGGAAATCAGGCATTGAACGGCTGGTGGAATGCTATCCAAGCTGCAGATTTGGATAATGATGGCGATTTAGATTTTGTGTTGGGTAATTTAGGCTATAACCATCACTTCAAAGTATCTGCCACCGAACCAGCAGAATTATATGTAAATGATTTTGACAAAAATGGTTCATTCGAGCAAATCATGACTTGTTATCGTCAAGGAGAACCTTGGCCGATGGTCTTAAAAGCCGATTTACAAAAGCAGTTACCAGAAATAAAACAAAAGTTTTTGAAGTTCTCAGATTATGCTTCAGCACAAATGGGAGATCTTTTTGAAGATAGTCAATTGGAATCTGCCACGGTGCAGAAGGTGAATATTAGCGAGTCTGGCGTTTTATGGAATTTGGGTAAAGGACAATTTAAGTTTACGCCATTCCCTATGATGGCACAAACCTCGCCAATTACCAGTATTCAGTGTATTGACCTGAATAAAGATGACGTCTTAGAAATTATCATGAATGGCAACTTCTTTGATGTTTTACCAGAAATCGGCAGATTTGATGCCAACTACGGCGTAATTCTTCAAAATGATGGGAAAGGTAATTTTAGAAAAATGACCTCTTTAGAAACAGGATTTTTAGTAAAAGGACAAGTCCGCAAAACAAGAATTCTCAATAAAGCAAATGGCAAAAAAGCCCTACTCATCGCCAAAAATAATGATGTAGCAGAGGTTTGGGATATAGTGAAGTAGTAGGAGTTTTGAATTGTCCTTTGTCCTTGCCTAAAATAGGTTGCTTTTTAGATTTAGCGTATTGCTTAAAAAAGCTCCTACGGAGCTGAGGTAAATGCTTGAAACGTTCCTTCCAATTTTCCTAATAAACCGAAGTATTTCAGACTTTTGCAGATTTGGGATTTCTGATTTCGGAAATAAAGTAAAATACCTATGTTTTTTACAAAATATAGAAGATCATACTTCCGAAATCCAACATCCGATATCCGAAATAAACACATGGTAGCATCAAAAAAAGCGGTCGAAAAGTGCTTTTCGACCGCTTTTTTGTTGAATTATCCAATAACGAATAACTATTAATAAATAACCTTTACTCAAACATCAAATACAGCGTAACTGAGTGAGAGTTAAGTTTTTGGATGGCATTGGCATACGAAAATGGATTAGTCGGTGCTATGTACATATTGACCAAACCATGTGAGAATCGTAGTTCTGGCGTAAATTTGAAATACTTGAAAAACTGTTCAAATCCAATACCATATTCTATTGAAAAATCTCCCGTTCGAGTATTTAATCGTGTGGTTGTCGCTGCATTTTTCCTTACATTGGCTTCAATACCTACCTTAAATCCTGCATCAATAAACATCCTCGAATTACCTCGTCTTTGTGATTTTAGCTTTAGTAATACAGGTATTTCGAGCCACGTTGACTCTCGCAGTTCGGGTGGATAATTGGGAGAGTTATTAAATCGGTAATCAATTTCACGACCATAAAGCGCAATATTAATGCCCGTTTTGAGATCAAAGTGCTTGCTTAGCGTAAAATTGGCAATACCTCCAACAAGGAAGGCAAAATTGCCTGGCGAAACAATCGACCTTGATGTATCAGAGGTAGACGCTACTTGAGGTCCATGATACAAGTTGAATCGAGCATCTCCAAAACCAAAAAGAAAGCCAAAATGCACAAGTTTTTCATCATAAAACTCGTCATAAATTCTTTTGTATTTATAGCGTTGAGCCTGAGATTTTTGCGAAAACCCTAGCACCAATATGCCTGTAACAGCAGCAAAAATTATTTTTTGCCAATGTAAATCGTACTTATTCCGAACGTAAGTGGTAAGCATTGCGTCTGAGTAAAACCTGCTTTGTGATATACCTTCAAAAAGTCTTCACCATCAGGAAATGCTTGTACAGACTCTGGAAGATATGTATAAGCCGATGAATCTTTTGAAACCATATTACCAATAGTAGGCAAAATGTATTTGAAATAGAAATTATAAATCTGTTTGAAAGGGAATGATTTTGGCTTTGAAAACTCCAAAACAATACATGTACCTCCTGGCTTCATTACACGACACATATCGGTAAGCCCTTTCTCCAAATTTTCGAAGTTTCTTACGCCAAAACTAACGATGACAGCATCAAAAGTATTGTCTTCGAAAAGTAATCTTTCCGAATCACCTAATTGCATTTCGATGATATTATCAACACCTAATTTTTTGATTTTCTCTTTCCCTACATTCAACATTCCTTCCGAAATATCCACTCCGACAATTTTTTCGGGCTTTAGAGCCAATGCCTCAATAGCAAAATCACCCGTTCCAGTAGCAATATCCAAAATATTTTTTGGCTGGGCAGCTTTCAATAGTTTGATGGCTTTTTTACGCCATAAAATATCAATACCACCGCTCAAAAGGTGATTCAAAAAGTCGTATTTATGTGAAATATTATTAAACATTTGAGCTACTTGCTCCTTTTTGCTAGCCTCTTGCTCTTTGTATGGAAGTACTGTCATTGTACAAAATATTTTGATGAAAAAATGCCTTGGAAGTCTAACCGCACTTCTGTAATTTGTAGAATCCAAAACAGACCACAAAGTTACACTTCCTATTTGAGATAACAGCCTGTAAAATAAGAATGTTTTAGGATACATAAATTATCCCTACCTTAGTGTATCTGGAGTGTAGAGCTATCAGAAGGATTTGGGATTTTAGATTTCGGGTTTCAGATTCGTAAATATCTAATGGTTTTAATTTAAAAACCTACCAGAATCCCAAATCCACAATCAAAAATCTCATATCCAAAATATTCCTAACCTTTCAAATCCGTAGCTATGATGTACTTATTGAGTTCACTAATGATATTGGCTGGTATTTTGCACTTTGTGAAGCCCAAGTTTTTTCTAGCAATCATGCCGCCATATATTCCTGCTCATCAATTAATGGTGGCATTGAGTGGTGTTGCTGAAGTTATTTTTGGGACAGGACTCTTATTTGACAATACTCGTTCGTGGGCTGCGTGGGGATTAATCGCACTTTTTGTGGCAGTTTTTCCAGCCAATATTTACATGGCGACTTCCGATAAATTTAAACAATTTCCTAAATGGATTTTGTATGCTCGTTTGCCACTTCAATTTGCCCTCATGGCATGGGCACATAGCTATGTGTGATGGCTGTCGGCTGTCGGCTTTCAGCGATGGGCTATAACAGCCGTCAGCACTCGGAAATATATCCATTCGACAGCCGACCGCCGATAGCCGACGGCCGAGTGCCGATAGCCAACATCTGACCACCTGCCACTCTTTCTAACTCATAAAATAATCTATGAAAACACGTTTACTATTAGTGGGAATATGCTTGTTTTGGGGCTTTTCCTCATTTTCTCAAAATGCCTATTATGATGCACTCACCTTGCGTGTGTACAAGGATTCTTTGGAGAAAATTTATCCAAATGCTAGCCGTGGAGGCGCCAAAAGGACTTTCTTTGGCTATTTGGATACTAAAAGAGTTATGAATGCCAAAGATTATGAGGCGATTAAAAGTTTTGTAAAAAAGCCTTTTTCTAAAGTCAATAATGAGCTGAATACGATTAATCAGTTGCCTAATGCCTTTAAATTGTTTCATGAGTTTGACGGTGCTCAGTCAGTAATCAATGACAAAGCTCGTGTAACAGCCAAGGCAATAGATACGCTTATGAGCAAACTCAAACTACGCATCGACTCGCTCAATACACGCTACAAAGTCAATGTGGTATATAAAACGACCAGTTTTGCAGGTTCAGAACGTTTGCCTATTTCGAGCCGTAATTTGTATGTAAAGTTCGAGCCAATGCCTGATTCTGTTCGACAAAAATATCAAGAGTCGATTCAAATAACTCAGTTTAAGGTGGGTGAAATAGCGTCTGATTTGGATTCGACTTTGAGCGAAATGGCAGGCGCTCGCATAGCGATTATGGATTCGGTTATTAATAAAAATCTTATTAAGAAAAAAGAAAAAGAGATTCTCGAAACGCAATCTTTTGTGACTACAGATGCACTGAATAATACGCGTAAACCTCAGTTGCAAAGTACTTCTACCTCTGGTTCGGGCTTGTCGCTCGACATGACTACTCGCATGGTGGACGCCACCGCCAGATGGTTGGTCAAACGTACTAAACAGGAATTGACTTTAGCTTTTTTTGATAAACTCCGCAATCGTCTCGATACGATTCCTGAGCTGAGGGCTTTCTTTCCTTCTACTTACTTGATGTTACAAAACGATGAAAATATCTATCGTTTGCCTTCTCTGGGAAATACTTGGTTAGCGGCTTTTCATTCGGATGTAACCAAAATTCCACAGAATTTTGAAAGTTATATTCAACAATATCACCCTGAAATGTTGAAAGAAGATAGTTTCAAAATCTTCTTGATGACTTATCATTCTTTTGATTTATTAGAAAAAGGTACCAATCCAGCAACACTTTTAGATTTTCTGAAAACACGTTATGCGACCGATGCCGATATTCGAACTTCGGAAGTGAGTCGCACGATACGTTTGTTGGCATTGTTGTCTGACAACCTCATTGACCTGACTAACGATCCTGCCAATAAGATGTGGATTCGTCCTTCGGAGGCATTGAAGCAGTTTTCGGACCCTTTGGTTGGTCGCTATTTCTTGGGCTTGTTGTACCAAAAAGACACCTTGCTTTTCAATAATTTGAAAGTAGGTGCTGATGGACAAAGCCTTGGAAATTGGCTCGGTGAGTCCAATAATCGTTTGGAATATTTTAATCAGACGGTTAGCCAGTTTTTACTCATGCTAGATGATATTCAAAAGCAGATTTTGTATAATTCCACTTCGGATAATCTGCCTTTGCGAGACGTGAAGCCATTTTTACACTACACCCAATCAATTTTTGACATGGTGAATGTAGGTTTTCAAATCAAGTATTTACTAAAAAGTGGCGAGCCAGATACAAGTTTTTACAAAAGTGCTTACAATCAAAAATGGAAACCCATCGCCACCGATGCCATCGAAGCAATTAAGGCATTTTATACCAAAAGCTATGGTTCAGGCTTATTGCATACCATTGCGGCAATGAAGCCTATATGGGCAGAGGTTCGTCCTAAAGATGTCCGCTTAGGGCTTTTGAATAATGGCTTGGCGATTTTACAAAAAACACATATTGCTCAGGTAGAAAAAGATTTGCTGGCCAATAAAGGCTTGATTGCGACAAAAGAAAAAGAAGCTAATGTGCTCTTAAAGCAACTGAAAGACAATATGGACAAAGATTCTTTGAGAATTTTGACCATTAAAAAATTACAAGAAACCAAAACCCAATTGGAGTTGCTACAAAAGCAAGTAGAAGATTTGACAAGTCAGAAAAGGACTTTTGAAAGTATTCAGAAAAGCTTATCAGAAGTAAAAAATATCGATGAATTGATGGCTCAAAATAATACCAAGGTTCAGGAAAAACAGAAGGAACGTCTTAAAGCAAAATTTGACCAAATTACGTTTTATGCCAATTTTATGACCGATGTAATTACCTCCGATTCGACCACGGATTTGCAGGAGATTATTGATAAATATGCAGCTCCTGTTGGCTCGTATAGTCTTAAGCGCAAAAATGCTTTTAGTCTCGATATCAATGCTTACCCAGGGTTGTATGCGGGCGTTGAGCAACCCATTGCCTCAAGTAGAGGCGTGTCGCAAAGTGCCTTTGTGACAGGTATTACCGCTCCGATTGGTGTGGCATTTAGTTGGGGCAAAAAACGTAAGGTATTGGGCGGTTACGAAAGAGATAGTCGAGGCGGGCATTCGTTGAGCTTGTTTGTGCCAATTGTAGATATTGGGGCGGCATTTAGTTATCGTTGGTCACAAGGAGATGAGATTAATGGTTTTCCGAAAATCAAGTTTTCACAAATCTTTGCGCCAGGGTGTTATTTGGTTTGGGGCGTCAAAAATGCACCAATTGCCTTGAAAGTAGGAGCGCAAATTACACCACAATTGAGAGATGTCAACGTAACCAGTTCCTCAGGCGGTTTGACTAATACCGTTTCAGAAGTAAGCATGTTGCGTTATGGCATGACGTTGAGTGTAGATATACCAGTTTTTCATCTTTTTGAAAAAAGAATGAGATAGGGAATGAATGTTTTTGAATGAGTGGTTGAGTGAATTAGTGATTATTATTAGGATAAATTTTACCAGTAGTCTCTACTGCTAGAATATAGATTTTTTAAATAATCACTCATTCACTCAATCTCAATTCGCTCAATTCGATACAGCTCTTGTATGATATTTTCTAGAAAATACCGATGTAGTGATTTCCTGCTTTATTAACTAATGTTGCCCCTTTTGTAACAGTACCTGTTTTCTTGTTAAAAATATAAATATTCCCATCTTTTCCTACAGGTGTTACGGCAACAAATACCTCGTCTCCACTTACCAAAATACCCTGATATTGTCCAAAATTTAAGTCAGCATCGTAAGTAATATCAATTTTTGTGGCTGTTTTGGCGTTTAGGTCCAAACGAGCTACATATCCTTGCGTAGTGCCATCGTGAGTATATAGGGCATAAGCAATTCCATTTCCAGCATATTTCCAACAGTCAACATACACACCTTTTACGCCAAGAGCAGCGTCTAAGCTAAATACATAAGAATTGTCATATTCATTATTTTGATTAATTCTTAAGATATGTGAGCCTTTGCTATCACGTTGGGTTGCCTGATAGATATTGCCATCTGTGGCCACAAAGGCATTAGGACTACGATAGCCACTATTATCACCAAAACCAACAGTGGAGGTAATGACTTTAGGGTTTTCGAGAGAAGGATAATCAACAATAACAGACTTGCTACCTAGACGGTCGAAGGTACTTTCGGTAAGTCCAGTAGCAGGGTTGTATTTGCGCATCCATGTACCAAGAATCAACTTGTTTTGTGCTTTGTTCAACACTGGAGCATCCAAACGGAAAATACAGTGACCATTGAGTTCTTCTGCTGTAGCAAGCGGGATTTGATATTGTCTATAGCTATTGATAAGAACATTTTGTAAGTCTAAAGAAAGAACCGTTGCTACGCCACGGTAGTATTGAAAGGACTTAGTTTTGTCAGTAGCATTGTTGGCTGCAATTCCTGTAACATTAAGAGCAACACCCGTTTTGTCGCCATCATATAACTTTGACCAGCGAGGTGTTGTGGTAGCATATTGGGAAATGTTTACCGTAACATCTTGTTGGGTAAAACTACCTGCGCCATTGACTTTATAGCGAGCAAATTCGCCTCCGTTATCGCCTGAATAAGCAATGTTAAACAAAGTGTTTCCGTCTTCAGAAGATTGTAAACGAGCCGTTCTGGTAGATTTTACAGGAAAACCTTTGTCATAAACATTAATTGAGATATTGGGATTTCGAGCATCCTCTTTACTTACCGAATAAACCATCGTTCCGCCATTGCCATCGCCTGGGGTTGTACTCATCAAAGCACCAGCCACGGTAATCCAGCGATCTTGATTGGTTACAGGGTCAACATTTTCGGAAGAGTCTACCTTAGTGCAACTTGATAAGGTATAGACAGTAGCAGCAATAATTGATAGGGTTTTAAACTGATTTTTCATTTGTATGTATTGGTTTATTAAAATTTACTAAGCATATAATTAAGTTTCAGGTAGAAGGCTCTTCCAGGTTTTTGAACAGCAAAATTGTCGTACACTTGCGCATCAAGAATATTTTTGGCATCGGCGGTAATAACAAATTTGTTGTTTGGAAAAGCATAGCTTACACCAATGTCTTGAATATATTGGCGTGGAGTTCTGAAGTCTTCAATGTCTAACCAAGTAGTATAAAATCTCTCTACAAATCTGAAACTGTAGTAAAGATTCAGGACAGTGTTTTTCTGGAGAATATTTTTAAAAGAGTATTGAATATTAGTATTGGCTGTCCAGTAAGGTTCGTTGGGCAATTGCTTGTTATAATAGTCATACTCTCGTCCGTTGGGGTCATAACGAATGTTGAATACCGAGTTGAATTTTGACATATTCAACCCTACCATCAGGTTGTTGTTATAGGTATATCTAAAATCCGATTCGAAACCAATCGCCTTTGTTTTTCCTAAGTTTTCGTAAGGATTCGTTTGTACCGCATCGTTGAGGCGAGGGTTGATTCTTTGGGTAATTTTATCACGAGTATCACGAATAAAACCCGATACTGTAAACGAGTATTTATGCTTTCCCACTTGGAAGTTTGCTCCATTCAGACCCACATTCAAGTTGTAACTTACCTCTGGACGGATACCAAAGTTTTCCACAATGTTTTCGCCTGGACTTCCAAATACCTCATTTTCTGAAGGTAGTCGAACTGCCTTTTCGGCTGATACCAAAATGGTATATTTCGGCGCAATAGCATAAGACATGGCAATACCGTAGCCTGTGGCAGTTTTGCTGCTATTGGTTTTGTTTTCAGTGGTAATGGGTTGATTTTCAACAAATGTTAGAACAGGGTCCATGCGGTCTATCCCTTGCTGGTAGAATTTAGTGAAGATATTATTCTTGAACTTTGAGTCAAAAGCTCTTAGTTCGTAAGCGATAGAAGTAATATTTTTGACAAGATTTCGGGTGCCAATAAAGGTGCGCTCAACTTCAGAACGCATCATATCTTGCTCATTTCTATCAATGGCGTAATAGATATGATTCAATACGATTCTATGATTGCGGTTTAAATCATAATTAAAACCAGCTCTGAAAGTACTTACATTTCTATTGATATGATTGATAGTTGGTGCTGCTTGTTGAGCACCGCTAGGTCTTAAAATGGGGTCGCCGTTCAGACCAATGCTGATTTGCCCATACCAATTATAATTCCATTTTACGGTGTCTACCACTAGCTGAGCTCTTTGACTATACATCCCATTGATGTTGAATTCTAAGCCTTTGGTCATGAAGTCTTTCTTGATATAATTAAGACTAAAAACATGAGCTTGCGACTCCGTAAATCGCCCTTTGTAAGGAATCGACATGTATGTTCCGTGCTGAATTTCTTTGTAATCATCTGAGCCATTATAGCCAATCATAAATTGGTCTGCCCATCGCACATTGGTAAAGCCTACTTGAATTTGTCCGCCTGTGGAGCGATAAGCATCATCAAACCTTTTGGCTCTAACATAATCGTAACGACCATTGGGCAGAATATTTCTTACAAACTTTCCCCATACTTCATAGTCATTATCTGAGTAATTATGAAAGCCAGAGGCCTTGACCGTGAAGCCCGTTTTTTCTTCTCGGAAAGAAGCATTGAAGTTGGTTTGGAAAGTATTGAAAGACCCATAGGACACAGAAGCTGAGAGGTTATTCATACCACCTTTTTTCAAAATAACATTGATGGCACCACCAAGAGCGTCATCTGCTAAGTGTGCAGGAATAACACCTTTATACACTTCAATTCGTTCGATTAGTGCAGGAGGAATACTGTTGAGACTGAAGGATTCACCATAAGTCGAAATTGAAATACCGTCAATGAAAATTCTGACGGAGTTGCCCGACATGCCATTGAGATTATAATTGACGGCCGAACCTAAGCCACCATTTGTCGAACTCTGATACCTACAGTTCTATCCAACATTTCATTGGTTTGAACATTTCGTTGGGCAATATCCTTTGTTTCGATGATGTTAACAGCAAAACCACTTGTCTCAATTTCCCTTTTTTCGGTTTTTTGTACCACATTTACTTCTGCCAAGTCAAGACTTTGATGCTTTACCACAACAGGTATTTCTGTATGTGCCTGATTGACATTAATCTTGATACTTCGAGTTTCGATTTCGACGGAAGAAACCACAAGGTCATACTGTCCATAAGGGACTTTTTTCAAAGTAAAATAGCCGTTGTTATCAGCCAGTGTAGCAATGTTGCTATTGGCAAGCCGAATACTAGCGTGACTAATTCCTCCTTCGTTTTGACTGTAAACTCGACCTTTAATCGTTGCGATTTGTGAAAAGGAGGTAAAATAGGCTAGTATGAGTAGAAACGTAGTAACCGTGATTTTCATAAAATTTTGCAAACTATGTATGTGATTTTTTCGCCATCATCAATTATATCTATTAGGTTTGAATAGTGTGTTCTATTTAGACTAAATACAAATAAAAGGCTCAACAAAAGTAAGTCTCAAAGATGTGTTGTGCAAATATTTATTTAGACTAATAATAAATAAATATGTAAGGTTATATTTTTACTTTGTATAATGACAAAATGAAGTAAGATAAAAGGATTAAATTGGGATTGAAGGGGCAGTTGCTCAGATATTTGAACGTAAATGAGTTGAGATTAGGGTGACAATTAGGAGTAAACTAAACAAGGGTCATCCAGAATTGAGTGAATTAGTGATTATTATTAGGATAAATTTCACCTGTAGAGACGCAATACTTTGCGTCTAGAGATAGTCATTCCACCTTTAATTGTCATTTCCCTTAGTGGGCGACTTAAGTCGCCCACTAAGGAGAATGTGTTGTTTGTGGGTTATAAGGTATTTAAAAAACAGGTAGTAAGCGTCTCCTCTACAAAAGCTCTTTTAACAACTCCTTTAGTTTGGGGTCGGATGGGCGAGGAGCGTTGGTGTTGATAAATTTGCCATTTTTGTCAATAATCATATAGCGAGGAATGGATTTAATCTTATATTTTTTGGCAAGCTCCGAGCCGAAATCTTTGGACAAAAGATAATTAGCTGAAAGAGAAAGATCTTCTGCTTTTAAAGCCTTTTGCCAAGCTACTTTGTTTTCATCCATCGAGATGGTAATGACTTGCAATCCTTTGGCTTGATAGGAGGCAATAAGCTTTTTAGAATCGGGAATTTCTTGTCTGCATGGTGCACACCAACTTGCCCAAAAGTCAAGGTAAATGACTTTTCCTTTGTGTTGTTTTAGGATTTCATCCATAGAAATACTCTCATTTTTATCAGAGAGTAGATTTCCATTTTTAACTTTTGGACCACTTAGATATTTCTCTTTGAGATACTCGACATATTCTTTGTTTTGCGAAGCATTCAGATAATTTTGGAGCGCTGTATCAAACTTAGCATCTTGTTTTTGAGGATGACACAGAAATGCAAACAGCAAAAAATCTTTGATTTTTCCTCTAAAATTACTTGAAATGGATTGTTCGATACCACCAAAATCGGTAGTTGATACCATCGCCTTTTTTAGCAAGGCTTTTTCATAATTGATCAATGCCGTACGAAATTGAGCATCCTTCAGAAAGTTTTCATTTTGATAGGCGGCTTTTTCTTTTTCGAGTAGTGCCCACGCCGAGCCCGACGTGTTTTTCCCTTCAGGATATAAGTAGTTTGAGGCAATCATTGCCAGATAATTGCTGTAAACATGATTTTTTAGTATTTCTATATAGCTTGGTGCTACGACATTTTTGGTATTTGCAGCATCAATTTTTTGCCAAATAGAGCGGTAGTCTAGCGATTTACCAAAAGCAAAAAAATCTTGATTACTGGCAATAATAGGTACTAAAAAAGCCAATTCGTTAGTTCGGTTTTTATCGTCAGATACCAATCTTGTGATTTTTTCAGCATCCTTGATAACATACAATTTCTCCGAATTGGTAATGGGAAACGTCATTTGTTTCTCAGTATCCTTAAGAATTAGCAAATTCTTAAATGCGACTTTGATTTTTTAGTTTGATTAAATTCAATTGGCGTCGGGAATTCTTGAAATTGATTGTAGTAATACAGATAGGCTTTTTCGCCTGGCTTAAGCTTACTAATGATTTCGACAGTGTCGGTAGAACTGCCATTTTGTGCAGACCCTGCAAAGGCAAAAAAGAGTAAAAGTACGAATAGAGATAGTGTGTATTTCACGGTAAAATTTGGTTGTTATGGTGAGAAAATTAAAAATTGCTGTTTTATAATTTTAAAATAAGTCATACCTCTCTGTGAAAATGCCTTAAAAGCCGACCTAAGGAAACTGAACCGAAAAGTAGGTTTTATATCTCAATCGTTTACCGTCTTGTAAAGCAGGAAACCACGGTGCGGAGGCAAATAACGCTTCTTTTACATGACCTTCTAGACCTTTATCGGTATTGTTGGTAGGTAGAATATGAACTCCAGAGATGCAACCATTTTTTTCGATAATGATTGAATACAAAACCATGACCTTATCTTGAATAGAACTTTTAAAGTGTTTTTATATATATTGTTTTACAAAACGATTCAGCGCCATATTTCCTTCGGGGAAAGTTGCAGGATGTTGTATTGCCATATACACCATCGTATCAGATCTAATTTCTTGGTAAGAACTTATAAAAGATTCAATATCAAATACCCTGATTGTCTCTTGCTTTTGCGCATGACTTGTATATGCCGTTGTACCAATAAGAAGGAGATTGATGAGAATGAGTTTCATAGGGGTATAGCGTTACTTTTTTAGTAGCTCATTAAAAACCTTTATCAGTCTAGGGTCGGAAGGACGTGGGGCATTTTGATTAATAACTACCCCTTTAGCATCAATAATCATGTACCTAGGAATAGAGATAACCTTATATTTTTGAATTAATGTATTGTTTTTAGGATTGGTTATTAAGAAGTTTTTCTTCAAAGGTAAAGCAAGTTGATTTATCGCTGTTTTCCATTGAGTAGCATTTTGATCAATGGAAAGGTATATGAAGTTTATATCCTTTTCATACTTTTCTTGTAACTTTTTAGAATGCGGTACTTCGACTCTACAAGGACCACACCACGATGCCCAAAAGTCAACATAGGTAAGTTTATTTTCCTTTAGTAATTCACTCAATGACTGCTTTTGATTTTGTACAGATAACACTTCATCACGGTTATTAATTGGAGTAAAAAAGAAAGCATATTTATCACGGACTATATTTTTAGCTGCACTATCTTGAGTATTGTTAAGAAAGGAATCATAGTATTTTTTACTGATATTTCTCGAAAAAGACTTGAAAATCCTGTCTAATTCTCGCATTAAAAGAAAGTTTTTATGTCTGGTTAGAAATAGGTCACTCTGGTTTATTTTATCGTAGATTTCAGCGTAGTCTCTATTTGTAAGATCATTAAATGGAATTTCTTTGGCTTTTTCGACAATAAATTTATCGGTAATACATTCAGCTAATTTGTAATGGTATTTGTCAGGATACCGAAGCGTATTAGGGTAGGAGTTTAGTAATATTCTGGCAGAATCAAAGTTTATTTTAGATTCTAAGATATTTAGTGAAAGCAAAAAAGTCCTAAATTTCATTTTATTAAAACTAGCCGTATTAGTGGAAATTAGGGCATTTTGCTCTAAAGAATCTACTATTTGAGTAGCCGATTTTATACAAGCGGCAATTTCCTCAAATGCTTGTTTTTTTACGAGATACTTTTTTTTAGGAGTCTTCAATGCCTCCTCAATAGACATAAAATGTAGTGGATTGTAGTATTTTTTGACTAAAATTAATGGGTTTTTCTGTCTGTGATATAATATATTATCTACCTTAAATTCTAAAGGCTGAGTTGTTCTGTTGGTAACATTTATCGCTATTTGCTCATTATTTAAAGATAGAATAACCTTATCTCCATTTTTAACAACTACTTCAACTTCACTTTGTAGGGTTCTACAATTGAGTATATAGAAATCGTCTTCTGTAGAGAATAATAGGGTAGTGATGGTATCTTTTAATGACTGTTTGTTGAGTATTTCAACCCCATTAGGATGACGACTATCATACACAGTTACATAGGGAAATAAATACCAAAAATTATTGTACTTATCAATATTACGTTTTGTTTGTTTATCCATTGTCACGACTATAGAATCTGGTTTTTGAATCTGTGAAATAGATGAAAAACAAATGGTTATGAAAAGTAATAAGAAGATGAGATTGACTTTCATTCTGGACTGTTTTTGAGGTTTAGACTATATTGATTGTTGGATAATACGTGTTAACTGATAAACTGAGAACTGATAAATGTTGCGATTTTTCAAAGAGAGAACTTCACTCACAGAAATTCATTCAATTCCACACAAGTGTATCGCTATTCGTTCATTACTTTTCTTTGAGTAATTCATCAAAAACTGTTTTAAGTTTAGCATCCGAAGGACGTGGAGCGTCAGCATTTAAGACCAATCAAAAAAGATTTGCTTCTTCAAGGGATTATTGATGATAATGGTAATGTTTTGTGGCGTCGTAGGCATTTCTGTACTCGACTGATTATCGTCTTTCCTATCGCTTTTACAAGAATAGAAAATAATACAGAGTAGAGCTATAATAACAGGTTTCATAGTTGTAGGGTTTGTGTATATGTATCTTATTTCTTCAAAATCTCATCCAAAAAACTTCTTATATGTTGATCGGTTGGTCTGGGTGCATTGTCGCTGATTATTGTGCCATCGCGTCCTACGAGCATATAACGAGGAATAGAACTTACTTTATAGTAGAATTTGAAAGGCTTTTCTTTTGAAGCTCGAATGTCTAATGTCGTGGAGTCAGTAGTAAGTATATTTTCAGCATATAGCATAGCGCTATGACCTTTAAATAGAAAGCATATCCAGAAAAAGGAGAGAAGGCAATAGGTTTTGTACATGATTTTTGGAGGTTTAGATATAGGAGTAAGTCACTATAGCATATCTTTTAGAAGACCACTTGAAGGACGAGGTGCATCAGGATTAATGATTTTCCCATTTTCATTTATAATCATATATCTTGGAATTGTACTGATGTTGTGTTCAAAAATAAATTGAGCACTTTTTGAGTTAGTAATCAGATAACTGTCTGAAAAGAGATTGTATTTGACAATGGCTTTACGCCATGCATCCTCCTTGTCATTTAGCGCCAAATATATAAATACCATATCTTGGTATTGAGCTTTCATTTTCTTTGAATAAGGTAATTCACTAATGCATGGACCACACCAACTGGCCCAAAAGTCTACATAAATTTTTTTACCTCTGTATTTACGTATAAGCGTTTCCCATGTTTCTGGCTTATGGTCAATTCCTATTAACTTTAAATCTTTACTATCCTTAATACCATATTCAATTTCTTGCTTCATTGCCTCAATATCTTCATGTACACCATAATTCTTCTCATAATCATCGATAAATTTTCCTATGGTTTTCCTGTCATATTTATCATTAATCATAGTGCTTATTACTAGTCGCTTAAAATAACTTTGTAATGGAGTAGAGAATGAATTAAAATCGGAATTGTATTTTTCTGAAAGTGATTTATTTCTTGGGCGTTTAAATAGGTTATAATGATTGTAGCAAACAAATAGTTTTGATAGTACTCTATCATTCAAGTTAGTTTCATTTAAGAATTGTTTCGATTTTAAGAAATTTGATAATGTATCACTTTCTATCTGATCGTTTACCTTCGATAAGTTTTCGTAAAGTTGTACTTTGGCTGATTTTATGAGAAGAAGTTTATATTCATCTGATTTGTAGCTTTTCTCAATATTTTTAAAAACATCATCGAAGTATTTTAGATAATGTTGTAATAAACTAAGGGCATCATTATTTTTCCTAGTCTGATTATTAATTTTGGTTTCTAAAAAAAGTTGGGTTTGTTTTTGAAGATTTTGATAACCTAAAGAATCAAAAATGATTTGCTGTTGGATAGTATTTATTTTTACTTTTTTGTCCTCGTTGGTTTTGAAAAAAGAAAGCATTCCATCATTGAGCTCAATCGATATTTTATCGCCTTTAGATACAATGATTTCTCCATAATAGGAAGGGTAATACTCTAATCCTACTATATGATAGCCATGCACCAAAGGAATTTCTGTCGACTTTGACGCAGTAATAGTAAATTGTTTAGCATATTTTTTTGTTTCTTGCTCTGATAAATCGATATTAGCTATGATTGAATCTTTATCAGACGATTTGAAGAAAAATTCGGTGCTATTTGAAACATTATGTTTAGTGTCCTTAGTCGAACATGCTATTACTAAGCAAAGCAGCAAATAATAAGACCATTGAGTTTTCATAGGAGGTATAGGAGTATATGGTTTATTTATGAGGAAAAATCTACTAAATCTTTAGTTATAACAAATTTTAGAAAATATTTTTTCATTTCCTAGCCAACAAACAAAAAGTATGTGTACTACTTTCTACGCTAATAAATCTGAAATAAAAGATATTCAGAAATGAAAGTATGCTAAATCAATGGAGCGAATTGCTCTTTGGCAATAGCTTGATAATTTCATGAAGTTTGGATTCGGAAGGACGTGGAGCATTGAAATAAGCGATGTTTCCTTGCTGGTTAATAATGACATAGCGAGGAATAGTAGACAAACCCCAGAATGAACTTAAAATGTCATCATTGGCTTTTGTTCCTAGAATTCTATATGATTCAACACCTTCGGGTAGATTTTTTTGAGCGCTCTTTTGCCATTTTGATTGTTCGGTGTCAATGGAAAAATTGATAAAGACTATATCTTTTTTGTATGACTTTATGATTTTTTTAAGCTTCCAAACTCGGCTATACATGGACTGCACCACGATGCCCAGAAATCAACAAAAATGATTTTTCCTTTATGTTTTTTCAAAATATCATTTAGTTCACTTTTCTCACCAATACTATTTTCTAGTGATAGCTTTTGCACATCTTCTGGGATAGAAAGATTTGATTCTGTAAAGTTTAGGTGGTTAACAGCCTTGATAAAGAGGCTATCTTTTATCTGATTTTTTGTGTTTTGAAAAAACTGTTGAATAGAAACATCATAGCGCTGATTTTTATTTTCAGCAATATCTCTCAACAGCGTATATAACAGATAGTCTCTTGTAGTCCCCTTAAAATTTGTATTGATAGAATGTGTGAGGCTATTTAAACTCGACAGGTTATTCCAATAGTCATTACCATTTTTGATTTGATTCTTGTATTGCCAAATGTAGTTTAGGCAAAAACTTCCATACGAAACCATGTGAAGAAGACTATCATTTTGCTGAAAAGTGGTCTTAATTTCTTTAAAAAAATCTGCGTCCAGTGTCGTATGATTAGTGTAGTATAGTGTGCTAAGTAAACCGTCGAAATATTGAAACTTTAAGTCATTTAGTACCCATGATTTGAACTCATTACTAACAGGATATTGAAGACTAAAGTTATTAAACTGGTTTCTGCGAAAATCATATTCCTCTTTTAATCTTGCCTTATACTGACTAAAATTCTGAAGATAGTCTTCAATGTTGATATTCAGTAAACTTGAAGTTTCTGGGTCAGAAAACTGTTGATAATAGAGATAATTACCTTTGTTTTGAGAAGACAATACTTCGAAGATTGTCTTGGGTAAATCAGAATGAGCGTCTTTTTTGATGGAAATATTTAGATGGACAGAATCGTGAGGACTAACAAAAATTCCTTGATGTGCCAATTGAAAAAGTGCTGGCTTATCGATTTTTAGTTTTATTCTATATTCCTTTTGTGGTTTGTCTAATGCTATACGAGCTATTGGGGCTCTATCTTGAAGCGCATAGTTGAACTGATACAAGGGAATATTATCAATTGATTCTAACTCAGGAGAGATATTGATGGTACCATATAGAGTAGCGTATGACCCACCTGTATTATCAGATTTTTCTGTTTGTTTACATGAGCCTAATAAACAAATGAGAGTGATAAAACTGAGGGCGGTGGTGTAGATTTTGATCATGATTTATAGAGATTGATAGGGTATTAGAAATCATTAGGAGACTAAAAATGATAATGTGTAAACCAAATATCTACTAAGCTTTTAGTTATGGCAAATTTTAGCAAACTTATTTAGATTTCCAAATCAAAAAAAGATAAAAATCACCTTTCTGAGCTGTAGGAGCGAGTCATGATAAAAATCAGACAAATTCTTACAGCTCAATAATTTTTATCATAAATAGTATGCTTGCATAATATTTATATTTGTATTATTTTTACTTAAAATAGAATATAACTTTTAAAGAAATAAAATCCTATTTAATATATGGCACAACAATATTCTCGTCGAAATCTCGACTTTATGCTCAAGGAGGTACTCAAAGTGGGAGAACTTACGCAGTATCCTCATTTTCAGGATTACACGCCTGATATGTTTGATATGGTATTGGATACGGCTGAGGAAATTGCCGATAAAATCATGCGTCCTGCCTACGTGGAATCTGACCGTAAACAACCTGAGCTTATCAATGGTCAAGTAAAAGTGCATCCTGCCGTAAAGGATTATATGAAGGCAATGGGGGACTCTGGCATGATTAGCGCCACTTTCCACTATGAGCATGGTGGACAGCAATTGCCTTTGTTGGTCAATGCCGCCAATGAGTTTATTCGTGGCGCTGCGCATAACTCATTTGTGATGTTTACGGGCTTGACTGCTGGTTCGGCACATTTGATTTATTCTTTTGGCTCAAAAGAATTGCAAGAAAAATTTGCTGACCGTATGATTACCGCTGAGTGGACAGGCACAATGTGTTTGACTGAGCCTCAGGCTGGAAGTTCTTTGTCGGATGTAGTCACTACGGCCTCGCCTCAGGCAGATGGAACCTATAAAATCAAAGGGCAAAAGGTATTTATCTCTGCGGGCGATCATGACATTGCCGATAATATTATTCATTTGGTTTTGGCAAGAATCGATGGCGCTCCGCTAGGAACGAAGGGTATTTCATTATTTGTGGTTCCGAAATTTAGAGCCGATGACGCTGGCAACTATACGATAGACAATGATGTGGTTTCGACGGGTATTTATCATAAAATGGGGCAAAAAGCTACGCCAGCGATGCACTTGACTTTTGGAGATAAGGATAATTCCGTAGGGTATTTGGTAGGAGAGGCCAATCGTGGTTTGCAATATATGTTCCAAATGATGAACGAAGCTCGTCTGGGAGTGGGTATGGGTGGTACTTATATCGCTTCGGCTGCCTATTATGCGGCTTTGGAGTATGCCCAAGAGCGTCCACAAGGTCGAAGATTAACGAATAAGAATCTCGTTGACTCACAGACGTTCATTATCAATCACCCTGATGTGCGTCGTATGCTGACGTTCCAAAAGGCGATTGTCGAGGGTTGTATTGGTTTGTTGTTTCAATGTTATTGGTGGCAAGATATGATTCATGGCTTGGGTAGCGACAGCGAGGAGGCAAAAGCTTATCAAACGATGCTAGATTTGATGACGACAGTTGCCAAAACGTATCCAGCCGAATATGGTATCAAAGCGGTAAATGAAGGTTTGCAAGTATTTGGAGGGTATGGATATACCGAAGATTTTCCCTTGGAGCAAATGGCACGCGATGTAAGAATTATGTCGATTTATGAAGGCACCACGGGAATCCATTCTTTGAATTTACTGGGTAGAGGTGTTACCGCTAACGGTGGCAGAGCGCCTCAACTTCTTTTTGCTGAAGTGATGAAAACCGTTGCAGAAGCCAAAACACATGAAGTATTGTTACCGTATGCCGAAAAGCTAGAAAAGGAATTAGGTCGTTTACAGAAAGTGACTATGCACTTGCTTGGCTTGGCCGCTCAAGGAAACAATGAGGTATTTTTGGCAGATGCTACTTTGTATATGGAGTTGTTTGGTATTATCACCGTGGCTTGGCAATGGCTGAAACAAGGCATTGTAGCTCAAAATGTGATAGAACAACAAGCGCCGACTGGCGATGAACTGGCGTTCTATCAAGATAAAATTCATACGATGAAATTCTATTTCCATTATGAACTAATCAAGACGTTGAGCCTTGCCGCCAGATTGTTGGATACAGAAGTACTGACGGTGTTACAAGAGGAGGTAGAAGCCTAACAGTGTATTTCGGATTTGGGATTGCGGATTTCGGAAACTCGGTTAAATACCTTTATTTTTTCGGAAATGTATAAGATTACACTTCCGAAATCCAACATCCGATATCCGAAATAAACAGTTTTAGAATTCTTCGTACACTCCTAATTTGGGATTTTTGATTTTGGGAAGGAAGGCATGTTCATTTACTTCCGAAATCAAAAATCCCAAATCTCCAATCAAATTAAAGTTTTTCGCCTGCTGTTACTGCCATTGGAATCAAGTTTTCGGCTGGTGGTAGCGGACAAGTAAATGTATGGTTGTAAGCACAAAATGGATGATAGGCTAAGTTAAAATCAATCTCAATTTGTGAATCCTTTTCATTTTTTGGATCAAGGTCGATATATCTTCCTGCGCCGTAAGTTTCTTTACCTGAAGTCAAATCTTTGAAAGGTAAAAACAACATTCCCTCACTATTGATAAATATTTTCAACGAAACCTTTTTTCCTTCTTTTTCAAAACTGATATTTCCGTAAGGTTCATACGTCTCTGTTTCGCCTCCCGTCATTTGAATTTCGAATTTTTGACCACTTTTGACTTTATCTATTTTTCCCAAAACCTTCCAAGTAGGGTCTGTCTCAAAATAGGATAAACCTTTGAAAGCGGCTTTATCTTCGATAGGAGATTCTTTCCCTGTTTTGAAAAATTCATCCTTTTCTTTTCGAGCATTTTGGAGTTGCTGCGTGTAAGCAGCGTTATCTTGCTTCGGTGCAGATTCGCTTCCGTTGAATATGGTATAGCCAACAATGACTAAAATCACTAAACCGATAATCCATTTTAAATTTTTCATTTGCTTCTGAAATTCGCCTTTTGTTATGTCTTTGTTTGCAAAGATAACAATAGAGGCAATCATTTGTTGGCGCTTGTTGTTAAAGAATACAAAGACGCAAAGTTTTGAAGTGAAAGCGATTCCAATAAATCCTTAACTTTGCGCCTGCTAATGCAAATTTTCATTTTAATCTTTTACAACTATGTTTACAGGAATTGTTGAGGCTATCGGCGAGGTGGTGGATATTCATAAAGAAGGTACAAATATTACATTTACGCTCACTTGTCCGTTTACCAATGAGTTAAAAATCGACCAAAGTTTATCTCATAATGGGGTTTGTCTTACGGTGATTGCTATTGAGGGAAATCTTTACTCAGTAACGGCGATTGATGAGACTTTGAAGAAAACCAATCTCGGTAAATTGGAGGTTGGCTCAAAAGTAAACCTCGAACGTTGTATGCCTGCCAATGGTCGTTTTGATGGTCATATTGTGCAAGGGCACGTCGACCAGATTGGTCGTGTAACAGCGATTACTCCACAAGATGGTTCGTGGTTATATGATTTTGAATACGAACCAGAAGGACAAAATATTACGGTAGAAAAAGGCTCTATTTGTATTAATGGAACCAGTTTGACCGTTTTTAATTCAGGTACTAATACTTTCCGTGTGGCGATTATTCCTTATACGTATGAACATACAGTTTTTCATACATTAGAAGTAGGCGATATCGTCAATTTGGAATTTGATATTGTAGGAAAGTACATTCGTAAAATGATGAATTTAGGATAGGGTTACATTTGTGGTCGGTGTCCCACTGACCAAAGGCGACAGGAAAAAGTCACTTACCTATACAGCGCTAAAGTATCATATAGATAGAAAAATAGTACGCTGTGCTGTCGCAAGTTGTCGAGTGGGACACTCGCCACGGATAAAAAAAACATTTATTTCGGATATCGAATGTTGGATTTCGGGAGTGTAAACTTCTATACTTTGTAAAAAATAAAGGTATTTTATTTTATCTCCGAAATCAGAAATCCCAAATCCGCAATAGTTATAATTTCTTCTTACAGTTCTGATTCACAATTCGCAATTCATCATTCAACACTCATACTATAAAGCCTCTTGTTAATAATGAAATTAGTAAAGTTCCTAGCCTTGGTATTGTGGAGTAGTCCTCTTGTTTTTTCCCAACAAATTATCCCAGAACCTGTAGCTCAACAAAAAGCGCTTGGCGAGTTTGTCCTCACGGCTGATACGCGCATTCATATACCCAAAGGAAATCCAGAAGTACGGAAGATTGCTGAGTTTTTAGCCATGACTTTGGCTATTCCGACTGGGGTAAAACTACCTGTATTGGAGACGCCTAAAATTGGGAAACATATCAATTTTAAGCTGGAACGTACACCCTTCAAAGTCGTTGGACAGGAAGAAGGATATTCTTTAGAAATTACGCCTAAACATATCGATATCAAAGCGCAAACACCTGCGGGCTTGTTTTATGGCGTTCAATCTTTGATTCAGCTTTTTCCTAAACAAATTGAAGGCAAAAAGTACCAAAGAATGGTTTGGAAAATCCCAGCGAGTAGTGTCATCGATTACCCTCGTTATGCGTGGCGTGGCATTATGTTGGACGTAAGTCGCCATTTTTTCCCGAAGGAATATATTAAAAGCTTTATCGACCAACTGGCACGTTATAAATTCAATACCTTTCATTGGCATTTGACCGACGATCAAGGCTGGCGTATTGAGATAAAATCGTATCCTAAACTCACCAGCGTAGGTGCTTGGCGAGTACCACGTGTGGGAAATTGGTGGGAAAGAGAATTGCCTCAAGAAGGAGAAAAACCTACTTATGGAGGATTTTATACCCAAGAAGATATTAAGGAAATTGTGGCGTATGCACAATCGAAATATATCCAGATTTTGCCAGAAATCGATGTGCCTGGACATAGCTTGGCGATTTTGACGGCTTATCCAGAATTGTCTTGTGCGGGAGGCAATAAGTTTCAGATAAATGCAGGATGGAAGTTTTACCGAGATGTAGAAAACTCACTTTGTCCATCCAATGAAAAGGTATATGAGTTTTTGGATAAAGTTTTTGGAGAAGTAGCGGAGCTTTTTCCACACCCATACATCCACATTGGTGGCGACGAATGTTATAAAGGATACTGGGAAAAAAGTGCCGAATGTCAAGCCTTAATGAAAAGGGAAGGTTTAAAAAACACGGCTGAATTACAAAGCTACTTTGTTAAAAGAGTCGAAAAAATCTTGTCGAGCAAAGGCAAGAAACTCATAGGCTGGGACGAAATTTTGGAAGGTGGCTTAGCTCCAGAAGCTACCGTAATGTCGTGGCGAGGTGATAAAGGTGGGATAGAAGCAGCCAAACAAAATCATGCGGTAGTGATGACACCCAATACTTTTGCCTATCTGGATTTGTACCAAGGTGAGCCCACAGCGGAACCGATGACCTATGATTTGTTACGATTAAAAAGAGTTTACAGTTTTGAACCAACACCCGCTGGAGTAAGTTCTTCTTTGATTTTGGGTGGACAAGGAAACCTTTGGACGGAGTCTATTCCTAATTCTCGCCATGTTGAATATATGATGTATCCACGAGCATGGGCTTTGTCGGAGGTATTATGGAGTAAGAAAGAAAAGCGAAATTGGGATTATTTTATTACTAAAATGGAAAACCAATTTTTGAGAATGGACGAAGCTTCAATCAACTATTCACGAAGTGTGTATGACCCTTTGGTTAGAACGATGAAGGAAGGTGTAAATCTCAAAATCGAGATGTTATCGGAAATCAAAGGATTGGATTTGTATTATACTTTTGATGGAACAAATCCTGATGCGTTTTCACCCAAATACCAAAGTAAATTGGATATTCCTAAAAATGCTTCTTTCTTGAAAATTCAAAGTTATAGAAGTGGCAAACCCATTGGACAACGATTGAGTATCCCTGTAAAGTCTTTATACGACCGTGCTGGACGATATAGTAGCGATTTTGGATTTTAATAAAGGATTGGAATCATTTGCTAAAAAAGGTGCTGGATAGGAATCCAGCACCTTTTTTAGCATTTAACCAGTGTTAGGTTTATCTACAATAAACGCTTTTTCAGAGTATCCATAATATGCGTGGCGTGCACGCGAGAGTTTTCGATAAACAAAGAGTGGGTATTCATACCGCCACAAATTACCCCAGCTAAGAAGACATTGGGTAAATTAGTTTCTTGTGTAGTTTCGCTATAAAATGGCTTACGAATATGGTCTTGAGATAATTCGATTCCCATTTTCTCCAAGAATGTTAGATTTGGCTGATAGCCCGTCATAGCAATCACATAGTCATTTGGAATCGTAACAATACCTTCTGGCGTTTTGATATCTACCTCATGCTGACGGATGGCAGCGACTTCCGAATTGAAAAATGCTTGAATAGAGCCTTCTTTGATACGATTTTCAATATCAGGTTTTGCCCAATATTTTACCCTTTCACCAATTCCTTCGCTTCTGACAACCATCGTAACATTAGCGCCCTTACGCCATGTTTCTAAGGCAGCATCAACGGCAGAGTTATTGGCACCTACCACGAGTACATTTTGCATAGAATAAAAATGAGGCTCTTCGTAATAGTGTGTTACTTTAGGTAAATCTTCGCCCTCAACTTCCATCAAATAAGGAATATCATAAAATCCTGTAGCAATGACGATGCTTTTGCACTGGTATTGAGATTTACTAGTATTAATCTGATACAAGTTTTCGTGTGAGGTAACAGATTCAACTGTTTCGAACAAATTGATGGCTAGTTTACGGTGTACCGCTACACGACGATAATACTCTAACGCTTCCGAGCGAGTTGGTTTTGCATTGTTTGATACAAAAGGAATATCGCCAATTTCGAGCCTTTCTGAAGTACTAAAAAAAGTCATATTGGCTGGGTAATTATAGAGCGAGTTTACCAAGCATCCTTTTTCCAAAATCAAGTAACTGAGTCCAGCATTTTGGGCTTCTAGTCCACAAGCTAAACCAATTGGGCCTGCGCCAATAATAATAACATCGTAGTTGTTCATCGTTTGTTTCGTCCAAGAATTGCGAAATATCGGTTCATCATTTCTTTGTCCTTGCGAATCGCCTCTAAGTTATTGTAAATAGCATTTTTATTATCTACAACACCTTTTATCTGAGCTGAAGGACCTATATGATTATAATAATCCAAGGACTTGTTTAGTTCCAATTCGGCCTTATTGAGTAGCTCAAACATTTTGTTTTTGTACTGTAACGCTAATTGCTGTTGCTCTTTGGGATTTTTCTGTTCTCGTACTGCCCTCGAAACTGCGGTATATTCCTCCAAAGTTTTGGTAGAACGAGTGGCATAAAAATATCCTAGCATATTGTAAGCATTATCGTTCTTGGGGTCAAAAGCAATGATTCTTTCTTGTGTATCTAATACTTGCGTTGTGGAATCCAATTGCTCATATTTTTCCAGAAGCTTATCATAATCCAGTCTTTTGGTTTTCAAAAAAGGACTTCCTTTAATAAATTCTTGATAGGAAATGACTCTTTTCTGAAGTTGCCACATCGGGTCACTTGGAAAATGGGTCAACAAAAATACGGCAGGAGGAGTCATAAAAAACTCCCAATTGCGACGTTGTTGGTAGGAGTTATTAATCATGGCTCCCGAACTCCACGTAAGATCCAATAAATACCATTTTTCATTGAGTTTGACGGCATTCCAAGCGTGGCTTTCGATTCTAAATGTAGAATCTGCTGGGTTTGATGAATTGCGAATTTTACCCAAGCCCTCGATGACTTGCGCCTTCACACCTGCATATTTACACAAGTCATAAAACAGATTTGAATAGCCACCACAAATAGCTTTTCGGCTAGAAAGCACTACCGAACTTGATTGAGAGTTCCCTAAATCAAGCGTAGGAAGCCTTTGCTGAAAAGTTTCTAGGTCATAATGTATGGAGCCAGTAACCCACTCAAAAATAGCGACTACTTTTAAGGAATCGTTAGGAGCTGATTGGGTAAGTTGTAAGGATAATTGCTTTACGGAGTTTTGGGCAAAAGAATTTACCGAAATACTCAGTAAGATTAAATATGTTATGTATTTCATTAAAAATCAGTCTAAAAAATGGTCTAGTCACAATACACATTATCAAGTTTCACGCAAACCATATTAGCGAAAATCGCTCTATGTTTTTACTAGAAGATTGCTTTAGGCTACGAGCGTTAAGCATTAGGCATACAAATAGTAAATTCATTCTGGACATATAGCAATCTTATGGGCTATTTGTCCACGATTATGAGGACGTAAAGTTTACTAGTATAAAAATATAAAGTTCAGGGCAAGATTTTCAAATAAAATGGAGTCATTTATAATAAAAAGTTGAAAATAACTTTGACACTGTGCTAAATATTCACTTTACCTTTATTTAATTTTTTGATAATCAACTAAATATCCCAATAACTATGAAATTATCACATTTGCCTGTGCTAGCCTTAGCATTTGTAGGAATGAGTCAAGTTGCTGCGGTGGCACAAGATACACCCAAGGGAATAACTATTTTGTCGTATAACCATGTTGGACTAGCCGTAAAAGACCTGAAAGTTAGTGCAGCTTTTTATCGAGAAATTATCGGTTTGTCGCCCGTGACAGTTCCAGACAACTTAATTTCTATACGTAGATGGTTTCAGATAGCGCCAGGGCAGGAGTTACACCTATTGCTCGGTCGAAAAGACCCTGTAAGTAATAATGATAAAAATGGCGCTCACTTTTCGCTCACCATTCCAAGCAATTCTGCTGATGGTATTGAGGCATTTTTGAAATCGAAAGAAGTTCCTTACCACCGTCAACAGCGTTTTGATGGCGCTTATCAAATCTACGTAACTGACCCAGATGGTTATGTGATTGAATTGAATGAACCGAAGAGATAATTTGGTAATTTGAAGATTTGAAAATTTGAAAATGATGGAATATGCGTAGGGAAAATAATTTCACCCCTCGTAGAGACGTAATACTTTACGTCTCCAAACCAAGTTTGATAATTTGAAAATATGGTGATTTGATAATTTGAAAATGGAGGAATTTGCATAGGGTATATGATTTCATCCCTCGTAGAGACGTAATACTTTACGTCTCCAAACCAAGTTTGATAATTTGAAAATGTGGTGATTTGAAAATTTGAAAATGGTGGAATTTGTATAGGGCATATGATTTCACCCCTCGTAGATACGTAATATTTTACGTCTCCAAACCAAGTTTGATAATTTGAAAATGGAGGAATTTGCATAGGGCATATGATTTCACCCCTCGTAGAGACGTAATACTTTACATCTCCCAACCAAGTTTGATAATTTGAAAATATTTTTCCACAATATCCTATTTCAAACAAGAAGTCCCATCTGGATTTTATTCCAAATGGGACTTCTTGTTTGAAAGCACTTATCAAAAAATATTTAAAGAGGTTTAACAGCTTATTCGCTTCTTACTGAAGAGGCACCAGATGCATCGCTACGCACTGAAGGAGTACCTCTGTAACGTACAGAAGATGCACCACTAGCTTCTACGTTCAATGTTTTTGAAGCATTTACGCGTACGCTTGTAGCACCCGAAACATCTAAATCAGCATCTTTTGCCACAAACTCAAGCGCATTGAATTTACTAGCTCCTGAAGCATCTAATTTCATGATACTTCCATTTCCTTTAAGTGTTACGTTTGATGCACCAGAGATATCAAATAGAAGTTTGTCAACATTTACATTGATTTCCGAACTAGATGCACCCGAGAATTGTACTTTCAAATATTCTAAGTCATTGAAACCAGAAATTTTTGATTTTGTTGCGCCTGAGAAATCTAATGCTTTGATGTCTGGTACAACGATGCTGAAATGTACACGTTTACGGTTTTTGTTCCATCCCCAGCTACCTTTGTCTTTGTAACGAGCAATCAGGCGTTTGCCTGATACTTTTACTTCCAAATCTTCTATATCTTCACTTCTTTCAGCCTCTACATGAATTTTGAAGGTATTGCCATGCGTTACATCTACCACAAATGCGCTAGACATTTCGATTTCGTTGAATCCTGTATAGTTAAAATCTTTTTGGCTTTGAGCTTGAGCCAAGTTTGTTCCTAAGAATAAAGCACCAGCCATAAGAGCTTGGCGAAAGTAGGTTTGAAGTTTCATAACGTTGATTGATTAAGATTTGTCGATAAGATGCAAAGACTGAAAGTAAGGTTGCATGAGTTTTGAAAAAATCAAAAGTATTTCAAAAATAGAGGCATAACGTGTTTGACATTATGCCTCTGTAGGTTGATCTAATCTCTCTCGGGTTTGATTACACCACTATCTTTTATCGTTTTTTGAAGGTTCGGACTTCCCTTGTAACGAATTTGCGCAACGCCAGAAGCCTTAGCCTCGAGGTTTTGATTTACATCAACTTCCACATGTGCATTTTCAGTAGCATTGATTTTAGCATTTTCGATATTTAGTTCAAAAGCTTCCAAGTTAGTTAATCCAGCAAGCTCGGCAGTAAGATTACCCAGATGACCCGTAGCACGAATTTTATATTGTCCTTTGGTATCTAATTGGAAGTTATCAGCCTGAATATCTTTTATTCTAACATTGCCAAAGCCTTTATCAAGATTCAAATAAGAAAGGTTGGGTAATGTAATATGTACCGTCAAGAAGCCCGCTTGTTTACTTGGATTCTTTTGCGAAATGCTTAATTTTCTTTCTTTTACCTCTGCAACGATGTTTTCCACATCTTTTTGGTCTCCGCCAACTTCTACTTTATAATTTTCTCCAAAATGAATATATACTTCAGAAGGAGTTTCTATAGCTGATTGGACTTTGTCGAAGTCTTTGAGCGGGAATTTTTGTACAAAGTCATTAGGTGCGAAATCAGTCTCATCATCAGAAGAGTTGCTATCGTTATCATAATTGTTTTCTACAGGGAAACGGTTTAAACATACAAGTTCGCCTTCACGAGTAAACTGCCACAAAGAGCCTTTGAATAAATCTTTTTCACCATCGAAGTATCCCCCAGAAATTCTATTCTCGATGAAGGAAGCAAATTCTCTGGTCATGCTAAATGGTTTTTCGTATGGAACATATAGTCTCAAACGAACACGCTGAGCACGGAAACGAGCATTTTCGGTAAACTCATATTCTTCGTCGAAGGACAATACAGAATCTATCTTCGAGTAGGTATAAAGAATTTCTGAAGCATTTCTTTCTGCATCTTTTTTATCAATACCCTTTGCATAATACTCCTTTTCAAGTTTGTAGGCGTCTCCCTCATAGCCTATAATTTCGAGTGATGGAACAAACTCTACGTGATCAGAAATGTGCTTGATTGTGAATAGAGGCGTTTTTTTGCCAAAATCAAGATTAGACGATTGTTGAATATTTGCACTTCTTGAAAAGTTTTTAGCATAGCTGATTCCTGTATACATGGCACCAAATAAGCCCACAATAAAAATCCCTAACAGACTTTGCCAAACTATCGAGGTAAAGATATTACGACGAATAATTAAGGAAATCCCTGCAATACCAACTGCAATAGCAGGAGCAATGGCAGCTAAAAAACCTGCTATAAACATAAAAGGAGAAGCGTCACGAGCCAAAAAACCTAAGGGTAGGTTGTCGCCAATATATACATTTGCCGTTTCGAGCGCCGTAAAACCAACGAATAAAGAGAAAAATAACGCTACGATGGTTACTATAGATGTGAAAATCATCATACCACCAGCAAAGAATCTAAATGAGATAATGGCAAAGTTGGCTATCGGACCAAGTGCTTTGAATACCTGCGACATCATTCTGAAAGGCAATAGTAATACCTTCGTAAGAGTATCTTCGGGCTTGTTTTCAGTATTTAAAGTACGCTTGATATTACTCTCGATATTCTCCAAAGTGATGGGTTCACCAGTCATCTGCATTTTATCGGTAATGGTTTTGGCTTCAGGAGCTATTGCCCATAAAATCAAATAAATAACAATACCCGAACCAAAGGCAAAAATCATTAAGACAAATACAAAACGTAGCATTCCTAAGTCAAAACCTGTGTAAGAGGCTAATCCGCTTACCACACCACCCAAGACTTTATCGTCAGGATTACGATAAAATTTCTTTACAGTGTCGTCTTCTTCCAAGAAAGCATTGGCAGGAAAGGCAATCCATGAGGCGATATACAAAACAAAGATAACACCGCTTAGTGGAGATTCTGTCAATGGACTTAATCCTAAGAAAGTGACTAAGAAAATCAGACGTACCCAAAGGGCGTCAATGCCTAAATAGTGTGCAAAGCCTGCACAAACACCACCCAAAAGCTTACGTTGTGTATCGCGATAAAGCTTTTTCGCAGTCTCAAATCTTGGATACTCATATTGTTCAGAAGTAGTAGATTTTTGTTCAGATTGTGTCGATTGGGCAGTTTGTTGTGCTTTTTCTTCTGTCACTAAATCTTCTTCTTCTTGAATTGCTTCAAAATCAGAAACTGTTCCCATTGAAGCAATAAGTGAGTCTACATCTTCTAGGGTAATAGCCTGTTTGGCATCACGTTTTTGTTTGTCCCAAAATTTTTCTGCAATACGAGATTCAATGTCTTCGGTAATTTCTTTTGAACCTTCATAAGAAGCAAAGTGCGATTGGATAGCCTTGAGATAAAGCCCCAATTTTTCGTATCCATCTTCCTCTATGTGGAAAATAATACCTGCTATATTGATAGAAATGGTCTTTTTCATCGGAAAATTCAATTTTTGCTCACGCTGTGTGATGATTGGTTTAAGGTTAAATTAGGCTTGTTCTTCCGTTTCGGTGTTGCTAGCCTCTTGCTTTTTGTGGTAGCTGTCTAGAATAATTTGAGCAACTGATTCTTGTAATTCTTTCCACGTAGTTTCGAGTTGTTCAAGAAAAGTTTTACCATTGTCTGTCAAAACATAATACTTACGTGGAGGTCCTGATGACGATTCTACCCATTTATAATCTAATAAGCCAGAATTTTTAAGGCGAGTCAACAAAGGATAGAGTGTTCCTTCTACGACCATAATCTTGGCAGAGGTTAGTTCTTCGAGCATATCTGAGGCATATACTTCTCCTCTCGATATGATTTGCAGAATGCAGAATTCCAAAATTCCTTTCCGCATCTGCACTTTGGCATTTTCTAAATCCATAGTTCTTCAATATTTGTTAGCCTAGACTGTTAGCAAAAAGCAGTAAATTTCTGTCGGTTTGTCCTATCAGTCTACTGCCGTGATTAGTCGATTTACTTGGACAATACCCACTACTGGGTAATCCTTAGTTCAAAGATATAAAAAGGTACTATGCAATGCAAAGTACTATAGAGATTTTTTTTGTTTAAGCTGGATAAATGGTCAGAAAAAAGGTTGAATGGTAAAATTTAAACCCGAAGACCCGTCAGAAGCAGGGCTTATACATATGATGATGGCACAAAGCTGCTAATGCATTGATAAACAAGACAAAAGGAGGGAGTAGCTCAAATGGATAATCCTATATTTCGGCATGAACTACTTGTTTGATCGTAGTAATGGCTCCCAGATTTTTCTTGAATCGAAATAAGTTTTCATTCAAAACCCCATTAATCGATGATATACCTAAGTCCAATAGTTGGAATTGATGTGCTTGGGCATAATCGTATAAATATTTTATCAATAAAATACTGGGACTAAATGCGTTGTAGTCTGGGTCACTCGCAGGAAGAAAGTAATAGATGGTTTGCTTTGGAATAACCACTACTGCTGTACAAGTTGCAATAATTTGATAGTTATGGTATAATGTAAAAGGGATAAAGCTTTCAGGAAAGTTTTCAAAAAGGGATAAAAAACCTGTTTGAGTAATGGTCAGGGGAATTTTTTTATCGAATCTTACGCTTTGAATGAAGGCATATTGCTCATAAAGATTGTTTGTACTATTGTCGAGGACAAAATCCTCTTTTTCACACTTGCTTAAACGTCGTTTAGCAGCTGGATTGATGATACTAGAAAAAGTAGTATCAGAAATAATCAGATGTTGGTTGGTCTCTGAAATAGTGTTAATGCCAAAAGAAGCTAATATAGCTTGTAGCCTCGAATAATGAGTTTGATAACAGATAGGAGCTTGTACACATCGTATTGTATGAATTTGTTGCGTTTTCAACCAACAGAATACCGCTTCAACGAAGGCAAAAAGCTGTTTGTCTGAAAGTTTATTATCAAAATCAAAGCCTCCAAAACTAGCTGCTAATGGACTCGTTGCCTGTTGATTTTCAAGCCAGAAATAGGCTAAAGCTTGATATTGAGGATGGTCATAATCCTGCCACGCAAACCCTATCGCTTGTCTGTTCGATTGCCAATGCAAGTGTTCAGGTTGAAAAAATAAGGATAGTGTAAACGAACACTCTTCCTGAGTGGCATAATGATTTAATAAGTGTAGCATGTGAGAATTTTGAGTGCTGAATTTTGAATGCTGAGTTGTGAGTGATAAATTGTAAGTTGTTGATAGTTAGTATTTTAATTTTTTATTCAAAACTCACGACTCATCACTCAGAACTCAAATTACATGATAGCAAACTTACTCAGAACACTTTTGAGTTGCACTGGCGTAAATGGTTTGCTGAGATAATCGGACATACCACATTCCAAAGCCTTGTCTTTTTGGGTTACTAATGCACTGGCAGTGAGCGCCACAATTGGCGTATTCTTATTAGGATTTTCGGTATTGGTGATTTTGATAGTTGCCTCATATCCATCCATAATAGGCATTTGGATATCCATTAAAATCAAATCATATTTTTTGTCGAGGGCTTTCTGACAAGCTTCAGCACCGTCAAAAGCCATATCGTAATCGATTTTCCACTTTTTGAGTAGGGTGGTAGCATATTTACGATTCAGTTCGTTGTCTTCTACCAATAGTATTTTAAAACCTTCTAGTACAGAGCTAGGCTCAGAGGCTTTTTTCGTTTCGGTCAACGCCAAAGGTTCTTCGATGGCTAGTCCGTTGGATGCAACCGCCTTTGGTAAACGAAGTGTAAAGAAAAACTTAGTACCTTTTCCTTCAATACTTTCTACCCAGATTGTTCCACCTAAAAACTCTACAATTTGTTTACAAATAGACAACCCTAAGCCAGTTCCAGGCGTTTTAATTTTATTTTTGTCATGAATCTGGGTAAACTTATTAAAAATCAAATCAATTTTATCGGCAGGAATTCCCATACCTGTGTCAAATACTTGGAACTCAAAAAGGGTATCTTCCTCGCTTCTTTCTAGGATTTTTACTTTTAGTCCAATTTTACCTTTTTCCGTAAACTTATCGGCATTACCTAGTAAATTGAAAAGTACTTGGTAAATAAGCGTTTCGTCGCCATGATAAAACTGGTCCATACGCATATCTGCCATAAAGTCTACATCCAATCCCTTTGGTGTAACCTTCATTTGGAAAGTTTGCTGAATGGTTTTTAGTAAGCCCTTTAAGTCAAAATCCTTTGGATGTGCCGTAATTTTTCCAGCATCCATTTTCGCAAAATCCAATAAATCGGTAATCAAGTTGAGCAAAAACTGCGATGAGTTTTTCAAGATGTCAAAATACTCAACTTGCTGTGTATTTGGATGTGTATCATATAACAAGTGTGTGATACCGATAATAGCATTCAGAGGTGTACGGATTTCATGACTCATCGTCGAAAGAAACTGCTTTTCGGCATTGCGAGCTTCTTCGAGCGCCTGTTCTGCCAATTTACGATGCGTGATATCTCGGATAATATCTCTGGAGCCTTTGAATTCTCCGTTTTCAACGATGGCAGTCGAGCTTACTTCCAAGTAACGTACTTCGCCATCACCGCGAATAACCCTTCCTACATAGTTTTTATAAAATCCATCCGTTAGAAGTTTTTTAAGATGATGATTAGAATGTTCTCTGTCTTCAGGATGGACTAACCGACCCAAGTCAAAAGTGGTCATCTCGTCTCGATTGATTCCCAAAATATCTAAGAAAGTATCATTCGCCTCTTTGATTGCTCCTTTTTCTGACAAAATAGCCACACCATCATTCATGTTCATAAAGAGGTCTTGATAGCGCTCTTTTGACTCAAGAATTTGCTGTTTGTATTCTGCAAAGCGCAATAACAATGCTTTAGTTTGATAGCCCAAAGCATCTGGATTGTCGAAGTTGAGTGCTTCGGTACTTACACCCATTTCATTACAAAGTACTTCTAAAATATCTTTTTGATTGCGAATGGCACGTTTTAGCTGTACGTTTTGCTCTTTGGTTTGATTCAATAAGAGTCTATTTTGAGCAAACTTTTCTAATTGTAATTTATAAATAATATCGCCAGCAAAGTATAGAGTTACACTCAGTCCAACCGCCACCAACATAGTGTCCAAAAGAATATGTTCTTTAGGGAAAATGGTTAGATAACCCAAGAAGAAAAATGCCAAACAGATTATATTGTAGTAAAGCCTTTCTTTAGCATTGAGCATAAACGAAAGGTTGAAATACGAAATTGCCAAGGCTATCATCGACAGTTCTGCTCCATAATGTTTTGCCATAAAAGCTGTAACATATTGCATAACAGTCAATGTAAGAACGGCCAAAGTAATCCATGCTTTCAGACTACTGATTCTTTGGGATTGGGAAATTAACTTAGATATTTGACTATGAGACAGAAGAAACATAAACTCAAAAGACATAAGTCCTCCCAAATAACTCATCCAACCATTAGGCGTAAGAATATCTTTGAGGGCGACAATATCACTGATGGTCAATAATGGCATCATGATAATACCGATTTTTAAAGCAAAAACAATCGCTCTCGTTTGGAATGACAAACGTTCTGCTTCAAACTCCTCTAAATCAGAAGGGCTTAAGGTATTAAATTGCCAGTTGGTATATTTTTCTAAAAACACTTTAGCTTAAGGTTTTAAATAATAGAATCTATCGACAAAGATAATGAGTTACAAATGATTCGAAATTGTAATCAAAGAATCATTTATGCGTTTATAAACTTAAAATAACTATTACAGAAAATCAAATAGAATCTACTTGAAGCTTAATAATTACGAGGCAATGCTTGTGAATATTTTTATTTTGTTGAGAACTATTGAGTTTTTTTGTAAATTTCTTTGAAAAAGTTTCTATACTAATTTCTAGTTTACACCTACAATATGAAAAAAATCATTTTTCTTAGTTTGCTCCTTGTGAGCAAGATAGGGGTCTGTGTTGCTCAAACAACCACTTATTACCCATCGCTCCGTGTATCTGTTGCGCAAAATGCGGTGCACAGAATTCACTATGAAACGCTCCAGAGTTTTTGGCCTTACATAATCGAGAACCAATATATCCATCTCTATCGTCAAGGAAAAGAGGTTGCTTTAGAAATTCACAGCAAAAATGATTCCTATTTCACATCGGGTGACCATCTATTGTTTTGGGGAAAACCCAATGATGGTATTACGGACTCTTCATTGTACGAATCAGCCCAAGCGCAAGCCAATCCTTCCTACAGTCTTTTTTCTGATACTGCTGCATATGTGTTGACATACGAGCCTTCACAAAAATCGGTATTTAGAATACGAACTGAAATGCAAAATTTGGAAGAAAACTATCGATTGTGTTTGACAGCACGAAAGGAACAAATTCAAGTATTCTCTGATAATTATTTCGCTGGTTTAGTATTAACGCCTTTTGATAACGAGAAAATTTGGGACTCAAACTATCAAAAAGCAGAAGGCTGGATGAGCATGAGTTTTACAGGAAACTCACCTGAACGGTTGATTTTCAGTGCCCTAGATACGGAAGAAGATACGCTCAAATTCAATATACGACTAGTAAGTCAGAAGCGTACGACTCAAGTGCTTGAAATAATACAAGGTTCACAAGTTATCTCAACGATTGAATTGCAACCTGCCGAATGTAAAGATATAAATGGCTACATATTGCTCAGTAAAGGCAAAGAATTAGAGATAAAAGGTAAAGCATCATTATTTGCCATAGCGAGTGTCAAATACGATTATGCTTGTACGTTAGAGCCGAAAGGAGGACAATATTTTTGGAAGGAGCCTTTGCCCAAAAAAATCCCAATGAACTCTCAAACGCTAAAAGTTTGGAATATTTCGGATGAGTTTTTTCCTAAAAATATACCTCAATTCAGAGATACTCTTTTTACTACTGGTACACAAATGGTGTTTTGGGAAAAACCTGTAGAGATAACCAGTCTATCCCCAATTCGAGATTGGCAACCTGATACCTTAGCGAATTTTTTGATTGTCACTCACGAAAATTTGAGGGAAAGTGCCCAACAATATGCCACTTATCGAAGCTCTCAAGCTGGTGGAGCCTATCGTTGTGAGGTAGTAACTAGCCGTATGTTATATGACTATTTTAACCATGGAGACAAATCAACGCTGGCATTTCGGCGATATTTTACTGTTTCTAAAAACCAGAAAAATCCTATTACTATTTTGCTTATTGGCACGGGTGCATATCCACAAATAGCAAGAAAAAGTGTATCTGCTTACGCTAGAGATTTGGTGCCAACCAATGGCTATCCTTGTTCAGACACACCGTTTGCCATGGGCATCAATAGGTCGATTGGTCGGATACCAGCCGAAACCAATGCTGAAGTGGAGGCTTATCTCAAAAAAGTAATGGCTTTTGAAAAAGAGGAGAATACCTATATAGGACGTAAACAGCTTTTGCATTTGAGTGGTGGTAGATATGGAATAGAGCAAACGTTATTTCGAAGTTATTTAGATTCCTTGGCCAATATCCCACAACAAAAAGGTTTGGAGGTTCGGACCATTGGCAAACAGACCGATGCCTATGTGGAAGTCCGTAATGTATCGGAAGAAGTGAATCAAGGCATTGGTATGATTACGTTGTTTGGCCATTCGGCTATTGGACAACTCGACCTTGATATAGGCTTTGTCAGCAATCCTGATTTGGGGTATCAAAATCAAGGAAAATATCCGTTTGTATTGGTCAATGGTTGTGATGCAGGCGATTTTTTTACAGAAAAAAAGGCCTTAAGTACCGATTGGTTATTGTCTCCCGACCGTGGAGCTATTGCTTTTATGGCTCATACTCATTTGGCCTATCCGAATTCATTGTATGCTTTTTCCAAAAGCTTTTATCAGCAGTTATTTCAAGGAGAGTTATCTCAAACTTTAGGAGAAGCTCATGCGCAGGTACTCAAACATCAGGCTACTGACCCTTATCTCAAAACAACCTTGCAACAATTTACCCTGCAAGGTGATCCTGCCATTCGGCTGTTCAAAGCAATAGCGTTGCCAGATATCGCTTTTGTAAAAAATAGCCTGAGTATAGATTTTCAACAGGACTCACTCAGGATCAATGTTTCAATCGTTAATTATGGAAAAGCAAACCAAGTTCCATTTTCGATTCATTTATCTGTCAACCAACAAGATATTTTTCAACAGTTATATGAAAAAACTTTGGTTAACACTGACGTTCTTTCTTTGAAAATTCCATTAAATTCTGCTTGGCAAAACGATACTCTCAATCTGAGATTATCGCTTGACGATGAAGGTGTTTTAAAAGAAGTAAATACGAAGAATAATGATATCGAACTTCGAGATTTCCACCTGAAAAAATCTTTAGCATTGTATTATCCCAGCAATTGGGCGATAGTGTCAAGTCCCGAGATTTGGTTGGAAGGAAATAAGACTCTGCTTGCTCCTGTGCAATTACAGCTTGCTGATAACTCAGATTTTAAGTCTATTATTTTTCAAAAAACGATTACTAAACAAGGTGTTTTTCGCTATTTGTTTAAAAGTATTGCCAAGGATACAACTACCTATTATTGGCGGATGATTACTTCAGACAGTGTACTGTTGAACGGAACATTTACCTATATTCCCAATAGTCTTTTAGGCTGGATACAGCGAACATCAGCGCATTTTCAGGCCATAAAAACTTCAGAAATTACATGGGATAAAAGTACTTGGAAACTACAGCCTGATACGCTTAAAATAGCTTTGTACGTACCTGGCGCAGATATTACTCAAAGTAATTACCTGGGTTGGGTTAAAGTAAATGATCAACAATGGATGGGTAACGGCTTGTGCTATCCTTGGAGTAGCCTCAACGCCATAACGCTCGACGCGCAATTGAAGCCCTATCTTATTTTGCCACAACTGAGCTGTGGAAATTCCCCATATTGGATTCAAAATTTGAATGAAAACCTATTATTAGGTGAAAATCCTTTGTTGACTTATTTACAGCAACTGAAAGTTGGTGATTGGCTTATTCTTTGGCCACATGGGCGCGTAAGTACTCAAAAATGGTCTGGGGAGATATGGACATCTTTACAAAATTTGGGCTTTTCAATCGCTAAAATCAAAGCCTTACCGCTAGGAACACCTTTTTTGTTAGCAGTACAAAAAGGTAAGCAAAATGCCATCGAAAAGTTTGGCAAAAGTGCTATCTCCGCCATTAGTGATACGCTGTATTTATTGCCTGAAACTCAAAATTGGGAAATGACACCACCGCAAATGGGCGCTTTGGAGGATGCCAAACAAGTTTTTACAGATTTTCAATCTTTAGAAAAACCAAGCAACTATGAGTTGAATATCAATGATGAAAGCTATGCATTACAAGAAAACCTAACTTTTCAACCCCTTTCTACACAAAGGTTGTTGACTCCTATTCGAGTAAAATTTGGAGCAAAACAAGTAAAGCAAGCCAGCCAACTGCGTCGTTGGGGAGTATTGGGTAAACCGTATGCAGATTTAGCCATTGAGGCATTAAAAGACACCCACGAAGTAGAGATAGGACAAGTATTGAATATCAGACGGTATGTCTATAATACCTCCGATACCCCTTTTAGCGATAGCACTTTTTTGCATTGGCAAATTATTCAGAATGGAGAAGTTTTGGAGAGTCAACAAGAGCCTCTTTCGTCTTTTGTGGCGCATGATTCAATAGCACTACCTGTTTTTTCAAAAGCATTTGAGCAGGCTGGCGACTATGTTTTACGTTTTGTGGTAAATCCATCTCGTAAACATGAAGCCAATTTTAGTAATAATTCAACCCAAGTTTTGGTAAACGTCAAACAAGATAATATCGCACCTACCATGCTTGTGCAAGTGAATGGGAGAATAGCCCAAAACTTCGAGCATTTTAGTCCAAATCCAACATTGGAAATACAGTTATGGGACAATAATCGCTTTGTTTTTTTGAGAAAAGAAAATGTAGAAATTTCGATAAAGCATTGCCAAACTTGTGCTTGGGTTGCTGGAAATAATTCTAACATTACCGCTATAACAGAGGAAAAAGGAAAGCTTTCGTTAACCTATCAGGCTACAGATTGGCTTAAAGACACCGTTTGGATAGCCATTAATGCTAGCGATAGAGTAGGAGCAAAGGTGTCGACTAAAGCATATCAAATACAGATGGTAATTGATGAGAAAGTTACTCCTGTTCAATTAAAGGTCTTTCCAAATCCTTTGCATACGTGGACAAGATGGAGTATTGAAAATTTACCAGAACATGATTACTGGGTAACTTGTCAGATTTTTGATGTCTCCGGGAAAAAGGTTTATGAGGTTCAACAGACAGTGAATGCGACCGAAAAAGAAATATTTTGGGATGGACGAAATCAAGAAGGTAATTTTTTGCCTAATGCGCTGTATTTTTACAAGCTAACATTACAAAATAAAGAACCAAAGGATTCGTTGTCGATAGCAGATACCTTTACTGGCAAAATTGTATTGGAGAGAAAGTGAAAATGATTTTCCTATTCCTCTTCAAATACTTTTGTCAAAATCACTAAATCACCCATTCGCTAATTCGCTCAATAATTATTCTATGTTAACAGTCGATATTTATAGTAAAAACACATGGTGGAAAATCGCTTTTCTATTCGTTTGCGTTATTATCGGGGCATTTTCCTTGTACTTCACTGACCGAATTGTTTCGAAATTGGAAGAACGAGAGAAAGATCAAATTCAACTTTATGCTGAGTCGTTTAAGTTTATGATGACCAATGATTTGGATAAAGATGTGAATTTCTTTTTCGAAAAAATCAAGAAATCTAATGAGAATATTACGATTCCTGTCATCTTGAAAGACGGTTCAGGATATTTGACCGCTTCAGAAAGTATCCAGATTCCACCGGGATTGAATTCAAAAGAGCAACAAGCTTTTTTGCGTGATAAATTGAATGAAATCATGCGTGATGATAACCCACCGATTGAGCTTGATATGGATTTTCATAAGGAATATGTATATTATGGAAATTCTCATTTGCTAAATATGCTTAGGTATTATCCTGTATTTCAGTTGATTGTAGTGTTGATTTTTGGCTTGGCAGCGTATCTGTTTTTTGATGCTTCACGCCGCTCTGAGCAAAATAGAGTTTGGGTAGGTTTGGCTAAAGAAACAGCACACCAGTTGGGCACGCCACTATCTTCATTAACAGCTTGGGTGGAGTTTTTTAAATCAGATCCTACTTTCGATCAAGAAATTGTAAAGGAATTAGAGAAGGATGTTCAGCGACTCGATGTAATCACGACACGTTTTTCTAACATAGGTTCGATACCTGTGCTCAAAGAAGAAAATGTAGCTGAGACCGTTGAGGTATTTTTGAGCTATCTCAAACGAAGAATTTCATCTAAAGTATCATTGACGATTGAAAATCATTTGACACATCCAACGGTCAAAATTAATAAGTATTTGTTTGAATGGGTTATTGAAAATATTTGTAAAAATGCGGTAGACGCCATGACGGGTGTGGGAGCGTTGAAAGTGACGATGGAAAATGGCAAACACAATCAAATTATCATTGATATTTCGGACACAGGAAAAGGTATCAGTAAACAGAATTTGAGTAAGGTTTTTAATGCAGGTTTCAGTACCAAAAAGCGAGGATGGGGCTTAGGTTTGACACTTGCCAAAAGGATTATCGAAAATTATCATAGTGGTAAGCTTTTCGTTAAATATTCAGAAGTGGGCAAAGGCACTACATTCAGAATCATTATTGCAGGTGTGAATGATGAGGAAGTTTAGAGAGAAAGGCTTGGGAGATATCTCAAGCCTTTTGTTTTCGAAACAAAACTACATTAGCATTGTTACTAAAGAGTAGTATTAGTAAAGCTATTACTACTCTTTTATATTTGTGGTAAAGTCGAAATGAAGTACTCCCCCAAACTAAGAAATATTTAGAAATAGCGTTGATGAATATATGAAGAAGGCAATTAATCCAGTCGTTGAATTAGTAAAGGCTTGGGAAGTGTTTGAGAACGAGAATCCAACAGGTAACTTGGAAGAATTTTGTCAGGATTACTTACAAAAACAACAATTAGCAAGATTTAAGCAAGTCGATGAAGAATATATACATCATACAGGAGGTAGAGTAGTGAAGCCATCCAACGGCCTAGGTAAAGCACTTGTTCGAGTTCAGAAGTACCTTCATTTTTATGTAAAAAAACAATGCAAAATCTACCAGTCGATAATATTGAAGATTTCGCGTACTTGTCAGATTTGCATTTCATGGGTGCTATGCGAAAAAGCGAATTAATTCATCGAAATATTTCTGAGTTTACCTCAGGCACCAATGTAATTAACCGTCTTATAAAGAATAACCTTGTAGAAGAATTTAATGATCCAGACGACGCGCGCTCAAAGCAAGTAAAAATAACATCATCGGGTGTGAGTTGGATAATGAGTTGTTTGCCCGAGATGATCAAGGTAGATGCAGTACTATTCCAAGTGCTTAAATCAGATGAAAGGGAATTGCTTTTTCATGTTCTAGCCAAACTCGATCGTTTCCATACCAGTGTTTATTCTGAAATGCGAGCGTTAGAAATTGAAGATATTTTGAAAAGAATCACTGGTAAAATATAAACTTATTTTCATGGGACTACCTTATGCTACAATTAAAAAGAATCAAAGTATTTCCTACGAAATTATTAGTACATTTTAACCTAGTACCTATAGCTCATAGACCACAATATGTTAATGCAAATTTATGTTGCATTAATACTCAGCATTATATTAGCTAAATTTCTACTATACCCAGCTTTTTTTAAGTAGGCATATTTTTTTTGATAATGAGACATTTGCATTTTTATACATCTTAAAAAGCTGAATATTCTATTCTCAATAGCTGTATCTGTCAGTATTGCTTGCCGGAATAATTCTTGAATCATATTTATACCCTTTCTAAGAAAACTATTGGATTTATAACCATGCTTTTTCTTTTTGATTTTTTGTACTTTAGCGTGAAAGTAAATTCCCATACTTATACAAACGGCATATGATATAGCGACTAAGGCAATGAGTTTTTTAATCTTTTTCAAACATTTTAAATGCGTTTTTTCTAAGTTAAAACCTCTACCTTTCAATCCTTGAAAACAAGTCTCTATAGTCCATCTTTTAGCATATAGCTGCCCCATAAATTCTACATTTACTGTACCCAATAAATATAAAAAATCACCGTTTTGCAAGGCCTTGACCCAAACATTGGCCACTACACCATCTACTAGACAATCTCTTAATATCACAGCTTTGTTAATTTTTAAATTCAAGCACTCTATTTTGAACACACTAACATCTGGTTTTTGTAATAAATGATGTTTTGGCAAGCGCATTATAAAATTTATACCATTGTCTTTCAGATATTTAATCCATGAATGGCCGATAAACTCACGGTCTCCAACTATGTATCCTATTCGTTCTTTGCCAATCAAATTTACACACATTTCTACGATAGCTTTACGGTCTCGGGTAGATGAATTTCCACTCTTATTATCCAACATTTCCCAATATAAAGGAAGCTGATAATCTCCACAACCTACTACTACCATCAAAATATTTATCTGACAGGAGCCAAAATCCCATTCTGTTCTATCAAGGCATAAACGTAACTTTTTATTAGTCGGTAAGAACTGCAACAACAGCAAAGCTACATAAAAATAATCAATATTAACCTCCCTGAAAAAATCCTGTATTCGAACTTCATTGGAGCTTAATTTAGCCTTGACATTTAGATGTTGAGCTACATCGCAAAATTGTATGGCACGGGCCGCCCCGATTTCTACTTTTTATTAATCCTAAAATAAATGAGCAAATGAATTTTTTGCGTGATAAATTCTTAACAATTGGAAATTTTGATAAAACACTGGTAATTTCGCTTTCGAGCCGTTGGTTCATGGGAAGTGGGATGTTTTGGAGCTTGGTAACTACAAAACTCTTACTTCCCTTTCTTTTTACCTAATTTGTCCCATTTTTTAGTAGGGTAGAGTACTAAATTTCTTATGTTAGTATAATGTTTCCTTGTATTCAATACATTGTCAACCTTCGTTTCTTCTATTTAGAGTGTTTGTTTTTGTTGTGTTTTGCTTTATAAAATGGTGTATCCTGTGTTGGCAGTACCATAAAATAAAAAAAAACAAGATAAAGTAATCTACTAACAAATCGAACCTGTTCTTCTTATAGCTTTACATCAAGAAAAAGGATATACTATTCGAGGTAGTCTTTTTGATGATTAGCTATTATTCTTATAAATAAATCAACCGTCTGAAAATATTCACTTTTAACTAGTTAGAGAGGTTTTGTCTCAAACTAGTGGTTATGTGTTTTGCCCAAAAATTGATATTTAGCATTGAATCTCAAGATTAAAAACAATATACTACATATGATTATTGAACTATTAAAATGAAGTTACCATGATGAAAAAACTACTTTTAATTTTATTAGTAGCTTCGATAAGTTTTAGAGGTTTTTCTCAACTTATCAAGCCTGTTGCACCTAAATCAAATACTAACTCGATTAAGTTCGGTATAGGGCTTTTAGGAGGTACAACACCCGGATTTGACGTTTCGGCTCGGTTTACGCCCAACATTTCAGTAAGATTGATGAACACATTTTTAAATTACACCATGTCCAACAAGTTAACAGTTTCAGATGAAGACATACAACTAAATGGCAACTTGGATATGAACGCACTAGGGTTAGGGGTGGAGCTTTACCCTTCGTCAAAAAGCTCATTTAAGTTTATTTTGGGACTTAGTTATATTCAGAAAGGACGTGTATTGGTTGTGGCTTCACCCACAGAGAATTACAAAATAGGTGAAACCGAATTTACTCCTAAGGAAATCGGAGAATTTAACTTTGATTTGAGTTACAATGGAGGTGTAGCCAGATTTATCGGATTAGGCTTTGGGAGAGCCGTCCCTAAAAAAAGAGTTGGATTTGGGTTTGAATTAGGTACATATTATTTGTCTGAACCCAAAGTATCTTTAACTGGTACTGAAAGACTAAGTAGCATGAGTGAGCAAGAAAGTAAAATTCAAAACAATATGAAAGATTGGAGGTATTGGCCTATGTTCAACCTTAGGTTGGCAGTAAGACTGAACTAAAAAACAAATCGAACACATACATTTTAATACGATACGGCTATGAATAAATTACCAAACATAACACTTTTTATGCGCCTTTCTGGAGTCCTAATATTGATCTTTGGCGCACTAAATGCCTGTCAAAAAATAAACCCATTTGAAGATTTAGAACTTACCGTAAATACCGATATTTACAAGGCTCCAGTATTAATTGAGTTTGTAGATGCAAACCCGGAAGTAAAGGGTCGTCCTCAGAATCTCAAGGTAACTATTTCGGGTCCAGGTAAAGATTTAGTACTGAGTGATGCAGGAAAAAAGAACTATACCCCATCAGGAAATGTATTAAGTTTAGTTTTAAATAAAAATGTTGCACCGACAACTAAAGCTCCTATTGAATTTACTGTGGCCGTCTCTGGGGAGGGTTATGTATCTACAAGCAAAACAATTATTATTACTGACCCTAAAGATGCTCTGAACTTCAGAGTTCCTCTTACAAATATTGCAACTCCACCTGTTGGAGCAGCAACAGAAAAAGCAACTGTAGACTTAAGTAAAGGGAAGAGTGTAGAAGTACCTTCTACTCCTGATAAGCCTGAAACAGCTAGTATTACAATTACTCCAGGCACAGAGATAAAAGATGCATCAGGTACGATTATTAATTCTAAAGAGGTGGCAGTAACAGTAGTGCAATATACCACCGAAACACAAGAATCAATAGAAAGCTTTCCTGGTGGATTTGCGGCAGAAAATGTGGCTATGAATAGTGGCTCATCAGTTGATGGCTCTTTTATAACGGGAGGGTTTGTTGCTGTCGAAATGGAAGCTGCTGGAAAAGATGTAAAAAGTTTCTCAAAACCAATTGAAGTTACTGTAGGATTAAATCCCGATTTGAAAAATCCCAATACAGGTCAGTTAATGAAGGAGGGAGATTCTATCCCGACTTGGAGTTATGATAGCGATACTGGAGCTTGGAAAGAAGAGGGGGTTGCAAATGTGATACGAAATAACAAAGGCGAATTGGTAGCACAATTCAAAGCTCCACATTTATCTTATTGGAATTTGGATTGGTTTTATTCTAGCTGCCGTTCGTGGGAGCCTCTTACATTCAATGTAAGCTCTAACGTTACACGTTATGCTAATAGCAATGATTTTTATGCAAAAGTGTATTGTATTAGTGAGGCTGGTGTGAAAAATTATGTAAAAACTATGTATGATTTTGATGTCACCAATGGTAATAGTTCAAACGGTCTTTTTAATGCAAATCCGCCGGCAAATTTTAAACTTCAAGTAGAAGTCTATTCGCGTCAAGGGGATACTTTTCTGGGGGCTACCTCACAATTTGACCCATGCTCTGTTTCATCAGTTCCTATTTCTCTTAATGTGAAAAGCCTACCAAGCTATTTGAATGTAGAGGTTGATTTTACTGCAAAATGTACTAATAAAAGCCTCAATATTAAGCCTTCAACATGGTTATATTTGATTAGTTTAGATTCATATACGTGGAACTATTCCTACGCTGTAAGTGGGAAGGCTAATTTCAATATAACGGAAGGAAAAACATATTATTTCTTTACCTACTACGATAATAAAACTTACGAAGGCAATGTAACATTCAACAAGACATCTTCTGTTATCACTGCAAATGGGAAAGGCATAACAGGAACAACGAGCTACAATCCAGTAACTGATATCGTATCTGTATTTGCAACATATGAGTCTGAAACCTGTAACTAAGTTTGCTATTCGAAGAGGTTGTCTAACTAAATTCTAATTGTAGTTATCCTATTAGTACTATACTTAGTGTTGTCTTAAAATGAAATTTATAGAAATGGTTTAGATTTCAGATGAAGTAATCAAACTCATGTATTGTGTTTTTTCTTAGACATAGTACATGAGTTTTTTATGAACAATTGTAAGACCATTTAAAAATAATTGCATCGTATATAGTTTACCGTAGAGTTTTTCATAGTGAAGCTATTGAAAATTTTCTCAAAAATTAGTCTTTCAAATTAGTTTTGTGCGAATATGTTATAAGTTAATAGTCTGATTATTAGACAAAATTGAAGTTCCGAGTTTAAGACTTTGTCTTGGACTGACGTTTAAACTGTTTAAAGGTCAGAGGAGAAGATTAAGTGTTTTGGTGAAACTTTCTCATAATCAAAAGGTTATAGTTTGTTTTGAGCTTTCGGTCGTTAGTGATGTACACTTGGTAAAATGCTTATCTGATTTCTTAAGAAATATATTCAAACGTTTAACCTATTGGGTATGGCTGAATACCTATCAACTAAAAACGGTATCGAATTAATTCGATACCGTTTTTAGTTGATAGCTTTTGTTAGTCAAACAAATCTAATTTAACCAAACCCTATTTACACAGAACGTCTGGCATAGAGCTATTGATAGAGTGAACGCTACCCGAGGTTACAGTTTGATTATCGTAGTAAAACAGAATACCACCCACATCAAACATAAAGTCATATACACCACCTCTTTTCAAAATAGTAGAAGTGGCAGTAATGATATTTGAAGCATTTCTAGTCGCTTTACCAACATAGAAATATCCATCACCAGGCTTTTTCGCATACATATGAATATTGTCAGCATTTGACGTTTTGTTTGCGTCTTTACACTTTAAGTTAGCTTGTAACTCGATAAAGTTTGGTGGTGCTGGCATATTGATTGTTGCTGACTGACCACTTGGATATGGGTTATTGACAGTTGTGATTACTTCACCTAATGAGTTTTTGACCACAATTTTAGTGATTTCATTTGGCGTAATGATAGAGTTATTTAATCTATCAGTCGTTTCAAACACAACTACGCCGTCGTTTACATCTACAATAAACGTTTCGCTAGCATATTGTCCAACTGAACCCCCAAATGCCAATGTATAAGTTTTAATAGCATTAATCATAGCAGGAGTAACATTATCGCCAAACGCTGCCTTTGCAGCTGCAATATCCGCTGGACTATTTGAGTTTCCTGCAACGGTAATACCATTGAATGACGCAAAAAATACAGAAGTTAAGTGGTTGATAGTTCCTTTTGCCTCTAATTTGCCATTAGCATTGGTTGTTAATTTTACACTCCCTTCATACTTAAAGACTTTTGTATCTTCGTCATAAGATGCAATCGCAATCAAATCGCCAGCTACTAAAGGCTTGCCTGTAGTTGGGTCAGTAGCTCCAGTTGGAAATTCCGTTTGAACATCAATTTGTCCTGAGAATGATTTTACTTTTTGGTTTTTATCATTCGAAATCTCAATGTCCATACCTACCACTGGTTTAAAAGTAAACGAAGGGATAGGTTGGTTATTTTTATCCAAAACCTTACTCACATCACCAAGGTCAATGTTAACAGGTGTCTTAGTGGCATCAGTTTTAGTAATTACCACATTCACGTTACCACCCACAGTTTGACCATCGCCATCTTTCATCGTAACACCCGATGGGATATTTACAGTTGCCTTTTCTTGTACAGTTGAAGTAGTCGAAGTAGCTGCAGCAATAGGGGTTGAAGTTGTTCCTGATGCAGGAACGGTAGCTGGTTGTTGAACCACAGATACACCTGCAGGAGGCGCTGCAATTTTGGTTAATTTAACAACTAAGTTCTGGTCTTTTGTACTAGTAATTTCTACAGGAGTAATGCTACGCAAGTATCCGTCAGCCTCTGCTATGATAAAAAATTTGATTGGAGCGTTTGCGCTAGGAACACTGTTTGATTTGGCAGCCAGGGTCAAAACATTTTGTTTTACCGCCAATGTTTTTCCACCAACACTATTTACAACCTTGGCTGTATCGGCACCACCAAGTGAGATTTTGATATTGCTAGGTAAGTCGCCCGCGCTAATATTGTCTGGTTGGAATTGAACAACAACATTTGAATTAGCAAGTGCTACTGGAAGTTTAAGCGTTACACCGTCGAGAGGGGGCGTACAGGCATACCAAGCACCAGCTAGCATAAAAGCACCTAAAATATATATAAGCTTTTTCATAAGTATTCGTTTTTGATTAAATTTTACCTTGTAGTTTAATTATTTATTCAGCTTGTAGGTAATGCTGAAAGTGATGTTTGGTACAAATGAGTAGTTTTTGATGTTTTTCTCAATATCAGAGATATTCTGGTCTGTCAAAATCGACTCAATCATGCCTGTACGAGGTACTGCTAGTTTAGGAGAGCCAGTGTAATATGTTCCCAAGTCAACCGAAAAACCTAGTTTGTGCTTAGGAATAGCTCTACCAAAACCAAGTCCTAGATAAGGACGTACTTTATTACCCGAAACAATCAAACGAGCCGTGCCAAATTCTTCCGCATCCAACTCTACATCTTTTGCCAATTTAAAACGCCCTGTTTTCTGAGCTGGCTCTACATCTACATAGAAGTCTCCACTACCGTAAGATACTCCACCAACTAACTTAAAAGAACTTTTCTTGAATGGATGCCAATCTACCTTTGCTCCCAAAAGCATAGAAGTTACAGTTGGATTAATCAAAACATCGGATGCTCCGTCTCCTAGGTTTACTTTAATAGGATTTTTTACGAAATTTTTACTGTCTAAAAATTCGGCCGAGATACGTAAATTAAACTTGCCAGGTTTTAGTTGTCTTGATAAACCTGCTCCAAAACCAAAACTACCAAATTGGATATTAATAGAGTTGCCTAGTGTAGGCTTGCTACTCTGTGCCGTTGCGGCATTGCCCATTAAAAGAGCAGAGAGGATTAAAAGGTAAAACTTTTTCATACATGAGAATTTTTAAAATGAGACTTAATAAAGCACGCTCAAATATCATTCTAAAAATTCTATGAATAGTACTTAATGGACGCAAAACTGAATAGAAATTTATTTTTCGGAGGATAAAAATCAAATAGGTCAAAAAATATCTTTTTAGTTATATTTTGAAAATAAAATTGTTTAGAAAAAAAAGGTTTTCGTATTGTATTGATAATGAGTTTGTTATGTCTACGGAAGGCTTTTCTACTCAATACTGAGTAGAAGATTACTGAAAAACTACAAAAACAAAAAAGTCCAGCCTTTCGACTGGACTTTCCTTTTTATGCTTATTCCCACTCAATGGTAGCTGGTGGTTTTGAAGAAATATCGTATACAACACGATTAACACCTTTTACCTTGTTAATAATGTCGTTAGATACCTCTGCTAAAAATTCATAAGGTAAGTGACACCAGTCAGCAGTCATACCATCTACAGATGTTACAGCACGAAGCGCAACTACCTTTTCGTATGTACGTTCATCGCCCATTACACCTACCGATTGGATAGGTAACAAAATTGCACCTGCTTGCCAAACTTGGTCATACAATCCTTTTTCTTTCAATTTCCCGATAAAGATTGCATCTACGTTTTGAAGAACATCTACTTTTTCTGGAGTAATATCTCCAAGAATACGAATAGCCAAACCTGGACCTGGGAATGGGTGACGACCCAAAATATTTGGATCAATTCCTAAAGTTTTACCTACTAAACGAACTTCATCTTTGAACAAAGTATTAAGTGGCTCAACAACCTTCAACTTCATGTAGTCAGGTAAGCCACCTACGTTATGGTGAGATTTGATGGTAGCAGAAGGACCTTTTACCGAAACAGACTCAATTACGTCTGGATAAATAGTACCTTGACCTAGCCATTTTACATCTTCAATTAAATGAGCTTCTTGGTCAAAAACATCAATAAATGTTTTACCAATAGCTTTTCTTTTTGCTTCAGGATCTGACAAGCCTGCTAACGCTGTATAGAATTGTTCTTTTGCATCAACACCTTTTACGTTCAATCCTAAGTTTTTGTAAGATTCAAGTACCTCTTCAAATTCGTTTTTACGAAGTAATCCGTTATCTACAAAAATACAGTATAAGTTTTTGCCAATAGCTTTATGAATCAATACAGCAGCTACCGAACTATCAACGCCTCCAGAAAGTCCTAAAACAACTTTATCATTACCTAATTTTTCTTTCAAATTAGCAACAGTCGAGTCTACAAATGAGTCCGAAGTCCAGTCTTGGCTACAACCACAAATGCCAACTACGAAGTTTTTCAACATATCTTTTCCTTCCAAAGAGTGAGTTACCTCTGGGTGGAACTGAATGCCGTAAGTAGATTCGTCTTTGATTTTAAAAGCTGCTACTTTCACTGAATCTGTAGAACCAATGATTTCAAAGTTTTCAGGAACAGACATGATTGTATCACCGTGTGACATCCATACTTGAGAGTCTTCCGAAACGCCTTCCCAAAGTTCAGATGATTGAACTTTCGTCATTTTAGCACGACCATACTCACGGTGTCCTGAGTTAAAAACCTCACCACCAGCAGTATGAGCTAGCAATTGTGCCCCATAGCAAATACCTAATAAAGGTAATTTTCCTCTGAAAAGAGACATATCCACACGTGGAGAATCCTCTTCACGTACAGAACAAGGACTACCTGAGAAGATAACCCCTTTTACATCGTCACCAATTTCAGGGATATGATTGAATGGATGAATTTCGCAATAGACGCTTAGCTCGCGCACACGACGTGCAATCAATTGCGTTACTTGAGAACCAAAATCGAGGATTAATATTTTTTCGGTCATGATACTTTGGAATTAGGATATTGATAATTAGGTGTTTAGCCTCTTAGCAAGTCCTACGTGTCTAAAAAGAAGGTGCAAATTTCGGAAAAAAATACATAGCTTATTCAAAAATGCTATAAAATATCTTCCTAAAAATGAAGGAATAGTGTCGTATGTCTCTAAAGTATGATGAATTATACAAGGTTTTTCATTTTTAATGTATTTAGAAATTAAAAACGGCATAAAGAATATTTTGTCTTTATGCCGTTTTACTTAAAACTGAAAGTAAATAAATTGCGCTGGTGCCTGATACATACCCATGAATAAGGTAGCGAAGATAATTCCGTAATATAGTAGCCAACGAAACCAAAGTGGTTTTTGGCTAAGTCTTTCTCTAATATGAACTCCTCTTTGTGCCCAATGAACGCTTTCCATCATAATAAGTGCCAAGATGACCACTACAAAATTGAGTTCGCCTTTGTTGAGCATTACATTTTTGGCAAAAAACTCACCATTACTCAATTGGTTTATTTGATGTGGTAAATCAGTAAATAAGTGACTCACAATGTAAGATGCCGTTTGGAAGTCTTTGGCACGGAAAAAAATCCAAGCAAAACTGGTTAGTCCAAAAATCGTCAATACCTGAAGAATATTGTAGAAAATAGGCCAAGTGTTTAAGCCAAGAGAACTTATAATTTTATTTCGAATATCCTTTGTTTGATTAGCGAAAATCAGATAAAAACCATGAATAGCTCCCCAAATAACAAAGTTCCAACTAGCACCATGCCAAATGCCACTTACTAGGAAAACGATAAATAAGTTCACTTCTCGACGCCATTTTGAGACCCTGTTCCCACCTAGAGAGATGTACAAATAGTCCCTAAACCAAGTAGATAGTGAGATATGCCAGCGACGCCAAAATTCTGAAATAGTTTTTGAGAAATAAGGACGGTCAAAATTCTTCATCAACTCAAATCCCATCACCTGTGCTGAGCCTAAAGCAATATCTGAGTAACCCGAGAAATCACAGAATATTTGAATTGAAAACAAGCAAGTCGCAATAATTAATGGCAAACCTGTATATCCTTGCGGATGGTCATATACTTGTCCAACCATAGCCGCTAATCTATCGGCAATGACTACTTTCTTAAACATCCCCCAAGCCATTAGCTTGAGTCCATTGGTTACATTTTTATAGTCAAAATAATGTTCCTCATGAAATTGATGCAGTACATTTTGTGGACGCTCTATGGGACCAGCTACCAGTTGTGGATAAAACATCACATAGAGCGAGTAAATCCCAAAATGCCTTTCTGCTTTTTGATTGCCTCGGTAAACCTCTATGGTGTAACTCATTGCCTGAAAAGTATGAAATGACAAACCAATTGGTAGAAGTATTTCTAAATAAGGAATAGGATTTTGAAGCGCAAAACCTTTTAATAACCAAGTGATATTTTCGTTAATAAAATTATAATATTTAAAAACGGCTAAAACCCCAATATTGGCAATCAGACTCATTACCAGAAACCATTTTCGCCGACTACCCTCGCTTTGTTCTATCAATATACCCGCGTAGTAGTCAACGATGATGGTGAAGCCTAGAATAACCATGTAAATGGGTACAAATGCCATATAAAAATAGCAAGATGCTACTAAAAGCCACAACCATCTGAATTTGTGCGGTAACAAGAAATAGCCAATCGTCACGATTGGGAAAAACACTAAAAATTCTATTGAGTTAAAAAGCATAATGTAAAAAATACCTGTAGGGGAGCCCCCTACAGGTTGTTGATTTCTTCTTCTGAGAGTCCAGTGAGCATTTTGATATTTTCAATGCCTAACCCCATAATCTTTGCTTGACGAGCTATGTGCCTTTGTTCTTCTTTTTTTCCTTCTAAAATACCTTCTTGGATGCCTTTTTCCATTCCCTCTTGAATTCCTTTCTCCATGCCTTCTTGGATACCCTTTTCCATTCCCTCCTGAATTCCTTTTTGAATTCCCTCTTTCAACCCTTCCTGCATACCTTTTAAGAGTCCTTCCTCATGGGCTGTTTCGACTGCATAATCGTAGGTGGCTTTATTGTCTCTAAATACTTTAAGACTGTATTCGTATCGTTCCCAATCCTCCCTATCCATTTTGGCTAGCTCAGCGACTTGAAAAGCGTGAGTAAATACTTCATCTTTAAACAACTCTGGAATGTTTTGAAAGTCTTCGAGGTTTTTGATAAAATACAACCATTTATCTAGTCTTGTAGCCAACTCATGTTCTTCTTTTTTGAAATTAGGCATTTCCAGATAGATATAAGTCAACTTGTCGTAGAAGACCTTTCCATGCTGATTTTTGAGATTGATGGTATGAACGACTTCTGATTTTTCAGGTTCAGATTCGTAATCATCAAAGGTGAAATCTAGCACGCCTATGCAGTATACCGCTTTGAGATTGTAGTTCCAAATACCTTTTTCAGCTTGTTCTCGAATCGGGAAAGTGGAATAGTAAATGGTTCTTTCTCTAAAATAATTCTGTTTGGCTTTTTGTAGTTCTACGATAAACTTTTCACCATTTTGATTTTCACAATAGATATCATAAATGGCTTTTCGGTCGTAGGGTGTAAAGCCTAATTGCTCATTGTTTTTGAAGGTGAGTTCTACGATTTGGTCTCTTTCGGGCAAAAGGGAGTTTAGGAAGTCAATAAGTTGTGGCTTACTGGCTTCTTCACCAAAGATTTTCTTGAACCCGAAGTCCGTAAATGGATTAAGATATTTTGCTTTCATGTTTATAAAGGAGTAGTTCTAAAATCCAAAGTTAGACAATTTTTATGATTTACTCTTTATAAAGATAGAAGCTTGATTTCCATGGTTTTGACCTAAAAGTCAAAACTGTCCAATAATTCTACAATTCGGTAGGTCCAAATCTTTCGTCCTTCTGCATTGGGGTGATTTTGAGAATCAAAATATAAAGCATCGTCCATGACACCCGTCAGACTATTTCCGATAATAGGACAAAATAAGGTGTTATTCAATACGCTTTCATACTGCTGAATAGCCTTCTGATTTTGTTCAAAATATCCTTGCGAGCAACTGCCTATTACCCAAAATAGTTTTGCTTGTTTTTGGGTGGCGTATCTATTAAAGCTATTTACTTCTTCGATTTGTTGATTTAGGGTACTATCTACTACTAATGCTGGTAACGAATTCTTGAAATAGGGGGGCTGTCCCAAATGCGAAACTAAATCACCTTTTGAGTCAAAGCCTCGACTTGTATACACATTACTAAAAGAAGATTCTTTAGAAATATGGGCCATATCCCATATGCTTAAAAAAAAAGACCTTGAAATGTACCAATAATAGGCTAGATGCCCATTCAAACGTTCTGAAAGGGTAAATGAGGAACGCCAATCACGAGCCTCTGACAGATAGTCTCCCGTAATTAATTGTGGAAGAAGGTTTCCTTTTTGAGAAGTCTGATAATCGACGACCAATAATACAATATCGTTTGGTTGAAGATGACCTTCGAGCTGTTTTAGCATAAAACTACTACCCAAATCAGAGTCAAGTGCCATGTTTACCACAGGCAAATTAAAGTCATTATGTAAAATAGTGCTATTGATGCCAAAAGCAGCGGATGAGCTGCCTGTAATGATGATTCGAGGCGAAGGCGTTTCTTCCAAAAGCTTCTGCTTTTGAAGAATTGCGGCGTGATAACAGTTTTTTGAAGAAGGTATTACGTTGAGATAAGTAAACACAATTAACCATAGAAACACTGAAGCTCCTACTAGGTACTTTAAGATTTTTAAGATGCTTGGGTACAGGTTATATGCGTACTCTAAATACTTCACAGAGTCGATGTGTCAGAAAATACAATGCGTTGATTTGACAAAAATAGCATAATATCACAGATGCCAACCTATTTCTTTTCAAAATAAAACAGAATGCTATTGGATGCTTAATTTATATTAAATGAGTGGATGTTTGAGGATACGAAACATTTGTTTTTTATTTGTAGATTGAAAAGTAAACGTAATAAGTTTTAACCTTCGTTATGATTTCATAATCTGCCAACAAACTTTGTTTGTAGATTTGAATGTACCATTAATGTTTTTTAGAAAATCTCAAAAAACATCCCTACGATAAAAGCTTTAACGCTTGAAATATTTGAATTATGACTAATTTTCCTAGATATATCTCCAATCGTATTCAGAATACGGCATCTCAATCTTTTTCGGCTACAGTTACCAAAATCGGCATTGGCAGCATCGCTCTAGGATTGATGGTTATGATTATTGCTTTTGGAATATTGTTTGGCTTCAAGGATGCAATCCGACAAAAACTCTTTAGTATTACCCCTCACATTCGTGTAGCTAAATTTTCAGCCAATGAATCTTATGAGGAATATCCTATTACGAAACAAACTGACTTGTATCGTCATTATAAAAATATTCCTGACATCAAACATTTACAGGTTTCGGCTCAGAAAGCAGGTATTTTGAAGACTCCTGAAGAAATGCTAGGCGTAGTAATGAAAGGAATAAGTCGTGATTTTGATACAACCAACTTTCACTCGGTGATGATTGCAGGAAAGCCGATTCAGTTCAATGATACGACTTATTCAAAAGATATTTTGATTAGTAAAATCATTGCTGATAAACTCAAATTGAATGTAGGTGACAATGCGATTATTTACTTTTTGAATGCACCAGATCGTCCTAGAAAATTGAATGTTTCTGGAATCTATGAAACAGGCTTAGAAGAATTTGATAAAACCCTGATTATAGGCGATTTGGGATTGATTCAAAAATAAATGGCTGGGGAGCAGATTCTGTCGGAGCTTATGAGATTTATTTGAAAGATTTTGATGCCATACAAACTTCCTCAAAAGTAGTTCAGGATAAGATGCAGCCTGATATGAAGCTCGAAAAAGTAACCGATAAGTTTATGGGTTTGTTTGATTGGTTAGGGATGTTGGATCGCAATATGGTGATTTTTCTTACCTTAATCTTGTTTGTGGCTTGCTTCAATATGATTTCAATATTGTTGGTACTCATGATGGAACGTACTCCAATGATTGGGCTTTTTAAAGCACTTGGTAGTTCCAACTGGCAAATTCGTAAGATATTTCTTTGGAGTGGCTTTTTGATGATTTTTAAAGGAATGGTTTATGGAAATATTATTGGTATCGGCTTTTGCCTTATTCAACAACATTTTAAACTAATTCCCCTTGATCCTGCCAACTACTACATGAACACCGTCCCAATAACCATGAATTGGGGTGTCATTATGCTTCTGAATCTTGCAACGGTGTCTTTAGTGTTGTTTGTTTTATTGATTCCTACCTTTGTAATTACAAGGATTCAACCAATCAAAGCCATAATTTTTAAGAAGTAAAAAAGATTGATTGTGACTTTTTCATGAGTAATCGTCTGATAAAGTAGAAGGTACATATTCCTTCCTGCTATTATTGATCACTTAAACAGTATCCTCATGAAAAAGTTCTCTTTGGCTGTATTGGCTATTTTTATAGCCAACTGTTTTCCTATTTTCTCTATTTCACAAGCACAAACTTTACCTTGGAGTATTGGTGTAAAGACTGGATTTGGTTCTATTATCGGCGACGGACAAGCATTTACAGGTAGTTTGACCTATGGTATGTTTATCGAAAAAAGAATGACAGAAAAGTTTTCGCTAAATGCTAGTTTTGATTTCGGTTCGATTGCGACTAATGCTTATTCTGGCTATACATATACAGGCAAAACAAGCTTCTTCCAGACGGCAGTTTTAGCCAAATACCAATTGGGAAAAGGAGAGGGGAAAAAGCCAACTTTTTCTCCATTTGTTGGTTTGGGAGTGATTGCTTACAATCCAAAGGTTAGCCAAAATGGTACAGTCATTCGCTATGCTGATGGTACAGCAAGCAGTCCTGAGGGGGTAAATGACTTGATAATTCCATTTGGATTTGAGGTAGGTTTTAAACTTTCAGAAAAAGCAAAACTTTCGTTTGTTGCACAATCAGGATTTGCCTTTACCGATCGTTTGAATGGTACTGTAGGGGTAAGTAATCCTTCTGCTAGCATGCCAGATGGGCATAAGTTTGTAGGTAAAATTAGTGATGTTTCAGGGGCTTCAAGCAATGACTTTACAAGCTTTTTTGGTCTAAAATTAGGATTTTCTATTGGTGATAAAACTGATAAATAATTGATGTAGGATTACGTATAAGGGGATAGGGTGCTTACTTTATCCCCTTTTTGTATGTAATGCTAATTCAAAAAAGAGTAAAATAGCTTCATTGGAAAGAGCTTCAAAGTCCACCATATCGACTGAATTTAGCAATAGCGCATCTTCTGCGTGCAATAGTCTATCTTGAACCTCGAAAGCTCCATCAACCACATATACTAAGACATCTTTATGCTTATTGCTTAACGATAATTTACCTTTTTGTCTTCCATCAAACTGTCCTATCCACGATGACGCAGGTATTGGTAGCAATTCATTTTTACTCACCTGAATCGAAATATCGTTAAGTTCTTCTGCTAGTACATTGGAATATTTTGCAATAAAAAATGTGACCATTTCATCTTGATAAGGATTAAGTATCTCAGAATATAGGTTTGCTTGCAAAGAAAATGTTTGATGTTCTTCAATACATTTTTGCCCTATTCGGGTATTTTCTACATATAAATCACCAATGTAGGGAATAATCAAGACAGAGTGGACGGAAGAAACAGGTAAACTAAAGGTGCAGTTAGGCAAAAGCAATACCTTTTCTACATATTCTAGCTCGTAGTTTTGTGTTTCACCTTTTTCCCAAATATGTGTCTTGTGAAAAGTTGGGGTTTGCGTATGTGGTTGCATCTCAGATAATATGATGCGGCCTTCAGTCTGTGTAATCATAGCTAGTTAAGTATTGGAGTAGCTTTAAATGAACTAATATTAAGCAATGGCTGCAATGCAATCAAGTCGGTTTCGTGTTCTTCTTGAAGATCGGTCGAATGACTTACCAAGAGCTGGTTAGCAATGGTATCTATCCACAAAAGTGGTTTGCTGTAAAAATAGATAGCTATTTTGTGTTGCTGTTTGTCGCTGATATGGGATTGAATAATTTCAAACCTGAAATTTTCAAATGATAAACAAAGCTTCCCGAACGCATTAGTGATTTCAGGAACAATACCATTAAGCTGTTGAATATACCCAACTGCAGCGGTACTAACCAAAAATTGAAGCTTTTCTGCTTGCGGATTTTTCTCAAGAATTTCGTGATATGTTTTAAGTTTTCCTTCTTGATGATACAATTGCGCTTGCATAAAAAACTCTTGATGGGTATCATCAAACACATACTTGTCCCAAAGCTTGGTAGAGTTGGCGTCTATGATTTTACGATAACATAGTTGTATGATTCCTTTGGACATGGTTGGATTTTTATTAGTGAACAGGGATAAGGCACTGAGGCACAAAGTGTTTTTTAGGGGTTAGTGTATAGTTGTTAGTTTGGCAAAAAGTAGAAAAAAATGTTTAACACCGAGTAGGTAGGGGTGTATTGCAATTTTTTTCTACTTGCCTCTTGCCTCTTGCCTCTTGCCTCTTGCCTAGGCTGATACTACAATGTTGTGAGTCAAAACATATCCGTCGGTTGTGTTGCCTGTAACGGTTGACATTTCATAAGTTACACCATCTCCAAAGACGTTATCTTTTGCATTGGTAGTATCTGCTTGCCCATGGCTGGCATACACACCTTGTGCATATACAATTTTAGAAATATCTTCAGGAAATGCGATTTGTGTAACCAACAATGACGTTCCCGAACTATTGTATACATGCACGTGGATGTGTGGCGCTCTACTAGAATACCAACCTGGGTAAATACTAGTAAAAGTAACCAAACCCGTACTGTCTGTAACTTGGCGACCTCTTAAAAAGTGTACTGTCGTATAATTCGTAGCTTGCATACCAGTACCACCATATTCTGAATAGTTGCCAGCAGCATCACAATGCCAAATGTCTACAATAGCATTTGCTAAACCAGCACAACTTGCATTCTTGTTTTGGATGTTAATCTTAATCGTAAGTTTGGTTCCTGTACGGTCTGAAGTAATATTACTTTGTACTAAAGACGAAGGAGTTTTTGTAGGAAATGGTCCTTCTGTTTCAGATGGAGTACTAGTACAGCTTGTATTGGTGGAGCCACTAGTTGTGGTTGACGACGAGCTAGAGCTACTAGAGCTTGAGGTTGGATCAACACTTTCGGTTTTGCATGCTACGATTTGTGCTGTTACTAAACCCAAACCTGCTCTTTTCAAAAAATCAATTCTTTTCATAACACAGTTGTTTATTAGATTCGATACCAATTTTCGAGATATGTCTTGTTGTTTACTTTCATGACCTAGTTTAATCATGAAGCGTTACGAAAGGGCGTATTTTTGAGGTAAACACTAATAATGTGTCGGTGAAAGATATGTTTTGAAAAGAAATAAACGGATTCCTACAAGAGTACTTTTAATCTAACCCTTTTAACCTTGCCAATAAAACCTTTTCATATGTGGGACCCAGTGGAATTTCGAAATTGGGTAAATACACTACTTTATTCCGCAAGGCTTTAATTTTATGGAAAGAAATAATATAGGATTTATGAACTCTGACAAACAGTTTCTCAGGCAATTTGAGTTGTAAATTTTTCAAGGTCATACGAGCAACAATAGGTTTACCTGTTGTACAATGAATTTTTACATAATCATCAAGTGCTTCCACTAAAATAATATCTTCGAAGGCTATTTGATGTAAACTATAGTCGGCTCTAATTTGGAGATACTCAGGTATATTTTCTTCTTCTTGCGTGCTCAATATTTTTTCATAATACAATAAAGCCTTTTGACAAGCTTGTTCAAAGCGTTCGGGGGTGATGGGTTTTAGTAAATAATCAATCGCTTGGAGATTGAAGCCTTCCAAGGCAAATTCACTAAAAGCTGTTGTAAAAATGAGCATTACAGGTTGTGAAATACTTTTGAAAAAATCAATGCCAGAAATTGTGGGCATATTGATGTCTAGAAAAAGTAAATCAACTGGGTTGTTTTGTAAAAAAGCAGTAGCTTCGGAAGGCTTGGTAAAAGTTTGTACAAGATTGATATTAGGATTCTGCTTGCACAAGCTACCTAGTACCTTCAAAGCTGGTGGTTCGTCGTCGAGGGCTATGGCTTTTAATGTTGGCATTTCAAAAGGGTTTAGTAGCAGTATTGGGAATTAATCCTGTAGGAAAGATTTCAAACTATCCATTTCGGATGTGTAACCTACTTTTTTATATAAAAAACACAGGCATTCTATTACATTTCCAAAATCTTCAATAGTTCGAAATCCTTCGTGTAACACTAATTTTGAGTCAATTATTTATTCAACTCCAACGATAAGGATACCGAAAAAAGATGACTATTATTGATGATCAAACAATTTTTGTTGGGGTAATTCAACTCCAATCGTTGCTGTGTGTTCTGTAAACCTAGTCCAGTGCTTTCTTTGTGTAAAATGTTGGGGTGAATTTTATTTTCTACTAAAAGAGTTAAATGCTGTTCTTGGATACTCAGATGTATCTTGATAGGAGAATCATCTTCTGGAGAAATTCCATATTTAAAAGCATTTTCAATAATCGAAATCAGCAACAATGGAGCAATTTTTAAGGATTGGCTATTTCCTTCTATCTTAAAATCAATTTGAGCGGTATCTCCCAATCTCAACTCTTGAAGAGCAACATAGTTTTTGATATAGGTAATCTCTTTTTCCAAATCAACCAAATCTGCATGGGCATCCGAAATCACATAGCGCATCATATTGGATAACTGCAAAACTGCTTTGCCTGATTGTGGAGCCTCTTCTTCAATACACATAGCATAAACACTATTGAGAGAATTGAATAGAAAATGTGGATGAATTTGTGCTTTGAGATACTTTAACTCTGCATCGGTTTTGGCTTGCGTCAGCGCATACTGAAACTGTCGAGTACGGAACAAGGTTGTGAAAAGAATACCCAGCAGATATAAAATTACAGATTTCCCAAAATCAAAAATAATACCTGGGGGATTCATAGGACCATGATGACCCATATCTGGATGATCAGATGGTGGTGGAGTAAGGTGTATTAGGTGTGGGGGAGGAGGCAATAGGTTATTTTGCGATTCGCCAAGAATAATAGGCCAATTGATTTGGTTTGAAATAACATAAATAAAACCAAACAGCAATAGCAATATCCCTAAAAACGAAAGATATTTCTCAGTGAGATATAGGCGTGGTGTAAACCAATAATAGTTGGCATAAAAGCAACCAAACATAAGGGTGTACGAAAAAAGATTGCTCAGTTCATGTGGATTACGTTTGAGCATTTCCCAAGCTAAAAGATCTTCGGGAGTAAATATATAAATCAGTCCAATAAACGAAAGGACTGGAATACTTTGCAATAGAATGGTCGAAAGTCGCTGTTTCATATTGCAAAGTATTGATAATTTCTTAGATGCTCAAAACTCCTATTTTACAATCCAACGATTGAGGGTATTATGTGGGCTTTCTAACACAATTTTGTAGAAACTTGAGGCAGGAATATCTTTGATAATCAAATGCTCCTTAGCCAAATCTGTCGTTCCGATTAATTGGTATTGATCTTCACCACCTTCTTCAAAATGGTTGGTTGTGCTTAACCAGACTTTCATTTTACCTTGTTTTTCTAGAGCTTTCCAAGATACTTCCAATTGCTTATCAAGAAGTTTTACTTCTGGCAAAATAGCTGAAACAGGTTTGTTAAGAGCTACGCCATCTATTTCAAAAGCTTGTTTTTGAGGAAATTTGATATTCATAAAATGCGCAATACTTGGCATAATATCAACGACTGCTGGCTGGTAATCCTTAAAATAAGTATTAAGATTTTGGGCATTGGTCGTCATCCAAGTGGTGCGTTCACGTTCTGATTGTCCTCCGTGATTACGACCTGTTTGTGCATCGCGTCCGTGGTCAGTTGTGATAAAGATTAACCATTTTTCTTTATGCTTTTTCTCTCTTTCTTGAATCGCCGACCACACTTTTCCTACTTGTTGGTCTACATATTCGATGGCCTTTTGCATTTGTGGGCTATCGCCATATTTATGTCCCATATCATCCGAATATTCCATATATAACCAAGTCATATCTGGGGCATTTTCAAGAATACCTTTTTGTGCATCATCACTCACTTTTTCATCTATCTGATGAATATACCAACGCTCTTTGTCATGCTTATAAGTCGCAGTATCTAACTCATAACCATCAGAATGATAGTCAACTTTGAGTTGCTTGGTTTGTGCCAAACCATCGCCAACGAGCTTGGTACGATTGTCAAGCCAAGTAGAATATACCGCAATTTTTTTCTGAGGATACTGTTCTTTGAAGAATCTAAAAATAGTCCAATAATTATAATTAGGAGCTTTGATATCGTTGTCCCATACGTTGTGTTTGTTGACCCATGTACCTGTCAAAAGACTATTGTATCCAACCGCAGAAATCGTTGGAGTCTGAGAATAAGTTCCTTTTTGACCACCCACATAGGCACGTTTAAAGCCGCCAACTTTTGCAATAGCTGACAGGGTGGGGGTAGAAGCTTTTTCAATTACATCGGCAGGAATCCCATCTACAATGATAAATACTGCTTTGGGTGTTAGTTTTTGAGCAAAAGAAAATAGCGTATTAAAAAGAAGAAATGGAATGAGCAAACTGTATTTTTTCATAAAGGTAGTATCGTTATGGTAAGAAAATTGAGTTGAGAAAAGTTTAAGCTACAAAATTGAGAAAGGAATAAGGTATTTTTCAAACGGTTTGGATTAAGCTTAGGTTAATTTCAGATAAAGGGAAGTTACCGAGAGTTTTTTATATAATAGATAAAGCCTAATTTTGATTAGTAATCAATATACCAGTTTTGTTATAAAACGCTAAATATCCATAACCTCATGTTTATACTCAATGCCCAAAATTCGATAGCGAATCAATTTTTAGCAGAAATGCGAGACATCACTGTTCAAAACGACTCTATGCGATTCCGTAAGAATATGGAGCGTTTGGGTGAAATTTTGGCCTATGAAATCTCAAAAACCTTAGACTATCAGCCAGCTACCGTACAAACGCCATTGGCAGAAGCATCAACAGCGTTATTGACTGAACAGCCTGTTTTGGTAGCGATTCTTCGCGCTAGTTTGCCTTTCTATCAAGGCTTTTTAAATTTATTTGACCAATCCGAAAATGCCTTCATTGGTGCCTATCGTGGCAAACACCGTGCCGACGAGACGTTTGATATTCAGATGGATTATCTGGCTTGTCCGTCCTTGGAGGGGAAAACCGTCATGCTCATTGACCCAATGCTTGCTACAGGTAAATCTTTGGTAAAATCTTACCAAGCACTATTACAATATGGAAAACCTGCCAAATTGATTATTGCAGCGGCCATAGCAGCACCTGAAGGATTGGCATATATTCAAGAACAAATTCCAGAAGCTTCGTTATTTGTCGGAGCTAAAGACGAACGCCTCAACGAAAAATTTTATATCATTCCTGGCCTTGGCGACGCTGGTGATTTGGCATACGGTGGGAAACTGTAAAGCCCAAAAACTAGGTGAAAGATAGAAAATTCCATCGGCAAGTACTCGTAGTTTGCTTGCTGATGGAATTTCAAAATCCTATTTCTCTATTGAAGCTTTTATAATTCTACAATATTAATTTTTCTCCATTTTACCCTGATTCCACCGCCAGAATGAATTTGCAAAGCAATAGAGCCTGAGCGAGAACCAATTTTTTCATCGTCAAGCGTAATCATTTCCACACCGTTGAGCCATGTAGTTACTTTATTTCCCACTACTTTGATTTTCATGGTATTCCATTCACCCATATTCAAGGCTTTGTCTTTTTCTTCAGCAGGTTTAATCAACCATCCTCTACCATACGATTCATAAATCCCACCAGTTGAATGCCCCGGAGGAGCTACCTCTGCTTGCCAACCACTAATTTTGGTTCCTTCGATACTCGAATGAAAAAATACCCCACTATTACCATCGGCTTCTTGCAAAAATTGAAGGGTCAATTCAAAATCCTTGAAGGTTTTATCTGTTGCCAGATAACCATATTCCTTGTCGGGTCCACTTTCGCAGATGAGTAATCCTTTCTCTACATACCATTTTTCGGTACCATAGATTTTCCAACCGCTAAGGTCTTTTTTGTTGAACAACGATTGTTTTTTTTGTGCAAACCCAAAGCTGGCGCACGCTACCCACAGGAGTAGGAGGAGAGATACTTTTTTCATAGTTAAAATTGGGTATAAATTGAGTAAAAGAGCTTGGCAACCAAGTAATGAAGCGCTGAAAATATTGAATCGCTTTCAAACAGAGTGTCGCTTACTTGAAAGGAAAATTAAAAGATAGAACGTTATAGAATATCCTTTTCTGTGGTAGTATAAAAAAAGGCAAAGAGGAATATATCACATCTTTGCCTTTTCATCAAAATTATCTGGTCAATCTATAAATCAAGATGGCAGTGCGCTTGATTAAGGCAGGGAGTTCCTTGATATTGAGGGTTTCGCCAGGAGCGTGAGCACCTTTGCCCGAAGCTCCCAATCCGTCTAAACAAGCTACATATTCTGCCACATACGAAATATCACCTGCACCTCTCGAACCCGGATCGCCAGCTTTTACTTCGCCATAGCCCAAATCTTTACTTACTTGATTGAGTTGTGCTAAAATTTGTTCATTGGCTGCTGTTGGCTCCATGGCAGGAATACCATCTGAGAAACTAATCTCAGCTTTTGTCTCGGTAAGATTTTTGGCAACAATAGCCTTCATCACTTCACGAGCCTTATTTTTTGGGTTTCTGTCAAAAAGCGTAAATCGCCATTTACGACAGTTTCGGGCGAAATAATATTCGTTTTTCCTACAGCTGAACCATTGGCTTTTCCTTCGTTGTATTTGATTTCGGCACCGCCTAAAATCATGCCAGGGTTAAAAGTGAGATATTTTTCAGAACTTAATTGCTCTCTAAATTCATTTAGGATACGTGCTGCTTCATAAATTGAGCCATATCCCATTTCGGGACTAAATACTCTTGATGAATGTCCAGTTTTTCCGTAGGTTTTTAATGACCAACCACTCGCGCCACGACGAGCCGTAGCAACGGTATGTAAGCCCACAGCCGTTTCGAATGCCAATGCTACATCATGTGTTTTGGCACGGTCAATAAAATCTTTACGACTTACAGAAGTTGGCTTACCAGCACTTTCTTCATCGCCTGTAAAATACGCGGTTATGGTAGCATTATCTAATAATTTTTGAGCTTGTAGTGCTTGAAGTGCTGCTATGACCACGACATCACCACCTTTCATGTCATTGACCCCTTGTCCTGTTATGGTGGAGTCATTGATATAGGTATAGGGAGAAAACGTCATTTCTTTTTCAAAAACGGTATCTAAGTGTCCAATCAAGAAAAGCTTTTTACCTGCTTTCCCTTTTTTCTCAGCTACTAAATGCCCTGCTCTTTTGAGCGAATCAGGTAGATTGACCCAAGTGGTGGCAAACCCAATTTTTTCAAATTCTTTTTTAAAAATATCACCAACTTGTTTTACTCCAGCAGTGTTGAGCGTGCCACTATTGATATTTACAGCATCTTTCAAGAGTTGCTCAGTTTGAGCAAAATGGGCATCGATGTATTGAGCAATTTTTTGTTCGGTAGGGTTTAGTTTTTGTGCTTGTGCGCCAAAATTCAAGCCCAAAGCAAGGAGAGAGGGAAGTACGATTTTTTTCATCTAATTTAGAAAAGCGTTTGTTGGTTAAGAATTCAAATATCTAATATAGCTTATAATGGTTTTTTTGACAATAAAATAGGTTTTTTCAGCACTTACTTTAGTACATATTTTATTAGAAATTGATTATAAAATGTGTTAAATTAACTCTGAGTAAGTACTTTCGTCCTCTTTTTACGTTTTCTAGCTCCAACGCGTAATGATTGTTTCGTATCAGGACTTGAATTTCCTCCCCACTCACTGACTTAACTCAAGGCTTATGAGAATTTTATTAATAGAAGATGAGGTAAAAACGGTTAGAATTATCCAACAGGGTCTCGAAGAGCAACAATACGAAGTAGATGTTGCCTATGACGGTCCGATGGGTTTTCAGTTAGCCTCACGCCATCCTTACAGTTTGATTATTACTGATATTATTTTGCCAGGTTTTAATGGACTCGAACTTTGTAAAAAAATTCGGGAGGCCAAAATCGCCACACCTGTCTTGATGCTGACGGCATTAGGAACTACCGATGACAAAATTGTGGGTCTCGATGCAGGTGCCGACGATTATCTTGCAAAACCCTTTGAATTTCGAGAGCTGGTAGCACGTATTCGGGCACTTACACGTCGTGGTAGTGCGCCGTTGCAAACGACCAACGTACTCAAAATTGCTGACCTCGAAATGGATTTGGATATGAAGTCTGTAACAAGAGGAGGCAAAACGATTCCGTTGACAGCCAAGGAATTTGGTTTGCTAGAATATTTTATCCGCCATCAAGGACGTGTGATATCGAAGGTAGAACTCGCCGAGAAAATTTGGGATGTAACCTTCGACACGGGCACAAATGTGATAGAAGTGTATGTGAATTTTTTACGTAAAAAATCGATAAAGATTTTACTGTAAAACTCCTTCATACGCATATAGGCATGGGATACGTACTCAAGGTGATAAATTAGGGAAATCCTTCAGCAATCCAATTTATGAATATCCGTCTCAGACTTACATTTCAGTTTATCGCCCTTGTGACCGCCATTATGATTTTGTTTTCGGTTGGGGTATATTTTTTTAGTAAACTCTATTTGGAAAAACGTTTTTACAAACGCCTTCAAAATAGCGCTGTTACGACTGCCACTTTACTGTTTGAGATTCAGGCAGCAGATACCACGGTACTAAAACTGGTTAATATTTCTGATAAAGAAATACTGCACGATGAATCGGTTTCGGTCTATAGTCAGACTGACAATAAGTTTATTTTTTCAACTGAAAAAGGTAATGAAAAGATTCATGCGCAGGTGCTTCCTCGCGTAATAAGCACACAAGCGAGTAGTTATCTGATGGTAGATGATTATCAGGTTTTTGGGATGTCTATCCAGTACAAAGGAAATAATCATTGGATTATAGTAAGTGCTGTTGATGAAGCTGGGAAAGAAGCATTGTCTGACTTGAGGAAGATTTTAATGATTATGACCTTGGTGGCTATTCTATTGGTGGGCTTGAGTGGATGGATTTTTGCTGATAAAGCGCTAGCGCCTATGTCGGCTATTACTAGGCAGGTTAACTCTATTTTTCCGAAAAATATTGGAAAAAGGGTTGAGCATCCCGACCGAGAAGATGAAATTGGGTTGTTGGTAGATACCTTCAACCGTTTGCTTGATCGAGTAGAACAAACCCTTTTGACGCAAAAAATATTCATTGCAAACGTTTCGCATGAGCTCAAAAATCCCTTAACCAAAATCTATTCGCAGCTCGAAATTACTCTGCTACAGCCACGTACGGTGGAGGTTTATCAAAAACTTTTGTCGTCTTTGAAAGATGATACCCGTACCCTAACACAGCTTACAAATACTTTACTGGATTTGGCAAATACTGTGGTAGATTCAAAAGCCATTGCCAAGACCTCAGTGCGAATGGATGAACTACTTTGGGATGCCAAAAGTCAGGTTCAAAAATGGCATGAGGATTATCAAATTAATATTTCTTTCAATGATTTTCCTGAAGAAGAAGATACGCTGGTCATCAATGGCAACGAAGCTGCCCTGAAAGTGGTATTAATGAATTTGATGGATAATGCTTGTAAGTTTTCAGAAAATAAGACCGTCAAAGTAGACTTTTCAACAAATGATTATTGGATAAAATTATCATTCTTTAACGACGGTCCAGCGATTCCTGCCAAAGACCTTCCCAATATTTTTGAACCGTTTTATAGGAGTAATGCCACTGCACAATCCGTGAAAGGACATGGAGTTGGGCTAACAATTGTCCATCGAATTACTCAACTACATAACGGACAAATAGAAGTAGAATCGTCCTCAGAGGGAACTACTTTCCGTGTAAGTTTTCCAAGTATATTAATGCCAGTCCCATTGAGTGATTTGTGATTGTGTGTGTGTGATTGTTTTAAAAATGGTAAAGACATTATACTTTAGGTCTAAATAACCGATTAAAATCAAAAAAGTGGTTAGGAAATCAATTTCTGACCACTTTTTGATTTTAATCGGTTAAAGAACACATTCTGGTAAAGTTTTGAAAGGTATTTTGGGAAAATTTCGTCAACTATAGGAAAGCTGAAATAGATACTGTGTTACAGACAATGAAGATGTTTTTTGGAGTTCCGAAATCAAAAATCTCCAATCCACAATTTTTAAGGTCGATTTAAGGTTGATTTAACTCCTCTTTAAAAGCGTTACAGTTATTTTGCTCATGTAAAACGAACGAAAACAGGAACTTATAAATGATTGTGGTAACTAATTTTTTCCTTACTTTTTAAAATTTATTCTTAAAACAATCCCAACCATTCATTTTAAAGCAAATTAATAACTATGGAGAATAATAATAATCAGACCTTCTTTAAGGTAGCATTAGGTGTTACAGTAGGTGTTATCGCTTTGTTGAGTTATTTGTTCATTGGCGCTCGTAACGAAACATTTGAGTTACAAAAAGCACTTACAACAAAAGTAGAACAGTTATCGAGTACACAAATCAAATTAGATTCTATCTCAAAATCGTTAGATGAGAAAATCAAAGAGGTTGAGATGTTGGGCGGTAATGTTGCTGAACTAGAAAAAGTAAAAGCTCAATTAGAATCGGATAAGAAAAAATTGAAGTCAGATTTGAGTTTTTCTATCCAAAAATACGAAGCTAAAATCAAGGAATACGAAACATTTTTGGCTACCAAAGATGAGGAATTGACTAAGCTAAGAGAAGAAAATGGAGACTTGCTGGCTCGTAACAAAAACTTAGAGTCTGAAAAAGAAGCAGCTTTGAACGAAAATGCTGGTTTGAAATCAGACAAGGATAATTTGAGCAAAACAGTTGCTGATTATACTTCTCAAAATGAAGAGTTGAAGCGTAAAGTAACGATCGCTTCGGCCATGAAAGCAACTAATGTGGAGGTATATGCCTTAGCTTCTAACGGTAAAGTGCGCGATGGTGGACGTTATAAAGCTTCAAAAATTGATCGTTTGAAAATATCTTTTGGTTTAGCTTCTAATCCAGTAGCAGAGAGAAATAACAAAGATATCTATATCCGTATCATGGATGCTACTGGTGCTGTAATAAGTGCAGATGGTTCGTCAGGAACGATGCAATACGATGGCAAAGAGTTGGGCTTTACTGTGAAACAAAACGTATTGTTCGAAAACAACGATCAAAAAGTAGACGTAGTGTATGCTAAAGGTTCTGCTTACAAATCAGGAAAGTATTCAATTGAACTATATTCTGAAGGATTCAAAATAGGTACAGGTACTTTCGAAGTAAAATAGTTTTTGCCCTTTATTTACTGAGTATATCTAGAACGGTGTAGGCATGCTTACATCGTTCTTTTGTTAAACCACTAATTGATCTCTTGAGGTCAATTTCTTAAACACAACACACATGAAGACGCTACACATCACATTTCCGAGGCATATTGCCATTCTCTATTGGATGATTCGGACTAGCGAAGCATTCGAGACTATGCAAGAATTCATTAGCTTGTTGTGGACAGCCCTTCGTCGTTATCCGTTTTCGTTTGTGGGTTTGAGTTATATGTTTTTGAGTATGGCATTTTGTTACTGGCCTATCTCAGGACATTGGTTCGCAGGATTTATGATGATGTCTTTACCCGTTGCGTTGATTTGGGGTGGTTTAGCAACGATTTTCTTATTGGTTAAAAAACAAAGAGTTGTTGCAACGATAGGAGTGGTTTGGTGCTTGCTAGCAACGCCATTAGCTCGTAGATTTATGGGTATTGGTACCGAAAAACCAATGACTGCGTTGCAAAACGCCAATTCGCTTAAAGTATTGAGTTTTAATAGCGCCAAGTTTGCTGATTTTCCAAGTGATTTTGCCCAATGGAATGAGCTTGATGCCGATATTGCTTGTTTTCAAGAATATTCGCCTAACGCAACTGTTGAGAAAAACTATTCCGAAAAAGCAGTACTACTGGCAGACGATTTGAATGAGGAGGTTGGCTTGGGGCTTTTGTCTAAGTACCCTATTGTAAAAAAATATGGTCGTATCTGGAATCGTGAAGGTCAGCCTAATATCAATGGTTATATCGTTGCTGATATTGCCTATAAAGGAGATACCGTAAGAGTTGTAAATGTACATTTTTGGTCGATGGGAATTCGTATCAACCAAGCTTTTGACGCACTGCAAGAAGGTAAAATCGCAAGCTTTTTTAGAGAGCTAGGCGATAGTTTTGGAAGATTAAAGTTTGGATTTGATTCGCGCTACCAGCAAATTGACGAGGTGCAAGAATATGTGGCAGGGAGTCGTTACCCTGTAATTCTTTGTGGTGATTTTAATGAAACGCCGTTTGGTTACGCATACGGAAAAATGAGTTTATTATACAAAAATGCTTTCGAGGAAGTTGGTAAAGGCATGGGTTTTACCCTAAATCGTCAGCCATATTTTGTTAGAATAGACCAACAATTTTATAGCCATCAATGGCAAATTCAAAGCTGCGAAACCGTTTCTTCGGTAGGCTTTTCTGACCATTTTCCATTGATGGCTCACTATACACTCAATAAGCCTGTGGATTTAAACCCACAAGTACTTGTTGCCAAAGTTGACTAAACAGACAAACTCTATATTAATACGCTTTAGGTTGTAAGCCCTAGGCATTAGGCAAAAAAGTTTCTATTATATCATGAGAAACACTTTTAATTCTTAGCCTATGGCATAAAGACTAGAGCCTAAAGCTGGCAAAATTAATTTTGCCAGCTTTAGGCCATAAAAAAGGGATTAGGCAATTATGCCTAATCCCTTTTAATTTAGTACCGATAGTTGTCTCTTTAATTGATACTTGCGACGTCTCGATAAGTTGGCTTTTAGGTTATTACTTAAAACCAATGATTCTGTTTTTGAATCATAACCAAGTAAATGGTCACAGTTGATAATGAATGTTTTATGGATACGCTCAAAACTGTAATCTTTGAGCATATCCTCAAATAGTTTGATTGTTCGAGCGAATATAAATCGTTTGCCATCACTCAAATATACATGAGTGTAGTTGCTATCTGCTTGAAGCATGACAATGTCTTCGATAGCGATTTTAATTTTTTGGAATTTAAAGTCAAGGTTGCCTTGAGAAACGATGCAAAAATTTTCAAAACTCATAGCGAAATAATTTTAAGTGTGTTACAATAAGGACAGACGGTAGACAATACGAGGTTTTTCTTACTAAAGTTCAATTGACGTTTCGGGTTATGGGGTTAAAAATCATATAGTTATAATTATATGATTGCTGAGAAATAAGAGAAAAGTACAGTAACAAAGATATAAGACTGTATATTAATAAAATGTAAAATTGTGTGAATGTCGGTTTTTAGTATGTGAAAACCGCTTTAAAGTATGTCAAACTGCTTATTTGAGAGATTTGAAAAACAAGGTTCGAAATACTATAAATGGTAGTAGATATTTAAGATTATAAAGATTGGCTAAAGCCTTGAATAACGCGATTGTACAGCAAAATGTAGCGATAGATGCGGTTAAATAAAGTCATTATTATAGAAGATAACATGACTATCAAATCATAATGTGTATGAATAAAACTGACAAAACCAGATGTTTTGGGGCGGTTGAGGTTTTGTTAAAATAAGTTAGGTATTTAATTTCAGAAAAACAAGTTTTTGGCTGCTTAATAAACTGAAAGTAAGTGAATTAGTTTGGGTTAAAACTCCAGTGTAAGTTGCTTTCCTTCCATATCTTGTTCATTACTGAGGTTTGAGATTGCAATTCCCAATAGCCGAATTCCCTTGCTGGGAGGCATTATTTGATCTAATAGCTCATAGGCAATTCTTTCAAATAAAGATAAATCAAAAATAGGGGAGAGTGTCGTCCGACTACGAGTTACGATTTGAAAGTCGTTGTATTTTACCTTGAGAGATACCGTTCTACCAAATATCTCATGCTTGGTACAATATCGCCATACATCTTCAATTAAGGGTTCGAGCCCAAGCTGAATTTCGGCACGTGCCTCTAGGTCTTGCATAAAGGTATTTTCGGAACCTACCGACTTACGAATGCGTTCAGGATTTACGATTCTGGTATCAATCCCTCTGGCAATTTGGTAGTAATAGCGTCCAATTTTCCCAAAGTGTTTTACCAGAAAAGCCTCATCATATTCTCGTAGGTCTTTTCCTGTAAAAATACCCATCTTGTGCATTTTTTGAGCTGTCACTTTACCTATGCCATGAAAACGGTCAATTTCTAAGGTTTCTACGAACAAAGGACCTTGTTTGGGCTTTATGATGTATAAACCATCTGGTTTGTTGAAATCAGAGGCTATCTTGGCTAAAAATTTGTTGTACGAAACACCCGCAGAAGCAGTAAGCTGTGTGCGCATTTTGATTTTTTCTTTTATCTCAATCGCAATTTGGGTGGCACTTTCAATTCCTTTGAGGTTGTTGGTGACGTCCAAATAGGCTTCGTCGAGGGAAAGTGGCTCGATTAAAGGTGTGTATTCTGCAAAAATTTCTCTAATTTGATGCGAAACAGCTCGGTAACTCTCAAAGCGCGGTTTAACAAAAATTAAATGAGGACATTTTTGAGCAGCTATCTTGGACGACATAGCCGAACGTACTCCATATTTGCGTGCTTCATAACTTGCCGCTGCCACAACGCCACGCTCGCTCGAACCGCCCACAGCCACAGGCTTGCCTTTCAGCGAAGGGTTATCCCGTTGCTCGACCGAGGCAAAAAAGGCGTCCATATCAATATGTATGATTTTTCGAGTTTCCACGTTTAAAGTAATAGCTGCTAAATGAGTTTTGTAGTCTACAAGTGTGAGTTAGTGCTTAAGCGATTTATGATTTCGGAAATTTTTGAGAATAAGATAAAGATTAAATGAATAAGTAATCGTGCAAAAGAAGATTTAAGATGTTTAGGCATTAGGCAAAGAGTTAATAACTAGAGCCCATCGCCGAAAGCCGATACCTGAACGCTTAAAGTACAAAAAGCCCACTAACTCAATAGATCATTGGTATCCTTCTGGTGAGTGCCTTCAAATAGCAGATACACCGTTAACATATAACATCTTCTAACCAGTTTGAAAATACAGCATTAATTAAAATTCCGAAAAACGGCTTTATGAATATTTTAGAAATAGATTTTTTACCCGAACTACAATTCCAAGCCTCGCGCAGTAGCGGTGCTGGTGGACAAAATGTAAACAAAGTTTCTTCAAAAGTAGAACTTCGTTTTAATGTAGTAAATTCCCAATTACTCGATGAATCTCAGAAAGCCTTGATTTTACAAAAGTTAAAAAATCAAATTAACTCAGAGGGTGAGCTCATTGTGGTATCTCAGGAAGATAGGAGTCAGCTTAAGAATAAAACACTTGTTATCAAGAAATTTAAAGCTCTATTGGTAAAGGCTTTGACCGTTGCTCCTAAAAGAAAACCCACCAAACCTACAGCCGCTATGATAGCAGAGCGCTTGAAGGACAAAAAGAAGAATGCTGAAAGAAAGACTCAACGAGGCAAAGTAGTGTATTGATCGGAATGTTCACAAAATTAACATCTTATTAAAAATTTGCCAGTAAGTGGTTGTTAATCAGCTGTTTGGTTATTTAAGTTTACTGCCTCAAGATATGGCGTACAGAAAATTCAGGTTACAAGGCAAGGTTTTTGTAACTTTGCGGTTTAAAATGAAGTAGACATGACTCCGAAGCAACAAGGATTTTTTTTCCCGCCTGAATGGCATCCACACGTAGCTACTTGGCTGACGTTCCCACATAATGAAGCATCTTGGCAAGGCAACAAACGCCACCTCATGTATTCACAGTATTTTGGTCTTATCAAAGCTATCTCTAAAGGTGAGAAAGTAGGCTTGAATGTTAATGATGAGACCTTGAAAAATTTCATTTTAGGCGAGTTACCAAAATATGAAATTGACCTTAATCAAATCGAAATTTTAGTAAACCCTACTAACGACGCTTGGTGTCGTGACCACGGTCCTGCTTTCTTGATTAATCCTGAAACAAAGGAACGTATGATTGTCAATTGGGGCTATAATGCTTGGGGTGGAAAGTATCCTCCATTCGACGACGACAATAATTTGCCTACAGCTATTGCCAAACATAGAGGTTTGAATTATGTAACACCAGGTATTATTATGGAAGGCGGTTCGGTAGAATTTAATGGCGCTGGGACGATTCTTACCAGTCGCGAATGTTTGTTAAACGAAAACCGTAACCCACATTTAACTCAAGGGCAAATCGAACAGTATTTGTATGATTACTATGGTGCCGAACAAGTACTTTGGGTAAATGACGGAATCGTTGGGGATGATACTGACGGACATATTGATGATACAGTTCGTTTTGTTAATGAAGACACCGTTATCACAATGGTAGAACCTAATAAGGCCGACGATAATCACGAGATTTTGGAAGAAAACCTTCAGTTACTCAAGCAAATGCGTTTGTTGAATGGCAAACAGTTGAATATTGTAGAAATTCCAATGCCATCGCCAGTGGTCGTAGATGATTTCAGAACACCAGCTTCTTATGCTAATTTCTTAATTTGCAATGCAGGAGTATTGGTACCTACTTTCGATTGTAAAAATGATGACGTGGCTTTAGATATTCTTTCTCAGGTATTTACTGACCGTCCAGTAATTGGATTACCATCTAATAAAATCATTTGGGGACAAGGAAGTTTTCACTGTCTCACACAGCAAGAACCTGCCGTGTAATTTCATGTGGTATCTCTATTTTAGTATTCGTGCAGAATTATTTTAAGTTTTGTGTTTTAGGCAAAAGGCAAAGAGTGTTAAATTGTTTTTTAGTAACGATAGATATGTTTTTGCCAAATGCCTATAGCTGAAAGCCAAGAGCTAAAAAATAAATTTGATTTTGCGTACTTACTTTCGTAAAAATAGAGATACCTATAATTTTTTTGCACACCATGAAAAAACAATTAGTGTATTTCGCTTCATTTGGACTTGTATGGGCGTTGGGTGCGTGCAAAACCGCCAAACCTGTTACTCAATCTACTTCGCAACAAAACACGCCAGTTGTCGAAACGATTGTGAAAACCGACTACCAAACTCGTATGCAAGTAAAGCAGCTGAAAGCTGTAGATTTGGAAGAAGATTTATCCTTTGCCGATGAAATAGTATTAAATTATACCCTAACAGCTGTTGACGATCAAGGAAAAATTGCTCAGGTAGTTACTGGGTCGTTTGGGGTAGAGTCTGTCAAAGCAGGGCAAATTCTCACTTCAGAGCGTTTCAAGCCAATCGAGTTGGTCGTTCCAGAAAACGGGCGATTATTGGTTTCTGTCGTGTTAAATGAAATTGACGATTATACAAAAGCGCAAGAGTTAGTCAAAAAAATCAATGAATTTGGAGGTATTGCTAAAATTCCTGCCGTTATGGTAAGTATTGCAGAGTATCAAACACCATTAGCCATCGTGTTTGGTAGTTTGCAAGCCGCAGGTTTAGGGCTCAAAGCCGCCGAACGTTTTGATAAAGACGACCTTTTAGGGCAAAATACTTTTCAATTGTCAGCTCAGGAGCTCAAATCAGGTAAGACACTTTATACCGTACCATTGGTATTTAAAGGAGAACACCTCAAAAACTCCTTCCAGTATGAGCTAACGTATGACCTACAACTCAAACTAATCAAGACTAGCATTCAGAAATCATCTTCCAACTAAGTGGAGTATGATAAGTCACAGCCGTGACTTAATCTCAATTTTATTGTTATTTTTGTTTTTTTGTACAATATTCCACTGTGCTTGCCAGTTAAAATGAACAAGTCAGGAAAGTTTTTCTGATTTAGTATGAATGAAAGAATGAACAAGTTATTTAAAATATACACGGTCATAGCTGCCTCTTTTGGATTGGCGACTCATGAGCAAACGGCTCTGGCGCAAAGCGAAGTGCCTGCTATTACTATAGGATCAAAAATCATCAGTTCAAGAGATTTTGAACTAACTTACAAAAAGCTTGTCCAGAGTGACAGCGTCAAAAAAGAGAACTCCAAAGCATTTTTACAAGATTTTATTAATTATAAACTTAGTGTATTTGCGGCTGAAAAAGCTGGTTTGGATACTTCCAGAGCATTTGTTGACGAGCTTGATACCTATCGTAAAGAGCTAGCTATCCCTTATCTCACCGATAAAGCGATGCTTGAAAAGTTGATTCAAGAAGCTTATGAACGTATGAAAGAGGAGGTGAGAGTGGCTCAAATCTTTATTCCGATAAGCTCACATGCCACTCCTGCAGATACATTAGCAGCGTATGATGAAATCAAAAATCTTCGTGTTCGAATTTTAAGAGGGGAAGCTTTTGAACAAATTGCCAAAGACTATTCCAAAGACCTTAAATCTGCTCCTCGTGGAGGCGATTTGGGTTATTTGGCTGTGTTAGACAACAATTATGTTTTTGAATCTGCTGCCTATAACACGCCCAAAGGTGAGGTCTCTATGCCTTTTCGTACCGAAAAGGGCTATCATATTATCAAGGTTTTAGATCGTCGTTCGTTTAGAGGAAAGGTACGTTTGGCGCATATTTTGGTTTCGGTGTCAGCGAGTATGTCGGAGGCTGAAAAAGCTGCTGCCAAAAAGCGTATTGATGACGCCTATGCTTATCTCAAAAAAAATGAGCCATTTGAAGGTGTATGTCGTACATTCTCTGACGATGCTAGTACCAAGTCGAGAGGAGGAGTACTCGGAAGATGGTACGAAGCAGGTACTTTGATTGATGAAAAAATTACAGATTTAGTATTTTCCCTTAAAGAAAAAGGCGACTATACAACTCCCATTCAGACTTCTTTGGGATGGCATATCTTTAGATTAGTAGAGAAAAAAAGTTTGTTGAAATTTGAAGAAATCGCTCCTTACATTCGCCAAAAAATCAATGCAGATGCTTCTAGAGGTGCACTGGCAAGAGGTACTTTGGTCAAAAAACTTGTGAGAGATAATAATTTCTTAGAATATATTTCGGTCAAACAAGACGCCTTTGATAAATTCTATAAAGATCGTACAGGACAAGAAGATTATTTAGGAAAGACCTTATTTTCGATTAACTCAAAGCCTTACAAGACGAAGGACTTTTATGATTTTGTGTTAAAACAACAGCGCCAAATGTTGAAAGTGGGCGTTGTAGAAGACAAATCTGTAGATACTTGGTACAAACAATTTGTAGAACAGGCTAATATTGCTTTTGAAGAAGCCAATCTTGAAGTGAGATATCCTGAGTTTCGTTCAGTTGTGCAGGAGTACCGTGAAGGAATTTTGCAAAAAGAAATGTTCGAAAAGTATGTTTTGACACCTTCTTTGGATTCTTTGGGTCAAGTAAGATTTTTTCAACAAAATCCAGATCGCTATCAATATACCAACCGTGTTTTGGCGAAATTGATTACTACAGATAGAAAAGAAACATTGGAACAGGCAAAGCAGGTATTGCAGAAGGGACCTTATCCTATGAACCGTCGTTTCCCTGAAATTTATTTTGAAAAAGATAAAGCTGACTTTACGCCTGATGCTCAGAAAATGCTTTACGAATTGGCAGTTATCATGATTAAGAATCGTGATTACACGGTAGAAATTACAGGAAATTCTGATGCAGATGAGCCCGAAAATATTTCAGCAGAACGTGCTAGAAATATCGTAAATAGCTTAATCAATAAAGGTATTTCGGCTACTAGAGTTATTGAGAAAGATGATGGTAAATTTAAACCAGCTTCAAAAAACGATCATAGTAAGAATATGCGTGTGTCTATCAAGTTCTTCTCAACGTCGATGGATGATGTGGTAAAAAGATTTAATACCCTCAAGCCTAATAGTCTTACCGCAGAAGAACGCTATTTTAAACGTGGTGAAAACGAATTTGTAGATGTAGCAAATTGGGCCGTGGGCGAACAGACATTTGAGTCAAAAGGTCGTCAAGTTTGGATAGATATCAATAAAGTGGAATTGCCTAGAGCCAAGACTTTCCAAGAAGCGCGTGGGCAAATTATCAAAGATTACCAAAAGCAGTTATACGATAACTGGATTTCGAAATTGAAAGAACGTTACCCTGTTTCAATCAACGAAAACGAAGTACGTCGTATCATTGAGTAGAATACAAGTCTCAAAATAGTGAAATTGTCAGAGGAATTTCTGTGGCAGTTTCACTATTTTTTTGATTTTCTATTCAATAAATGTTGCCAAAAAGGCCAATTAACATTTTTTAACGGCGCTATCCACAGGTTTAGAGGATAAAAACGCTTAAATTTGTTAATTGAGAAACTAGAATTCTTCTCCTTTTAGAATGAATTATGGTTTTTGAAAGCGAATGAGGTTTGTGCCATGCGATTAAACCTAATTACATTAAGCATTACATAAGAAATCATATAACAATGAAGAAACCCTTTTATTTACTCTCATTGATGGGTCTGTTACTGGTGATGAGCTTTTCGATGCAAGCTCAATCTTTGGTAATTGATAAAATCATTGCAAAAGTTGACAATCACTATATTCTTAAGTCTGAACTTGAAGCACAGTATCAGCAATATTTGCAAAGCGGACAGGGAAATACGCCTACGCGTTGCCAATTGCTTGAGAGTTTGATTATTGGTAAAGTGATGTTAGCAAAAGCCGAAATTGACTCAGTCCTGATCGATGACAAGAAAGTGGAAATGGAGTTAAGCTCTCGTATGGATCAAATGGAGCAACAATTTGGCTCACAAAAGAACATTGTTGAAGCTTATGGCAAAACAATTGCATCTTTGAAAGACGAGCTTCGTTCGGCCATTAAAGAACAGCTTACTACTCGTAAAATGCAGGAAAAAATTACGGGCGATGTAAAAGTTACTCCAAAAGAAGTACGCAAGTTTTTTGAATCTATCCCAAGAGACTCTTTGCCGTATTTGCCTTCAGAAGTAGAAGTAGGGCATATTGTTCGCTTAGCTAAAGTGACCAAAAATCAAAAAGATGAGCTTATCAAGAAATTGCTAGACTATAAACGTAGAGTAGAAAATGGCGAAGACTTTGCAGAACTGGCCAAATTATATTCTGAAGATTTAGGTTCAGGAAAACGTGGAGGAGATTTAGGTTTTGCTAAACGTGGTCAAATGGTAGCGCCTTTTGAGTCTGCTGCCCTAAAGTTGAAACCTAATCAATTGTCGGACGTTGTTGAGTCAGAGTTTGGTTATCACTTAATTCAATTATTGGAGATTCGTGGTCAAGAATACCATGCACGTCATATTTTGTTGCGTCCTGATTATCAGAAAATGGACTTAACAGAGCCAACCAACTATTTGGATAGTATTAGAGTATTGGTACAACGTGATTCATTGAAGTTTGAAAAAGCTGCTCAATTACACTCTGAAGATAAAGGTACTCAAGATGCTGGTGGTATGTTGATTGACCCAAGTACACGTTCTATCAAAATGCCATTAGATGGTAGTATGGAATCTGGTTTGTATTTCACTTTAGATTCAATGACAGTAGGAACACTTACGAAGCCGATTCAATACCGTACAGAGGATGGCCGTACTGCTGTTAGAGTATTGTACTACAAAGCAAAACACCCACCTCACTTTGCAAACTTGGAAGATGACTTCCAGAAATTAGCAACGATTACTTTGAACAGAAAACGTAACAATGCTATTGAAGAATGGTTTGCTAAAGCTAAAGGTGAAGTATTTATCTATATTTCGGACGAATACAAAGATTGTAACGTCATGAAAGGCACAGGGCAATAAATGTAGTGTTGAAAGAGTTGAAAATTTAACACTGCCAAGCAATATTGAGAACGGTCAGCTTTATGCTGACCGTTTTTGTTTTCCAAAAACTTAATGAATGACTCAATAACTTTGACATTAAAGACGTTAGCAAACTGTTTGGTCGAAAGTTTTGAATAAACCCCACCAAATCACTACAAATTGGCAGGTTATTTGATTAACTTTACGGTACACGCTATTCAATCATACTCTTGTAACACCAATGATTTATTTGAAGCAATACGTCTAAGAATTACCTCTGTATTCAGAAAATACCTATTTTTAGGATAATATCATGGAGTAAAAGAGTTCAAAAATCTAAACATAGTTAATATCACAAGCATGGCGCAATACAAGTCGGATGTGGAAGCGGTAAACGCTTTGAAAGAATCTTATCAAAAACTTACTTCAGAAATCGGTAAAGTTATTATTGGTCAGGAAGACACTGTTAGACTCTTACTTACAGCTATTTTTTGTCAAGGACACTGTTTATTAGTTGGAGTTCCGGGATTGGCAAAAACGTTGCTGATTCAAACAATTGCTGAAGCTCTGGACCTCGATTTTAATCGTATCCAGTTTACCCCAGACTTGATGCCGTCAGATATTGTAGGTTCTGAAACCCTCGATAACGAACGTAATTTTAAGTTTGTAAAAGGTCCAATTTTTGCAAACATCATTTTGGCGGATGAAATCAACCGTACTCCTCCCAAAACCCAATCAGCACTTTTGGAAGCGATGCAAGAATATGCAGTGACGGTCTCGGGCAAAAAATATCCATTGAGTCGTCCATTTTTTGTATTGGCTACTCAAAACCCTATCGAACAAGAAGGTACTTATCCGTTGCCAGAGGCACAGCTTGACCGTTTTATGTTTATGGTCAATTTGGATTATCCATCATATCGTGCTGAGGTCGAAATTGTAAAGAATACAACTACTTCCACCAAATACAAAGTACAAAAACAGGTTTCGGGAGAAGAAATACTAGCTTTTCAAGAGCTAGTTCGTAAAGTTCCTGTGGCTGATAATGTAGTAGAATACGCCGTAAAATTGGTTCACAAAACGCGTCCTAAATCAGAATTGAGCGATGCTGTGACTAACCAATATTTGGAGTGGGGTGCTGGTCCGCGTGCTTCTCAAAACCTAATTTTGGCTGCAAAATGCAATGCTTTAATTAATGGAAAATATTCACCAGACATCGAAGATGTACAAGCAGTAGCATTACCGATTTTACGCCATCGTATCGTACGTAACTTCAAAGCTGAGGCTGAAGGCGTTTCTGTAGAAGATATTATCAAGAAATTGGTGTAGTCTTAGCATTTATTGAGTGAATTTTTGATGGAGTGAATGAGTGATTGTTCTCAACATCCATTTCAGTAGTAGAGACTCAATGCCTTGCGTCGAAAGATGTGTCATTGAGCATTGTAGTAATATCAAATCATTCCGAATTTTAGAATTGGGATTATTCTCTAAATGTTCATCAAAAAAGCGGTTGGAAAACAATTTCCAACCGCTTTTTTGATACTACTATGTTATGTCTGACTCGGCTTAAGACGCAAAGCATTGCATCTCTACAACTAGAATACAAATCTTAGAATAACCATTTATATACTCTATCTCAACTCTCAAAATTTCAAATTTTCAAATCATCAAATTTTCAAATCATTAACACTATTTTCTCAAATCCTGTAAAAGTTTACTTGAGAATAAGAATTCGTTTAATTCTGGAACAGTATTTTGAAGAATATTAGAGTTGTCGCCTTCCCACAATTTTTTGCCTTTATACAAAAACATAATACTTTCCCCAATTCCCATTACCGAACTCATATCATGGGTAATAACTACGGTGGTGATTCCAAACTCATCGGTAATTTCTTTGATAAGCTCATCAATCCTGACTGAGGTTAAAGGATCGAGACCAGAGTTAGGCTCATCACAAAATAGATATTTGGGATTCATTACGATAGCGCGAGCAATACCCACACGCTTTTTCATACCACCCGAAATTTCAGAAGGAGTACGTTGTCCCGCATTTTCCAAACCTACCCTTTGAAGGCAGAATTCTGCACGATCGATTTTTTCCTTTTCCGACATATTTGTCAACATATCCAATGGAAACTTGACATTTTCTAAAACGGTTTTAGAGTCAAAAAGTGCTCCACCTTGAAATAGCACGCCCATTTCACGACGAATATCCTTTTGTATCTCTTCTGAGGAATTATGAAAATCACGCCCATCGTACAAAATATGTCCCGACTCAGGTTTGATAATCCCAATCATACATTTGAGCAGTACACTTTTTCCTGTACCACTACCGCCAATAATCAAGGAGGTATCACCTGGCTTGAATTGTCCACTGATTCCTAATAATATATCTCGGCCATTGAAGGCTTTACAAACGTCTTTTATCTCTATCATACCCAAATTTAGTAGGCATTCAGAACTCGGCAATATAGTTTTTAAGTTTTTTTTGGAATAGTGATAAACCTTGATAGTCGGTTTACAATTTTTCAATATGCTCTAAATAAAAATCTGCTTGTTTTAGTAGCTCTTGTCTTTGATTTTGGGCCATCTTGTTGAGCGTTACGTAAGACATTCCTATTCTTGGATTCTTTTCTAAAAGGTTGCGATTTCTTTCAAAAAAATGCCAATAGAGACTGTTAAAAGGACATGCCTTGTCACCAGTTTTTTTGTTTTTGTCATAAAAACAATTGCCACAATAATGGCTCATTTTGTCGATATAATTGGCAGAACCCACATAAGGTTTTGAGCCAATGATTCCACCATCTGCGTACTGGCTCATTCCTCGTGTATTGGTAATCTCGACCCACTCAATGGCATCAATATAAATCCCCAAATACCATGCGTCGGCTTCATCAGGATGAATACCTGCCAATAGCATAAAATTTCCTGTCAACATCAATCTTTGGATATGATGGGCGTAGGCATAATCCAAACTTTGAGTTATAGCATGACGTAAACAAGCCATTTTTGTTTGACCATTCCAGAACCATGAGGGAAGCTTTCTGTCATGTCCAAAGAAATTCATTTGGGCAAATTCAGGCATTTTTGCCCAGTAAATTCCTCGCATGTATTCTCGCCAGCCAAGAATTTGTCTGACAAACCCCTCAATCTGAGCAATCGTAATTGTATCTTGATGTTGTTCCCAATATTCTACACTTTTCTGAATAACTTCTAATGGATGTAGTAATTTCAGATTGAGCGAAAAGGATAGTCGAGAATGATAAATCGACCAATAGGAGGGATGCATGGCATCTTCATAGGTGCCAAATTGTGGCAGACAATTTTCTAAGAAAAACGCTAATAAAGCCAAACTCTCTTGTCGAGTGGTAGGCCACAAGAAATTTTTAGCATCGATGTTTCCAATGGATGATACGCCAGATTGAGAAAGCAGTTTAACGATATCATCTACATTCTTTGAGAAAACTAAAGGTTCTACTGGACGATGATCTTTAGGTAGTTTTTTGCGATTGTCGGCATCAAAATTCCATTGTCCAGAAGTAGGTTCATTGCCATCCATCAATACATTATACTTTTTCCGCATCATGCGATAAAAGTTTTCCATGAGAAAGGTTTTCTTTCCTTTGAAAAAAGTAGCTAGCTCATCTCGCTGACTCAAAAAGTGTTCAGAATCAAATGCCTTTGAGGGTATTGCAAGAATCTGGCAAAAGTTTTTAAGTTGTAAATCAAGGCGATATTCGTCGGGTAGTAGGTATTCAAATTGTTCAATATCTAATTCTTGAATAAGCCAAAGAAGATTTTGAGGAAGCGATTGGGTATTTATTTCGTCGTCTAGGGTGATATACGCTACCTGATGCCCCTTCTGTTTTAGTTCTTCTGCAAACTGGCGCATAGCCATAAAAAAGCCTACAATTTTCTGGATATGGTGCGTAACATAGTCAGTTTCCTGACGCATTTCCATCATTACGTAAGTGATATCTTGATTGACCGTGTCAAACCATGAATGCTGGCTATTGAGTTGATCTCCAAGAATAAGTCGAAGTGTTTTCATGTAAACAAAACCGCCCAATAGGATGTATTGTTTGTGCTGATGTGATGTAATTAGTTGACTTATATTTATTATCAGTATAATTATGAGTCATCCCAAACTTAGCGATGGAGAGATTGAGCGAACGAGTGATTATTTAACAGAGAAAATTTCCTAGTAGAGACGTTATGCTTTACGTTTGAAAAAGTGTCATTTTGAAATATAGTATCAAAAAAGGCGGTCGAAAAACTAATTTCGACCGCCTTTTTTGATAAACACTTGGAAAATAACCTAGAAGTTAAAATCCTCAACGACATATATTAAGTATGAAGTCTTGTGGCTTTATGGGTAAAAGGAGATTTAAGGAACAATCACTCAGTCACTCAATCTCAATTCACTCAATTTTGCCACAAATTATTCGTGTTCTTTTGATGACAATACAGCACCAAAGTATTCACGGTTCATACGAGCAATGTTTTCCAATGAAATACCTTTTGGACATTCTGCTTCACAAGCACCTGTGTTTGTACAAGCACCGAAACCTTCGATATCCATCTGAGCAACCATTTTCTCAGCACGCATTTCACGTTCAGCTTGACCTTGTGGTAACAATGCCAATTGAGAAATTTTTGCTGAAGTAAATAACATAGCCGAGGCATTTTTACAAGCTGCTACACAAGCACCACAACCAATACAAGCTGCTGCTGCAAATGCTTCGTCAGCTTTTTCTTTCGCGATTGGCAATGCGTTAGCATCTTGAGCGTTACCAGTGTTTACTGAAACGAACCCACCCGCAGAGATAATACGGTCGAAAGACGAACGGTTTACAGTTAAGTCTTTGATTACTGGGAATGCTGCTGCTCTCCAAGGCTCAACAGTGATAGTATCTCCAGACTTAAACGAACGCATGTGTAATTGACAAGTAGTTACACCACGGTTTGGACCGTGCGGGCTACCATTAATGTACATAGAACACATACCGCAGATACCTTCACGACAGTCGTGATCAAAAGCGATAGGTTCTTTACCATCGTTGATTAATCTTTCGTTAAGAACGTCAAACATTTCGAGGAAAGACATATCCTCTGAAATTCCTTGAACGTCATAATTTTCGAAGTTTCCTTCTGTATTGGTATTTTTTTGACGCCATACCTTCAACGTCAAGTTCATATTTCCTTCCATTGTTGTTATCTGTTAACCGTTACCAGAGTATTTAAACTCTAGGGATTGAATTAGAAAATATTTAACTCCTAATGTTTTCCGCGTTCTCGTTCTGCTTCGACTTTTGCTCTATTTAGATAATTGATGTACCCATTTAAAAGAGCCGTACAAGTATTGATTTGGACTTGTAGTTGTATGAAATTTTCTTTTGAAATAAAATCTTCTTCAACTGCTATGAGTAGGTGGTCTTCTAATTCTGATAACGAACCTCTACTTTGTCTACAAAACTGTACATTTTCCAAATAATGGTACCGCCCAAACCCCTCTGCTATATTATTAGTTACTGAGCGAGAAGCTCTAACTATTTGGTCTTTTAGGCGATATTTTTCATCACTAGGGAGAAGTTGCAAAACAGTTCTTAACATTATTCTAAGTTTTACAGCTTCTTTCCAACATTTTAAGTCTTGAAAAGATGAAATTTCCATAATTTGAATCAGATGCAGAAAGAGATGAAAGTTAGCAGTAATTAATTTTAACCTAAGTAGCAGGAAAGATTAAATTAATAGTATATCAGAGGTAAAATTTGACTGTAACCTTTTGATTATGAATATCTTCAAATAACCAATATACTGTTAACTATTAACGTTTTCCTACCTATTACTGCTAACCGATAACGGATAATATCTTATTTATAGCTACGTTGTGCAATTTTGATGTTTTCGTACACTAGCTCTTCTTTGTGTAATTCGTAGTCAGAATCGCCTTTGTACTCCCATGCAGCTACGTAAGCGTAGTTTTCGTCATCACGTTTTGCTTCGCCTTCTTCAGTTTGATATTCTTCACGGAAGTGACCACCACAAGACTCGTTACGGTTCAAGGCATCGATACACATCAATTCACCTAGTTCAAGGAAGTCGGCCACACGACCAGCTTTCTCTAATTCAGGGTTAAATTCATTAGCATCGCCCGGAATACGAACGTTTGACCAGAACTCTTTACGAAGTGCTTTGATTTCTTCGATAGCTTCTTTCAAACCAACTTCGTTACGAGCCATACCGCACTTATCCCACATGATTAAGCCTAATTTTTTGTGGTAGTAATCTACAGATTTTGTTCCTTGGATAGACATCAATTTGTCGATGGTATCTTGAACGGCTTTCTCTGCAGCCACAAACTCAGGAGCATCTGTTGGAATCGCTTTTGTACGAATATCTCCAGACAAATAAGCACCAATTGTGTATGGAATTACGAAATAACCATCAGCCAAACCTTGCATCAAGGCAGAAGCACCCAAACGGTTTGCACCGTGATCGGAGAAGTTTGCTTCTCCCAAAGCATAAAGACCTGGTACTGTAGTCATCAAGTTGTAGTCTACCCAAAGTCCACCCATTGTATAGTGAACCGCTGGATAAATACGCATTGGAACTTCATAAGGGTCTTCTCCAGTAATTTGTTTGTACATGTCAAACAAGTTACCGTATTTCTCTTTCACTACCTCTTTACCCATTACTTGAAGCTCTTCGTTAGATGCATTGTGCATACCTCTTTTCGTAGCTTCAACACGACCATAACGTAAGATAGCTGCAGCATAGTCAAGGTAAACCGCTTTTTTAGAAGCACCTACACCATAACCTGCATCGCAACGCTCCTTAGCAGCACGTGAAGCAATATCACGAGGTACCAAGTTACCAAACGCAGGGTAACGACGCTCTAAGTAATAGTCGCGTTCATCTTCTGGAATTTGGTTAGCTGGACGTGTATCGTTTGGTTTTTTAGGAACCCAAATACGACCATCGTTACGTAAAGACTCTGACATCAAAGTCAATTTAGATTGGTGGTCGCCAGACACAGGGATACATGTCGGGTGAATTTGTGTGTAACATGGGTTACCAAAGAAAGCACCTTTTTTGTGAGCCTTCCAAGCAGCTGTTACATTCGATCCCATTGCGTTGGTTGATAAGTAGAATACGTTTCCGTAACCACCTGTACACAACAATACTGCGTGACCGAAGTGACGCTCTAATTTACCAGAGATCAAATCACGAGCAATGATACCACGAGCTTTACCGTCTACCATTACTACGTCCATCATTTCGTGGCGAGTATACATAGTTACGTTGCCCAAACCAACTTGACGTTGTAGTGCAGAATAAGCACCCAACAACAATTGTTGACCAGTTTGACCTGCCGCGTAGAACGTACGTTGTACTTGAGTACCACCAAACGAACGGTTTGATAACAAACCACCGTATTCACGAGCAAATGGTACACCTTGAGCCACACATTGGTCAATAATATTACCAGATACCTCTGACAAACGGTGAACGTTAGCCTCTCTTGCACGGTAGTCACCGCCTTTGATCGTATCATAGAAAAGACGATACACAGAGTCACCGTCGTTCTGATAGTTTTTAGCAGCGTTGACACCACCCTGTGCTGCAATTGAGTGAGCACGGCGAGGAGAATCTTGAAAACAGAAAGCTTTTACTTTATATCCCATTTCGGCCAAAGAAGCCGCTGCCGAAGCACCCGCCAAACCTGTACCTACTACGATGATTTCGATATTCCGCTTGTTTGCGGGGTTTACTAATGGTACTGTCGAACGGAATTTTGTCCATTTTTCAGACAGCTGACCATCAGGGATTTTAGCATCTAATCTTGGTGAAGTTGCCATAACTTAAGAATTATGTAATGATAAAAATTTTAGATATAGTGTTGTCAAAAAATAACAAACAACTATGAACTATTTAATAAGTCCTAAATGCATTGCGATTGGCATTGCTGCAAACACAACTGGAATGATAATAGCAAACCAACTTCCGAAAGCCTTTACAAACGGAGTGTACTTAGGGTGGTTCCATCCAATTGATTGGAATGCACTTTGAACACCATGTAATAAGTGGTATGCCAAAGAAATACAACCAACTACATACACAATTACAGGTATTGGACTAGCAAAAACTTCCTGCATTTCTTGGAAAAGTGTTTTTTGACCGCCAGTAATCACATCTGTAAAACGGCTTACTACCCAAAAATGCTTTAAGTGCATCACTAAGAAAAGTAATAATAATGTACCCAATAAACCCATTGAGCGAGAGTACCATGTGCTATTCTCTTTTGATACAACAGCATATTGTACTGGGCGTTTTTTCTTATTAGCCGACCACAACATTAAACCGTCTACAATGTGAAGGATTAAACCCGCAAATAGTCCGATTTCAGCAGCACGGATGAAAAAGTTTTTAGCCATAAATTCTGCGGCCTCATTGAAGGTTTCACCTCCGTCATTCAAAAAAATGCACGCATTGATACCACAATGGACGAGAAGGAAGGCTACCAACGATAAGCCTGTTACCGCCATGATGAGCTTTCGGCCCAACGAACTTGATAATGTTTTTGTTACCCAAGACATTTTTTTATAAGTTATTGGTTGTTAATTAGTTAACAATTAATAGGGCTGGTTCTTAATCTATACAAAGAAAACCCTGTATGGATTAATTGCTATTAACTATTAATTAGTTGAAAAATTGAACCCAAAACTACAATTGAATCACCTGTCAATCAAATAATCTATAAGATTTTAGCAATTATTTATAATCTTTCTACGTTTTTGTACTGTATTATTGGATTTAGCCAACGATTTAGGAATTATACCAACCAATCGGTTTTGCTATAATTAACGATACTTTGGAGGGTCTTTCATAGGATTTGTGTTTTTGATTCACTTTTCCAACTTTGTGTTTGATTTTTTTGTTTTGTTAGTTGTAAAAAAAATTATTCTCTAAATTGTGCCAGTAAAGTGTGTAGGTCAGTTATCATTACCTTATACCAAGGCTTTTTGAAGAGGCTGTCCTCAAAACTTTTTATTCACTAACGTATGAGACCAAACTTTATCTACATTCTCATTTTTACCTTTTTTGTAGGCCTTTTTTCATTTCATTCCGCAAGGGCAACTCACATGAAAGGGGGCGAAATTACCGTGCGTCGTGTATCGAGTACGGCTCTTACTTACGAATTTACCCTCACGATATATTGTGAAAATAACGTGGCTTGGCAGCAACAACGCGAAGTCCTTTTTTGCTTTGGAGATGGGTTGGGCTCTCAGTGGGCTCCTCGTTCTAATGGCAATGGCTTGGGCGAAGACATTGGTAATGGGACAATGAAGGGTATTTATAAAGTCACTTACACCTACGCAGCGCCAAGTATCTACAAGGTAAACGTAGGTATCGAAAACCGTAATGCCAACGTTCGAAATATCCCTAATTCGGATATGGTGGGCTTTTATGTCGAGACCGTATTTAAAATAGACCCAGGCCTAGGGCTTAACTCAACGCCTCTGCTCATGAACCCTGCGGTAGACCTTACTGCTGTGGTTGGACAAAGGTTTATTCACAACCCCAACGCAGTAGATATTGAAGGGGATAGCTTGGCTTATCGCCTTATCGACTGTCGTACGGGCTTGCAAACTACCTGTACTGGACGTGGTAATGCTATAGCTGGTTTTCGTCAACCTAACTTAGTAGCGGCAACGGCTTCTAGTTTTACCATCAATAGTCGTACGGGTGATTTGATCTGGAATGTACCGCAAGAAACGGGTCTTTATAACTGTGCTTTTATTATTGAAGAATGGCGAAATGGGGTGAAAATATCCGAGACGGTTCGTGATATGCAAATTGAGGTAAAGGATGCCGATAACAAAGCTCCTATTATCAAAGTGCCAGACGATATATGTGTGGAAGCTGGAACCTTTATTCAACAAAATGTTACTGCTGATGATACTCCTTCTAGTACAGGACGTAAAGATCAACTGAATTTATTTTCAACAGGCTCTGTCTATAGACCAACTGATGGAACGGCTTTCTTTGCTCAACCTTATGCGACCTTTACGGCGACCAATCCCTCAAATCCTATTGCTACAGGTGTATTTAGGTGGCAAACAAGTTGTGCACATATACGAGAGCAAACCTATGATATTCTCTTCAAGGTAGAGGACGTTCCGCCATCGAGGGTAGGAAGTACTATCCCTAAATTGGTAGATAGTAAAATTTGGAAGGTAAAAATCGTTGCACCAAGAGTGAAAAACCTAAAAGCTACTGGCGATGCAGGTAACAAGGCTATCACTTTGACTTGGGATGCGTATTCTTGCCAAAATGCAGGAGCAGAGTTAATCATTTACCGTAAACAAGGTTGTGATAATTTTGTGCCAGATGTGTGTCAAACGGGTATTCCTGCGGGATTGGGCTATGTTGAAATAGGTAGAGTTCCTGTCAATGCTACTACCTATGTAGATAACAACGGATTGAAACGCGATACTGATTATAGCTACCGAGTAGTAGCATCTTTTGCAGCGCCTTCGGGAGGTAAAAGTGTATCGTCGGATCAAATCTGTCTAAAACTAGAAGCACAAGTACCTGTTATTACCAATGTAACAGTAGATAAGACATCTTCTACACAAGGGGAAATCACAGTAAAATGGACTCGTCCAATTGATTTCAAACCAGAGCAATTCAAAGGACCGTATCAATATCGCTTATTCCGTGCTACTGGTTTGACGGGTACGTCTTTTGCACAAGTAGGGGCGAATATTAATACAGATTTATCTGGAACGGTAGCCGATACTGTATTTGTTGATAAAAATCTCAACACACAAGATAATGCGTATCGTTATCGCTTGCTGTTCTATTACACAAGCGCTACAGGCTTGACCTTATTGGATAGCACAGAAGCTGCTTCGAGTGTGCGTTTGACCACTACTGCTGATGTTCGTAAAGTTGTGCTTACTTGGCAGGCAAATACGCCTTGGTCTAACGATAATCAAACGCATCGTGTGTATCGTGAAACTCGTCCAGGTTCTGGAGTATTTACACGTATTGCCGATGTAACGGTACAAGGCGCATCTACTTATACTTTTACAGATGATGGACAAGATAGAATTGCTTCAGACGGCTCTTTCCCTGTGACAATGTCACCAGATTCATCGTATTGCTACAAGGTAGAAACTGTAGGTTCATATAATTCTGCTAGAATCAAACCTAGTTTGTTGTATAACTTCTCTCAAATTAGTTGTGCAACGCCAAAAAGTGATTTGATTCCTTGTCCGCCAGTACTCAATATCGACCTTCTTGATTGTGATGCTTACACGAAAGACAATAGTAATTGTAATCAAACAACTTTTGATAATAAGCTTACATGGACAGACGCAACAGGAGCTAATTGTGATAAGGATATTGTAAAATATACTTTGTATTACGCTTCTGGACCTGATGGGGCATTTACAAAAATTGCAGATATTACTACGCCAAATCCTCCTGCACACAACTATACGCATACCAAAACAGATTCGTATATGGGATGTTATTATGTAACTGCCACAAATAAGTATGGGACAGAAAGTGCACGTAGTAATGTCGTTTGTAAAGATAATTGTCCTAGTTTCTCATTACCAAATGTCTTTACGCCAAATGGAGATGGTAAAAATGATATTTTCCAAGCTTTAAAATGTCCACGTTTTGTGCAGGAAGTGACTATTTCGATTTATAATAGAAATGGACAAAAAGTGTATGATTACACAGGGCCAAAACTAGAGTGGGATGGTCGAGATAATTCTGGTAATGAGTCTCCTTCGGGAACATATTTCTATAATTGTTCAGTGAAGTTCTTGACATTAGATACAGCCAAAAATAGTTTAACATTAAAAGGCTATATCGAACTAGTAAAATAATAATCAAAGAAATATCAATAAAAGACGAGCTTGTGGAGTACATAAGCTCGTCTTTTTTGTTAGTAAGATATAAAGTTTATAAAGCTATGAACGAAGACGCTCTAAAACAACATTCTTATGACCTTATCCTGTTTGATGGGGTGTGTAATTTTTGTAATTCCTCAATCAATTTTGTCATTGATCACGATTCACAAAAACGATTCAAATTTGCATCCTTGCAATCAGAGGTGGGACAACAATATTTGGCTCAGTTTTCTCGAAATAAAAAAGATTTTGATTCTGTTTTGTTAGTAAAAAATGGACGAGTATTTGAGAAATCTGATGCTGCACTTCATATAGCGAGGCATTTGGATGGAGTTTGGAAGTGGTTGTATTTTTTGAGATGGGTTCCACGAGTTGTTAGAGATATGATTTATGACTTGGTTGCGAAGAATAGATACCGAATTTTTGGGAAATCAGATGCGTGTCGTTTGCCAAATCCAGAGCTACGTGAAAGGTTTTTGGCCTAGAATTGGGAGATGTAGAACTTGAAGTAGTATTTTTGCGGACTTCTTTGAAAACACCTTCGTTAAGAGGAGCGGTTCAAAGGCAATTATTTGAGAATTAGCTTAAGCCCTTTTTCTCAGACAATTGTGGAGATAATACATAAAACTTGTTTTAATTTATTAAACAGAGTCTTTTGTTTCCACTAGTACTAAATCATATATCATAAAAATTCCTAAGAATGAAAGCATACGTTTTCCCAGGTCAAGGTTCTCAATTTATTGGTATGGGCAAAGACCTTTACGAAAAATCAGAATCAGCAAAGGCATTATTTGAAAAAGCTAACGAAATTTTAGGTTTTAGCATTACTGATGTTATGTTCAATGGAACTGACGAAGAGTTAAAACAAACGAAAGTAACGCAACCTGCTATTTTTCTTCACTCTGTAATTTTAGCCAAAGAAACACCAGATTTCCAGCCTGATATGGTTGCAGGTCACTCGCTAGGCGAATTCTCTGCATTGGTTGCTGCTGGAGCTTTGAGCTTTGAAGATGGCTTGGTATTAGTTTCTAAGCGTGCATTGGCTATGCAAAAAGCGTGTGAAGCTAATCCTTCAACTATGGCAGCCGTTTTGAACTTAGCAGATAATGTAATCGAAGATATTTGTGCTTCAGTTGACGACGTAGTAGTTGCTGCTAATTATAACTGCCCAGGGCAAGTAGTAATTTCGGGAACCAACGAAGGCGTTGCTTTGGCTGGCGAAAAATTAAAAGAAGCAGGTGCAAAGCGTGTATTGCTTCTTCCTGTAGGTGGAGCATTCCACTCACCATTGATGGAACCTGCTCGTGAAGAATTAGCTGCTGCTATCGAAGCTACCAATTTCAACGCGCCAGTTTGTCCAATTTACCAAAACGTAAATGCACAGTCTTCAACGGATGTTGCTACGATCAAAGCGAACTTGATTGCTCAGTTGACGGGTGCTGTCAAATGGACTCAATCTGTGCAAAATATGGTAGCTGATGGCGCAACTAGTTTTGTAGAGTGTGGCCCAGGTAAAGTATTACAAGGCTTAGTGAAAAAAATAGCACCTACTGCTGAAACTAGTGGTGTAGTGTTGTAAAAGAGATACCAGCACACAAAAAAATCATTTTTTTTGTGCTGGTAAGCTTCAAATAGTCAGTGACTTAAAGTGGGTGTTATAAATTTTGTTTATTTTTTTTGAAAAAGGACTTGACAAACAAAATAAAACGCCCTAATTTTGCACCACAATTCAGTTGTACTGACCGATGGTGTAACGGTAACACTACGGTTTTTGGTACCGTCATTCATGGTTCGAATCCATGTCGGTTAACAAAACCTCTCTTTTTAATCCATTTAATTGGAGAGGTTTTATTTTCAAGTCAGCACAACAATGAATTAGATTGACCGATGGTGTAACGGTAACACTACGGTTTTTGGTACCGTCATTCATGGTTCGAATCCATGTCGGTTAACATTAAATTAGGAAATCATTCGTGATTCTTTGTTCAGCTAAAAGCTAACAGTTATTAATTTTAAAGTGTGTATTGACCCATGGTGTAAGGGTAGCACATCAGATTTTGGTTCTGCTAGTCTAGGTTCGAATCCTAGTGGGTTAACAAAAGCCTCTCAAGTTCGCTTGAGAGGCTTTTTCATTTTATAGGATTTCTATCCATTTCATTGAGTAAAATCTGTTGTTTTTGGAACGAGTTTTGTGATAAAATCTGTTCAACAAAATAAGTACGACCGAATACTATCTTTTCTGTAGAATCCGTTTTAACTTGGTTGTATTAAGGCAAAATTTCTTCAAATTATATTAGATTTGCACAGAATTTGCTCATGAATTAATAATTTTCTAACACACTCGACGTGTTTTAATAATCCATTAAACCTCCCATCGCTAACGTGACATTAATTAAATCTATATCAGGAATTAGAGGAACTATCGGAGGAAAGGCAGGGGATGCCCTTACACCCTTAGATGTAGTGAAGTTTACGGCCGCTTATGGTACTTGGCTTAAACGTAAAAACCCTAGCAATAAAAAAATTGTCTTGGGGCGTGATGCACGTTTGTCTGGCGATATGGTATCTAAGTTGGTGGTTGGTACTTTACAAGGACTTGGACTAGATGTCCTAGATTTAGGTCTTTCTACAACTCCGACAGTTGAAGTAGCAGTGCCCGTAGAAAATGCGGCAGGAGGTATTATCCTTACAGCAAGTCATAATCCGATTCAATGGAACGCCTTGAAACTATTGAATGAAGTCGGAGAATTTATTTCAGGAGCTGATGGTGAAGCGCTATTAGCTATCGCAGAGGCTGAAGATTTTGATTTTGTAGATGTGAAAAAATTAGGTTCTTATGCTCAAGATGACACTTGGATTAAGAAACACATCGACATGATTTTGGCTTTACCTTTAGTGGATAAAGAAGCCATCAAAGAACGAAATTTTAAAGTAATTGTAGATGCAGTAAACTCTACAGGTGGTATTGCGGTTCCGATGTTGCTTGAAGCACTCGGTGTAACCCAAATTACAAAATTACATTGTGAGCCTACTGGTAATTTTGCTCACAACCCTGAGCCACTTCCAGAAAACTTAACTGATATTACTAAGGCCATCGAAAAAACGAAATATGACCTTGGTATTGTCGTAGATCCAGACGTTGACCGTTTGTGTTTTTTCTGTGAAGATGCCTCTCCTTTTGGTGAAGAATATACACTTGTTGCAGTGGCTGATTATATTCTCCAGCATACAAAAGGAAATACTGTTTCCAATTTATCATCAACCCGTGCTTTACGTGATGTGACGGAAAAACACGGCAATAAATATTACGCTTCGGCAGTAGGAGAAGTTAATGTTGTAACGTTGATGAAATCTTCGAAGGCTATCATTGGTGGCGAAGGTAACGGCGGTATTATTTATCCAGAGTTACACTATGGACGTGATGCTTTGGTAGGTATTGCGCTATTCTTAACGCATTTGGCTAAATCTGGCAAAAAGATTTCGGTTATGCGTAAAGGATATCCAGAGTATTATATCTCAAAAAACAAAATCGAGCTTACTGCTGATATTAATGTTGATGAGGTACTTGAAGCTGTGAAAAAGAAATATGCTAAAAATCCTATCAATGCAATTGATGGTGTTCGAATAGATTTTGATAAAGAATGGGTACATTTGCGTAAGTCAAATACAGAACCAATCATTCGTATTTACTCAGAGTCAGATTCTATGACGAAGGCTGAAAATTTAGCAAAAAAACTCATCAGCGATATCAAAGAGGTAGTGGCTGCTACGATGTAGTCATTTTGGGGTTCTTTACCGGTATAAATACAAAATGTCAGAAGTAGCCCTTCTGACATTTTGTATTTATACCTTTTCCAAGTAAGCATAGAGAAATGGTAGAGTTTTTAGCGTTATGTAGTGTTTGAAATCCTTCGTACACTCCTAATCCAATATCCGAAATTTTAATAAGCCCTTATTTATCAACAAATATTTTCAACCCTTTTATATGAGTCATTTATTTGACTCACACATTTCCCCAACCAAATTAATATGATACAACAACGTGTTTATTTGGACAATGCCGCTACCACACCGCTCGACAGAGCAGTAATTGAGGCAATGTTACCAATGATGGAAAAAAACTTCGGTAATCCGTCATCGATTCATGCACATGGACGTGAGGTACGTAATGCGATTGAACGTGCGCGTAAAACTGTTGCTGGTCTTTTGAATACTTCTCCTGCAGAGATTTTCTTTACTTCTGGTGGTACAGAAGCTGATAATACAGCGATTGCTTGCTCGATTGAAGAGTATGGTATCAAACATGCCGTAACGTCGTCGCTTGAGCACCATGCCGTGTTGCATACCTTGGAGCATTTACAAAAGATTGGTAAAATTAAGTTGAGCTTAGTCAATGTGGATGAAAAAGGTCACATCGACTTGAATCACCTAGAGGAGTTATTGAAGACAAATCCTAATACATTGGTGTCGTTGATGCATGGCAATAACGAAATTGGTAATTTGTTGGATATGGAGAAGGTAGGGGAGTTGTGTAAAGAGTATGGCGCTACTTTTCATTCTGATACAGTACAAACAATGGGGCACTACAAACATGATTTGCAGAAGCTCAATATCGATTTTATTGTTGGGGCAGGTCATAAATTCCATGGACCTAAAGGGGCTGGTTTTCTATACATTAATGCTGATAAAAAGATTCATCCATTTATTCATGGTGGTTCGCAAGAGCGTAATATGCGTGGAGGTACCGAAAATGTGTATGGTATTATTGGTTTGGCAAAAGCTTTGGAAATTGCCTATAACGATATGGATGCTCACCGCAAGCATATCGAATCAGTAAAATCCTATATGATTGAAAAACTGAAGACATCTTTTGATGATATTCAATTTAATGGTGATTCTGATAATTTGGAAAAAAGCTTGTACACAGTACTTAATGTAAGTTTCCCACCTTCTGAAGAAGCAGATATGTTCTTATTTAATTTGGACATTAACAAGATTTCTGCCTCTGGTGGTAGTGCTTGCACGAGTGGTTCAAATATTGGTTCTCATGTGCTTGGAGGTATTGGTGCTGATCCAAATCGTCCATCGGTGAGATTCTCTTTTTCTAAGTATAATACAATTGAAGAAATTGATTATGTGATTGAAAAATTAAATCAGATTTTGAAAGTAGAAGCATAATTCATCCAGATAAGGTCTTTTTCCGTATCCAAAAGATTAATTCTTTGTAAAACCCTAGAGTTCAGGTTTGAATTCTAGGGTTTTTTTTGTAATTTTTGTTTAATGCCCTTTTTGAAACAACTTGGTATTTTTATAAAATTTATTCATGATGGAAGAAACAACAGTAAGTCAAACCTCGCAACCTACACTTAAAAAAGCAATCAATGCTATTCAACTTTGGAGTATCGCCGTTGGATTGGTTATTTCGGGTGAATACTTTGGCTGGAATTATGGCTGGCAAACTTCAGGAACGATAGGTTTCTTGGTATCAACATTGTTGGTGACCGTCATGTATATCACATTTATATTTTCCTATACCGAGTTGACTACCTCTATTCCTCATGCGGGCGGAGCATTCGCCTATGCACGGCGAGCTATGGGACCTTGGGGCGGATTTATTGCAGGTTATGCCACCTTGGTAGATTTTTTGTTGGCACCTCCTGCCATTGCTTATGCATTAGGCAGTTATACCAATTTCCTTAATCCAGCGATTCCTGTTGTGCCAACGGCATTGGGTATGTATGTCATTTTTATCGCTATCAACTGGTTTGGCATAAAAGAATCTGCTCAGTTTTCATTGATTGTTACCATTCTTTCGGTGCTAGAATTGGTCGTGTTTATGGCAGTGATAACGCCTTATTTCAAATATGAAAATTTTGTTGCCCATAATCCTGAACATATTACTGCCGATGGGATATTTGCTGGTATTCCCTTTGCCTTATGGTTTTTTGTGGCAATTGAAGGAGTCGCTATGGTAGCAGAGGAGGTCAAAAATCCACATAAAACTATTCCAATTGGCTATATTACTAGTATTGTGACTTTGGTTGTATTAGCACTTGGTGTGATGATTTTGAGTGCTGGTGTGGGTGATTGGCGCAGATTGATTAGTCTCGATCACCCTATTCCAGAGGCTTTGTCAATGGCTTTGGGCGAAAAAAATGCTTTGTCCAAAATCTTTGCTAGTCTTGGCTTATTTGGCTTAATCGCCTCTTTTCACTGCAATACAATTAGTTATTCTCGCCAGATTTATGCGCTTGCTCGTGAAGGGTATTTGCCTGAATTTTTATCTGCTGTCAATAAGAAATACCAAACCCCGCACTGGGCGCTCATCGCTGGCGGTTTGATTGGCTTTTTGGCGATTTTTACAGGGACTACCGACAAGATTATCATCATGTCAGGACTTGGGGCGGTGGTAATGTATGCTGTAAGTATGGTTAGCTTGCTGGTATTACGTATGCGTGAACCTGCGCTCGAAAAACCTTTTAAAGCTCCTTTATATCCTTGGTTTCCGATTATAGCTTTGGTGCTTTCGGTGGTATGTATGATTGCCATCATTTACTACAATCCTGAAATTACTTTACTATTTGTTGGTATCTTTTTGTTACTACTTCCAATTTTTCTTTGGCAGAAAAAAAGAAAGAAATGGTAGTGTTTAATTTGAAGATATGATGATTTCAAGATTTGAAAATGAGGTTTAATTTGAAAATTTAGTATTTGGTTGATTTGAAGATTTGATAGTTTGAAAATATGGCTTTGGGTTAAATGAGTGGTGAGCTATATGATACTTATTCTTATCAATAAACTATTCGCAGATGAGCATCTTATCGCTCCGCTCTTCCTATTTTGTTGGGTAAAAAGGTTTTTTTTTATCATATTCGAATTGTTTTGATTTTTATAGAAAGTGTGAAGTATGTCGATTTTTGATAAAATAAAGAATGTTTTTGTAAAACAACATAAAGAGGAGATAGTAGAGCAAAGTGAGCAAATTGCTGAAGTACAGTCTTTTGAAGCTTCTCCTGTAGTGGAGGTAATCCCTGTTGCGTCGTCAGAAAAAATAAAAGTATCATCAATTAACCAACCTGACTGGTTGATTAATGAGGATATTCTGCGTGATGAAGGGGTGATTTTTGGACTTTCTGGCTCAAACCCTGAAGAAAAAATTTCAATTATTCGAAGTTATTTTCATCAACAAACTGCCGATACCGAAAAGCTGATTGAACACCGTGAGGAGAAAATCGGAGAATTGAATTACTGGATCAATGAAAAAGAAGGTCTGGTAAAAGAATTAGAGCGTAAAATAGAGCTTCTCAAAGAAAAAGAATTCACCGAGCAACATCATTTACCTAGAACCATCACAGGACTTTCGTTGGCGATTGGAATTGCTGTGGGCAATTATTTTTTGATAGAAGAAGCACTTCGTGGACACTTTGAACAAAATAAATTGATTGCTTTGGGCGTATTTATGGCAGGGATGTTCAATTTGTTTGGTCGAATCTCATTTTTACACGACGATGCCCGACAAAGTAATTGGCGTAAAATCCTTGAGGAAATTGGTATGCCTTTGGCTTCTGCATTTTTTGTATTTGCTCAAATTTATGCCTCTCAACCCGCATTGAATGCTTGGGCGTTGTTTGCTTTTATCTTTTTCTTATTTATGTTTTCGGGTAAACTTCTGTTGGGTAATTTGGCAGTGCTGAAAGATGATTTGACTATTTTCCAAAAACGAAATCAATTACAACAAGATAAGGTAAAAAAAGTAGCTGAATGGGAAAAAGAGATTGAACTTCATAAAGTTGAAATCAAGGAATATCGTGCCGAGAAACAATCGATTTTACCTGAACTGAGCCGATATATCGCAGAGCGTACCCGTCTGAATGCGCATAGAGATATGCTTATCAAAGTTTTTGAAAGTGAATATCACTTGGCTTTAAATTATCGAAGTCGTATCTCTCAGAAAGATATACAGTCGATGCTAGGAGAGGAGGAAGAGGAATTTTAATAGGGAAAAATGATGGAAGAAAATAAATCTCATGCCGAAAAATATGATTTCCAACATGGTTATACCAGTGGATTGGAATCGGTAGATAAAAATAATTATGAAGGATATTTATCAAGTCAAGTCAATTTTGAATGGCTTGATAAACAGCTTCAGGAACAAAAACAAGAGTTAAATAAGCTTGAGGAAAAAATTGCTCATGCAAAGTCAGCTTACAAATCAGCTTTTGATGCGCTTCAGGATAGAGTATTGAAAGTGGGTTTGGCAGGTAAAAACAAAGAACGCCTAGAGTCGGCGCTTTTTGAAATAGATGAAAAAAGCACCAACTCGAAAAGCGCCGTCTCACCGCTGCTCATAAATATTCACTTTTTGCGGGTATTATTTACTTTATCGCGGGTGTTTCTTTCGTCGCTGGCGATTTGATTATCTCTCACGAGATTGTGGCCTATGCGCTTAATATTCACAATACGGTAGAGGCTTGGTCTTTTGCGGTTGGTTTAGCTATGGTTTCTATTTTACTCAAACCTGCTTACGAACGCTTGATTGAATCGCCGTATTCAGATGGGGAAAGTGCAAAAGCTAAAAAGACTTATGCATGGTTTAAAGGTGTAACGGTGGTTTTTGCCGTGGTGACTCTCTTTGTGTTGGGTTGGTTTAGATATGAAGCTTACAAAACCGATAAAATGAAAGAGGGTATTAATAAGGCAATAAAAAATCTTAATAATCAAGTTTTTGACCCGCTCAATCCAACTGCCCCACCACCGCCTGCGGTTCAGGCGCAGATAGAGGCGAAAATGCGTAGCTTTGACGCCCTTAATCAGGACTTGGTGAATAGTCCTTGGGCTTTAGCTTCATTTGTTTTGTCAGGCGTATTATTTGCTTTAGCAGGTGCGATCTGTTTGGGAATTGCCTTTCCTGTGTTGCAGTGTTATTGGTATCGTTGGCTACAAATCGACCCACAACTTAAGCGTCTGAATAAACAACGAAATAGTCTTCTCCCTCAAATCAAGGCAGAAGATGAAGCGCTGGCTGAGCATTTAATTCAGAAAAATATTCTCGAAAATGATTTACAACTCGTAGATGATTTTCAAGCCTTGGAAAAAGAGAGAGCTAATCTTTTACAAGAAATTAAAGAAATTTACGAAGGAATGAGACTATCGGAGACTGATGCTCGAATTGCTTCATACAACGATGGTTTTGGAAAAGGCTCGATGGTGCGCGATGCGATTAATGATGAAGAATTGTCGCAATTTGTTCGAGAAAGCTATTTTACTACCTCGAATCTCGCGAGTAAAGCGAAGTCTTCGTCACCAGAAAAGGCATTGTTTAGTCGTAAACCACAATTACGCCCGCATCAACAATTACGTAAATTGATTTCAGAGGATTTTGATTCATCGGAGGAATTGTGAGAGGTGAATGATGAATTGTGAGTGATGAATTGTGAATTGTAGGTGTAAGTTGCTGGTAATCATAGCATTGTTTTTTGTAAGTGAAAATAATATAATCATTAATACATTTTTATCTAATTCCTACGGCATAAAGCCTAGAGCCTCAATATTTATTCACTCTAAAAACTAAGAAAATTATGGGATTATTTGATGCATTGATGGGAAACGCCTCGGAGGTTTCCTCGCATAAAGTTGCTGAAGAGTTTGCACCAATTTTGATTCAAGGTGAAGAAGTTGTAAAGTCTTTTCGATTGATTCGAGATATGTTTGTATTTACCAACAAAAGATTGATTTTGGTAGATAAACAAGGTTTGACAGGTTCGAAAGTAGACTTTCATACCATTCCATACAAAAGCATTAACCATTTTTCGAAAAGAAGTAATGGTTTGCTAGATTTGGATGCAGAGCTAATTATTTGGGTAAAAGGAAGCGATGCGCCACTCATTAAAGAATTTAGAAAAGGCGAAAATATCAACGATGTTTATAAGGTTTTATCTACTTATGTTTTGTAAGAGATAGCTTTATACTTCGATAGATTAAGAAAGGATAAATATGCGCTTACTTTTAGGGGGCGACTTTAGTCGCACCCTAAAAGTAAAATCTATTCAAAAGCTGTAACGGTAACTCCGAATTTATACATAAGACCTTTTTGAAATACAGACCCATCGGTGATACAGACCCACTTCCATTTGCCGCTGTGAAAAGTCCAGTAATAACTTTTGCCTGAATCTTTTTCAGAATCTATCCTTGTGTTAGGAATATAGGGACAATTCGATTTCTCTTGTGATATATTATTTTTGTCCAATCGCCACTCCGAATGACAAAATATTTCAAGTCCCACAAATACGCCTTCCTTTGAAAATGGGATTTGATATTTACTAATATCTATTTCTAGGTTATTTGAAAATCTAGTGAAATTTATCATCAGATTTTCAGTTAGTAGATCTGTTGAAGGAAGACCTGTAATGGGATCAACTTTCTGGACTCTAATTCGAGCTTTCGGTCTCTCAGTAAAGTTCCTAAAACCATCAATATCATACTGTACATTTTTTAAGAAACCATCGATTCCCTCGTTATTGGGTATATGCACCACGTACATTTCTAACTTTGATATGCCACCTGGTCTCCATTTTGAATGTCCATGTGGTTTGGTATGGTAATAGCCTAATTCTACATCATATCCTTTCTTGGCCTTTTTTGCTTTAAAGGTTATTTCACCCAACTCGATGTTGAGTTCTTCTAGAAAAATGAGATTAGTAGTATCTTTTTTGAAGTTTTTAGAAGAAAGTATTTTTGTTTTATAACCTACACAAGACACCGCCACCGAGTCATTTTGTTTCTGAATAGACCAATAAAAGAGCCCTTCTTCATCGGTGTGAATACCTACATTGGTGTTTGGATTATAGACATTGGCAAAAGAAATACCAAGGTTGGTTTTAGAATCAACGACTTTCCCTTTTATAACTTGTGCATGAATAGGATAACTTAAAAGGGTCAGTGTAATAAGGAGTAAATGAAGTTTTGAAAACATGGAGTTAGTATAACAGGTAAAACATAGAAACTAAAATAATTACTAAGAACAGGTATTTTGATTTTATAAATGTGATTTCTGATTTCGGAAATAAAGGGAAATTCCTCTATTTTTTACAAAAAATAAAAGATTACACTTCCGAAATCCAACATCCGATATCCGAAATAGACAGCAAAGTTCTAATCCTCAATTCTTAACTCTGCACTTACAATTGCTTACACTATCAAACTACTCAACGAATACTGTTGTGTATTGCAAAAAGAAACGCTGTAGAAATAATATCCCATGCGATTGGTGGTGTATCGGCGCCATACATATACGAGTGGGCTACCCACACTGACTTTCAAGAATTGTGCTTCTTGCGCTTTTGCCAATACACAGGATACTTCTTGCTCGACACCTGAGGCTTCTACGTGATAATTCACACGCAATGATTCCATAATAGAATCATTGACAAAGGGTGTCATGATAAAACCAGGAAGGTTGATATTGGGCAAATAATAGTACTCAAACATCACGGGTGTAGTTTGCGAATGGTGTAGATTCATCGCAACGATACAGCCTGCTTGTCGTTCTGCTTCTGAGATAGGAAAGAAAAAAGCGGGATCCCATGCCTGAATGGACGGTCTACCGATGATTTTAGATTGTAGAGCTACTTCTTCGTTGGTATTGAGTTGCTTGGGGTCTCTAAAAGCCAATAATCCCACCGTTTTGCGTCGAAGATTCACAAAACTTCCTTTTCCCTTTTGCTTGCGGATATAGCCATCCTTCACAAGCTCGTTGAGGGCTTGTCGAACAGTCATACGAGTGATTTGATGCAAATCGGCTAACTGATTTTCGGATGGCAATAAATCATCTTGCTGATAAATACCCGAAATAATCTGATGTCGAAGGCTCTCGTATAGTTGTCGATATTGTGGAATTTGCATACGCTTTGAGGAATTAGGGTGCAAAAATACAATTCTTCAGCAAGACTTCTGCACTCTTCAGAAAAGGTTTCTCTAATTTGATGATATTGTGTTTTGTAATGTGTTGATAGATAGGTTTTTGTAAAAATGTTTATGATAAAAATTAGTATTCAATAGTTGATTACTGGACAAAATGGGCGTTCCTAGTTCAAGACTTTGTCTTGGACTTAGTCCTTTAACCAGTTTTAAACTGGTTAAAGGACTGAGCAGTCTAAATCCGCTTACCAAACTTACCCGTTTTGTCCAGTAATAAAACTACAGACTAATCATCTCTTTATTCTATCGAAACCTTTTTGACATTATCGATGATATGCTTATCAATTAGCTTATGAATAGGGTCTATACCAGCCTTGAGAGGCTCTTCTTTGACTGTAAGTTTGAGCGTTTGCTCCTTTTTATTGAAACGATGTTTTTTCAGGTATATTAATTTATCATTTCCTGCTGCATCTTTTCCATAAACGCCCACATCAATCCAGTCATTCATGCTAATTACTTTCTGATTTCCAGACTTATCTGCACGGCTTTTTTCTGTAGAGATTTTTAAAGTAATCTCGTAAGTGTTATTCTTGAGCTTTTTAGCTGTGGCAATGTCTGTTTTATTTTCGTATAAAGTGATTGTTTCAAAAAGGTCAGTAATCAGATATTTCAAGGAATCTGGTGTTGCCTTTTTGAGATACGATAATAAATCTAAGGTTGTTGGATAGCGCTTTTTGGGATTATCTGGGCCCGCATATTTCCAGTCTTTGGCATATTCCGACAAGGCTTGATTTACCTTCTCTTCACCGATATAATCTTGTAAAGCATACAAGCACACAGAGCCTTTATTATAATGGATATATTGCTGATTTTCACATAAATACAAAGGTTGTTCCTTCTTGCGCTCGGTGGCACGACCGTAAAGGTATTCGTCCAAATTATATTTCATGAACTTTTGCATTACCTCGGTTGATACGTGATTTTTGAGTACCATCAAGGCTGAGTATTCCGACAAAGATTCTGAAAGCATACCATTACCTTTTACATTGGCTTCGATTACCTGATGCCCCCACCATTGATGTCCCAGTTCGTGAGCGGTTACATAAAACGGAATATCTGGGTCGTCTTTTTGAATATCCATCACAAATCCCATACTTTCAGAAAACGGAACCGTATTGGCAAAAGACTGCGCAAAGGATGCATATCTCGGAAACTCCATGATGCGCATTTGTTTGTATTGAAATGGACTGAAGTTTTTTGAATAATATCCCAATGCCTTTTTCATACCATTCATGATTCTATCCAGATTTCTATCGTGTCCTTTGTGATAATAAATCTCCAGATTGATACCATTCCATTTTTCGCGTTTTACCTCATACCTTGCCGAAACTATCGAGTAGAAATTGGCCATAGGTTGATCCATGCTATAACTAAAATAGCGACGGTTGTTAGCATTCCAAGATTTTTGGAGGTAACCTGGCGCAATGGCAATTTGGTCAGATTCTGTACCAATCGTCATCGCAAATCTAATTAAATCAGCATCATCACCGAAAAGATTACTTGATAGCCCATGTGGGTCATTCTGATTGGGTAAGCGGTCTTCCTTGGGTTTTAGACCGTTATCTTCTCGGTCGTCCTTATCGCTGAGTTCGGCATCTTCAATGTATCCAAGCTGAGGGAAATAGGAGCTATTGTTGAAAAAAGTACCATTATAAACAATATTCGTACCCGTAACACTTGATAAAAAACTTTTGGCACCAACAGCCAATTTAAAGTCCATCTTAACAGAATCTTGTGGGGCAAGGGCTTTTTGTAAGTGATAAATCGTGAACTGAAAATCTTTCCATTCTTTTTGTTTCGTAAAAGGTTGGTTGAATGTCAGTTTTTCAACATTTACGTCGGCTGTAAACGAAATATAGATATCCTGAATAGGTTTTTGGGTTTTATTCTTCAAATAGTAAAAACCTTCAGTTTCCATTTTTCTTTTCGAAGGATATAATTCTACTTTGAGGTTGGACTCTACGATTTTGGGCTGTGGCGCATTCTCATATTTTTTTAAGGTTTTCTCAAAATCCGCTCGTAGTTTTTTCTCATTCTTTGAAGAACGATAGGTTTCCAAGAAATTTGTATTGTAGAAAATATACCCACCAGCGCCTACCAAAACTATCGTGGTAAGAATTGCAACCATAAGCAAAGGCCTACTAAAACGATGATTGCTAGCGGCCATACGAGTTGCGAGCAATTCGTCGGCACCTCGTACTGAGAGAATCGTTGCACCAATAAATAGAATCATAACAAAGGCAAGCCAGTAAGAACTCATCCATGAAAATGGTGTCACAAAATGCCCGTAAATATTCATATCAGAGTATTGCCCCAAACTTTGTCCTCCAAATTGTAAAAGAGGATGTTCGACTCCCATCAGAGAAAGTACTGCCGTAAGGACCAGAAAACCAACTGAGATAGCAATACCCAAAAATTTATCATTGACTATTACCTGAATAAAAAAGAAGAAAAGTAAAAATTCAATAATGGTGACAAGGGTAGAAGAAAACAATGTTCCGAAATAAACGGATAACTGAAAATCGTAGTAACCTTGTACTGCCTGTGCCAGTACACTCAGCCCAATAAAAAAGACAAAAAGCGTACAGAATACCAACACTAGCGATAAAAATTTGCTAAATATCCCGATAAAATCAGGGATGGGCATCGAATCAAAAATCAGGTTGAATTTGACAGTACGCTCTTTCCATACCAGCTCGCCAGCATAAGTAACCGCAATAGCCAAATAGAAAAACTCTAGAATACCTAAAGCTCCAAGCATATTGGCAGTGGTAGGTAGGGTACCAACACCAAACCAACTCTGGGTATTACCGACTGTTGCAATGAACAAAGCAAAGCCCGAAATGATGATAGTCAAAAATGGGACTTCCTTAAAAATTGTTCTGTAATAAAAGGTTGTCAAGCTCCCAAACTGACGTAAATAGGTATTGTTATTAAGTAATTGTTGAACTTGTGGAATAACAACATTTTCTGGTTTGATGCGTACTTCTTCCTGCTTCTTGGACTTTTTAGGTTTAAAGAGCGAACTCTTTACCACATTGAAACTAAAACTCCAGTAAGTAATAGCTAAAATAATCAGCCCTAAGCCTGTAACAATGAGTCGATTGTAAAGGAATGTCCCCGAAAGTGGAATCATCCACATATTGCGTTCGGCAGGTGACCAATAGCGAATGGTGGTATTGAGACTTGTAATCCCAAAAGGGTCGATATAACTAGCTAATTCACGGTTGTCTATTTTAAAGAGTAATTGTTGGGCAATATTATATACCACAAACAAAATAATCCCCTGTGTGTAAATCATCACAGATTTGCGAGTGAGTGCTCCTGCTGCAAAAAATAATGCCCCTGTGAAAAGTAAATTAGGTATTACTAAGACAAAAAATGGCTGAATAAAATGCAGCAAATTAAAGGGAAGTAAATTTTCAGCTTTGCGGTTTGGTAAAAAATCTCCGATAGCCAAACCTATCCAAAAACCAGAAAAAATAAAGAGTAATACTAAAAATGAGCCAATAAAACGCCCCATCAGATAGTCAAACTTTTTGATGGGGTTGCTAAACATCAATGCCTCGGTATTGTACTCAAAATCTCTTAAAACTGCTACGCCCATGACTGCGGAGGTAATCATGCAGAAAAAATAGGAGACAATTCCTTGTAAAAAAGCGATGATAAAGGGAGCATTTTCTTTGATTTGCTCACTTCGGGTTACAATGTCTTTTAGCTCTGTAGTAACAAACAAAATAGCAGTCACAAAGAGTAATAAAAAGTATATCCAAGTCGCAGGTCTTCGCTTACGATAGTTAATTTCGAATCTAATAAATTCTAAAAGCATAGTTTGAATGAGTTAGGCGTTGGCAAATATTTTCCCGAAATACACATCCTCCAAATCTGGATTTACCGCTACAAAACCAGCTTCTGGCTGAGTATCTGCCAGCACATTGATAACAGGAGTACCAGCAATCAAACGATCAGAAATTACTGTAAAATGCTCTTTATAAGTATTTAGCTCAGCTTTTGTAATGCGTTTTTGCCATACTTTGCCCTCCAATTGTGCCATGGCATCAAAGGGATTTCCTTTATATAAAACTTGTCCGCGGTTGATAATCGCCATATCAGAACATAATTCTTTGACATCCTCAACAATGTGGGTTGATAAAATGACAATGGTATTTTCGCCTAATTCAGATAATAAATTCAAAAAACGGTTGCGTTCGGCAGGGTCTAGTCCAGCCGTTGGTTCGTCTACAATAATAAGTTTAGGGCTTGCAATAAGGGCTTGAGCTATACCGAAACGCTGTTTCATCCCTCCTGAATAGCCTCCTAGATTTTTTGTGCGGGCTTCCCAAAGGTTGGTTTTTTGTAAGAGGGATTCTACTAATTCTTTACGTTCGGACTTGTTGGTGATACCTTTCAATACCGCAAGATGGTCGAGTAAAGTGAGAGCGTCGATTTTGGGATAAACACCAAATTCCTGAGGTAAGTATCCCAGAGTTTTACGCACCTCATCTTTTTGGGTAAGAACATTAATGTCTCCCAACATGATACTGCCAGCATCGGCTTCTTGTAAGGTAGCAATGGTACGCATCAGTGAGGACTTGCCTGCGCCGTTTGGTCCAAGCAAACCAAACATACCCTGATTGATGGTTAGATTAACATTATTGATGGCATGTACACCATTCGAGTAGGTTTTGTTGAGATCGGTAATTGTTAATTGCATGAGGTCAAAAGGTTTTTTGAAAAAGAATTGAGGTAATATAGCAAAAAAGTGTAGAAAAGAAATAGAGAAAAGGATAAAGTATCCAAATAGTCATATAGGTTACAGAAGAACCTTGAGAGTATGGTTAAAATCGAAGATTTCAAAGATTGAATAGTACGTACAAACTAGGTTGAGTTCCAAAGAAACGGCATATAAAAAACCTCCTGTTTTTTATATGCCTAGACATACAAAATAACAAGGAGGTTTTAGTGTTCGAACATTCTAATGATGTGCAAACGGTCTTATAATCACGGATAGGATACCTTGAAAAAGTTTCAAAACATCACTATTATACCGACATAATATCTTTTTCTTTTTCTACAAAAACAGCTTCCACTTTAGTGATATAGTTGTCTGTCAGCTTTTGTACACGTTCTTCACCAGCTTTGATAGCATCCTCAGAGACCCCATCATTTTTCAATTTACGGATAGAATCGTTCGCGTCTTGACGAACTTTTCTTACGTTAACTTTAGCTGTTTCGATTTCAGTTTTTGCCTTTTTTACCAATTCTTTACGTCTTTCCTCTGTCATTGGTGGCAAGTTTAAGCGAATTACCTCACCATCGTTCATTGGTGATAGACCAATATTTGAGTTACGGATAGCCTTTTCAATTTCTGCAATCATTTTTTTCTCAAAAGGCTTCACTACGATTGTACGAGCGTCAGGCGTTGCAATTGAGGCAGCACCCGTTAGCGGTGTCATCATACCATAGTATTCCACCTGAATCCCGTCGAGCATAGCGGGAGTTGCCTTTCCTGCACGAATCTTGGCTAGCTCAATAGTTAGGTGCTTCATAGCGCCATCCATTGTTTCTTTGGCAGCATCAAGATAAAATTCTATTTCTTCCATTTGTTGTAATGAGTGGGTTGTGAAATTCAAATAGTTCGCTAGAGACTTTCAAAAAAAATCGGACAGCCCCAAGGTAAAACTACTTTGGACTATCCGATGTTTGAAGGTTATTTGTTAGCTAATAAAAGTTCCTACATCTTCACCTTGAACAAGCCTAGTAAGGTTGTCTGGTTTGTTCATATCGAATACGATAATAGGGAGTTTATTTTCTTGGCAAAGCGTAAACGCTGTTGCGTCCATAATTTTTAGACCTTTACCTAAAGCCTCAGCAAATGAAAGCTGTGAATAACGTGTAGCTGTAGGGTCTTTTTCTGGATCAGCAGTATATACACCATCTACACGTGTTCCTTTGAGTACAACATCAGCTTCGATTTCGATAGCACGAAGTGCTGCCGCAGAGTCAGTTGTAAAATAAGGGTTACCAGTTCCGGCACTGAGAATAATAATTCTTCCTTTTTCTAGGTGACGAATAGCACGACGACGAATCATAGGTTCGCAAACAGCCTCGATTTTGACAGCAGTCATCAAACGGGTAAACATGCCATGCTTCTCCAAAGAAGCCTGAATAGCCATACCGTTGATTACTGTAGCCAACATACCCATATAATCACCTTGTACACGGTCGATACCAACTTTGGCAGCACTTGCGCCACGGAAGATATTACCGCCACCGATTACAATGGCAACTTCGACACCTAAATCGTGTATTTTCTTGATTTCTTGGGCATATTGCTCCAAAATTGAAGGTTCGAGAACTTCGCCATCTGAACTGAGGGCTTCACCTGAGAGCTTAAGAAGAATTCTTTTGTACTTGGGTTTGTCCATGAGAATTTTTTTTTCGGTCGCAAAGATAAACAAAGTTTTTTAGTTTGGAATAGCCCCGATTTGAAGTTAAATGATTTTTATCTTTATTCCTGCACCATATAAGTAACAGGAAAGCTTAAATGAAGCGTATATCTCTGGTTCACTTGGATAGTATCCCTATGATTATGAATGCAATCCAATAACTGATATACTAATAACAAATAACTTTTTCATTTATGGACCATAATCTGATAGCTTAGCGATTTGCGAACTCGCATGCACACAAAAATAGCCCAATTACACAAAATATGTAATTGGGCTATTGAGTATTTATCAAAAGTGTTAGTAAATGGTTGAATCTAGGTTTTTTACGGATGATTTTATTCAAATTCAATCATTACTTGATTTTTCTCAACATTTTCGCGTGCAGCTACTTTGATGGCTTTTACCTTACCATCGCCAGTAGCTTTTAGTACATTTTCCATTTTCATGGCTTCCAAAATCAATAAAGTATCACCTTTTTTGACAGCATCCCCAACCAAAACTTTAACATCAACAACCAAGCCTGGCATTGGTGCTTTGAGGTCATTTACTTTTGAAGAAGCGGCGTTGCTCATACCCAATTGATCAAGCAAAATATCAAAACGGTCTTTTACGCCAACCGTATAAACCGAGTTATTAATTTTTAAGACAAAACTCTTACTAGCGTAATCTGCTTCGATTACCTCGGCATTGAACGAACGGTTTTTGTACAAAATACTGAAATTTCCGTCCTGTGTTTTGGCAAAATCCCAGCCAAAAGGTTCTCCGTTGAGGAGGGTTTCTGTGGCATTTTGTTGAATATCGTAAGTCTTATTATTTACACTTGCTTTTAACATGGCTCCTTTAATTTTGTTTTGTTACGAACTTTTATTGACCAAATATACACCAACTAAAATAATTGACATACCTAAATAGTGCTCAATAAGTATAGCTTCGTGGTCGAGTGCGCCCCATATCATCGCAACAATTGGAATGAGATAGGTAACTGAACTCGCCAAAACGGCTGAAGTCATCTGAATCAGTCTATTAAACAACACCATTGCAATGGCAGAACCCATTACCCCAAGCAAGACTCCATAACCCAAAGCTGGCAATGCACCTTCCATAGAGAGCCTTTCTACAAAGTCTGAACTGAATAAAACTACACCCGATACTGGTCCAATGGTCATAAAAATGCAACTCGTAATTACCAAAGAGTCAAGACCGATATTGGTAAGATATTTTTTGGTAAACTGTAGGTTGATGCCATACAAAAGAGTTGCCAGAATAACCAATAACGCATACAGGTTGATGGAGATTTTTTCTTTTCCTGCCAAAACCAACATTAAAGCACCCACAAAGCCAAGAAGAATACCGTAGAATTGTCGTTTGCTAATACGATTTTTGAAAAATAATCCACCAATCACCAAGGTAAAAAGAGGTGTTGTTGAGTTCAAAGCTCCCGAAATAGCGCTATCTAGTTTTGTCCCTGCCAAAGAGAAAAGAAAAGCAGGAAAGAGATTTCCTAAACATCCTACAATCAGAAATTTATACCAATCCTTGAAGGGGATTTTTTTGAGATTATACAAAAAAATAGGGACAAAAAAGCAAAATGCTGCGAAGATGCGAAGTGAACCTACTTGTGACGCTTGGAATACATGAAGACTTTTTTTGACAAGTATAAAAGAGCTTCCCCAAACTAAGGCTAATAATATTAATAAAAACCAAGCAATGGCAGAAGTAGATTTGGTAGTAGTGTTGCTCATAAGAAATAATGTTGAATGAAGCTTTGACCGTACATCGTACAGCAAAACAATTAGCAATAACAAGTTAATGCTTTTTTAACAACTAAAAATTGAATTAGAGTTTCCGAAATTTGAAAAAGAAAGAAATACAAGGAAAGAAATCAACAATATAGAAGCTGCGAGTACCTAAAAGTAAGTGCGATTAAATTAGAATCTAGGGCAATCTGTGCCTTTGCGAGTGCGGGAGGGAAGTTTTATACCGCTTTTAAAACAACTCGTAATACCCATTTGAAAGATTGTTCCACTATTATGCGAAGAAGAAGATGTGCCAATTTCGAAGTGAACTCCCACAAATGAACGTACCATCACTCTGATACCCAAAAGAATACCAACAGTTGGCGCAAATTGTTTTTGATAATAATCGCCACCTAACATGGCTCCAAAATAGGGATCAATATTGGCCTCATCAGAATTGGTTAGTTCTCCAAAATGCTGGTAGCCTCTGAAACTAAGTTGCTTAAAATCGGTAAATTCTGAGGTAAATTGAACATACTGAACACCTAATCCATAGTATGGACTTTTGGTTATACGTTTTTCGAGTCCGATACTAAAGAGTTGCGGACTATTTTCGAGAATGCGAGTAGATTTATCCTTGTTTAGATCGGAGCCATGGGCAAAGTAAAGATAAATCGGGTGTAGTTTTTGTGCCTCAATTATATGGCTCAGCCCTATAAGAATAAGGGTTGATAGTATTAGCCTTTTCACAGCTTAAAATTTCTACTTAGGATGGATTCTGGGTTACAGAGCGTATGAGCCTTGAGTTCATACGCACTAAAGTAACAATGTAGTCAAAAACTATACCGAATTACTCAGCAACAAGCTCTCCTTGATTATAAAATGCTTGTACATTGGCTAATATTTCTAAGATTTCGTCATAACTAAAGGCAGTTACAAGACGCATTCTAAATTCTTTGAAATGTGGTATTCCCTTAAAGTAATTAGCATAATGACGGCGCATCTCAACAATACCGACATGGTTGCCTTTCCAGCGGATACTGAAATCAAGGTGGTGTTTACAGACATCTATGCGGTCTTGAATAGTTGGTGGCGCTAGATGCTCGCCTGTTTTTAAGAAATGCTTGACTTCGTTGAAGATCCAAGGATACCCAATAGAGGCACGGCCTATCATGATGCCGTCGACACCGTAACGATTTTTATATGCTAAGGCTTTTTCTGGAGAATCAATATCACCATTTCCGAAAATAGGAATCTTGATACGAGGATTCTCCTTGATTTTTCCAATCAAAGTCCAATCTGCCTCGCCTTTGTACATTTGTACACGTGTACGTCCATGAATCGTCAAGGCTTCGATACCAATGTCCTGAAGTCTTTCTGCTACATCTTCGATATTTTTGGTTGATTCGTCCCAGCCCAAACGTGTTTTTACAGTGACAGGTAGATGGGTAGATTCGACCACAGCTTTTGTCATGGCTACCATTTTCGGAATATCTTGTAACAAGGCAGCGCCAGCACCTTTACAGGCTACTTGTTTTACAGGACATCCGTAATTAATGTCAATCAAATCGGGACCTGCTTTGGTCGCAATTTCACCACAAGCTCTCATGGTTTCAATATCCGAGCCAAAAAGTTGAATCCCAATTGGTCGTTCGTACTCAAAAATGTCCAATTTTTGTACTGACTTTGCAGCATCACGAATCAAGCCCTCCGAGGAAATAAATTCAGTGTACATTAGGTCGGCTCCGTTGGCTTTGCAAACCGCTCTGAAGGGAGGGTCGGATACGTCTTCCATCGGGGCAAGCAAAAGTGGAAACTCGCCTAAATCTATATTTCTTATCTTTGCCATATTCAATTCTTGTCTGTATGTGCTAGGTTTTGGTAAATTCCTATAACAAACAGTCTTTTAGAATTATCAAACTCACAATTTTGCTGTAAATTTACAACCAATATGGCACAATTTGATACTTTTTCGTCACAAACTGACAGACCCCTTTTCGCTAAAGTTTTGATTTTGTTTGGATTAACCCTTGTTTTTCTGGCGGTTGGTTCGGCAATTGGGCTAGCTGTTTTCTCCAATATGACTGGTGTGCCGATGGCGCAATTCGCTACTTTTCAGGCAAATCCAGATCGTTATCCAGATGCATGGTATGCTATGATGCTCCTACAAGCACTTAGTACGCCTATTCCATTCATTCTTTCTGCCTTGGTTTTTTGGAAATACGTCGAAAATAAGGAAATCAATCAGTGGAGCCTTCGCCAGCCTACGGCGTTGGTCTGGGTTTTGGTGCTCATATTAGTTATAGGTTTTATGCCATTCGACTCGTTGTTTATAGAGTGGAATAAGTCAATTCAGTTGCCTAGTGCTCTGAAAGGATTAGAGCAGTGGATGCAGGAAAGCGAGGAGGCTGCCAAGAAAATTACTTTGTATTTTACTGACTTTAAGTCGTTTCCTCAGTTTGTAGTAGCCCTTGTGGTAGTGGCAGGAACGGCCGCTATTAGTGAAGAGTTACTGTTTAGAGGAGTTTTACAAAATATCTTATTGAAAAAGTGGAATAACCCTCATTTGGCTATTTGGGTAGCTGCATTTTGGTTTAGTTTTATCCATTTTCAGTTTTACGGATTAATCCCTCGCATGCTACTTGGTGCTATGTTCGGATATTTGTACTATTGGTCAGGAAGTTTGAGCTTGCCTATTTGGGCACATTTTGTGAACAACGGTTTTACAATTCTAATGAGCTATTTGTATAGAATTGGTGTTTTGGAAGTAAATATAGTAGAAACAGATTCTGTACCTTTGACGATAGCCTTGCCTTCGGCCTTGTTATCGGTGGTAATTTTTAGAAAAATTTATCAAGATACCGCTTTGAAAATTGAACAGTGAGTCTATAAATCAGAAATTTGAAATAATGAACGATTGGCAGAAGATATATGTGTCTGATAGTCCTTTTAAAACAGATTTGGCAAAAGCCTATTTAGTCGAGGAACATCAGATAGAAGCAGTTGTGATTAACAAAAGAGATAGTTCGTATCTATTGGGTGTATGTGAACTGTATGTGCCAGCTAGTCGTGCTACCTTGGCGAGGTTTTTATTAGAAAATGAAGGCGGTTTTCAGGATTCGCTGCAATAAAAGGTTTAATTCATATAATTATTTGAGTATTCATGCAAAATTAAATTGGAGAAAAAAGGTGTTTGTAATCAACAAACTACATTCATAATTCATCACTCACAATTCAGCACTAATACTTAAAGGCTATTCTAAATGAAATTTTTAAATTTATTAAAAAAAGGATGAAGGAAAAATTACAGGGTATGTCCAATCTTCAGCAACGTGTGATTGCTGCGGTTATTGCAATTCCATTTTTATTGTTTTGTATCATTTATAGCGACTGGACGTTCTATGTCTTATTTGCTTTGATTTCGGTATTGGCACAATTAGAATTTTATAAATTGCTTGGTTTGGATGGCAACGAGCCATTAACGTATTATGGTACTTTTTGTGGGTTTATTTTGGTCACAGTTACGTTTTTGATAGAGAAAGGTATTATTCCTTACGAAGATTATTATGTGTTGTCTCCCCTTATGGCTTTGATATTTTTTATAAAGCTTTACAAGTCAGAAGATGAAAAACCATTTAAGAATATAGCTTATACATTTTTAGGGGTAATTTATGTGGCTTTGCCGTTTGCTCTGATTATCATTTTGGCATTCTTAACACCCGATTTCAGATTTAGCTGGCAACGTCCTTTAGGCTGTTTGTTCTTGCTTTGGGCCAGTGATACAGGGGCGTATTTTGCAGGTACAAAATTTGGTAAAACAAAATTGTTCGAAAGAGTTTCACCTAAAAAATCATGGGAGGGAAGTATCGGTGGTTTTGTTGCCGCTATGTTGGTTTCCTTTGTTCTAACTCAATATTTCGATGATTTAGAGGATTGGCAATGGTATGTATGCGGTGCTATTATTGTGGTGGCTGGTACGTATGGCGACTTGGTAGAATCGCTTTTCAAAAGAAGTATTAAAATCAAAGATTCAGCTTCAACCATTCCAGGTCATGGAGGATTTTTGGATAGATTTGACGGTTTGTTATTGTCAGTACCATTTATCATTACCTTTTTGAAAATGTTTTAATTGCTAAAAACAATATAAAAAGCGCCAATGTTCTTCTTTATGAAACATTGGCGCTTTTGCTTTTATAGGGGTGAGTCATAATGATTTCTTGGTATTTGTGATAAAAGAGGATTTATGTAAAAGATTGAATCCTATTGAGATTAGATTGAACTTAGATCTGAAAAAGACGCTTTACTTTTGTCACTTAATCTGTTATTTTAGTGTTATCAAGCAAACAGAGTTTTGCTAAAACGTTAAAAACTGTTAAACCAACACAGGACTACAAGGTCTAATCCTTTAAATTGTATAAGTTTGCGTATTCAATCCGTTGAAATTTCAAATTAAATATTATACCATGCGATTAGCATTTAGATATATTACCATACTAACACTCTTCTTGACAGGATTTTCTGTTAAGACTTTTGCTCAGGGGCAGGATAAGAGTGTTATTTTTTCGGGAAGAGTAGTAGCAGACCGTAGTTCTGAATTTTTACCAAGTGCTTATGTTTTTAACCCAAATTCAGGGAGAGGTACATTGACAGATAACTTAGGTAATTTTGCCTTGTATGTATATCCTGGCGATACAATTCAGTTTTCGTATGTGGGTTATAAAAAGCGCTATTATGTCATTCCTAGAGACATTGAGCAAACACACCAAGCTTATGTGCGTATGGCTGAAGAAACGAGAATGCTCGCCGAGGTGAGGGTATATCCATATAGTACAGAAGAAGATTTCAAAAAGGCATTTTTAGAAATGCAGTTGGATAATCAGGCAGGACGTAAGGCATTAGCGAAGAATTTGGAGCAATCAAAATTGAATGTATTGGCGCTAAAAGCTGGTTTGAGTGGAGCAGGTAATTTTAGAAACTTCTCTGATCAAATGACTTACAGTATGGCCAATCGTAACTTTATTTCGAGTCCTTTGATGACCTTAACCAATCCATTTGCATGGGCACAGTTTATTCAGTCAATCAAACGTGGAGATTTGAAAAAAGATGATTATAAAAAGGCCTACGAAGATGCGCCAAGTGAGGGTGTAAGTCGTCAGAAAATTATGAAAGAAATTAAGTCTGGTGGAGGCCAGTAATATTGAGTGAATTGTGATTGAGTGATTATTTTTTTTAATTGATGTTTCACTAGCAAAGATGATATGTCTTGCCTTTAGAGATAAGTCCTTTAAGCTGTTCATTCTTGACCAAGATTCCACTTAGCGGGTGAACTTATTCACCAGTGACAAAATATTCAAATAGTTTCCTTATCAAAAAAAGCGGTCGAAAATTGTTTTTTCGACCGCTTTTTTTGACAGATACTACCAATGTAAGACCAGATTCGGCTAAGGACGCAAAGCATTGCGTCTCTACTTCTAGCACATAGATTTTTAGAATAATCACTCATTCACTCAATCTAAATTCACTCAATGTGCTAAGGTAGACCTACTTTTTTACAAAAACTTAACTTCAATCCTTCTATTGAGTTTTCTGTTTTCGTCGGATGTATTGGGTACAAAAGGTTTGGTTTCGCCGTATCCTTCAGCTTTGATTTTATTGCTCGGAATACCTTTATTGACTAGATAATTCATCACTTCTTTGGCTCGTTTTTGAGATAAAATAAGATTGTCTGCATCTTTACCTACATCATCAGTATGTCCCGAAATTTCGACCGAAAGCGTAGGGTTACTTTTTAGCAAAACCACTAGTTTGTCGAGCTCAGTAGTAGATTGAGGTTGTAAGTCCCACTGGTTTGTTGCAAAGAAGATATTATTCAAAATTTCTTTAGCATCTTTTTGAATAGGCTCAAGGCTAATATTTAATACTTTGTCGAGTGCATGAGTTTGGCTAAAATCAAAATGAAGACTTTTGAAAAAATACCCTTGTTTATTCACAAACAAGGCATATTCGCCCGAAGTATTTAATACCGAAATATACTGGCCTGTTTTAGCATCGGAGAGAAATTTCCCTACCGTTTGAGAAGGTTTTAATGCTACTAATTCTAACTCAGCAGAGAGTTTTTGCTGTGTTTTTGCATCAGTTACAATACCTTTTAGGTAGGTTGTAGCTTGGATTTTGGCTTGTAACGAGTTGGGCAATGTGATTTCTACGAGTTTAGATTTTTTATATCTCTCTCCTGTATCTTGTTCTAATGAGTAATATCCTTTTTGTCCGTCGGCAGTAATAAATAAGGCTACTTGGTCGTCTTGGGTATTGATAGGATAGCCTAAGTTTTGAGGTACAGACCAGTTAATACCTTGCTTTTGAGACATAAATAAATCCAAGCCACCCATCTGCGTGTCCTTCAGAACTAAAAAATAGGGTTTGTCCATTGGCATGAATAAAAGGCGACAAATCGTCTTCAGTGGTGTTGATGGTATTTCCTACATTTTGAGCCTTTTGCCATTGTCCTGTAGAGTCTTGTTTACTCACCCAAATATCCCTTTTCCCGATACTACCTCTTCTGTCTGATACAAAGTACAAAGTTCGTCCATCTGCCGAAAGAGAGGGTTGAGAATCCCATTCGCCCGAGTTGACGGCTTGTCCCATATTCATGGGTTTGGTCCAGTCATTCCCTTCTCGATAACTTACAAACAAGTCACAACTTCCCAAGCTATTACGACCTCCACAAGCGGTAAATACCAAAGTGCGACCGTCGGCAGCAACACTGGCGGTTCCTTCATTTTGTGAGGTATTGATTAGTTCTGAGAGGCTTTGAGCTTGTTGCCACTGTTGATCTTTCCACTTCGAAACGTATAAGTTTTCGTCTCGATTGCTATAGTTTTGTGCTGTGAATATCAACGTTTCTCTGTCAGCGGTGAGTGTGGGGAAATATTGTGTATCGAAAGCATTGATGGTATTAGGTAAGGCAATGGGCTTTATATCAAGCGGTTGCTCTACAGCTCTTAAAGCAAACTCAGCATTAGCTATACTTCTTTTGATGCGTTGAATCGTCAGGTTATTTGCGGCTGGGATTCTTGGAAGTAATAATTCAAGATAAGCTTTGGCTTTTTGATATTCCCCTTTACGCATATACAAATTCCCTAAGAATTGTAAGGCACTGTTGGCGACACCAGCCTCTTGGTTGGAATTATAGCTTTTTTCATAATTTAAAATAGCATTGCCAAACTGTCTATTTTGTTCGTACAAACGACCTAATTGATAATAAGCCTCGGCAAAAAGGTTATCTCGCTCAACGGCCTCCTCAAACTGTTGAAAAGCTTCATCTATTTTTCTTTCTTGCAAAGCCTGAAGCCCATCCTGATAGGCATTGATGGCTTTTTTATTAGTGGTAGAAAGATTTTGCTGAGCAAATACTTCGCTCGTTATGAAGCCTAAAAAGCAACTTAAAAGTGCCCAAACTCTAAAAGTATTCATAATTATTACAAGTAATAGGACAATGTTAAATAAAAGAGCCTGTCGGATAATTCATCCAACAGGCTTTTTTATTTGACCTTAAGGAATGTTCATAAATTTATGAACTTGTAACGAAATTCTCCACTTTGGATTGTCTTTTATGTATTCTATAATCAAGGGAAGAATTGTTTCCGATTTGCTCCATTCAGGTTGGAGATATAACAGACACTCTGGTGACATTTTTGCTGCATAACCTTCGGCCCATTCAAAATCACTCGGATGATAAATGACAACTTTTAGTTCGTGGGCTTTTTCGAAAATATCTGGATTAGGAGCTTTGAATTTTTTAGGTGAAAAGCAAATCCAATCCCAGTAACCTGTTACAGCCTCGCACACCCCAGATGTTTCGATATTGGTTTGAATACCTGCATTATGAAGGGCATTAGTTAGTTCGTCCAGATGGTGCATCAACGGTTCGCCTCCTGTGATTACTGCCAATTTGCCTGGATGCTTGGCTGCTTCAGCTACAATTTCATCGAGTGTTAGTTGTGGATGCGCATTTACATCCCACGATTCTTTTACATCACACCAGTGACAACCGACGTCACAGCCACCCAATCGAATAAAATAAGCGGCTTTTCCTTGGTAATATCCCTCTCCTTGTAGCGTATAAAACGCTTCCATGACAGGAAGGGTACTCTGTTTTATATTTCCTTCAATAGTTGTCATATCTTTGATGCTCAGTAGTTTACTAATTAATTTGTTGTTAGGGGACAATATCACTCAACAATATCTCCAATCATGGCCTGTAATATTCCCAATTGGCTAGAACCTAAGTGGCAATATTTGTGATAATTTCCTTTATAATAATTGACCAAAGCAGGAATAAAGCGCTTGTAACGTGGTCTAAATGGCAATTCCGCTCTTAAATTATAATGTTCATATGCTCTTGTAAGGGGCACTAGATCATCAATTTTATGAGTAGTATTCTCAAGAATATAATCTATGATCTTCTTATAAAAAACCGCTTTTTCCAAGAAGGGTTCAACTTTTTCAGTTTTAGGACGTGTAAAGCGATTTTTTAAAGTTACCTTTTCTCTGTGCGTAAATTCATCATTTTTAGCTCCCACTTGTTGAGCAGAGTGCTGACGATACCAAATTAAATCTTCGTTGATAAAGTCTATTGAATTGGTAATTGATGCCAGCATGGCAATCCAACCATCATGAATAAAATCCTTGTCAATTTGAGTAGGGAATGGAACAATCTCACTAACAAAGCTTCTACGAAAACACATAGTGCAGCCAGTCACCCTGTTACCTGCCATTAAAATTTCTGTTGAATGACCATTTCTCCAACGCTGTAATGTATGTTCTTCCAAATTGACGGTTTCCCACATTTTTTTACCCAAGCTGTTTAAATTTTCATCAACTAATAAAGCGTTTGAAAACAAAACATTTGTTTTAGGATGTTCCAGCATGTATTTACCCATCACCTCTAGTTTAGTCGGAACCCAAAAGTCGTCTTGGTCACATAGCATAATCACATCACCAGTACACAATGAAACGGCTCTCTCAAAGTTTTTGACAGTGCGCAAAGCAGGCTTGTTTTCGTAAATACGAATTGGAAAAGGAGCATTTATCGAACGAATGATCTCAAGCGTATTATCCGACGAATTATCATCACAGATTACAATTTCACTGGGTTTTAATGTTTGATTAATTAAACTTTCTATTTGGGTTTTGATATACTTGCTACCATTATAAGTGCAAAGTGCTATCGAAATGGTGGGTACGTTCATTTTAATAAAGTCTTTCTACTAAAATAATATTAGTGTCAGTCTGTTTACAGGTTATTAGTGGGAAAGAAATATGGTCTATCGCAATCAATTATTTAGCAAGAATTATATTTTAAAAAATTGTGCTTTACAGTCGTCAATCCAGAATCGCAAATTTACGGATAACTTCCGATTTTATCATGCGGATTTTGTAATTAGCCGAGTCATTAACTAAAATGGATACATCTAAAATAAAATACTTTATCATCCTCACAGATTGTCCTACATATTTTCTATTTTGTAGTCTTAAGGTACATATATATCAAATTGCAGGGTATTTAGTGTTAAAATCCTTTAAGATTGTATTTTTTCTAAAAAACTTTTCTTAATTCTTTAGTTGAGTTGCTATCGTTTTTTGCTAAAGTTTAAGGATTTTCTTTTGTTTTAGCTTTTAACTAAATGTATTTATTCTGAAAAAAGTAAAAACTCTTTCAAAATATGTGCTTTTTCAGTCTGCTATGATTTGGTCACTTAGTATATTTTTATAGACTTTTCAAAATCTATGCGCTAATTTCGCCACTCTTTTATTCATCTAAAACTAATAAACTGGCCTAAAACGTGAGGTGCTCCAAACGTAAGGCCTAACGTTCGATACTTTACAAGATCGAGCACTTTTTTAACTTAAGGTGATCCTCACAGGATTGTCGCCCAATCAACATGAAACAAAAATCTATTCGCAAGCAAGATGCCTTGGATTACCACTCCAAAGGCAGGCCAGGAAAAATTGCAGTTGTTCCGACCAAAGAAACAGAAACACAGCGTGACCTTTCACTGGCCTATTCACCAGGTGTTGCAGAACCCTGTATCGAAATTGCCAATAACGTAGAAAATGTTTACAAGTATACCGCCAAAGGAAACTTAGTAGCGGTAATTTCGAATGGTACTGCTGTGCTAGGACTTGGGAATATTGGCCCTGAAGCAAGTAAGCCTGTGATGGAAGGTAAAGGCTTATTGTTTAAAATCTTTGCCGATATTGATGTGTTTGATATTGAGCTAAACACTCAAGACCCAGAAGAGTTGATTCGTACAGTTAAAGTATTAGAACCAACATTTGGAGGGGTAAACTTGGAAGATATTAAATCTCCAGAGTGTTTTGAGATTGAAGAGAGATTAAGAAAAGACCTCAAAATTCCTATTATGCATGACGACCAGCACGGAACAGCGATTATTTCGGGTGCTGCGCTTATCAATGCCTTGGAATTAGTAAATAAGAAAATTGATGAATGTCGTTTCGTGATTTCTGGTGCAGGTGCAGCAGCTTTGTCTTGTGCGAAGTTGTACTTGTTATTAGGTGCCAAAATCGAGAATATTTTGATGTTTGATAAGGATGGTTTGGTTCACAAACGCCGTACTGACCTCAATAAATATGTTGCGCCATTTGCGACTAGCACCGAAGGTATCGAATCTTTAGCCGATGCCATGAAAGGCGCTGATGTGTTCTTAGGATTGTCGGTGGGCAATATTGTTTCACAAGACATGATTCGTTCGATGGCTAGCGATGCTATCGTATTTGCGATGGCCAATCCAACACCAGAGATTTCGTATGAAGATGCAGTGGCTGCTCGTCCAGATATTATCATGGCGACAGGTCGTTCAGATTATCCTAACCAAGTAAATAACGTATTAGGTTTTCCGTACATATTCAGAGGAGCACTCGATGTTCGTGCTACTGAAATTGACGAGAATATGAAGATGGCTGCTGCAAAAGCCCTTGCAGAATTGGCCAAAAAACCTGTTCCAGATATTGTAAATTTGGCATACAATGAGAAAAACTTATCATTTGGACGTAATTATATTATTCCAAAGCCCGTTGACCCTCGTTTGATTACCACAGTTTCTATTGCGGTTGCCAAAGCTGCTATGGAATCAGGTATTGCTCAAAATCCTATTACCAACTGGGAAGCTTATGAGCAGGAGTTAGCAAAACGTTTAGGATTAGACAACCAGTTGATGCGCTATATCATCAACCGTGCTAAAAGAACACCAAAACGTGTGGTTTTTGCTGATGCTGAAAATTTGAAGGTATTAAAAGCTGTTCAGCAAGCCAAAGACGAAGGTATTTGTATTCCTATCTTATTAGGTAATGTACAAAAAATTCAACGTATCATCGAGGAACATAATTTGGAATTAGGTGATGTGAAAATCATTGATACTCGTGATGCTCAGAATGCAGACCAGTTAAAACGTTATGGCGATATTTTCTTCGAAAAACGTAAACGTCGTGGTTACAATCAGTATGAAGCGCACAAACAAATGCAGGTGCGTAACTACTTTGCAGCAATGATGGTAGAAACGGGCGATGCAGATTGCGTAATTTCTGGTTTGACGCGTAACTATCCTAATGCTATCCGTCCAGCCTTACAAGTAATTGGTCGCGACGAAGGTGTGAAGAAAGTATCGGGTATGTATATCTTGTTGACGAAAAAAGGGCCATTGTTCTTCTCTGATACGACGGTAAACTTTAACCCAAGTGTGGAGGAAATTGTGGAAATTACCGAGTTGACTGCCAAAGCCGTTGAGCAGTTTAATATCCGTCCAAGAATTGCTATGTTGACGTATTCCAACTTTGGTACTGCCGATGGAGAGGATGCTGTTAAAATGCGTGAAGCTACAGCAATTCTACAAAGAAAGCATCCTGATATGGTTGTTGAAGGTGAAATGCAGGCACACATGGCGTTTGATACTGATTTAGTTCGTGAAAATTATCCATTCTCGAAACTAGCAGAAGAAGGAGCAAACGTATTAATTTTCCCGAACCTTTCGGCAGCAAATATTTCTTATAACTTGTTGAAAGAAACAGGTGATATTGAATATATCGGACCAATTTTACTTGGTTTGCGCAAACCTGTACACGTATTGCAATTAGGTTCGTCGGTTCGTGAAATTGTGAACATGGTAGCAATTGCTGTGGTAGAAGCACAATCAAAATAGGTCTCTATTTTTGAGCTATTAGCTATTTTAAAAGGGAGTTTCGAGGTTTTTTCGAAATTCCCTTTTTCTATTTTCAGAAATACTGAAAAACAATTAGTTGTGTTTAAATATATTTTTCCTCACTTAACTGTATTAATTTTAGTTATATCCTAGGATGTTTTTAAAACAAAAAGATAATGAAAACTGATTTTTTAGTATCTTTGAAAACAGACTCCCTTTATCCGTTCTAACGAAAACTACCTAATCAAGACAATTTATAAAGATGTATTTATTCAGACGAAATATAGACCATACTTACTTAGATGAGGTGTATGGAGGCGAACGTGACATAATAACCATGATGATGGGTGTATTTTTGTCAGATTCTGTGCCTTCATGGGAAAGTGTAGCTACATCATTGGCTAACAACGATTATGTTACGGCTGGTCAGGTCGTACATCGTATCAAGCCCTCTTTTACGATGATTGGTCTTCAAGATTTTCATGAGCCTGTTCAAGCCTTGGAACACGCCCTGAAGCATGGAGCAGCAAAATCTGTTGTACAAGATTTACACAAGCTGATTGATGAGGAGCTAGCACTCATCATTCCACAAATAGAGGCTTATCTATCTGAGGAATCATAAAATAGTTTGTTGTTAAGTATCGAGGTGAACTTGATGGTAATTGGATAGATATTTTCTGATTATTGCTTAAGTGGAATGGTGTTTGTTGGATTCGATACCAATAAAGTTTACTAAATCCTTTCTGCTAATTCTATCAAATATTCTAGGGTATGAAACAATTTATTGAAATTCTCCTCGTGCTTGCGCTGTTTTTGGTTTTTTACACTTACGTAGGCTATGGAATTGTAGCTTGGGTTTTGGTAAAAATTCGAACTTCCTTAGGAAAAACCTTCAAAGCTGAGTTTGACCCCGAATATCTTCCTGAAGTAACTTTAGTGGTTCCTGCGTATAATGAGATGAGCTGTATCGAAAGTAAGCTTTTCAACTCCTTAGATTTAGATTATCCAACCAAAAAAATCGAATTTCTTTTTGTCACAGAAGGCTCAACCGATGGCACTAGCGAGTATATCGAGTCGATATGCGCTCAGTATCCACACGTGCGGATGATTGGTGGAACGGCACGACGTGGCAAAATTGAGGCAATGAATATGGCCGTACCAACAATCAAATCTCCGATTGTGATATTTACAGATGCCAATACAACCTTAAACAATCAAGCTATTAAAGCGATAGTTCGCCATTTTAAAGATGAAAAAGTGGGAGCTGTAGCTGGCGAAAAGCGTATCCAAACCAATGATGCCGAAGCAGCTGCAGGGGCAGGCGAGGGCTTGTACTGGAAATATGAGTCGTTTTTGAAAAAACTTGATACCCAATTATATAGCGTCGTAGGGGCAGCAGGCGAACTCTTTGCCGTTCGAACTAATCTCTTTAACCCCGTTGAAAAAGATACTCTCCTCGACGATTTTGTGATTTCACTCCGTATTGCTGCTGATGGATATCGTGTTATTTATGAGCCAGAAGCTTATGCTATTGAGCGTCCATCGTTTTCTATTCAAGATGAAATGAAGCGTAAAATCCGCATTGCTGCAGGTGGTTTTCAAGCCATTGCCCGTTTAGGATTTTTATTGAATATTTTTAAATATGGCTTGTTATCTTTCCAGTATGTATCGCACCGTGCGATGCGCTGGGCTATAGCGCCATTCTGCTTACCGATTATTTACTTCCTCAATTTGCTACTAGTTTTGCAGGCAGAACAAGGATTTTTGCCTCAGTCTTTTTACTTGCTTCTATTTCTTGCACAAACAGCATTTTATGTAATGGCTTTTGTGGGATATACCTTAGAAAATAAACAAATTCGTATCAAACTATTGTTCGTACCATTCTATTTCTCGTTTATGAACTGGTGTGCTATTAAAGGCTACGCGCGTTATCGCAATGGTCTCACTTCAGGTATTTGGGAAAAAGTGAAAAGAGCGGAGTAGTTTTTTTGAGTGAACAGGGACAAAGGTGCAAAGGCACAAAGTGTTTTAGGGTATAGGGGTGAGGGTATAGGGATTAGTTTTTTCTTTTTAAGTGAACAGGCACAAAGGAGCAAAGGCACAGAGTGTTTTAGGGTATAGGGATTAGTTTTTTCTAAAAAAGTTGAAAACGTAGGTTAAATTGAGTAGATGGAGTGCAGGTTAGGGGTTTTCTAACCCCTAACCCCTACTTTTTAAAAAAGTCTGGAATTTTCTCAATGATATTCATAATCTTCTTCAAATAACGTTTGGTTTCTCCAACGGGCTTGTAGCCTTTCCACGCAGTTTGATTCAGGTAAAAATCAAAACGTTCCTTGTATTTGGGCAAACTATCGTAGGTTTGATACATAGGTTTGCGACCAATAAAGTGAATTAAGTATGGTGGCTCTGGATATTCGTCTGAGGCAAAGGCATTCCATAGCGGACTTAACTCAAGCCAGCGGTTTGCCATCACGATATTTAGTCCATATTGGTCTGGATAATTGGCATATTTTTCATTGTCTTTGATACACTGCACTACCTTTTCTGGACAATTTTCTGTTCTCCATTTCTCAATGTCTATTACCAGAATACCTGTGTTGAAATACTTGGTATCTGGCGAAAATCCTAACTCTTTATAATTGAGAATTCCTCCCCAAGAATTACTAAAGACTAGCAATCGAGGGTCGATAACCGCTCCTAATAGATTATCCCCTAAGTCGATATTCCAGAGTTCTGCAATGTCTTTTTCGACAATCATATCCACATCAAGGTAGATGATTTTGTCATATTTTTCTGGAATAAAATATGGGATAAATATACGTGTATGGATATTTTTAGGATATGAACTGCGATCAAAAGGAATATGCAAATTGTCTGGAATCGCATCGTCGAGTGGTATCCAATGTAATAGCATTTTACTGGCATCTAACGACTGTGTAAGCTTTTTACGGCTAGTATTAGATACTTTGTCTTCTACAATAAATACTTCAATCAAATCAGAACCTTTATGATTGACTTCGATAGATTTTAAAAGTGCTGCCAACAATACCAAGTAGTGGTCATCGCAGGCTACAATAATGGCTATATTCGTATTTTTTTCCATGATTGGATCATTAAATTCTTGCTTAGAAATAAAAGGGTTGTACTCGAAAAATGGTTATTGGGAAATATTTCTTCAAAAACCATTAACCAATATCCTATGAGTCATGTGGTGTATGAAGGAATTTCTTCTTGGCTTCACCCATTTTTAAAATCGCACGAATAAAACGGAAAAATAAAGAAGGCAACAACATGATTTCCTTCCATGTAATCAGACGTTTAAGAAAATCTGGCGTTGAGATATAGAAAGTAAATAAGAGCGTCACAAGCTGTCCCCATGCTAATACTTTGAAGTTGAAATCTCCAGAAAAAATAGACACAAAGGCAAAAAACATAAGCATACCCAATAAGATAATTCGAGGAGGTAATAGAGCCTGAAACACTTTATTGGCATAGTCAATATTGCCTTTAAACAAGTGAACCACGCCCGAAGCAAAGTTTTGTTTTAAGTATTTGAACTGTGCTGCAATCCAACGAGTACGTTGTTTTTCAAAAACCTCTGCATTTTGTACTTTTTCGTCATATACAAAAGCATCTTCGATATAGTCGAATACGATTCCTCGCTTGAGCAAACGCATTTCGAGTTCTTTATCAAAACCACCAATCGCATTGATTTCGGACATTACATCCACAAAAAGTGCATAATCAAAAGCCATCCCTGAGCCAATCAAGGCCGAGGACAAACCCAATGCTCGATGTCCTTTGCGGAGGATATGATTATTGATTTCTTCACTAATGGCGTCCAAAATAGCCGTTGGAGAGTTGGTGTTTTTGGCAGTACGGTGCCCCTGTACAACCTGATAACCTAAATCAAAAGTAGCATTGAGTTTGGTTATAAAATCGGTTGCCATGATATTGTCAGCGTCCAGAATAAGCGCTATATCATATTGCTCCGTTAATTGAGACATTGCATAATTCAAAGCTTTGGCTTTGGTCGAAGTTTCAAATGTAACTTCATATGTGGTGATGGGAAGCTCTCTTAATTGAGCGACTGTTTCGGGCTTGAGAGAATCCGCAATGACGATTACATCAAAAAGTGCTTTAGGATAATCCTGAATCAAAGCCCTTTTGGCTGATTCCAAAATCACTTTATCTTCTTTATACGAAGGTAAAAATACCGCAAATTTTCTCTGAGTTTTTGGGGTACGAGTAGTAGTATTGGCGCTAGTTACTTTACCAGCAATAGCAAATACCAGTAGATATAGGGTGAAAATGCCCAAAAGAATCAGGAAAAGAATAGCTAAGTTCAGAATGATACCCATCTGCTTATTGGTTTATAAATTTGAAAATTATCTATCAAAAATGATTAGGAAAATATGGTATTGTTAGCCTTTGAAACTTTGCAAATAACCATTTAAGAATGGCTTGAAATATTCGAACTGTCTATTTTTTAAAAAAACTAAAAGATTTTTCGGAATAGAAACAAACGTGAAAAAGCTAAAACTAATGAGCCATTGCCAAATCTTAAAGTTGCGTTTCATAAACCAAAGTCTGTTACGAGTCAGATAAAACATCTTGAGCGGGCTATTTCGTCCTGTCGAAACAGATTCTTTATGTAAGACGGTTGACTCTGCAACATACCAAACCAAGAAACCGTCGTTTCTACAGCGTTTACACCAGTCTAATTCTTCATAATACAGAAAGTAGTCGTCGTGCATAGAACCTGTTTTTTCAAGTACTTTTTTTGAAACAATGACTGCCGCACCATGTATGTAGGAGGTTGGCCCACTTTTATCATATTGACCTTCGTCTTTTTGCTTTTTGCCGTAAGGTTCACCCCGCCCTGTAAGTACACTTATTTCAGGTGCACCAGCGTATTGAATCAGATTATCTTCGTAAAAATATTTGATTTTTGGACTGGCCATGCCAATCTGTGGATTGCTCTGCATGACTTTTACCAATGGCTCCAAAAAGCCCTTGGGCACTTCCGTATCGTTGTTGAGCAATAACAAATATTCGCCTTTAGCTAGTTGGATAGCCACGTTGTTGCCACCAGCAAAACCTAAGTTTTCTTTGCTGTAAATAAACTTTACCCATGGATAATCAGGCTCTAAGGGTTTTACATCGTGTTGTGGACTACCATTATCCACCACAAAAACTTCGTAATTGGGATAGGTGATTTGATGAAAGGAATCTAAAAATTCGCGAGTGACCTGCGGTTGATTATAATTCACCGTAATGACCGACACGAGGGGATATGTGGAAAAAGAACTATGCATATATGGCGGTATTAAGTATGAGTGCTAAGTTTTGATTACAATTTTATGATTACTAATATTGTACCCCATTAATCTATCAAACTTAATTTTACACGATTACTTAAGTAATCGCGCAAAATAAGATTTGATCAATTGGAAATGTAAGATGTTGATAATTAAAATTTTACATTCACAATTCACAATTCACAATTCAACACTCACACTTGGCTAGAATATTTATGGTAAAGTGTTTCTAGTAAATGGTTTAGCTGAGCTCCTCGTTGTTGCCATGAGTTTTGTTTGGCAATTTCGACTCTTGCCAATTGCTTATGGTCAGAATCTTTTTCCAACAAATCTTTCACTGCTTGGATAAAATCAGCCGTATTGGTTGATACGTGAATGGCCTCTCCAAATTCTGAAAGTGGGGCAAAATCCGTTGCCACAACCCCTAAACCTGCGGCGAGATACTCATTGATTTTCATGGGATAAATCGCTGCGGTTTGCTCATTTTTGACAAATGGAATTATGCCAATATGAAATTCTTTGAGGTATTCCATCAAAGCGGTTGGAGGCTTAGCTCCTTCAAATCGGATATTTGGTATTGTCCTAAGTGGCTCTGTTTGTTCTTTTACTTCCGACATATCATCAAGCACGCGTCCTACTATGATGATTTCTGTATCTGGAAATTCGAGAGCTAATTGTTTGAGAATATCGTAATCAATCCGTTGGTCAATAGTTCCAATATACCCAATTTTTTTCTTAGCGTTTTTCTGAGAAAGGGGTACAAATGCCTTGTGAAAAAGCTCAAAATCAACACCATTTTTAACGGTATCTATATGATTGTTAAAAGGCTTTTTGGAGTTTTGCAATCCCTCCGAAGATACAATCACATGATCGACCATCTTCATATATTGCGCCTCCAATCGTGGTCCGTGGTCTTTTGCCCAATAACTTGCCCCAATCTCATCATAACAATAATAGGTCTGTATATGTGGTTTGAAATTATCATATAAACCTATGCCATAGCTTGGGTTGAAAGCATTGACCACTATATAATTTTTGCTATTCAAGTCCTTTAAGGCTCTTTGTATTGTACTAGCTTGCCAAAAAGAATTGAAACGCAATAGCTTTTCAAACAAGGGTACTTTTTTGATAAAATTAATAGGAATCACTGGTGGCGTCGACAGTACATAAATCGTTGCCCCATTTTCCAATGTGATATTTCTTAATCGTTTTTTTAACCCTAAAATCCTTGAAACAGGAATGTGAAAAGGATTTTTGAAAATAGCCTGAACAACATCCTTGACCGTGTATTGATAATCGACGTACAGCACCCTTCTATGAGCCGCTAACTCACTCATCAATTGAATAGTACTTTTGACGTAATCGCCTTCCCACGAGGGAAAAGCTACGCAAACAACATCGAACTCCATATACTTTGAGTGGTTTTATAAATACTATTTTACGGTTGAATTTCTTTCTGACGAATAAGCGTTTTGACCGAATCATGGCGTACCGAATCAGGAATGGACTCTAACTGTGATGGGTCAATAATAATCGAATCCAAATTCGGAACCAGTCTGGTGCTTCTTACTTTCGCCAATGAGTCGACTTGATTGCCTACTACAAAGTCGGTGAATTTTTCGTATTGAGATTCTGGAGTAGTTTTCCAAAATAAATACAAGGCGCAAATACCCACAAACCCCATAGTACCTAACCCCGCAGCGATTTTTATCCAACGATAGCGGCGTTTTTGTAATACGCGATAATAGCCCAAGCTTTTGCCTTTCTCGGCTTTGATTCTAGATTGTCTATTAACAGCATCAGGTATCTCGACACGTGTTTCTACAAAATCAGTCAGTCCATTTTCTGTAAACCAAGCACTTTCTTCTTCCTTCTTGAGCATTTCGTACTTCAATTTGACATTAGTACGTTTGCTTTGATGACGTTTGATGAGTAAATCCTTGAATTTTCTTCTAAACCAAGAGCGCACTTTCGGAATTTCTCCAATAATACCTTCCAAGAAATCATGTTTTACCTTATTGAGCAGTAAACCAATCGGGTTTTGGGTGTTTTCGGTATAGGTTTGAAATACATATTGATCGGCACTATCCCACACACGGGTGGAGTCAGCCAAAATCAAGGTAAAAGCAGCTTGTTTGACCAGCCCCACAGGAATTGGATGACTAATAAGCGGAGGCAATTCGAAAAAGATATATTCACAATCGTCAAAAGTATCGGTAATGTCCACATCGTTTAGAGAGGTGGTACTTGCAAAATTACCTCTCAGTGTGTAGGCGTATGCAAAATCTCCATCGGCATAATTATGAGGATTGAGCCAAACCGACTTGGCGCCACTTTCATTCAGTTTTGAACATAGTTTACTGATGAAGTAGCTTTTGCCTTCGCCTTTTCGAGTACTACAAAGGAGCACAAGTTTGGGGATTTTGATATTGTCGCCATTGAGCCTTTTTAGTCTCGAAATACATTGATTGAGCGTGTAAGTTTCAATGACATTGAACAAAATATTATGTTTTTGTGGATCTACCAGCGGTAAAGCACCTACAAACGGAACGCCAATTTCTTTTTCTGCCTTAACGGGATGTTTGAGGGAATTGTCCAAAAACTCTCGACCAATAATCGAAACAATAACTAGGATTAATCCAGCCATAAATGCCGCCACAATCAAGGTTGAACGTTTGGATGGTTCGGCTTTGGTTGGGTAAATAGGAGGGTCTATCACTCGTAGGTTGATAGACATCATAAGGTTTTGTTCTCTAATTTTACTCAGATTCAAGCTTCCTAAGATGCTTAGATATTCTTTTTCAATAACACCAATTTCTCTTTCGTAACGACTAACGGTTGAACCAAGCGGAGCAAAACGATCGTATTTTAAATCATATTCATGTTTAATATCCTTTAAAATCAAAAGTCTAGCTTGGCTTTTATCAATAGAAATAGTAGCATTAATCCATTCGGAGAAGTACATTTTTGCAGGGATACCTGTTTTGGTATTGCTCAGTTCATAATACTCGATCACATTACTTTTAAACTTGTTTTCGAGCTGATTGAGGCGTTCTCTTACTTGGGCAATTTCTTGTTCGCGAGGTTTACTTTCAAACTCCATCAAGGTCAATCTTGTCGTGTAGAAATTGATAGAATCTCGTAGAGAAGCAAACTTTTTGCTTTTTGCTACAAGGTCATCCTTGAATCCAATTTTGTTTTCTAAGTCTCTTAAAACAGCTCTATTTGATTCTATTTCAGAGATTAATGCTTGAATACGCTCTTCTAAATCACCATCTTTTACGGTGACCATTTTGGTTTGCTCGTAGTAGTTGATGATACGATTTTGGCTTGAAAAATTAGTAAGCTTGTCTTCGGAGTTCTTTAATTTGGCACTGACATTACGAAGTTGCTCTTCAAAATAAGCCACAACATTGCCCGTTTCATGAATTTTGATTTGTTTGTATTTACCAATGACCACATGCGTAATAAGTTCCAGAGTTTTCTTGACAACCGCAGGGTCGCTGGCCGAGTACGAAATTTGAACCATATCACTATTGTTTTGGCGATTGACGCTAAAACGCGATAAAATACCAGGACCAGAATAAATACCTTTTTCGGCACCCATTAAGACTTTGGCTATTTTGCTTTCGGGCTTAATGATGTCGTCGTACACATTTTGCAAGGTTTTTTCGTAGGTAGAATCAGCGAGAGCACGAATTTCTTTTTCAGAAAGAACCTCTCTGAGTTTACCAAAAGTATACTTGCTTGCCACTGCCGAGTCGGGCTTTGTGAGCATAATATGTTGTGCAAGTAGGCGCAATCCTACCTCTTCCATGGAGCTTTTAGACTTCATGGTATTGAATAGGTTATCGAAAGCGTTGCTTACTGTTACGTTGTCGATTTTGGTAGCACCACTAGATTCGATATTATAACCCGATGCCAAACCTGTATACAAAAGAGAATTGGCTGTATATTCTCGTACTTCATTTTTCGTTAGTCGAAAAACCGTAGCCGCAAGTGTAATTGGTAGAAGAATTACCAACCACTTGAACTCAATTAACAACCGAACAAAGCGAATCAAACTCATAATTTTTAAAATAGTCTTTTACCTATCAATACCTCTAATAGCCTTACATTCATGATAAAAGTTTGTTTGGCATTTTCATAACCTACAGCTGCACTCGATGTCGACTCAAGGATTCTAGCCATATCTGCCACATTGATTTGTCCTTCAGAGAATTCACGTTCTGCCATTTTTTTGTTGACCAATGATGATGTTTTCATCTCAATTGCGATTTTGAGCGCTTCATGAGCACCTGCTACTGCATAGTATTTGGCTATTACATCGTTCTTGATTTGGTCAATTGTTAGCTGTTTAGATTCTATGGCAATTTGTTTATCGGCTTTTGCAATTTTGGTAATATTTTTCTGCGTAATAATCGTATTAATCGAAAATGCTGCACCAAGCGACAGTCGATAACCGTTGTTATAATTGGAAAAAGCTTCCAAATTCCCTGTGGCTTGTTGTACCAAAAGCGATTGATTTCCTGCTGAATAACTCGTTCCTAAGCTAATACCACTTGTCCAAGATTTTTTCTGAACCATCAATTGTTGGTTAGCTTTGTTGATAATTTGCTCTTGCTGCTTTAGGGCAGGTGAATACTGAATAGCCAACTCTATTATCTCATCAAGTGGAGGCAATTGAAAATCTGTTTCAGGCGATTTAGGTGTTGAAGCTTGAGCAAATATATCCCTATGGCTGAAAAGTAGTAGACAGCACACACTCAGAGCAATTGACCAAGTTTTCAACAAAGTAAGTTTTATATTAATCATAATATATTCCAAATTAGTACTTTACGAAGGATTTCTAACTATTTCAGATTTGGGATTTCTGATGTCGGAAATAAGGTTAAATACCTTTATTTTTTACGAAATATAATTGATTACACTTCCGAAATCTAACATCCGATATTCGAAATATACCGTTTCTATAATCCTTCATACAACCCTAATTCCAAGTCAGACATTCTCAGATTGTAATAATGCAGGGAAGGTCTTCAGGATAATCATTAAGTCCATTTTGAAAGAAAAGTTTTTGGCATATTCTATATCCAATTGAATTCTTTCTTCTTCAGTCATATCCGTTTTGCCTTTTCCTCTTTTGGTTACTTGCCAAAGCCCCGTCAAGCCACCCGGGCCTGCAAAGCGATAGATATAGTCGTCTGTTGTCAACTTTTCGGCTTCGTACAAGGGTAAAGGTCTATTACCCACCAGTGAAATGTCACCTGTAAAGATGTTGAACAACTGCGGTAGTTCGTCGATACTCGTATTTCTCAAAAACTTACCTAAGCGAGTAATGCGAGGGTCATTTTGAAACTTCATAAAAGCAACTTTGCTATTTTTTTCTTGTAAATATTGCTTCTCGCAAATGCTTTTACCATCCAAATACATAGACTGCTCACATTTGACGCCTTTGATACGGCAAGCTTCACACAAGCCATCGCTCGTATTTTCTGAAGGCTTTTCTTTAGAATACATATTCAAGTCACCCATGTTTTTGATGAGTTGATCGGCATCTGTTCGCATGGTTCTAAATTTGTATAGATCAAAAATCCGATACCCTGCACCCACACGCTTAGACTTGTAAACAATAGGGCCTTTCGAGTCTAATTTTATCAAAATAGCAACAATTATTAATAAAGGCGAAAGCAACAAAATAGCTGTTCCTGTAGAAATTACGTCAAAGGCACGTTTCCACCAAGGAATTTTTACGTCAAGTACATTGGATTTAGTTTGTTGCATAGCCACATAATGACGTCGGCGTACAAAATAATCTAAGCGCACCAAAAGGTCTCCTTTATCAAATGTACTGGTAAAAACATCATCTCCTTTTTTGGCGAGTACTTCCTTGATAAGACCTTGATTTAGGTCGGCTGAGGTGATGATAACAGGTAAAGCCTTCGTCCAAGCATTATCACGAACCTGTTCTAAAAACTTTAGTCCTCCTAGATATTTGCTAATAATAACGGCATCTGGAGAATAACTGGTTTTGAGTAACTCTAAGGCTTCGTCGGATGAGCCAAGTACTTGTACTTGAATGTCTTGTCCGAATTTTTTAAGGAAATTAACTACAACGTTTGAATCATTTTCCACAAGAAATATTTTTTTTTGTGGAGGGGTATATTCATAATTTTCCATATCAAATATAAAGTCGGTGGGTTAGCATAATGTGGTTTTTGGAAATATAATGCCGAAAGACTATGTTCTTACAAAGGCTGCACTCGTCGCATAATTGCTCTAATTTTGGCTTGTACTTCCATCGGGTTGAAAGGTTTTAGCATAAAGTCGTCTGCTCCAATATTCAGACAATCGATGCGCTCTTTACTTTCGTCGGTACCCGAAAGGATGATGACTGGGATTTGCCCAAAAAGATTACTTGCCCTAAGAATTTTCAAAAATTCTTTTCCACTGAGGTTAGGCATATTCAAATCAGCTATGATAAAGTCTATATCAAATCCTCCTTCAAGTAAAGAAAGTGCCTCCATACCGTCACCTTTTACCACTACATTGAAGTCTTTCTTAAGAAAATGCTCCAATACAATGCGTGTGCTTTGTTCGTCATCAACGATTAGTAGTGTCAACTGCTTGCTCATAATATTCATCTTTAGTAAAAACATACAAAAACGAGATACTCAAATATATTGCCACATTGGTAGGCAGTTGCCCAAGGATTTGGTTGCCATAACAAGCTACCAAGATACCGAACATACCACTGTATAGTGCCACCAATTTGTCTCGTAACAGACAGGGGGGGATTTTCCAGAGCTTTAATCCGAAATAAATCATAAAGGTGAGTAACATTCCAATATGCACATAAAGTCCAACTACACCACATTCTGCCCAAATTTTGACATACCAACTATCTAGGGCGGTTACTGCTAGGAATGTTCCAGGAGAAAAACGTGTCCCCCAAAAACCTGCTGACCCAATACCACCGCCAATGGGTCTGGATGCAAGATATCCTCTTAGTTTTGCCTGATTAATCAAGCGTAACTGCAACGAAGGGTCATTTGGGTCAAGCCCTGTGCGCATACGGTTGATTTGGTAATTACTCTGCCCAATTTTGGTAAACTTGAGCATCCCAAAAAACATTACGGCTGCGATTCCTCCAATTACTAGCATTTTGTAGTTTCTGGACATTCCCAAATATGCCATAAAGCCCCCCATAACCACAAATAGTGCCCCTCGTGTACCTGAGATGGACATCCCCCACAAACAGAATAATCCTCCTGTGAGGTAAAAAAGCTTGAAGTTTCGATTGCCAAAGGGAGAAAGACTTAATAAAATACAAATCAATCCTATATGTCCCATGGCTGCACCATATTGCCCCGCATCAGAGTAAAAAGAAAAAACTCTTAACTTCCCAAACAACATATGTGTGGTAGCATTGCCTGAGTCCATCCAAGCTTGTTCAAAGCGGTCAAGGCCTACAAAAAGCTGTCGAGCGCCCCATAACGTTGCTATACAAGAAGCTATCATCCAGATTTTTAATACTCGGTCCAAATGCTTTTCTGTGCGCATAAGTACGATTCCTAAAACAACTATCAGAATTAGGTACAAAATCACCGCACGCATCGCATAAAACCACGCCTCCTTACTTCTAGCTTCTGGGTTGAAAAACTCTAGCATACAATAGGCTCCCCATACATAAATCGCAATCAGAATAGGGTTGCGCTTCATGTCAGGCCAAGGATCACCTTCAAATCCTTTAAAGAACTCTGCTAATAGGGCTATTACCAAAAAAACGTCAACAGAAAGCCCCAAAGGGCCTGCATTGGCGTATCTTCCTACGCCATTTACAAAAAATGAAAAAACTAATACTGTATAAACCCCCAAAACTGGATTACGAAAAATGGCAATCAAATATCCAATTACAAAGGGTAAAGCAATAATGGTTGCTGCTCCCATAATTTGGGTTTTGGCAACAAATATCCCAAGAATAATACCGCTAAAAATTATCCCTGATAAATATAAAATTTGTTTAGTTGTAACTCCCATTAAAGCGTAATAATTGATACTTGGTTGCCATAACTAATTCCTTGGGAATTAATGGCATATGCTCGAACATAATAAGCTGTTTTTGAACTTAAGCCCGACAACGCACTGCTAAACGCTCCAGCAGAGCCTTGTTTAAATATGGTTCGAGGATTGGCAGTAGTAGGGTTGGGAGTAGTACTCCAACAATGCCCATATTCTGTTACTTCCGAACAACCAATATTAGAAATAGTCCCGTTGGCTATCGCTCCTTGTGCCGAAATATTATCAATGATATTAGATACGACTGTTGGTGCTGATTTACAAGACGTTATATAAGTTATTTCATTTCCGTAGGATACTCCTGTGGCATTTTTTGCATACGCTCGAATGACATACTTAGTATTGTTACTCAAACCACGAAGTTGACTAGTAAAATTTCCTTGAGATAGGGTAGACGTAAGAATGGTACGCTGATTGTTTATGGTAGGTGTTGAAAGCCCCCAGCAATGTCCATATTCAGTAACAACAGAAGCGCCTTGTAGGTTGAGTGTCCCTTGAACATTTAAGGTCCCTATCCCTTCATCGGAGGCACTGCCTGTAGATACATTGGGTAATTGAATGGGTAATGTCTTGAGCGTTATTTGATTTGAGTAAGAAGTTTTTAGCCCAATTCTTGAAAATGCACGTACATAATAGGTGGTAGCAGGCGATAAATTACTCAAGCTACTCGAAAATACTTCTATCAATGGTTGCCCCGAATAACTTATCAAGGAGTCACGTGTAGTGGGCTCTCCAGTCTTGTTCCAGCACATCCCATAGACATTAATGGACGCATTTCCTAAGCTGACAAATTCAGCTGTTATGGTGGCATTATAGTCGGTTACAATCCAATTGGGCCTTATCGTTAATTCAGGATAAACAAGTTGGTCTTCCAACTTACAAGCTCCTGTAATCAAAATAAGGAGGATTAACCATGAATTTTTTAGCATCTTAAACAAAGTATAGTTCAATAAATCATTGATTGACAAAAACCTTGCCAAGCCTCAATTACGTACAACACCGAAATTGTTTGAATATACAAAAAATTCAATATTCAGCACCAAAAGGTAGAAAATACTTACAAGTTTAAGTGTGATTTTATGATCATTTGAAATACTGAATTGCTAGTGAACAAAGGCAGAAATAGTGATAAAATCCGCAATCTGAACACTGCTAATATATACAAAATGGTAGTCGTATTTTTTCTCGTGTTTAAGCCAAGCGTTGACAGTTTTGATGAAAACGTATTTAAGGATTTGTATTGATACTACTTGGGCGAATGGAATATACTAAGCTAGGAATAAATTCAAGAAAAGTCCTTATCAGAACTCATAGATTAGAGGTAACATTAGTCATTTGTTTGAACTAAAATAATACATCCTAAGCTATTTTTTAATCTTTTCACTCAAAAACTTTAACTATGGCTACACATATTGCCATGTTGTCGCAGTGGAGCAACGTTTTCTATTTTGGGGATGTCTAAAAAGGTATAGAATCACTACAAACATACTTACCTATGGACCAATTGTTAATCATTATTCAGATTTCACTATTGATTTTTTCAGTAATATTTGTGTTGAAACCTACACAAAATGCGGAAGAAAAACAGAGGACTATCAAGGATAGAAAGCCGATAGTAGGATTGAAAGCAAGGTATTATTTGACAATTATCAACCGAAATCATAGAGATTAAAAGACTCATAACCGAAGGCTTTTGGGGCTGAAAGTCTTTTAATCTCCGCATTATTTTTTGCTAAGACAAAATACCTTCTTGGTCGAAAGCTTTTTTCATTTTTTCGTGGTCAAATTCTCCTTCATTATTGGCCAAGAAAATCGTAGCAACTCCATTGCCTATAAAATTGGTAATGGCGCGAGCCTCAGACATAAAGCGGTCAACACCCAACAGTAGAGCTAGTCCCTCTACAGGAATCACATGCACTGCAGTAAGTGTTGATGCCAATACGATAAATCCACTTCCAGTAACGCCCGCAGCTCCTTTGGAAGTTACCATCAAGATGCCAATAATAGTAAATATTTGCTCCAAACTCAGGTGAACATTGAAGACCTGAGCCAAAAAAATCGTTGCCATCGAAAGATAAATGGTTGTACCATCCAAGTTAAAAGAATATCCAGCAGGTACGACCAACCCGACTACCGATTTGCCACAGCCCATTCTTTCGAGTTTTTCCATTAATGAAGGTAATCCAGCTTCGGAAGATGATGTCCCTAACACGATAAGAAGTTCTTCTTTGATGTATTTCAAAAACTTCCAAAGATTTACTTTGTAATAACGAAGAATAAAAAACAGTACCACAAATACAAAAACGCCCATCGTGATATACACCGTAACCATGAGTTTGGCCAAAGGAATAAGGGTTTTCAATCCGTATTTCGCAATGGTAAATGCCATTCCTCCAAAGGCTCCAATTGGTGCTAATTTCATGACTGTATGCAGACCTGCAAAGATGTATTTTGATACCTTCTGAAATACCTCAATAATTTTATCCTTTCCACTAACATAGTTTAATACTGAGCCAAGGATAATTGCTAATAACAAAACCTGCAAAGTACTATTATCCCAAAAGAATTTCATCCAACTAAATTCAGAAGCGCCTTTGGTGTATTTGGAGATATCTCCGCCTTTGATGGCATCGGTCACCACGCCATCTCCAGGACGAATCACATTGGCTACGATAATCCCAACTAGCAAGGCGATAGTTGTTACTATTTCAAAGTATAAAAGTGCTTTTCCTCCTAATTTTCCTACCTTTTTTAAATCACCCATACTCACGATTCCTAGAGTGATGGTCAAGAATATGATTGGGTTAATAAATTGCTTGACAATACTGATAAAGATCCCACTCAAAAATTCGCTAAAGGTATTGCCAATACTGACTTCGTTGCCCAAAAGCTTGAATTTGATAGCATTTTCAAAAAGCTTATGTAATGCAATGTCTGGTGCAAAATGCCCTAACAAAATACCCGCTGCAATCGCAGTAAGCACCCAGAATGTTAAATTGGTCAGTAGTTTTTTCATAAAATTGGATAGTGATGATATATCTCTTGAAAATAGTTAATTGCTTGCTTTTGTGCTATTTTTCGCTCTCTTCATGCCCTCTATTTACAAATTTGATTAATTTTTGCACTTTTTTTGCATAGAACACTACAGATATGCAAAAAAACTAGTCTTTAAGTTAGTGGGCAAAATAAAATTTAAGATTGTACTTTGGGCTTTCGGCTATGGGCTTTCAGCAGTGGGCTTTGGGAAAAATGCATGTCTGTGGTCGTTAAAAAACATTGCTACCACTCTTTGCCTTGTGCCTGTTGCCTAAACACATAACTTATAATCTTATTTTGCACGATTACTTAGTTAATAAATGATTAGTTGTTGGTAATTGGTTCTAAATATATTCGGTCGCCTAATTGATGGATAGAGGAATTTTTTGAAAAACGGATACTATTTTTTCCTAATCTGATACTGAGCTCTGAAACTCCAAAGTTATTCTCATGGCTTTGATTCAAAAGAATTTGGCGTTTTGGCATTAATCTGCAATTTTTGTATTCTCAAATGTGTTTATTCTGTAGACATATATTTGGGGGTAGGCCTTGCTGGATGCCATTTCCCTAATGTATAAGTCAAAATCTTCTGATTTTTAGAGGTTTCTAATAAAAATCAATCCAGTAAATATCTTAAATATTACAATGGCAGAACATATTAAATGCCTTATTATAGGCTCAGGGCCAGCAGGTTATACTGCGGCAATTTACGCATCACGTGCAGGTTTAGCACCAGTAATGTACCAAGGTAGTCAACCTGGCGGTCAGCTAACAATCACTAATGACGTTGAAAACTTCCCTGGCTATCCAGATGGTATCCAAGGCCCACAAATGATGCAAGATTTAGAAAATCAGGCTCGTCGTTTTGGAACTGATATTCGTTTTGGTATGGCTACTTCTGTAGATTTCTCAGTTTCTCCTAAAAAAGTAGTAATTGACGAAAGCACTGAACTTACTGCTGATGCGGTTATTATCGCAACAGGTGCTTCAGCAAAATGGCTTGGTTTAGAATCAGAAAAAAAATATAACGGTTTAGGGGTATCAGCGTGTGCGGTTTGTGATGGTTTCTTCTACCGTAACCAAGTAGTTGCTATCGTAGGTGGTGGCGATACGGCTGCAGAAGAGGCTACTTATTTGGCCAATATCTGTTCAAAAGTACACATGATTGTTCGTCGTGAAGAACTACGTGCTTCATTGATTATGCAAAAACGTGTATTGAACAATCCTAAAATTGAAGTTCACTGGAATTCAGAAACTGATGAGATTTTGGGTGATGCTTCAGGTGTAACAGGTGCTCGTTTGAAAAATGTGAAAACAGGTGAAACGACTGATTTGACACTTACAGGGTTCTTTGTAGCCATCGGTCACAAACCAAATACAGATATCTTCAAAGACTATTTGAATTTAGACGAAGCAGGATATATCCAGACAATTAAGGGCTCAACAAACACTAATATCGAAGGCGTTTTTGCTTGTGGAGACGCACAAGACAACATTTACCGTCAGGCAGTAACAGCCGCAGGTACAGGTTGTATGGCCGCTTTGGACGCTGAACGTTGGTTGGCTGCAAATGAATTACACTAGTTATGAAATTTTGGGTAGTAGATGCGAATCAGTTCAATAATTACGTTTACTACTCAAATTCCTCGATAACTATAAATACAATACAATGAATATAAGAAGTAATTTTCTTACTGCATTTTTTGTATGTACAGCTATGGTGGCTTGGTCGCAAGAGAAGGGTAGTTTTAAAAACAATCCTAAAATTAAAATCAAGGACAATACTGGACTTTACAAGGAAAAAGAAAAAAAGCAGGACGATTTGCTTGATGAAATGCCCAAACTTCAATTCAGAAATGAATTTGAAGTAGTAGAAAAACAAGCTACTACCACGGCGGGAAGTCAAAAATTTGAACCTGTGAGAGAAGTTAACGCTACTGTAAGTGCATTTGATACTACATCAATTGACGAAAGAGAGCCTTTAGTGATAGAGATAGAGGAGGAGATGAAACCTTCAGGAAGTGACGACTTTGTAACGGTTGCTTCTTATTTTTCTATTTGGGATACCAACACTATTGACCCTTATGGAATCGATGTCAAAGATTTTGATGATGTAGTTGACCTTGAGCTTTTTAATAAAGAGCAAGGGCGTTATTGGAGTGCCCCTACCAATGCACCAAAATTGACCTCTCAGTTTGGCCCACGTTGGGGTCGTTTGCACGCAGGTGTAGACGTAGACCTCGAAACGGGAGACCCTGTTTATTCGGCATTTGATGGTATCGTAAGGGTATCTGGCTACGATGGTGGTGGTTACGGAAACTTCTTGGTAGTAAGACATTACAACGGTTTAGAAACACTCTATGGTCACCTTTCACGCAAAGGTTATGAGTCAGGAATGTTTGTAAAAGCAGGAGACGAAATCGGAAAAGGAGGTAATACAGGTCGTAGTACAGGTTCACACTTGCACTTCGAAACACGTTACGAAGGTAACCCTTTCAATCCTACATATGTGATGAACTTTGCAGGCGAAGGCACTCAGCCAGTGTCTGACCACTTGTTGGTTTCGGCGCGTGTATTTGATACTTATGGCTTGGCTTTGGGTAACGAATATGGCGATGCTGGTAACAAAGTTGTTACTCGCCGTACTGCATGGACTGTAGCTCGCTCGGGTGATACGCTTTACTCTATTGCTAACCGTGCTGGTATTTCGGTAGAACGTTTAGCAAAAATGAATGGAATGAAGTTAAGCTCAAACTTGCGTGCAGGTCGCCGTTTGCGTATTCATTAGACAAAAAGATATTATTAATTTCTAGTATAGAAGCGAAATTACCCATCGGGTAGTCTCGCTTTTTGTTTTCGGAGAATCTAGTATTTCTTTACTTTTACCTCTCGACCTTTTTTCATTAAGATTTCCTTAGACCAAATACTAAAACTCTTTTATTCTGGTTTTACTTGTATATCACTAATTGAAAACAAAGAATTGTTTATCAGAAAAAGCTTGCTGATTTGTGAGCAATTTATTGGAAATCAGACCCTAGAGTTAATTTTTATGAAAAAAGTAATAGTATTGTCTTTGGTATTGCTCGGTTTTTGTCAAGTCAAATCTTTGGCTCAAAATGAGAATGGACGTTACAAAAAACAGACAAAAATCAATAAACAGACTGTAACTGCACCCGCTAAAACTACCAAACAAGAAGAATTCCTTCCTCCTTTACAGCTCAAACCCGAATACGAAACCTCTGCTCAACAAAGTGTTACCGACGGCTCACGCAATCGATATGAGCCTATCCGTGCAATCAATGCTACGGTAAGTGCCTTTGACACAACGTCGGTGGATGAAGGAGATATTCGTCCAGTCGAGGTAATAGAAACTGTTAAAATCAATGGTTCAGATGATGTGGCTATGGTGGCAACGTATTATTCGATTTGGTCTTCCAAAAATATTGATCCTTATGGAATTAATGTCAAAAACTTTGAAGGTGTCGTTGACATCGAATTGTATAATGATGCGATGGGATATCATTGGTCATCTCCTTTGAACTCTGGAGACATTACCTCCAATTTTGGTCCACGTTGGCGTCGCTTGCATGCGGGAGTGGACTTAGATTTGAATATTGGCGACCCTGTATATTCTACTTTCGATGGGATTGTAAGGGTGTCAGGATACGATGGGAGAGGTTATGGGAAATACTTGGTAGTAAGGCATTATAATGGTTTGGAGACGCTTTATGGTCACCTATCACAGAAGTTTTTAGAGTCGGGTACTTATGTCAAGGCTGGTGATGTCATCGGAAAAGGGGGGAATACAGGAAGAAGTACGGGGTCGCACCTTCATTATGAAACCCGTTACGAAGGAAAGGCTTTTAACCCAACCTATGTGTTTTCATTTTCAGGAAAAAATACCAAGCCTGTTGATCAACATGTCATGATTTCGGCAAGGGTATTTGATACTTATGGGGAAATTTTACCCAATGAGTTTAATGAAAATGTAGAAAATGAAGAAGAATATCGTACCACAACATGGGTAACGATTCGCGAAGGAGATACTTTGGCATCTATTGCCAACTTTGCTAATATTTCAATACAACAGCTTACAAAGCTAAATGGGATGAGTTCATCAACAAAATTGAAGATTGGACGAAGACTAAGAATCAATTAAAATGAAAAATTTTAATGGCAAGTGGATAATGGTCGAATTTTTGATTTATTTTATTTGTTCAAAAGAAATTGAGCTTTAAGTTAAACATTGTCTCAATTAGATTTTTCAAGTAATTCAAAATTGTTAGATAGATATTCCATTAAATGAAATTAGATATTTTGGTGATGGCTGCGCATCCAGATGACGCAGAGTTGAGTTGTGCAGGAACAATTTGTTCTCATATTGCCCAAGGTAAAAAAGTGGGTATTGTTGATTTTACACGTGGAGAATTAGGTACTCGTGGAACGCCTGAAATCCGCCAAGCCGAATCAGATGCGGCATCAGCGATTATGGGAATTCATGCTCGTGAGAATTTGGGCTTTAGAGATGGTTTTTTTGTCAATGACGAAGAACATTTGATGAAGTTAATCCGCGTAATTCGTCGTTATAAGCCTGAAACTGTATTGGCAAATGCTATATTCGACCGTCATCCCGACCATATCAAAGGTGCTGAATTGGCGGCAGATGCTTGTTTTAAAGCAGGTTTGCGCATGATTGAAACCTTCGAAGACGATGGTACACCACAAACTGCTTGGCGTCCAAAAAATGTCTATCATTATATTCAAGACCGTTATATTCAACCAGATTTTGTAGTAGATATTACGGCTTATTGGGATAAGAAAGAAGCTTCAATTCGTGCATTCAGAAGTCAATTCTTTGACCCTAGCTCGAAAGAACCAGAATCTTATTTGTCTTCTCCAGAGTTTTTGAAATTTACAGAAGCGCGCAATCGTGAGATGGGACATGCCATTGGCGTTACCTTTGGCGAGGGCTTTACGAGTTATAAAAGAATAGGAGTAAAAGACCTTTCAGCGTTAATTTAATTAGTGAATTGTGTATTAGTGAATTGTGAATTAGTAGTGTACGAAGGATTACAAAAACAACAATTTCAGTTATTGCATCTTGGATTTGAGAGGTAAAATATCCTTTTTTGAATCCTTTTCTACAATATTTACGAAATCGGAAATCTTAAATCCGAAATTGTTTAAAAATCTTAATATTACCCTAATTAGTGAGTTGTGAATTAGTGAATAATAATCTTCCAATTCACTAATTCACAATTCACTAATTCTATACCTGTAAGCCTGGGATTTCTACTACTTCATTAGTATCTGCAGTGTAATCTACACCGCCTACTTTGAAGCCAAATAAATTGTAGAAGTCATTGCTATATCCTTCCAAATCACCAATGCTTGGTAAGTTTTCGGTAGTTGCTTCTTCCCAAAGTGCTGCCACTTTAGCTTGTACATCTGCACGCATTTCCCAATCGTCGATACGGATACGACCTTTTTCATCAACTGGTACGTTGCCACCGGTGTAAAGACGCTCGCTATACAAACGTTGGATTTGCTCGATACAACCCTCGTGAATACCTTCTGCTTTCATTACTTTGTACAATAACGAAATATACAAAGGAATCACAGGAATCGCCGAACTTGCTTGGGTTACCAAAGCTTTGTTTACAGAAACATACGCATTACCACCAATATCGCTCAATTTATCAGCAATAGTGAAAGCCGTAGCTTCCAAATGGTCTTTAGCACGACCGATAGTTCCTTTACGATATACTGGCTCTGTCAATTCTGGTCCAATATAAGAATAAGCGATTGTCAAAGCATTTGGCGCTAATAAATTAGCCGCTTTCAAGCTATCAATCCACATTTCCCAGTCTTCGCCACCCATTACTTTGATTGTATTTTGGATGTCTTCTTCTGTACAAGGGTCAATAGAGATTTCAGTTACTTTTCCAGAGTGGAAATCAACCGTTTTGTTTTTGAAAGGAGCACCGATTGGTTTCAAGACCGAACGGTGAGTAATACCTGTAGTAGGGTCGGTACGAACTGGCGAAGCCAAGCTATATACAACTAAGTCGACTTGACCTAAATCCTCTTTGATAAGGGCAAGCGTTTTTTCTTTTACCTCGTTAGAAAAAGCATCGCCATTGATACTTTTTGCATACAAACCAGCCTCTTGAGCGTGTTTTTCGAATGCAGCAGTATTGTACCAGCCGGGAGTAGCCAGTTTGCCTGGTGAAGATGGTTTTTCGAAGAAAATACCAATTGTTGACGCATCTGACCCAAAAGCACTGGTAATTCGTGATGCCAAACCAAAACCTGTCGAAGCTCCGATTACTAATACACGTTTAGGACCGTCGATTTTACCTTTTGATTTTACGTAGTTGATTTGGTTAATTACATTTTGTTCACAACCTACAGGATGTGCTGTTAGGCAGATAAATCCGCGCATTCTTGGTTCGATAATCATTCCAAATATTGTTTTTGTGATTGATACAATGTTGTAATACTTGACATTAAAATTGAGTGTTTCTAAAATAGTCAAGAAATTACCCTAAGCTTACTTCTAAGATTTTGTACAAGACCTTGAGGGGTTTTTATCCGATAAAAGTACAAAAGTTGTATCGAGCTGACAAATTTTAATCAATTTTCCGCCATTTATCAGCCTCACAAATTCATTAAGAGGTTTTGGTATCGTGTGGTTTGAGTGGACTCAAATAGGTAAATATCCTTTTTATTTCTTTCACTATTCTACTACCCACCATATTAAAAAAGCTTCCATCTTTGTCTAGCGTACGTGTGCCTGTCCATACCCTGATTTTACTACTTTTTACCTGAACTACCTTTCCAAACTGCATTAAATCAAAGGTCAAACGACCATCTTCGCCGCGTACATGACGCATCACATAGCCAACCTTCAGTGCTTGTGCCGTTTTGTACCCCATGGTCATTCCTAAGGTATTGAGATAAGGTCTCTTGAACTGACGTATTTCGGCCATAATATCCTTCATCATTTCATAGATGGCAAGTTTCCAACGCGGCGTTTGTTCATTGGCAATAAATGAATATCGGCCATAAACCACAGCCACATCGTCTGGACGAAGCGCATTAATCATTTGATCTATCCATTCGGGTTGATACATACAGTCTGCGTCAGCGGATAAGATATATTTGCCTTTGGCTTGTTCCAAACCCATCTGACGAGCAGGGCCACAACCTTGAATTGTCTGCGTACAACTACGAATATAGAGCTTGTCTAATACTTCCTGTGTGCGGTCGGTAGAGTTATTATTGACTACCAAAATTTCGAAAGGAATCTTTGTAGTAGAGTCTGCCAAAGAGCCAATGGTTGGGAGCATATTCACCTCTTCATTCCAAGAAGCAATGACAATGCTTACCTCTGGTTTTTCAAAATCAACAAGTTTATGGAGTTTTTGATTGATAGTGGCATATACCTCTTCAGGAATATCATCTACGGTAGCGTAAGGATAGACATATTTCGTAAGCCAAGCTGGATTTTTAAAAAAGCTCATGTCTCTAGTAGGTTGGTATGGTATAAGAGCAATTTAAAGACTATTTGATAGAAATACAAATACCTTGCCAATGGCTAGAGAAGAAAAAAAGGATGAAGAGAGGTTATTTAGTGATTGATTGAATGAGTGATTTTAGCATATTAAAATCACTCATTCAATCAATACCAAATCCCTACGGAGAAAGTCTTTCGATTTTCCAATTACCTGATTCTTCGAGCGTGTAAGCAATTCGATCGTGGAGGCGTGATGGGCGACCTTGCCAAAATTCGATATAAGTTGGTACTAATCTGTACCCGCCCCAATGATCAGGACGTGGTACTTCTTGACCTTCAAATTTCTTAATAAAGGCTTTTTCTTTCTCAATCAATACCTCACGATTTTCCACCACCTGACTTTGGTTAGATACCCATGCACCAATTTGGCTACCTCTTGGTCGCACGGCAAAATAATTGTCAGAATCTTTAGCATCAACCTTCTCTATCGTTCCTTCAATACGTACCTGACGCTCTAGTTCACCCCAGAAAAATGTCAAACACGCGTTAGGATTCGCATCCATTTGGTGTCCTTTACGGCTTTGATAATTAGTATAAAAAGTAAAACCAGTGGCATCTAAGGTTTTTAGGAGTACAATTCTAGCGGATGGTTTGCCATCGGGCGAAACCGTACAAAGGTGCATAGCGTTAGGTTCAAGAATCTGGCTATCAACGGCTTGATTAAACCATTTATGAAACTCTTGAATAGGAGAGGGTAATACATCTGACACATCCAAACTCCCCTTGGTATAATTCTCTCGCAAGGCAGCAAGGTCAACTTTGTTCATGATTTGTTGGGTTTACTGTTTTCGAAAACATAAAGCTATTTATTCAACCTAAAATAATAGCTTGTTGTTTCATGAGCGCAATATTACGGCCTTCTCCCAATTTTAACAATGATAAAATACTGATTTTAGTTGGCTGGTAAGATGATTGGAATTTGGAATCACTTTGAAAGTTCTCGAACACCTTGTATTTTAGACTTATTGTTATTTTAAATGAATAAATCTAAATCTCATCTCCATTCACTTTAACTTGTGATTTCATCATGAATCCTACCTTTATCAATCAAACTAAACTAAAAAACCTTGCCCTTGCTCTTGGATTGAGTGCCTTTGCGGCGGTCGGCATGACCGAAAGGCAACAGCGTCTTTCTCTAACCAAGGAAACGGGCGACAGTGTCAAAAAAGATACGACCAAGTATGTTCGTTATAAAGATTTACCGCTAAAAGCTTCTCGAAAATTCAAATACCAAACTGATGAAGGTACTTGGATGTCATTGGATATAAGTCCAGATGGGAAAAGTCTGGTATTTGACCACATGGGCGACTTGTATTCGATTCCTGCTACTGGTGGAAAAGCCCAAAATATTACCAAAGGTTTGGCTTTTGATACTCATCCACGCTATAGTCCTGATGGGAAAAAACTTTTGTTTATCTCTGATAGAAGTGGTTCGGACAATGTTTGGATGATTGATTTTGAGAAAAAAGATACTGTTCAAGTGACCAAAGACCGTGACCAAAACTACGAAGCAGCAGATTGGACGCCAGACGGAAACTATATTGTATTTGCCAAAGGCCGTATGAATGTCCAACTTTGGATGGTTCATAAAGATGGAGGAGGCGGTGTTCAGTTGATTGATCAACCTGCTACCCTAAAAACTATCGACCCTGCGGTTAGCCCTGATGGACGATATATCTATTTCTCGCAACGCAATGGTGCTTGGAATTACAATGCCATGTTTCCACAATACCAAATTGGGATGTATGACCGTGACAACGGCAAACGCACTACCATTACCTCTCGCTATGGTTCGGCATTTACCCCAACGATTTCGGGTGATGGCAAATGGCTAGTGTATGGTTCTCGTTTTGAAGATAAAACAGGTTTGGTACTTCGTAACCTCGTTTCGGGCGATGAAAAATGGTTAGCGTATCCTGTACAACGTGACGACCAAGAGTCAATCGCCACGATGGGCGTTTTGCCTTCGATGACTTTTACGCCAGATAATCAAGCTGTTATTGCTTCGTATGGTGGAAAAATCTACAAAATAGCTTTGAATGGAGGTGCTCCAACGCCGATTCCATTTACAGTAGATATGGATATCGAAATGGGACCAAGATTAGAGTTTAAATATCCTATTAGTGATACTACTCGTACATTGGCAACCCAAATTAGAGACGTAGTGAGTTCGCCAGATGGTAAGAAAATCGCTTTTACAGTACTAAACAGATTGTATGTGGCTGATTATCCCAAAGGTACGCCAAAGCGTTTAACTAATTTGGAGTTTACAGAAGCTCAACCAACTTGGTCAAACGATGGAAGTCAAATCACTTTTGTGACATGGACTGCCCAAGGAGGAAGTTTGTACAAAGTTCAAGCAGATGGAAGCAATCTACAGAAAATCACCTCTGTGCCAGCCCTTTACAGTCAACCAGCATATGCTCCGAAGGATGATAAAATAGTTTTTATTCGTAGTAAAATGCGTGCTTACAAAGAATCTGTAGGTCCTGTGGCTAATGGTTCTGAAGATGAATTATGCTGGATTGAAACCAAAGGCAGTGATATTACCGTAATCGACCAAGCTAAAGGAAGAGAATATCCTCATTTTGTCGAAAAACAAACAGATAGAATATATCTCAGCGGAGCCGATGGAAGTGTAGTGTCTATCAAATGGGATGGTACAGACGAAAAAACTCATGCGAAAGTTTCGGGTATTACTACTTACGGAATGAGCATCGAGGGAGAAGATTTTGTGCATAACTGTATGCTTTCAGAACGTACAGCTTCGGCAATGGAAGTGAATCGTGCATCAAACGCATCCAGAGTATTAATGTCCCCTGATGGAGAAAAAGCGTTGGCGCAGATTAACAATGATATTTACTCGATGACGATTCCTCAAACGGGCAAAACGGTTTCTATTTCTGTAGCAGATGCTTCTTCAGCGCAATTTCCAGCCAAAAAATTGACTGATTTAGGTGGGGAGTTTCCGTCTTGGTCAAGCGATTCTAAGAAAATCCGTTGGGCATTAGGGCGTTATCATTTTGAGTATGACTTTGATAAATCGGTGGCTTTTGATGATAGTGTAAAAGCAGCAAAGAAAGCACAAGAAAAAGCCAAAGCTGATTCAATCAGTAAAGCAAAAACAGATACCGTAAAAATCAAGACTGATGCCAAACCAAAAGTTGCTAAAGCTCCAGTCAAAAAAGCTGACGATACTTACAAACCTTTAGAAATAGAGATTAAGGTATATTACGAAAAAGATATTCCTCAATCTGCCATCTTGTTGAGAGGTGGTCGTATCATTACCATGAAAGGAGAAGAGGTAATTGCCAATGGGGATGTATTGATAGAAAACAATCGAATCAAAGCTGTAGGAAAAAGTGGGACGCTCAAAGCATCAGGTGCCAAGGTTGTAGATGTGAGTGGAAAAACGATTATTCCAGGTTTTGTAGATACTCACTCGCACATGTGGCCACAATGGGGTATTCAAAAAAATCAGGTTTGGATTTATGCTGCTAATCTCGCTTACGGTGTAACCACAACTCGTGACCCGCAAACTGCCACTACTGACATATTGACTTATAGCGATATGGTAGAAGCTGGCAAAATGGTTGGACCACGTGTGTACTCAACAGGTCCAGGGGTTGGTTTTTGGTCCTATAATATCAAAGACTCAACAGGTGCAAGCAATGCCCTCAAACAATACAGCAAGTATTTTAACACTAGATACATCAAAATGTATTTGACAGGTAATCGCCAGACTCGTCAGTGGATAATTAAGGCAGCGAAAGAACAACAATTGATGCCAACGACCGAAGGTGGTTTGAATCTCAAATTGAACATTACGAATATGTTAGACGGATACCCTGGACATGAACATACCATTCCCGTATATCCATTGTACAATGATTTAGTAAAATCTATATCATATTCAAAAATGGCGGTAACTCCGACGCTATTAGTATCCTATGGTGGTCCATTTGCTGAAATTTATTACTTCGAAACAGAAGACCCTTATCATGACAAAAAGATGCAATACTTCATGCCGTATGAAGAATTAGCCGAGAAAACTAGACGTGTGAGTGGTTGGTTTTTACCAGAAGAACACGTTTTCCAAAAACACGCCAAATCTATGAAATCAATGGTAGAAAATGGTTCATTGGCAGGTATTGGTAGTCATGGAGAGTTCCAAGGTTTGGGTTATCACTGGGAACTATGGTCGATGCAAAGTGGAGGCATGAAAACGCATGATGCCTTGAAAGTAGCAACTATTCTGGGTGCTACAGCCTTAGGTTTGGATAAAGATTTAGGAAGTATCGAAAAAGGAAAACTAGCCGATTTGTTGATTTTGGACAAAAACCCTTTAGAAAATATTCGCAATTCGAATAGCATTAAAATGGTTGTGAAAAACGGACGTGTGTACGATGCCAATACGCTAAACGAGACTTATCCTAGCAACACCAAACTCATTCGCAGTGAATGGGAATTTGAAAAACCAGCCAAGACTACGAATATTGATGAGTAGATGCAGTTGCGTCTGAGACGTTCCAAATTGAGTGAGTTTTGATTGAGTGAATGAGTGATTATTACTCTATGTCTCTCAAACAGATTCAATATCAAACATGAGTCATCCCGAATTTTTCGTGAAGACTTTTAAAAACGAAACCTCCTTGTTTACTTTGTGAATTACGACAAACACAAACAAACAGGAGGTTTCTATGCATAAAGCATTTCTACAAAATAATGACATAAAATCGAGTAAGTCAAGACTCTCTCATTTACTTCTTCATAAACTTGATCTTTATCTTGCTGACGTCCAGTTATCGTTAGATTCTGTTCTGGATAAGCGTTTAGTTCGTACTTTTTACGATTTAATAGTTGCCATTTTATTGCATCGACACAACTCTATGGGCTTATTGCTTAGTGAGTTAGGTGGCTATATTTGCGGTTTTTCACATGCTCCCGCTGGGACAAAGCGCATCAGTAATCTGTTACGCTCCAAAAAATGGACATCTACTATCATTGATAATTTTCTCTTTAGTCAAACTCGAAAAAGGCTTGAATCGTTAGTAAAACAGGGAAAACGTCCGCTAATGCTTTGGGATGATAGTCGGCTAGAAAAGGCTGAATCTTGGTTTTTGGAAGGGCTTTGTAGTGTAGAAAGCTCAAAGGCAAAACGACTAACACGGATAAAAAAAGGATACTATTCTCCTCCTAATAAACGTATTTGTGTTCCTGGTTATCATTGGACAAGTACGTTGCTCTCAGCTTTGGGTGAGTCTGTAAGTGTATGTCAGATGAGTTGGTGGACTACCAGAGGTAAATACAAGGAATATGGTCGAAACATTATGTTTCGGATGCTAGAAAAACTACAAGCACAAGTAGGAAAAGGCATCCTACATGTGCTTGACCGTGGTTACGCTAATGAGTGGACCATCGAGTGGTTTACGAACTTCGAACAAGATTTCCTAGTCCGATGGAAGAAGAATCATTTACTTATACACTCAACTAAAGGTAAAAAGCAAACCCATCTTCTAGCTCGCTCTTTTAAAGCTAGAAGTAAAAAGATTGTGCTCGATTCTCAGAGAAAGATTCTCAAGAGCATTTCTATTGCTT
>NZ_NJFZ01000149.1 GCF_002270355.1 Flectobacillus sp. BAB-3569 | reverse complement strand
TACCATTCCGCACTAAATAAGAGTTTACTTATTTCTCATTAATAAAAGTCTTTTACTCAATAAAAGCCTCAAGTTAACAGCTAAAGGCTCGATAGATAAAATGAAAAAGTTATTATCATTTTTAACATTAATGCTAGTTTCGCTAGCTTCTTTTGCTCAAGATAACGCTGCTGGTGAGCCAGAAATGGCTGATAAGTTATACGCTGATGGTCGCATTTATGTGGTTGTTGCGGTGGTGGTTACCATCTTTTTGGGCGTAGTAATTTATCTGGTAACATTGGATAAGAAAATTTCAAAAATCGAAAAAACTCTCAATTCGAAATAAGCGAAATCTCAAAAAAGACGCATCAATAATCATGAAAAAAACACACATCTTCGGACTAATTATCATTGCCATTGCAGTGGTGATTTTGGTGTCAACGGGTACCGACGCTAGTACTTATGTTGACTTTGGTGTAGCCGAAAATATGGCTAAAGACGGTAGTGCAGAGAAAGTACACGTAGTGGGTAAACTCAAAAAGATGCTGGAGGTAATGTTACAGGAATGAGTTACAATCCTGCACTTGATGCTTAGAGCATTTCGTTTAGAATTTCAAAATTAGCTCGTTTGAATACTTCATTCTCATCTTTCTTTAGTGGATTGTAATTGACAAACAAATATCTTTGGTTAGTAAATT
>NZ_NJFZ01000056.1 GCF_002270355.1 Flectobacillus sp. BAB-3569 | reverse complement strand
TTAGGGCTTAGGCTAGGCTTAGGAGATAGTCTTGATTCGCATATTAAGTTCATTTGTTCTTTTATTTTTTGACAGAATGACTCGACTTAAGACGCAATCATTGCGTCTCTACTATTAGAATATAAATTTTAAAATAATCACCCATTCACTCAATCCCAATTCACTCAATTAGAAATGTAATTGTACAAAATCATCCCTCTATTCCACTTTCAAATAGAAATCTTTTCTTCCTGTCTGTGCTGGATAGCAGGACTTCCAATCTTTTTCTGTGATTTGACCTGTAATCCAACGATTATTAATTTTTACACGCCATTGACAGCTTTGAGCTTCGGTGTTGTAGGGACGACAGGCAAAAATAGCGATTTTCCCCTCTTTGGTATAGGCTATTCTTAATGGTAATGCTTGTGGATTGGCTTTAAAGTCTGTTCCTTTATGTTGTTGCCAAGTACGCCCCCCATCATAGGATATTTCTGATTCCCATAGCATAAACTGTAAATTTGGTCGTAAATCAAGCATAGAATAACTTCCTGTAGATGTCTTGATTTTGGTACCTAGGTAGGTTAAAGCACCCAATATACCATTATAAGGGTCTTGATTTAGTCCAGGTTTGGCACGGTCCCAGATGTTCCATATATCAGTACCTGAAAAAAACACCATCATTCCCTCCATAAAAGCCAAATGTCTCGGAAGATAAGCCCCAAAGCCTTGTGGGTCATACTGTGCGTGATCGTTATACCAAAATCCACCTGAGGTATTATTGTAAGGAGGGTTACGGTCTGCAATAATTTTAGCTTGTGAGCAATATTTTCGACCGTCCAAGTGTGCCCTATAAGCACCTGTTTCGGTAATATGGATAATTTTTGCCAAAGCGTGTTCTACATCGGCATTGCTACCAAAATGATTTATATTTCTTAATGCTCTTCCCTCCTTTGTTTTTAGAGTCATCCCTTGCTCATAGCCATCTTCAGCCAAACATGAAACCTCTTCAGCTTCCACTATTCTGCGGTTATCGGTAAGTCTCCAACCCTTAATTAAGCCATTGTCACCTGCTTCTGTCCAAATTGGGTTTTGAGCTATGGACGAATATTCGTTTTTGTTTTTGGGATAACGTCCAGCCTGGTAGTTACCTACTCCAGGAAAGGTATTGGAATACATCGCTAATACATATCCAGTGATGGCATCCCCCATTCCTTTTAAAAAGGCCATATATTTATTTTTCGACTTATTGTCGGGTCCATTAGAGATATTCATCTCAGTATCCATCGTTTGGAACATCACTTGAGCTTTTCCTCCAACGGCATCTCCTCTACCAAACGAACCATGATAATCTAGCCCAGCTTCATAGAGTTTTTGTTCTGGTTGAGTAAGAAAGTACTGTTCACCTTCGGCAGAGTTTCCTTTAGGTGGATAGGCAAAAAAACCACGTCGCGTAGGCTCAATCGTTGAGATAAAATCTTCATACGAAATCTCTTTACCTGTTCCGTCTTTACACGGGGCTTCATACTGAATATTGGGGTAACGTTCGTTACAAGGGCGATATTCTGGATGAACCAAACTCACATATATTCCTCTGGTACGATGGTCGATTCCTTTTTTTGAAAAACATCAATTGGTTTATCAAAAATTACGGCAAAAGCAGGGGTTGGCATACCTCCCATTAAAGAGTCAGGGGATAATGCTATGGGTGTTGCAGGAAACTTTTCGGGAGAATAGGTATCTGTTTGTGTTTCGACAGGAACATTATCGAAGAAATTAGGATAACTGTCATAAGCGATTTGTGATTGCTGGGATAAGCTTTTTGTCTCCTCGATAGGGCGAAATTGAAATGGTATCTCACTTTTCCCACTACAATTAACCCCACTGAGTCTGGCAATATAGTTTCCTTCGGAAAGTGAGCCAAGATAAGCTCCTACTGCAGAGGTTGTTGGTTTTACTATGCCAGTCACTAGTACCTTCCCGTCTTTCAATACTTCCCACTTAACTTGATACGCTTCGCAAGCGCCGAAGAAGATATTGATAAAATTGGAATTAGGAACCTGCTGTATTTTTAACACTTTAAAGAAAGGCTTTCCATCGCAGGCACAGGGTTTAATAGGTTCGTTCTGCTCAAGCTTACTTTCACGGTTGGCACATGCCAGAGTAGCTAGAGCAATAAGGAAAATCAATTGTTTCATTGAGAAAAAATTAGGTACTTATGAGTGCTGAATTATGAGTTGTGAATCAGAACTATACGAAGGATTCCAACCTATTGCTGATTTGGGATTTCTGATTTCGGAAATAAAGTAAAAGACTTTTATTTTAAAAAAATATAGCAATTTACTCTTCCGAAATCTAACATCCGATATCCAAAATTCGAAATTATTGAAAATCCTTCGTCCACTTTCGTCAACATAACGATCTACTTTGCCGACTCCAAGGATAATTCAATATTTTATATATGAGTTTTACTGCGCCAATTGGTCAGTAAGATTCTGACCAAGGATGCATATTATAGGCACAATCCAATAACTGAAGCTGTTTAAACTTTCGTAAACTTGCTTGCGTCAGCATGAATTTATACTGTTTGAGCGAAGCGAGTTTATAAATTCTTGAATTTTTG
>NZ_NJFZ01000143.1 GCF_002270355.1 Flectobacillus sp. BAB-3569 | reverse complement strand
AAATGTGGCTAGTTTCTTGGTAAAGATTTAAAATAGATTGGACTTGGGTGCTAGTTGGCAGATTTTCAAAAAACTAGTGGGTACGCAAAATATAATTGAATTTTTGAGCTTACGGCTTTGAGCTTTCGGCAAAAATATATCTATCGTTACTAAAACAATTTAAGACTCTTTGCCTTGTGCCTGTTGCCTTATGCCTTCAACAAAAAACTTAATTCTTATTTTGCACGATTACCTAGGTATTCGGCTACAAGTCGTTAGTGAAATAGTTTATGGTGTTGCTTAAGAAGTCATAATTACATTTTGTCTGCTACCAACGGCTGAACGCCAAAAGCCCAATAATGCATGAATATTGTGCATTATTCCTTGATTC
>NZ_NJFZ01000142.1 GCF_002270355.1 Flectobacillus sp. BAB-3569 | reverse complement strand
TTTAAAACGAATGTGATTTTGCGAAGCTGATTTAAGTTCAAAGGACTTAGTCTAATCGTTAAATTATTCTGCTGGGGCTCAAACACTAGCGATTCATGGGTATTGACCAATGTAGTATCGCCCAAAATTTCGATGCTCATATTTATGTTTATCATCAACATCGTGAGTCGTGGAATGATTTAAAAAAGCAGATATTTGCCTACATGAGAGGGAATGTAAGTTCTGTATTGGTGCAATACCAGAAATATCATCATCAAGGAGAATTGTACAGACTTAGAAAAAGCTTACCACTCTACTATCTTAAACGAATTAAATTTGCTATTTTACATCCAAAATCAAGACATAACAAGTTCATTTTAGAAGAAATAAAAGGATGTTTTTCTGGTTGGAAATTTTCCTAAAACATAAAGATTCTCCTTTTWATCCAGAAATTTGAACTGTAATGCTACACAGATTTTCAAAAACTAGTGGGTACGCAAAATATAATTGAATTTTTGAGCTTACGGCTTTGAGCTTTCGGCAAAATATATCTATCGTTACTAAAACAATTTAAGACTCTTTGCCTTGTGCCTGTTGCCTTATGCCTTCAACAAAAAACTTAATTCTTATTTTGCACGATTACCTAGGTATTCGGCTACAAGTCGTTAGTGAAATAGTTTATGGTGTTGCTTAAGAAGTCATAATTACATTTTGTCTGCTACCAACGGCTGAACGCCAAAAGCCCAATAATGCATGAATATTGTGCATTATTCCTTGATTCAACTCTTCTTGCTATACATTCTTATAAATTTCGGCATTTCTGAATTGCCATATTTCCTTATTGTTTAATATATCATCTAGTTTAATATTATGTCTCTTTACAACG
>NZ_NJFZ01000141.1 GCF_002270355.1 Flectobacillus sp. BAB-3569 | reverse complement strand
ATGGGCTAAAATACAGATACTTACGAAGTAGATATAAACTAGTTGTTAACCAATGTTAAGTYTTKKGCAATTACTTATCGATTTGCTCAGCTTTTTTTACTCAACAACAACAACAACAATTTAATCAACAAGAGAATGATCGCTTGAATGACGCCATCAAACAAGCAGAGTTAACTAATCTGAAAAACAAATCAGTCCACACTTTTTTACAATACCCTAAACTTCTTTTATGCACAGTCTGTGCAATACTCTGAAAACCTTTCTCGTGGCATTATGCTACTTTCTGAAATTATGCGTTATGCATAAGACGATGATGAGGAAGGGAAGTTCATTTGAGTAAAGAAGTAGCGCAAATACAAAACTATGTCGAACTTAATCAACTACGTTTTGACAATAGGTTGTGTGTGCAATTAAATATCAAGGGCAATTTGGAATATCGCCGTATTGTGCCTTTGATTCTATTAACTTTTGTAGAAAATGCTTTCAAATTTGGAGATTTGTCGAACCCCGATCACCCACTTTTGATAGAAATTTTGGTCAAAGAAAACCACTTAATATTTAAAACTTATAATAAAAAGTGTTCCGAAGCTAAAAAACAATCAGGAGGTATTGG
>NZ_NJFZ01000055.1 GCF_002270355.1 Flectobacillus sp. BAB-3569 | reverse complement strand
GCCTAACGTAACGGTTGTTTATCAAGTATGTAACACTTTAGTAACACCAAATGTGTGTGCAAGTGCCACAGTAACGATAAGCGTACCAGCAGCAGGAGATCAAGATGGAGATGGCGACCCAGACAACACAGATCCACAACCAACGAACTCATGTGTATGGGGCATCGGTCAAGTGTTGGCGAATACGAGTACCACTTGGCGTAATGCAGACTGTGATGGTGATGGAGTAACAAACTATAACGAAGCCACAGGCGCAGATGGAAACCCAGCGACGTTAGCAGACAACACAGATCCACTGAGTGCCTGTAGCTTAAACTTAGGTCAAGTGACCTTAGTAGCGACCAGTACTGGCGACTGTGATGGCGATGGTGTAACGAACAAGGATGAAATTAATGGTATCGATGACAATCCATTAACATTGGGTGACAACACGAATCCCAATGATGGATGTAGTTACAACAAGGTAGACCAAGTGTTTGCGAATGTAAGTCCATTATGGTTAGCAGGAGACTGTGATAAGGATGGTAATCCAAACGGCACGGATCCAAACCCACAAGCAGCTACAGCGGCAAACGATGCTTTAACAGCTCCGTTTGGCCTAACGAGTACAGTAAGTGTATTATCGAATGATGACTTCTTACCAGTATTGGGCAATGTAGTTACGAGAATAGGAGGTACAGCAACCGGAACCGTAGTGTTTGCACCAACAACAGGTATCATGAGTTATACTCCATCAGCGACAGAGCCAGGAGGAACGAATGTAACAGTTGTATATCAAGTATGTAACACCTTGGTGACACCACAAGTATGTGCTAGTGCTACAGTAACGATTAGTGTACCAGCAGCAGGAGACCAAGACGGGGATGGCGATCCAGATAACACGGATCCACAACCAACGAACTCATGTGTATGGGGCATCGGTCAAGTGTTAGCGAATACGAGTACTACTTGGCGTAATGCAGACTGTGATGGTGACGGAGTAACAAACTATGACGAAGCCATAGGTACGGATGGTAATCCATTGACGACATCTGACAATACGAATCCACTAAGTGCTTGTAGCTTAAACTTGGGACAAGTGACCTTAGTAGCGACAAGTACTGGCGACTGTGATGGCGATGGCGTAACGAACAAGGATGAGATTAATGGTATCGATGACAATCCATTAACATTGGGTGACAACACGAATCCCAATGATGGATGTAGTTACAACAAGGTAGACCAAGTGATAGGCAATGTAAGTGCAAGCTGGAAAACCTTAGATTGTGATAAAGATGGTAATCCAAACGAAACAGACTTGAATCCACAAGTTGCTACGGCAGTTAATGATGTGTTGACAGCTCCATT
>NZ_NJFZ01000054.1 GCF_002270355.1 Flectobacillus sp. BAB-3569 | reverse complement strand
ATAGAAAATTTTATTATCGCCTATTAATTCGGAAGTTAGTCCTATCCTCTCTAAATCATACGTGTGGCGTACTCCAGCTACTGTCCAATGTCTTCTTGAAAGTATATAATTTACTTCTCCACTATATTTCATTTTTAAATCACGAGTACCAATTCCTGCAAAACCTTTTAATAYTTGAGAAGATACATAAAAATGCTTTTTCTGTAAATAATCAATCCCAAGGGCGGTGGCATAATTAGTATTTCTTTGAGTAAGAATATCGAGCTTGAGCTCATTTCGGAACGAACTAAACAGAACACCATTGTCGATTTTGATAAATTGAGCTTGGGCTACAGGTGAGAATAATAAGAATAGTGCGTAGTAAAGAAGCTTTTCATGCTAGCGTGTTTCATAGAGTGAG
>NZ_NJFZ01000140.1 GCF_002270355.1 Flectobacillus sp. BAB-3569 | reverse complement strand
CAACTCCCACTTGCTTCAAATACATCACATGCGAACGTAAGGCACTTAAAACACTTGGATATTCAAGATATTAATGCCAATTGCTGACAAGTTTCTCTTACCAAAAAAAATTAAAAAAAAAAAACCCCCCCCCCCCCCCCCCCCCGGGGGGGGGGGGGGGGGGGGGTTTTTTTTTTTTTTTTDDWMMWAAAACGTGTTTTATCCCAAATACGAGATTTCTTTCTCGCCCAATTCTCTATATCATGAATCAATTTTATCACATGAAAAAATCAATTGTTGCACTTCTGAGCCTTTTCAG
>NZ_NJFZ01000139.1 GCF_002270355.1 Flectobacillus sp. BAB-3569 | reverse complement strand
CCAAAGTAAGGCTTGTATTTTACTTTTGACTGACTTGGTACGCCAAACTAGCCTCTATCCCTTGGTTTCTGATACTTCCCACATTTGCCATGATTGTTCCGAAGGGAACGGAGSTTKCGGAAGGTGAACCTTGGGATATTTTGGCAAAATCTATCCGTACAACACAAGCTATGCCATTTGGTACAGTATTGACTTTACCTGCTACAGGGTCTGAAATGAACTCTGGTGCAGTAGTTACTCGCGTAGCAACACAAGAAAACTGAGTATGGGCGGACCAGGTTTATTCCCAAAATTCTCAGTATTAGACCCAGAAGTAATTAAAGTATTCCTGTTCGTCAGTTACGCAATGGTATTGTAGATGCTTACACACACGTATTGGAGCAATATATGACTTATCCTGCTAATGCTTGGCTTCAAGACCGTTTTGCAGAAAGTATTTTACAGACTTTGATTGAAGTTGCACCAAAGATTTTGGCCGACCCAAGTAATTATGAAGCTGCCGCCAACTTTATGTGGAGCTGTACAATGGCACTTAATGGCTTGATTCAAAAAGGTGTGCCAACCGACTGGGCTACACACATGATTGGTCACGAACTTACGGCTTTGTACAATATCGACCATGCCATGACATGGCTATTATTTCCCGAACCTATACCGTAATCG